>NZ_JBEOWP010000012.1:0-194126 GCF_040296095.1 Micromonospora sp. NPDC002389
CCCGAGAACACCATCTTCGTCAGATCATCGATCTTGCACACATGACCTCAACGACATCGATCACCTTCGGTCACCACCGAATGTGAGACAGAGCCTCGCCAAACGGTGTTTCCGGCGATCTTGGTTAGTAGGTTTCAGCGGTCGGGAAGCGGTCGCTGAAGGTGATGGCGAAGGCGTTCAGGGCGGGTTTCCAGCGGATCGTCCATCGGGTTCTGCCTGTGCCGGTGGGGTCCAGGGACCGGGTCACCAGGTACAAGCATTTCAACGCGGCCTGCTCGTTGGGGAAGTGGCCACGGGCTTTCAACAACCGGCCCCGCAAGAGCCTTGGCTGGAAGACTCCGGCCGAGGTCTTCGCCGAGCAGCTAAGCTCGCTGAAACAGCCCGGTGTTGCAACGACCGATTGAACTCGCCCAGTTCACCTCATGGGCATTCACCCGCCGGGTCCAGGAAGCTGGCCTGGCACCATCGATGGGATCCATCGGCGACTGCTACGACAACGGCATGATCGAGTCGTTCTGGGGTCGCATGCAGACCGAGCTGCTCAACCGCCGACGCTGGCGCACCCGCATCGAACTGGCCAACGCGATTTTCGAGTACCTGGAGATCTTCCACAACCGGCAACGCCGCCACAGCTCGCTGGGCATGCTCACCCCAACCGAGTATGAAAGGCTCCATCCGATCGCCCTGTCCGTCGCCTGACGCCAACCGACACGGCTCCGAGAAACCCGGGGAACATCATTCTTGATCATGGTCTGATGGCCGTGGGGAGGAAGTCGTCCGTGGCAGCACCGAAGAAGTACCCCGATGAGCTACGTCAGCGTGCTGTGCGCTTGTACCGCGAGTCGGATCCTCCCCGGGCCTTCACCGTCCCCTGCGCGTGTAGGCACGCAGCGACAGCGGGACAAACACCGCCAGCAGCGCGGCCGACCAGAGTAGGACGGCGGTCACCGGATGTGCGAGTGGCCAGGCCACGTCTCCGGACGGGGCGCCCGGGTTGCCGAACAGCTCCCGTGAGCCGGCGGTGAGCGCGCTTACCGGGTTCCAGTCGGCGAGGAAGCGCAGCCAGCCCGGCATGCCGTCGGTCGGGACGAACGCGTTCGACAGCATCGTGAACGGTAGGCCCAGCGGCACCATCGCGTCGGCGACCTGCTCGTTCTTCACCGCCAGGCCCACATAGACGCCCACCCAGCTCAGCGCGTACCGCAGCACGATCATCAGCAGGAACGCCTGAGCCGTGGGGATCAGACCGCGGTGCGGCTGCCAGCCCACCAGCAGGCCCGCACCCACCATGATGGCCAGCATCAGCAGGCCGGTCAGCAGGTCGGCACCGGTCTGGCCGAACGGCACCGCCAAGCGCGCCATCGGCATGGAGCGGAACCGGTCCATCACACCGCGGGAGGCGTCGCTGGCCGTCCGCGTCATGACCCCCAGCCACGCGGAGAAGGTCACCATCGCGAACAGGCCTGGCATGAGGTACTCGCGGTAGTCGCCACCGGGCACCTGGATCGCGCTGCCGAAGACGTACCCGAACAGCACCACCATGACGGCCGGGAAGATCAGCGCGGCGACGATCTGCCCGGGCTCTTGTCGCAGCCGTCCCAGCTCGCGGCCGATCAGGGTCAGCCCGTCGATGAACGTCCAGCCCAGGCGACGCAGTGGTGAGGTGAGGGTGGTCATCGGACAGGCTCCTTGCGGTCGGTGAGGCGCAGGAACACCTCGTTGAGGGTGGGGCGGCGCAAGCTCACGTCGGCGGCGGCGACTCCGGCGTGGTCGAGCTCGCGCACGATGTCGGCGAGGCGGAGGCCGGTGGCGGGCAGGGCGACGCTGAGCCGGTCGGCGTCGGTCGGCGTGGGTTCGGTGCCGGCCAGGGTGTTCAGGATGGTCGCCGCCTCAGGCAGTGCGGCGGGGTCTTCGAGGGTGACATCGAGGCGGTTCCCGATCGTGGCCTTCAGCTCGTCGGGCGTGCCCGTGGCGATCACCTGTCCGTGGTCGATGACGGCGATGTCGTTGGCCAGGTGGTCGGCCTCGTCCAGGTACTGCGTGGTGAGCAGCACCGTGGTCCCGTCGGCCACCAGCTCGCGGATGCTGGCCCAGATCTCGCCGCGGCTGCGTGGGTCCAGGCCGGTGGTGGGCTCGTCCAGGAAGAGCACAACGGGGCGCAGGACGAGGCTGGTGATGAGGTCGAGGCGGCGGCGCATGCCGCCGGAGTAGCCGGCGACCGGGCGGTCGGCGGCGTCCATCAGCCCGAATCGGTCAAGCAGCTCGTCGGCCCGCCGGTGCGCCTCGCGCCGGGACAGGTGGTAGAGGCGCCCGAACATGCGCAGGTTGCCGCGGCCGGTGAGCTTCTCGTCCACGGCGGCGTACTGGCCCGCGAGTCCGATCCTCTCCCGCACCTTGCCGGCCTCGCGGACGACGTCGTATCCGGCGATACGGGCGTGCCCGGCATCGGGATCGGACAAGGTCGCCAGGATGCGCAGCGCAGTGGTCTTCCCCGCACCGTTCGGCCCGAGCACGCCGCAGACCGTTCCTCTCGGAACGCTCAGGTCCAGCCCTCGCAGCGCATGGGTGCCGCCGAAGGACTTGTGCAGCCCTTCGGCGACCACGATCGGGTCCGCCATGATCTCCCCACTGGGTACGTTGTACGCGGTCATGGCGGCCAGGCTAGGCGACTGGGTACTATGTACGCAACCAGGAGGAGTGGAACGGTGACAGACGCCGAGTATGTGAGCATCTGGATGCGGCCCGAGCGCCCCGCCTACGGGCCGAAACCGGCCTACAGCCGTGGGCAGATCACCGAGGCGGCGATCCGGATCGCCGACGCCGAAGGGCTGGAGGCCGCCACCATGCGGCGGATCGCCGCCGAGATCGGCGCGGGCGCGATGTCTCTCTACCGGTACGTCCCCAGCCGCGACGACCTCATCGAGCTCATTGCCGACCGACTGCAGGGCGAGATCGACCTCGAGGGCATGCCCTCCGGCGACTGGCGCGCGGACCTGACCCGCTACGCCAACGGGCTGCGGGCCATGTGGCTGAGGCACCCGTGGATCGCCACCGTGCGCCGGGCACTCCCCAGCTACGGCCCCAACCAGCTGCTCGTGATCGAACGGGTGATGGGCGCCCTCGACGTCCACGTCTCCATCGACGAGAACCTCGGCCTTATCGCCCTGCTGACCGGGTACGTGGAGAGCGCCGTCCGCGAGGAGATCGGCTGGGCCGAGGAGGTCCGCCGCAGCGGGCTCGGCGAGCCGGAGTGGATGGTGCGGAGCGCCCCGCGTGTCGAGCAGCTGATGAAGAGTGGGGAGTACCCGATCTTCACCAAGATCGTGGTGCAGGCGCGCCGGCCGCACCTGAGCCGCGACGAGCAGTTCCGGTACGGGCTAGAGCGCGTCCTCGACTGCATCGCCGCGGCCATCCCACCAACGGCCGAGCCTCCAGCGCCGGCAGCTCGAAAGAGGCGGAAAGACCGCGACGATTAGCCGTCCCGCCGCCCGGAGGTAATCCGCCGGGCCGAGTTGCGCAGGGAGGCGATGGCCCGCGCCCAGCTCACGCACCCGGACGTGGCCGGCCTGTGCGCTCTGGCTGCAACCTCGACCATCAGAATCACCTTGCTGGGGAGCGGTTGCCTCGTAGGCGCACACCAACTGGCACAGGGCCCCGAACGAGTCATGGCGCCTCCGGTGTGTTCAGGGCAGGGTGATCGGGAGCGGGACGCCCTCGTGTCCCCGTCCACAGGGGCAGTCGACGGGATCGGGCATGGCCGGCACGGCATGGTGGAGCACCTTGCGCAGGAGTTCGACGTTCGCGGCGAAGATGCGCAGCACCTCGGTGTGGCTGACCGCGTCGGCCGCGTCGATTCCGGCATCGAGGTCGGTCACCAGGGCGATGGGTGTGTAGCACAGCTCCAGCTCACGGGCGAGGACTGCCTCCGGGTGTCCGGTCATGTTGATCAACTGCCAGCCCTGGCGGGCGTACCACTGTGATTCTGCCCGGGTCGAGAAGCGTGGCCCCTGCACCACCACCATCGTGGCGCCGACGACCGGGTCGAGCCCGACGGCGCGGGCGGCAGAGGCGACCGTCGAGCGTCCGTTCGGGCAGTACGGGTCGGCGAACGACACGTGCACCGCGCCGTCGTCGAAGTAGCTGTCGGCCCGCCCACTGGTCCGGTCGACCAACTGGTCCGGGAGGACGAGCGTCCCGGGTGTCAGTGCCGGGGTCAGTGATCCGACCGCGCAGGGTGCCAGAACCTGGCGTACTCCGAGCGTGCGCAGCGCCCAGAGGTTGGCCCGGTAGTTGATCCGGTGTGGTGGGAACCGGTGATCGGCGCCGTGTCGGGGTAGGAACGCCACCCGCCGGCCATCGACCTGACCGACGGTGATCGCCTCGGACGGGCGGCCGTACGGGGTGGACACGTCGACCGACCTGCCACCGGAGATCAGCTCGTACAGCCCGCTGCCGCCGATCACGGCCACCTCGGCCAGGGGCGGCTGTGCGAGTCCGGTCATGTTCTGCCTCCTGCGAGTGTGACGGGGGTTGAGCTGTTCACCGCGCGAGCCCGTCGAGTTGTCGTCGACGGATCCGGCGCAGCGCGTACAAGCCGCCGCTGACCAGGAACAGCGTTCCGGTGATCATCAGCCACCGATGCAGGTACGGCTGCTGGTCCTGACCGGTGGCAGCGAGATAGGTGTCCCGGCCCTGTCGCAGGATTCCCGGGAGATAGACAAGGAACAGCAGTCCGGCGGCGAGTGCCGGCACCCGGACGTGGTTCAGCGCCAAAGGTGGGGGTGAGGGCTGCCCGACCCGCAGGCCTGCCGTCTGGCGGGTGGCGTTCGGGGGGTAGCTCGAGCGTGTGCTGTCGAAGCGGTCGAGTACCTGTCGCAGCCCCTGGTCGGCCGTCGCGTAGATCGGGAAGAGGATGAGGTCGTGGGCCACGACTGCGCCGACGAACCAGAGCAGCATCCGGCCCGCCGACGGCTCTCCGGCCAGTCGGAGTGCGATCCAGCCGGTAAGGCCGAAGCAGGCGAGCAGGACGGCCAGGTGCCGTAGGGACGACCCGTAGGCCGCCCGGAAGCGGGCGCCGGGCCGGTTCACTGGCTGTCCGTTCGGAAGTCGATCTCGGCGACCCATTTCGTGCAGTGCACGCCGGGAATGGCGGGGATGATCACCCTGGCGGGAAAGCCGTGGTCGGCTGAGAGATCGGCGCCGTTGACCCGTAGCGCGAGCAGGGAGTCGCCGTCGAGGACCTGGTTGGCCTGGAGGATCGCCTGGTTGAACTGGCCGGCCTGCTCCAGCGAGCGCACCCGAGCGGAGGCCGGATCGGTCACTCCCACCAGGGCGGCGAGGTCGCGCAGTCGTACGCCCGACCAGGTCTGCAGCGTCGACCACCCCTCCACGCAGGAGATCGGCAGGCGGGCGGTGTGCTGGCTCATCGCGATCAGCCGGGGCCGGTCGAGGGTGACCAGGCGTCCACCGCCGCGTACGGTCAACCGCCACTGCGGCCCGGTCTCGTCCGGTCGGATGCCGGCCGCGACGGCGGTGCGGTTGACCGGGAAGCCGTTCGGTCCACTGTCGAGCTGCCGTCCCCTGGGCAGCAGCAGCGCGGTGCGCCGCCAGCCACCGTCGAGGGTCTGCCCGGCCGTGAGGGCGCCGAGGAGCAGGGACAGGCCGCCGACCAGGGCCACCGCGCCGCGTCGGCTCACCGTGGGTGTGCCGGGTGCGGTGGGAACCAACTCGTCCGGGTCGGGTGCCTCGGGTCGGCTGTCGGCCAGTGGGGTACGCAGTGTGGCCCGGAGTGGCTCACCCTGCCCTGGCAGGCGGGGATGCCGGAGGGTCGGCCGGGAGCGCAGCGCGCTGATCATCCGGGGCAGCTTCAGCGCCACGTGTGCCACGAACGCGCCGATGAAGACCCAGGCGCCGAAGTAGTGCGCGGTGTAGAAGTCGAAGCCGAACAGGTACGCGTACTGGATGTTGAGCAGGCCGGTCGCGATCTCGAAGAGGATCCCGCCGACCAGCAGTAGCAGCGACAGCCGTTCCAGGACCTGGGCCAGGGAGCGGGCCGGCGGCCAGACGAAGAGCTTCGGGATCACCGACCACAGCTTCGCCAGTACCACCGGGATCAGGATGATGCCGAGCGTGACGTGCAGCCCCTGGGTGACCCGGAACAGCCAGGACGGCCTGGTCGGCCAGTCGAACGGCGGTAGCCGCAACCAGCCGACATCGCGGGGGAGGGCCTGACCGAACTGTGGGCCGTAGGCGGCGTAGTCGAGTAACCCCGTGATGATCACCAGCGGCAGGCCGGCGAGGAGCACGGCGCCGAAGATGGCGGTGAGTCGCGGGCCGCGCAACGGGCTGCGCCACCGATCCCCGCCGAGACCCGGGACCGGCGGGCGATGCCTGTCGAGGGCACGCCACCACCTCTGCGGAAAGCCGAATCGCCGGTCCGTCAGACCCATAGCCGGCAGGTTAGACGCCACTATGCCCCGATTTGGTGGATACCCCGATACCGAATGCCTGCCAATCGGCGGAACCGCGCCCACGCCGTCCGTGTCCGATTACCGTCACGGGGATGCGGGTACTGCTCACCGGCGCCGCCGGTTTCATCGGATCGCAGGTCGCCGACCTGCTCGTGGCCGAGGGCCACGAGCCGGTGGCGCTCGACGCGATGCTGCCCCAGGCGCACGGCGGACAACTGCCCGACTGGTCCCGGCGGCACGATCTGGTGGCCGGGGACGTCCGGGACGCCCGCCTGCTGGACCGGCTCCTGTCCGGCGTGGACGCGGTGTGCCACCAGGCGGCGATGGTGGGGCACGGGCTGGACCCGTCCGACGCCCCCGACTACACCAGCCACAACGACTACGGCACCGCCGTGCTGCTCGCCGCGATGCACCGGGCGGGCGTGACGCGGCTGGTGCTGGCCAGCTCGATGGTCGTCTACGGTGAGGGTCGGTACGAATGTGTGACCCACGGCGTCGTGCGGCCGGCCTGCCGCAGCGTCGCCGACCTGACGGCTGGCCGGTACGAGCCGGCCTGTCCCCGCTGTGGGGGGACGCTCGCACCGGCCCTGGTGCCCGAGGACGCGCGGTTGGAGCCCCGGAGTACGTACGCGGCCACCAAGCTGGCCCAGGAGCACCTGGCCGCCGCGTGGGCGCGGCAGACCGGCGGCAGTGCCTGGGCGCTGCGCTACCACAACGTCTACGGTCCCCGGATGCCCCGGGACACGCCGTACGCCGGGGTGGCGTCGATCTTCCGGTCCGCGCTGGCGGCGGGCCTACCTCCGAGGGTGTTCGAGGATGGCCGGCAGCGACGCGACTTCGTCCATGTCACTGATGTCGCCCGGGCGAACCTGCTGGCGCTGACCGCCACCCCACCACCGGGTGGGCTGGTGCCGGTCAACGTCTGCTCCGGCGAGCCGCATACCGTCGGCGAACTGGCCGCCACCCTCGCCGAGGCGATGGCCGGACCGGCACCGCTGATCGTCGGCGGTGGACGGGCGGCCGATGTCCGGCACGTGGTCGCCGACCCCCGCAGGGCGGCGGAGCTGCTCGGCTACACCGCCCAGGTCGGGTTCGCCGAAGGGGTGGCCGCCTTCGCCACCGATCCGCTCCGAGAACCGGCCGCGCTCGCGGCCTGAGTGGCCGCCGGGGTCAGGACACCGTCCAGAGCAGGTGGTTGACCGCGAGGGCGGTGAGCGCCTGCCCGGCCAGCCACCACCGATGGGCGCGCGGCGGCAGATGAGCGGTGGCCACCAGCAGCCAGACCACGAACGGCAGCCAGATCCGCTCCACCTCCGCCTTACTCAGCCCGGACAGGTTCGCTGCGCTGACCATCAGCGCGGCGGCCAGTGGCAGCAGCACCGTCGGCCCCGCCGCCCGAAGGGCGTCCAGCAACCCGATCACGCGGTGCCGGCTGGACCCGCGCCAGGCTGCCGCGGCGGACCGCGCCGGACGGACCGCTGCCCGCGCTGTCCGACGCAGCGCCGGCCCGAGCACCGGGCCGGCACAGACCACCAGCGCCGCCAGGTTCGCCCACACCCAGTACCCGTACGGGCGATCCGCCCCCCAGCCCTGGTAGTACCGCTCGACCACCAGGTGGTAGCCGTCCAGCCACCAGAAACCGGCCAGGGTGAAGGCGAGCACCACCGCGCCGGCCCCGGCGAGCCCCGCGAGTAGCGCCGGCCAGCGGTCCCGGGACCGCAGCACCAACACCGCCAGGGCCGCGATGCCGACCAGCACGAAGCCGTACGACAGGTACAGGGCGACGCCGAGAAGCAGGCCCCCGGCGACGGCGGCGACCCGTCCGCGTACCGCCAGCAGGGCCAGCCCCGCCGCGACCACACCGGCGAAGATGCCGTCGGCCGACACGCCCACCCAGACGGAGCCGGGCAGCAACACCAGAAAGGGCAGCACTGTACGTGCCGACTGCGCCGCGCCGAGCGCCCGCAGCGCCACCGGCACCGACACGGTCACTGTCGCCCCCACCAGCACGCATGCCAGGGCGGCGGCAGTGGGTCCGCCGAGACCCACCCGATCCAGCACGACGAAGGCCAGCAGCGCCCCCGGCGGATGGCCGGCCGTGTGGGTGGACCAGGAGTCCGGCTGGAAGTCGAGGATCCGGGCACTGAAACCGGCCACCGTCGCCGGGATGTCGGTGATCGCAGGCACCTCGTGCAGGTACTCGGCCTGCGGTGTGAGCCGCTGGGTGAAGCCGGCTGACCAGCCGTCCACCAGAGCCAGCGACATCGTCCAGGCCACCGCCGCGAGATAGCCGGCGACCAACAGCCGACCCCAGCGAGCAGTCCGAGCCCACCGGGCGCCCCAGCCGACCACCCCTGCGGCGACCAGGAGTGCGGCCGGGGTTCCCCAGCCCACGTGCGGACGCCAGGTGGCGTAGATCGGCGCGGCGTCGGCGTGCAGCCCGACGCCGCGCGCGTTGAGCACCATGCCGACCCCTACCGCGGCGGCGACCAACACCACCTCGACACCGAGCACGACCAGGTCGGCGTCGACGCGTCGGGCGGACTGCTCCGGCGCCTGCTGCAGGGGCGAGCTCGTTCTCATGACGACCGGACGGTACGGCCCGCACCGACTCTGTGATGCCCGAACAGCCAGGACATCCCCATCCGGTACACGCCGATACACCGTTAAGAACGCATATCGTGTTGTTTAGCTCTCTCCGGGTCGTTCCGCGTCCTAGCGTTCCCGGTATGTCATCACGGATCGACGTGGTACTGCCGTGCCTGGACGAAGCGGCGGCGCTGCCCGGCGTACTCACCGCCCTGCCGCCCGGTTACCGGGCGATCGTGGTGGACAACGGCTCCCGGGACGGCTCGCCGGAGGTCGCGGCCCGACACGGCGCCCGGGTGGTGCACGAAGCGCGCCGGGGCTACGGTGCCGCCGTCCACACCGGACTGGAGGCGGCCGACGCCGAACTGGTCTGCGTCCTCGACGCCGACGGTTCCTTCGACCCCACCGAACTCCCGACACTCGTCGCGCCGGTCGCGGACGGCTCGGCCGATCTGACGGCCGGCCGTCGCCGGCCGGTCGCCGCCGGTGCCTGGCCGTGGCACGCCCGAGCCGGTACCGCCCTGGTCACGGCGCTGCTGCGGCACCGCGGCATACCGCTGCGCGACCTCAGCCCGATCCGGGTGGCCCGCCGCGAGGCGCTGCTCGGCCTCGGCGTCACCGACCGCGCCTTCGGATACCCCCTCGAACTGCTCATCCGCGCCGCCGCGGCCGGCTGGCGGATCCGCGAGCTCGACGTACGCTACTCGCCCCGCGCCGTCGGCACCCGCTCGAAGGTCTCCGGCTCGGTACGCGGCACACTCCGCGCGACCCGAGACTTCGCCGGGGTGCTACGCACGGTGGACGGGCCTCGGTGACCATCCTGCTGGTAGTGGCGAAGGCACCCGTGCCAGGGGCGGTGAAGACGCGACTCTGCCCGCCGGCCAGCCCACTCCAGGCAGCCCGGATCGCTGCCGCCTCGCTGCTGGACACCCTGGACACCGTTCGCGCCACCCCCGGGGTGACCCCGGTGCTGGCCCTCGACGGGCGCCTGGCCGACGCCGAGGAATCCAGCGAACTGACCGCCGCGCTCACCGGCTGGCGGATCATGCCGCAGCGGGGCACCGACCTCGGCGACCGACTCGCCAATGCCCACGCTGACGTAGCCGCCGCACATCCAGGGCGGCCGGTCCTCCAGATCGGCATGGACACCCCACAACTGACCCTGACGCAGCTCGACGCGGCCGTCCACCGCCTCGCCCTGACCGACGCCGTGCTCGGCCCCGCCGTCGATGGCGGATGGTGGGCGTTGGGCCTGCGGGACCCCCGGCACGCCGGCGCGCTACGGGCGGTGCCGATGTCCACCGCACGGACCGGACGCTGGACCCGGACGGCTTTGCGTGGACAAGGGTTACGAGTCGATCCATTACCCCTGTTACGCGACGTCGACAACTGGGCCGACGCACTGGCGGTGGCCTTGCTCACCACCGAAGGTCCGACGGCGTGGCCGGCCGGCACGAAGGTTCGGTCGGAGCGGCCGATCCCGGCCGGCCCGCACGACGCTCGGGAGCGGCGGGGCGCAGTTGCCCCGCGCGGCCGGTTCGCGAGCCAGGTTGTGGCGGTCCGAAGCAGCCTGCTGTCAGGGATCCAGCGGTGACCCGCAGCGTCCGGGCCAGACCCGTGGAGGCGTTCGGCAGCGCGCTGCGGCACCAGACCGAAGTCCATTGGCTGGTGCACGACGACAACGGTCGACGTAGCCGACTGCCGGTACGCCGATGGCACGGGTCGGCCGAGCCCGCAGTGGACGCAGTCGTCACCCGATGCGCCGGCCCGACCCTCGACCTGGGCTGCGGCCCAGGTCGGCTCACCCTGGCACTGACTCGGGCTGGTCTAACCGCGGTCGGCGTCGACATCTCCGCGCAAGCGGTCCGCATGACTCGGGCCCGAGGCGCGGTCGCCCTTCAGCGAGACATCTTCGATCCGCTGCCCGCCGAGGGAACCTGGTCACACGTGGCGCTCATCGACGGGAACATCGGCATCGGCGGCGACCCGGTAACCCTGCTCGATCGGTGCCTCGACCTGCTGCGTCCCGACGGCACCGTGCTCGTGGAACTCGAACCACCCGGTTTCGGCCTGTGGCGTGGTCAGGCCCGACTGGCGGTAAGGACCGCCAGGGGCGGACTGCGCCTAGGGCCATCGTTCCTCTGGGCCCGGCTTGACACTGCGGCGGTCGACGGGGTGGCAAAGGCCGCCGGACTCACCGTCCGCGGGGTGTTTCATCACGACCGGCGCTGGTTCACTGAGCTGGCCATCTCGCGACCCTCCGAGATCGACAGATCCCAGCCCGCCGCTCCTGGCCGGGACCTATCCACTCAATAGACGCGAGAGCAGTAGCGTCACCAAGAGTGTCAGATCGACGGCTGATCTTGATTGGTTGAACTGTGATGGCTCGGCTGAGTCGGCCTCGAAGGCGATCTAGAGCGTGGATAAGCGGCCCTCCACCAGGGCAGGGCACCCGAAGCAGCAGCACCAGCGATGTAACACGGGCGGGGATGTTCGCAGGCTTTGCGGTTTGCGGTCGGGTTGGTAGAACGTAAGTCATGACAACGGCGAGCGATCGTTACCTCGTGCGGCCGGGCCGGCCCTGCGATGCCGCCGAGTTGGCGGCGCTGCAGGCCTCGGTCCAGCTGTCGGCCTCGACCGACGGAACACCGGACGCGGGTATCGCCGCCTGGGTCGAGGATCTCCTGGACGGTCATCCTTCAGTCAGGCACGACGACTTCGTGGTGGCCGAGGAGATCGCCACCGGCCGCCTGGTGGCCAGTCTCGTCGGGCTGCGGCAGGACTGGAGTCTCGCCGGAGTACGGCTGCCGGTCGCCCAGATCGAACTGGTCGGCACCCTGCCCGCGCATCGCGGCAATCGGCTGACGGAGCGGCTGTTCACCACGTTGCACCAGCGGTACACGACCGACGGCGTGCCGGTACAGATGATCGAGGGGATTCCGTACTTCTACCGGCGGCTCGGCTACGACTACGCCTTGGCCAACGACGGCGCACCAACCGTATCCGCCACCGCACTACCCGCCAACGGACAGGACCAGCCGACCGGTGGCCTGACGATGCGGCCCGCCACGGTCACCGACGCGGACGCTCTCGCCGACCTCGACCGGTCGCTTGCCGACAGCACCACCCTGACCTGCCCCCGCGACGCGGCGACGTGGCGATACGAGATCGCCGGACGCCGCCCGACAGCCACCGCCCGCCGCACGGTGGCCGTCCTCGCCCGCGACACCCACGTACTCGGCTACCTGGTACACGGTGTCCGCTTGTCCGCCACCGGCGAGCTGATCGTCGTCGCGGCCGCCTGCCCACCGAACCAGTGGCCGCAGGCCGCCCCCGCGATGCACACCTACCTCGGCCGGACCGGCCGGCAGCACGAGGCATCGCAAGGCCGACCGTTCACCGGGGTGCGGCCCATCCTCGACCCGCGGCACCCGCTCATCCTGCTCACCCCGCCCGGCGCACCACAACGACCCCGAGGCTGGTACGTCCGCACCGGCGACCCGTGCGACCTGCTCGCCCGCCTGCGACCGGTGCTGCGGGAACGCTGGCGCGCGGCCAACCTGCACTGGCCCGAGGCGACACTGACCATCGACACCTACGGCCATGCCGCCCGCCTGACGTTCACCGACGGTCACCTGACGGCAGTGACCGCCGTACGCGGCGCCGTCAGCCCGCCCACCGACCCGGCGACCCACGCCGCAATCCCGCCCACCGCGCTACTGCAACTGGCCCTCGGCCACCGCAGCCTCCCCGACGTGCTGAACCTCTGGCCCGACTGCCTGCTACGCGACCGCCGCACCGAACACTTCCTCACCGCAGCCTTCCCCACCGTCCCCGTCCACGTCTGGCCACGCAACTAACTCACCGGCCGAACGGACCCGACAGCGGCAATTCACGCACACTGAGTCGGGCACGAGTCGCGGGCATGCCGGTTGGCTTACGTCCTGCCGGAGCTGTCCCCGGTGGCCGAGGTTGCGGCAGTTCGCCGTCCATAGCGGCACCGTATCGTCGCCCCACCGGCTCCGGACTCGACCACGATGAGCATGCCACCCTCCCGGGTCGGGGATCGCCTCAGCGGGCACGGGCCTCAACCATGCCCTTCCGGGTGATGAGATTCGCCGCGCGGTCTCCGGCCGATTGCCGCCGAAGGCGGAGGCCGCCCGCCTTCCAGATGCGGCTGACTGAGGATGGCCCGGCCGCCGCGTCCGGCGGCCGCCGAAGTCATGATTCGCCGGAACGCCCGTGCGGCGCGTAGGCCAGGCCGTAGTGTTCGGGTCATCGGCGACGCGAGCGGGTCGAGGAGCCAGCCGAGGATCTTGGTCATGCGAACTCATCGCCCGTCGCCGGCGCTGCTGGCCAGTCTGACCGCGTCGACCGGCCTGCTGGTCGCCGTCAGTGTCATGACGCGGCACCGTCCCGTTCCGCTGTGGGAACGGGACCTGTTCGCCCTGTTCAACCACCTGCCTGCGGTAGTGACGCCGGGCCTGGTCGTCGTCATGCAGGCCGGCTCATATCTGGCGGTTCTCGTCGCCACCGCGGTGGCCGTTCTCCTACGTCGGACCGACATGGCATGGCGGCTTCTGCTCGCCGGCAACCTGGCGTACTGGCTTGCGTTGGCCGTCAAGGCGGCGGTCGCCCGGCAGCGCCCCTCGGCCCTGATCGCCGACGCCATCGTTCAAGGCTCGGTCACTGGGGATCTCGGCTTCCCCTCGGGGCACGTCGCGGTCGCGACCGCCTTGGCGCTGATCCTCACGCACCGGGGCACCACCCGTCAGCGCCGCCTCGCCTGGAGCCTGGTGGCGCTGGTCGCCGTCGCCCGGATCCACGTCGGTGCGCACCTGCCCGTCGACGCGGTCGGCGGAATCCTCGTCGGCTGGCTCGCGATGTGCCTCACCCTCCTGGTCACCGGCGACGTCGGGCCGCAGATGGCGGCGCAGACCGTGCGTGGTGTGCTGCGTCGTCGGGGCTTCGACGTCGGCAGGCTGATCCCGATCCGGGGGGACTCCCATGGCTCCCAGCCCTGGCGGGCGGACACCGCCGACGGACGACGGCTGTTCGTCAAGATCACCGGAGGGGCGCAGCGGGACGCGGACTGGGCCTACAAGCTGTACCGCCGGATGCGCTACCGGCACGTCGCCGACGCGCCTCCGTATCTCAGCCCCAAACAGCAGAGCGAACACGAAAGCAACCTGACTCTGCTGGCCGAACGAGCAGGCGTGCGGGTCCCGTCCGTCGTCTGCACCGCCACCGCCGCCGACGGAAGCGCCCTGCTGGTGCAGGAGTTCATCGACGCGGTGACTCTCGGAGACACCGTCGGGCCGGTCCCGCTCACTGTCGTGACCGACGCGTGGAATCAGGTGGCGCTGTTGCATCAGGCCGGCATCGCCCACCGCGACCTACGCGCCGCCAACATGCTCGTCGACAGGGATTACGTTCACCTTGTCGATCTCGGCTTCGGCATCGACGACGCGCCGCCCGATCAGAAAGCCCGGGACATCGTCGAGCTGATGGTCGCACTCGCCACCCGGGTCGCACCGGCCGCCGTCGTCGATACGGCGATCAACCGACTCGGCGCCCATGCAGTAACCGACAGCGCCGCGTTCCTTCAGCAGCCAGCGCTCACCCGCGCCGGCCGTCAAGCCCTCCGCCACCAGCATGGGCTGCTCAACCATCTACGCGAGGAAATCCGCCGACGCTGCCCCGACCGTCAACGCCCACCGGCTCGGGTGGTCCGGATCGGCACCCGCGACGTCCTGCTCCTGATCGTGCTGGGACTGATCGTGCACCTGCTGCTCCCACAGCTCGGCGAGGTCCGCACCGCTCTCCACCTGATCACCCACGCACAGCCCGTCGCCGTCGTGGCGACGCTCCTGGGCTCTGCCCTCACCTACCTCCTCAGCGCCGTCGTGCTCCGTTTGGCCGCGGCCAACCGCGTACCGCTCGGCGAAGCCACCCTGGTACAACTCGCGGCCTCATTCGCCAACCGGCTGGCCCCCGGCAGCCTCGGCGGTGCGGCTCTCAGCCTGCGCTACCTTCACCAGAAGCGTCTCGGCACCGCCGGGGCCGCCACCGCAGTGGCCGTCTCACGCACCGCCGGCGCACTCTCGGTCGTGGCGCTCCTGCCGCTCCTCCTGCCCTTCGCCCGCCAGCCCACCCGCGTGCTCACCCACGGCGCCACCACGGCGCTGCCCCTGCTGATCGGAGCACTCGTCGCGCTCCTCATCCTCGCGGCGGCCCTCGCCATCCCCCGGATCCGCCACCGAGGACGTGAGATGAGCCGTCACGTCCTCGCCGCCTTACACACCTTGACCCACCACCACCGTCTCCCACGACTTCTCGGCGCCTCCCTGGCGCTCACCCTCACCTACGGCCTCTGCCTCTACCTGGCGCTGCTCGCCACCGGCCGGCCGTTCGCCATCACCCTCATCCCGCCGGTGATCCTCATCTGCGTCATCGGCGAAGGCGTCGCGTCCGCCGCACCCACCCCCGGCGGACTCGGCGCCACAGAAGCCGCACTCGTATCCGGCCTACTGCTCTACGGCATACCACTGGACACCGCCGTCGCCACCGTTCTGATCTACCGGCTGGCGACCTTCTGGATCCCGGTGCCACCCGGCTACCTCGCCCTACGCGCCCTGTCCCGTCGTCATGTCCTGTAACGCGTCTCGGCGACACCGACCCTCTACGCATTACCACACCAGGATGGAGACAGATCCGGACGTGTGATCTTGGCGGCTTTGCTGGCAGGTGCGCTGACGTCAGGTCGCGCCGAGGAGGTCCCACCGGTTGCCGGCGATATCGAGGAAGACCGCGACTCGGCCGTAGGGCTCGGTCCGTGGTTCCCGGACGAAGGTGACGCCGGCCTCGGTCATCCGTCGGTAGGCGGCTACCTGGCTACCGACAGCGGCACGCTGCTGTTCTCCGTCGGCGCGGGCGAGCAGAATCCCGGTCTGGGCAGCCGGGGGCCGGACGACGACCCACCGCTTGGGTCGTCCGTCATCGGTCAGCGATGGGGAGTCCTCGACGAGGTCGAAGCCGAGTGCGTCGGTGAAGAACGCGATCGCCGGGTCGTACTCCTCGACAATCAGGGCAACCAAGTCGATCTGCACCACGGCAGCGTACGCGCGGTCGTGTCCTGCTCGCCGCTCGCGCGCCGACAGCGGCATGTGCCGATGTCGACCCATCGAGCCGGGCACTGATCGTGCAGGTGACAGCTGACTCGATAGTCCAGCGCTAAGGAAGACTGGTGGGCATGGCTGATCTGGGTGCCCCGAAGGCGGTGCTGCACCAATACCTGCAGTCCGCCCGATGCTGGGTTGTTGGTCTGCTCGTCCCTGCTGTGAGAGCGGCATTACAGCACCGCGACGTGCCTTGTCGGTAGCGTCGCGAGAGTGACGCGACCACTTCGACCACTTACGGCAGGTCTCGATACCTACCCGGCCGATGGGGCTGCCGTGGCTACGATTGGCGAGGTGACCGTCCGGCAGAGCCGGCGGGTAACCGAAGGAATAGAAGACATGGCTAGATACATGTCGGGCCAGAACGGGGACTCGTCGCACCGACGGCTCATCGGGCCACTCCTACCGGCCTCCGGAGCCAGTGGTGTCGTCGTACACCGCGGTTGGGTCGTCGCTGAGTGGGGTAACCCAGATCGACCAGAGATGCTGTTCAGTGGCACCAAGAGCATCGTGTCCACCGTCGCCGGTCTCGCTTTCGACCAGAAGCTCATCGACGTGCACGCGCCGGTGGCGGATACCGTTGATCACCCGATCTTCACTACCGATGCGGCTCGTGAGATGACCTGGCACCATCTGCTGCAACAGACCAGCCAGTGGCAGGGCGAGCTGTGGGGGAAACCGACCTGGGTCGACGCTCAGAGTCGACGGGAGGGCACCGAACCCCAGGGCGGTCCGCCGGGGTCCGGGTGGGCCTATAACGACGTACGGGTGAATCTCCTTTGCCTGGCCCTGACGGCCCTGTTCCGACGGCCGCTGCCATCGATACTGCGGGAGCAGGTGTTCGATCAGCTCGGTGCCTCAACCTCTTGGGCGTGGCACGGCTACAGCAACTCAGTCATCGAGGTCTCCGGTTCCGGGGTGCCCGTGGTGAGCGGCGGCGCGCACTGGGGAGGCGGGATCTGGATCTCCGCCAACGATCTTGCCCTGCTCGGCCAGCTATACCTTCGCCGTGGGCGGTGGGCCGGCCGGCAACTGGTGAGCGAATCCTGGATCGACCGCAGCTGGCAGCCGTGCGAACTGAACCCCGACTACGGCTACCTGTGGTGGCTCAATGACCGACAGCGGGTCCAGCCCGACGCGCCAGCGAGCGGCCGTTGCGCCCGAGGGAATCTTGGCCGCCATCTGCTGTGGATCGATCCCGAACGCGACCTCGTAGTCGCGTCGCACTGGACGGACGACATCGGCGAGTTGGTCGCCGATGTCTCGGCAGCCGTTTCCGTCGACGATCCACCATCAAGATGAGTCTGCGTGATGCGGTGACTCGGAGCTGGTATCCGATCCCGCCACCAAGCCAGCAACACATTCTGGCCTGGGGCACGTTGGCGAACAACGTCCGGTCGGGCCTCTGACTCCCGGCCTATTTGACACGCCCACAACGGGCACGCTCTACACCACCTCCGTGGACGGAACCGGCAGAAGGACCGCGCCAGCGAGTCAAACCCCGACCCCCGACTCGGGCATGGCCAAGGCACCCGTTGCGACACACGCTTATCGACACGACTGGACCTCGACCGCCGTCAACAACGTCACCTTGGTGACGGCGCTTCGCGGCAGATGCGGGCGTCCGCGGGCAGTGTTCGGGCCGGTTGGGATACCTGAATCGTGCCTTGGCCCCAGATGCCTTGGCTGAGAAGTTGTAGCCCACTCCCGGCACCCGATCGGCGGCATGTCCGTGTACGTGGTCTTGGGTAAAATCCCGCTTGTGGCGCTGACTGCAGGTCGCTGATGCGTCTGCGGCTGCGGTCTAGCCGTTGCGCTTCACCAGATCAGCAAGGTGCGCACATGGCCGCTCGACGTCGCGGTGCCAGGCGCTACCGAGCACAGCGACGGGCCGGCTGACCTTCCTGGCCCTCTCATCAGCGGTCTCTACCGCAAACCCCACCGACAACGGCTCGCTCCCGAACCGGATCGGGCAGTCGATACGCACCTCGACTTCGATCCAGCCGGTACCGTCGGGACGCAGCAACCGAGACTGTCCGACACCTCGGACCCGGACACCCGGCAGTTCGCCGGTAGCCGCACGGACAGTGATCGGTGCCGGCCCAGCATTGATCACTGCCAGTTGTCCTGCCATCTGGTAGACGCCCCTGGCGTCCCCACCCCCGCTACCGCCGGACGCAACAAAGGCCACGAGTGAGATCGAAGAGTTCTGCTCCCGTTCCTCCCGCGAATCCCGCAGCTGGCCGACCGCAACACCGCCAAGCACCATGCCGACCACAGAGGCAGCGATGAGCCGCACGTTCATCTTTCGTCTGGTCATGACGCTGTCCGGAGCCGACCCACCCGAGGGCATCGACCGGTGATCGTGGCCGCCCAGGTCAATCACTCCGCGCTCCGCCGACATAGCGGGGCCTGACCTCAGCGGAAGGGGGTAACGGCTGGTGGGTGGCTGTGCCTGGGGACGGAGGTGCCGAGGGTGCGGGCGTTGATGATGGGTGCTGCGGCGGCCGTGGTGGTCGGGGCAGCGGTGCAGGCACTGCCGACGGTCCTCACCTGCGGGGCGGTGAGACGGCGGCTGTGTCCACGCCTGTCGGGACGGGGTCCGGTGACCCGGCTCGCGTTGACGTTCGATGACGGGCCTGATCGGGCCTCGACTCCACACTTCCTGCGCCTGTTGGAGCGGGAGCAGGTTTCGGCGACCTTCTTTCTGCTGGGCGTGATGCTTGACCGTGACCCGGGGCTCGGCCGGGAGGTGGCGGCCGCTGGGCATGAGGTCGCGGTGCACGGATGGGAGCACCGGAACCTGCTGGGACGTTCGCCCGCCGCCACCTACACCGACATCGCGCGGGCCCGGGACCGGGTGGCGGCCGTGGCGGGTGTTGCGCCGGTCTGGTACCGGCCGCCGTACGGGGTCCTGACGACAGCCGCGCTGGTAGCGTGTCGACGGCTGGAACTGACGCCGCGGTTGTGGACGGCCTGGGGCCGCGACTGGGAGGCCACCCGCCCCACGGAGTCGATCTGGCGGACTCTCGTGAAGGATCTCGACGGCGGGGGGACCGTGCTACTGCACGACTGCGACCATGCCTCCACCCCCGGCGCTTGGCGTGGCGCCTTGGCGGTTCTGCCGCGCCTGATCACCTGGGCGAGTGAACGGGACGTCACCATCGGCACGCTCGGTGCGCACCAGGTCCCCGACGCGAGCAGGCAGCGACGCAGGGACGGGCCGCGCGTCGACGCCTCGATAGGCCGGAATGGCGGCGGGAGGAGCGGGTAACCGGGCTCGGTGAATCTCCGGCGTGAAGGGGACACCAAGGCGTGGATGCCGCCCGTGGACGGTATCCGGCTGGGGCGGCCCGGGGCCGTGGGCGCGTCGGCTGGCCACCGGCCAACCGGCCGGCAGGGTCTGCCTGTCCCTGAGCGGATCGTGATCGTGTCTGCCGACATCGGCGCAGGACACGACGCCGCCGCCGCCGAGCTGGCCGGACGGCTGGCCAGCGACGGCATCGTGGTGGAACACATCAACTTCTTCACCGCGTTGCCTCAGCCCATGCACGCCGTCGTCCGCGAGGGCTATCGGGCGCTGCTTCGCTGGCTGCCCGGCAGCTACGACACCTTGTTCACCATCACTGACCGCTCGCCGCCGACGGTCGCCGCGATCAGGGCCGCGCTGCGGCTGGCCTCCCGTCGGATGCTGACGCTGATTCCGCCCGGCACCCGCCTAGTCGTCACGACGTTTCCGTTCGCCAACCAGATTCTCGGGCCGCTGCGTCACACCGGACGGCTCACGGTACCGGTCATCGCCTACGTCACCGACTTCGTCGTCCACCCGACGTGGCTGGCACCCGGCGTCGACACCTACTGCGTCATCCACGACACCGCGCAGCAGCAGGCCGCCACCCGTGGCATGCCGGACGTCCGCGTCGTCGCACCGTTGGTGCCCGCGTTGCCCACGCCGCTGTCGGATGCCGCCAAACGTGCCGCGCGCCTCCAGTTCGGCCTGCCCGACCGCGATCGGCTGGCGCTGATCGTCGCCGGGTCCTGGGGCGTCGGCGGCGTCACCCGCACCGCGGCGGAGGTGCTCGCCACCGGCTGCGTCACCCCGGTCGTCGTCTGCGGACGCAACGACAACCTGCGCCGCCGGCTGCTCGGCTTCCCCGGCCACGTCATGGGCTGGGTCGACGACATGCCCACCCTCGTGCGCGCGGTCGACGTCATGGTGGAAAACGCCGGCGGCCTCACCTGCCAGCAGTCCCTGGTAGCGGGGCTGCCGACCATCACCTACCGGCCGATCCCCGGCCATGGCAGGGCCAACGCCGAGGTGCTGGCCGGCGCCGGCCTGACCACCTACATCCGCGACGCCGCGCACCTGCGCTGGGCGCTGACCGCGTCGGCCGATCCCCATACGATGGCCCCTGCCCTCACGCCCGCCGTCGACATGGCCACGATGGTCTCCGAAGTCGCGCGCCAGACGGCTCGCCGGCCGGCTGTGCGTCGCGGGCATGCGGCATGACGGTGCCACCGCACCGGGCCCCCGACGACCTGCCGAACCCGCCATGATCGCTTTCGCGTTGGCCGCGGCGTTCAGTTTCGCGTTGTCCGCCGCGCTGCACCAGCGCGCCGCGACGCAACAGCCGCGCTACGGCGCGCTCGACCCACGGCTGCTCCTGCGGCTGGTCAGAAGCCGCCTGTGGCTGTCCGGCTGGATCCCGGACTCCGCCGGTGTCGTCTTTCAGGTCCTCGCGCTGCGGCTCGGCGCGCTCGCGGTCGTCCAACCCGTCATGGCCAGCGGCCTGTTCATGGCGGTGCTGATCGAGGCCGCCCTCCGTCGCAGCCGCGTCGCGTCGCGAGACCTGCTCGCGGTGGCGGTGGGCGTCACGGGTCTGACCGCGTTCCTCCTCCTCGCGGACACCCGCCCCGGGGTGTCCACTCCCCGCCCCGCAGCCTGGGCAGCCGTCGCTGCCTGTGCGACGGCGATCATCTCCGCGTGCGTCCTGGCCGCGCACCGCGTCAGCGGCGCCGCGCGCGGCGCGCTACTGGGCGTGGCCAGCGGCCTCGCATACAGCCTCGCGGCGGCGCTGGTCAAGGACCTCACCGGCGGCCACCACGGCACCCTCCTGACCACCGTGCTCAGCTGGCAGTCCGCGGCACTGGTGGTGATCGCCGCCATCGGGCTGCTGCTGAACCAGGCCGCGTTCCAGCACGGCCGCCTGGCCGCACCCCTGACCGCACTCACCCTCACCGACCCCGTCGCCAGTGTCATCGTGGGCACCACCATCCTCGGCGAGACACTCACCACCGATGTCATGCGCGGAATCGGCCTCGTCGTCGCCGCCGTCACGGTCGCCGTCGGCGTGTGGCTCGCCGCCGCGGCGACGCCGACTCCGCAGCGCCATCCTGGTTGACGCGGACGGTGCGGGCAGGTCGCGCCCGGTTGGCAGGGGACGGTGGTGGGCGAGCGGTCAGCGGTCGATGGCGCCCTGGCCCAGAGGCCGGCGAGGGCCAGGTAGCCGCCGACGGCGACCAGCCGCCAGAGGCCCGACGTGCTGCGCGCCCGAGACGGCTCCCAGGACAACGCCGAGCAACCCGACTTGATCAACACGTCTGGGGCGACAATCAGCGGATGAACAAGGTGGTGGCGGTACTCGCCGGGCTGCCACCGCTCCTCGTCCTGACACTGGTGTTCGTCCTGCCGGCCCTGGAGTCCTCGACCCTGCTCGGCCTGGTCGTGCCGGGCGAGACCGCGATCCTGATCGGCGGGCTGGTGGCCCACGGCGGCGCGTTGCCGCTATGGGCGGTGGTGGCCGCCGGGACCATCGGGGCGTGCCTCGGCGACCAGGCCGGGTACGCCCTGGGCCGACGGTACGGCCCGAGCGTGCTCGCTCACGTCCCCAGGGTGCTGCGCCGACGCGTCAACCTCGCGCGAGCCCGCCACGTGGTCGACCGTCGCGGGGCATGGGCGGTCGTCACCGGACGCTGGGTAGCGGTGCTGCGGACCGTGGTCCCTCTGATCGCCGGCACCGGTGGTATGCGCTGGCCGTTGTTCCTCCGGGCGAACCTGGTCGGCGGGCTGGTGTGGGCAACAGCCGTGGCAATGCTGGGTTACCTGGGCGCGGCCTCCTACCACTACCTCGAACGGGAGCTGGGCATCGGGGAGTGGGCGCTGCTTGCCCTGATCGGCGTCGGCGTGGCACTACGGGTGTGGTGGCGCAGGATCCGGCGGGCGCCGGCCGGCCACTGAAGAGCGCGGCCATTCGTCCGCGCGTAGTCGGGCATATCGGTAGCGTCACTCCCGCGAGGTGGCCGACGACCGCGGAGTGCGCAGTGGGGCGAGCAGAGGATGAGCGCACGGCGTTCTGGGCCGGTCCGCTGCAGGACGCCATGGCCGCCGTCGGGGCGTCCACGGCCGGGCTTACCGGTGACCGCGCTGCCGACCTGCTGCGCGAGCACGGACCCAACCGGGTCGACACAAGCGGCAAGCGGGGCTGGCGGCTTCTGCTGTCTCAGTTCACCAGCCCGATCATCCTGATCCTCATCGCCGCGACCGTGCTGTCGATGGCCGTCGGCGACCTGATCGACGGCACGATCATCCTGGCCATCGTCGCCGCCAGCGGCGGCCTCGGCTTTTGGCAGGAACACGCCGCCGGGCGGGCCGTCGACGCGTTACAGGCCCGCGTGCGCGTGGACACCGACGTGATCCGTGACGGGCGTGAGGTCTCCGTACCGGTCGAGGACGTCGTCGTCGGTGATCTCGTGGTGCTGCACGCCGGAGACGTCATCCCCGCCGACTGCCGGGTCGTGGAGGCCGAACGTCTGCAGGTCGACCAGGCGGTGCTCACCGGCGAGTCGTTCCCCGCCTCCAAGTCGAGCGACCCGTCGCCGTCGGACGCGGAGCTGACCGCCCGTGGCAACGCGCTGTGGATGGGCACGCACGTGGCCAGCGGCACCGCACGCGCGGTGGTGATGCGCACCGGCCGCGACAGCACCTTCGGCGCGGTGTCCCACCGGATCGCCGCCCGCCCCACCAACACCGGATTCCAGCGCGGGCTGACCCGCTTCGGACTGCTGCTGGTCCGGATCATGGTGGTACTGCTGGTCGGCATCTTCGTCGCCAACCTGCTGATGCACCGCCCGGTCATCGACTCCCTGCTGTTCTCCCTCGCCCTCGCCGTCGGGTTGACCCCACAGATGCTGCCGGCCATTGTCGCGGTCAGCCTCTCCGCCGGCGCCCGCGCGATGGCCGCGCACCGGGTCATCGTCAAACGCCTCGACGTCATCGAGGACTTCGGCGCCATGACCGTGCTCCTGACGGACAAGACCGGCACCCTCACCGCCGGAACGGTCACCCTCACCGGTTGTCTCTCCGCCGACGGCGAGCCGGACGCGGAGGTCGCCCGACTCGCCCGCCTCAACGCGGGCCTCCAGCAGGGATTCCCCAATCCCATCGACGCGGCGATCATGACAGGGCAGCCACCCACCGACCCGGTAGCCCGGATCTCCGAGGTGCCCTACGACTTCACCCGGCAACGCCAGTCCCTGCTGGTGCACGACCGCGACGGGCCGATCCTGGTCACCAAGGGCGCGCTGCGCGCGGTGCTCGACATCTGCACCAGCGCGCGGACCACCGACGGCCCGGTGCCGCTCGACGAGATTCGAGACCGCGTCCTGCAACGGTTCACCACGCTCAGCGATCAGGGAAGCCGGGTCCTCGCCCTCGCCGTGCGGCCCATGCCCGGGGCCACCGCAGCCACCGTCGCCGACGAACGGGAGATGACCCTCGTCGGGTTACTCGCCTTCCAGGACCCGCCCCGCGACGACGCCGCCGCCGCGATCCGCCGGCTCGCCGGCATGGGAATCGCGGTCCGACTGGTCACCGGGGACAACCGGCACGCCGCACGGCACGTCGCCGCCGACGTCGGACTCGCCGGTGAACCACTGCTCGGCGCCGAGATCGCCGCCTGCCCCGACGACCAGCTACCGGACCGGATCGCCGACGTCAGCGTGTTCGCCGAGGTGGACCCGTTGCAGAAGGAACGAATCCTGACCGCGCTACGGCGCCGTGGCGAAGTCGTCGGGTTCCTCGGCGACGGCATCAACGACGCTCCCGCGCTGCACTCCGCCGACGTCGGGATCTCCGTCGACACCGCCGTCGACGTCGCCAAACAAACCGCCGCGATCGTGCTGCTCGACAAGAACCTCGACGTGGTCGCCGACGGCATCCGCCTCGGCCGCCGCACCTTCACCAACACGTTGAAATACATCCGGGTCAACACCAGCGCATCCTTCGGCAACGTCGTCAGCATGAGCATCGCCACGCTCCTGCTGCCCTTCCTGCCGTTACTGCCCCGTCAGGTCCTGCTGCTCAACTTCCTCTCCGACATCCCCTACACCACCCTGTCCACCGACCACGCCGACCCCGAGCAACTCCAGCACCCCCGCACCGTCGACGTCCGCACCATCCGCAGGTTCATGCTGGTGTACGGCTCGATCAGCATCACCATGAACCTCCTCGTGCTCGCCGTCCTGCACTGGTGGTGGCACGTGCCCACCGACGTCTTCCGCACCGCCTGGTTCGTCCAGTTCACCGCCACCGAGATCATCGTGCTGATGGTGTTGCGCTCCAACCGAAGCGTCCTCCGTAGCCGCCCCTCCGCGCCGCTGGCCGGCACCGGGCTACTGCTCATCGCGGTCACCATCGCGCTGCCGTTCAGCCCACTCGCCGCGCCACTCGGGCTGTCCCCACTCCCACCGGTCGTGTTGGTGACCCTCGCCGTGCTCAGTGTCGCCAACGTCGCCGCCAACGAGACCGCCAAACACCTCGTCCCACCCGACCCGACCGGCTCGCCTCGAAGCCGCCGACATCACCGACCGTAAGCTACCGCTGCGCGGCGGAGCCGCCGCCGCTGTCCTACCCGACCGACCCAACCTGTTCGGCGAGGCAGTGCCAGTCACCGACGGTGAACGCGGCGGGCTGCTGCACGCGCTCGCTGCTGTTCCCGATCCAACCGATCCACAAGGCGTGCGGTACCCACTGACTCCGCTACGGGCGGTGGCGGTCCGAGGCTCCCGGCGGGGGCATCTTTCTTGGTCGATCGCTTGTCCTACCGGGAGCTTCACCTCACCCAGCCATCGGCACCCTCACCGCGCCTCCACCTGCACGAACCCGGTTGAAGAACGCTCACGGGACGCCCAGGCCGGAAGAGATTGGCCGGCGACGTACAATCGCGGTGAGGGCGAAGCGTCAGGCCGAGATTCCGGCACCGGTGTCAGGGAGGTGTCAGGATGTTCGGTTGGAAGAAGCTCAACGATCTGGTGGCGCAGCTCAGGCCCGACCTGAGTCGGGAATCGCTCGGCGTCGGGCCCGACTTCCCGGGTGTCGCCCCGAACCCGCTCCTGAGCAGAGATGCACGGAAGCGCAATGCGGAACTGCGTACGGGGGCGCTTGCGCTCGGCGTTCTCGTCGACTGGCGGGAGGTCAGCAGCGACGGCAGCCCACGCGTGGTCCTGATGTTCGACGTGGAGACCGCTGACGGCATCTCGTTCCGCGGTATCGCCGACGAAGACCTCACGATCACCGAGCTCACCCGACTCTCCCCGGGACAGACGTTGCCCGTGCGCTACCGGCCGGCCGTCATGGATCACTACGTCGCCCTTGCCCGGGACGCGGACCCCGCCCGTGTGCAGCAGCTCGCTGACGAGATCGCGAGCCGCAAGCGGACCTGACCGGAAGCCAATGGGTCTGCTGCACGGATAGGTGACATCTCAGTTAGCTCGCCCCCTGGGCGGGCTCGAAATAGTGTTGCTGTGCCCAAGCCCTACCTTTGGGAGTTCCGCGACAATGTCGTGCGGGTCGCTCGTGACCGGGACCCCGGCGGGTCGGTCGAGCAGATCGCGAAGGACTTCGGGGTCCACCCGATGGCATTGTTCAAGTGGCTACGTCAGGCCGACACCGATGACGGCGTCAAGCCCGGCGTGAGCGGCGGCGAGTCGGTCGAGCTGTGCGAGGCCCGTAAACGGATCAAGCTTCTGGCGTTGTGGTAGGCGGCTGCGGATTCGGGGTGGGACGCCGATGGGCCGGGCCGCAAGGCCCGGCCCATCGAGGTCGCGCGTCAGGTCGACGCGCTGACCTGTTCGGTCAGCTCAGCCGGTGAGCGAGGCCGGTGGTGGCGTCGCCGTGCTCGTACGAGACGAGCAGCGACGTGCCGGCCGGTAGGCGCCCGTTCAGCGGCAGGACAAGGGTGTGGCTCTTGCTCAGGGTGGCCGTGGTCTGTGCCAGCACCTGCTCCCCGTCCCAGATGAAGACCCGGGCGGTGCCGCGCTGCTTCACCTGGAGGTCCACCGAGACCTTCGAGGAGGTCCGGACGACCTTCTTGATCTTGACCGTGTTGCCCGGTAGCGCCGCGTAACCACCCGGCGCCACTCCGTCCGAGACGGACTGCAGGATCGTCTGCGGTGATTCGACGCTCAACGCCGCGGTGTCGGGCATGACCGGAGCCTTCGGCGCCGACGGCAGCGCCGGCAGACCCGGCAGGGTCGCGATGCCCCACCGCCACGGGTCGGCCCGCACGCCGCTCCAGGTCGACCAGCCGACCCGGGTCTGCGCGGTCAGGTCCTGCGTGTCCGAGTCGTTGACCAGGATGTTCAGGCCCATCCGCGCCGGGTCGACGGTGTCCGGCAGCACGTCGAACGGCACCTTGACCTCGATCCGGTAGCCGGTGTACGGGTTGCTGGTGACGACAGAGGCGATCTCGAGACCCGGTGCGGTCTCCGGGCCACCCTGGTGGTTGTCCCGCTCCCGGGCGAAGCACGGCGGGTTGCCGTTGGCCGGGTCGTCGGTCACCGGGAAGAGCGCCACGTTGAACACCGTGGAGGTGTTCGCCGAGTTGCCGCGCGGGTCGATACCGAACTCGATGTTGTCGTTGCGGCGCGGACGCTTGCAGTCCTCCGGGGGCAGCACGGTGCCGAGTACGTCGTCGGTGATGGTGAAGATGGCGTACAGGGCGTCGTCGGTGTAGGTGAGCTGCGCGGTGCCGGAGATGTCCTGCGGCGGTGCGTCGGTGCCCTCCCAGCGCGTGGAGATGTCGATGACCTCGCCGGTGTACTCGCCCGGTCCGGCCGTGCCGTCGACGGACGGCGCGGTGGTGGCCCTCGGGATCGTGGTGACCGGCACCAGGTTGAACGCCCCCGGCTCGGTGGCGCTGCCACCGTTGTAGCTGGTCTCGATCCGCACCCGGTACGCGCCGTTGTCCGGCGCCCGGTTGGCGGTCGGCAGCGAGGTGTCGGTGTTGGTGACCGTGAAGGTCACCGAACCGCGGGCGCCCGGCTGCAGCCCGGTGTACGGCAGCTGCTGCTCCGCCACCGAGAAGCCGGCCGGCACGTGCAGCTTGACGGTCCCGGACTGGACCTGGGTGCTGTGGTTGGTCAGGTCGACCCGGACGCTGCGGGTGGCGCCACTGGGGATGCTCAGCAGGGACTCGATGAGCGCGTTGAGCTGCTGATTCTTGTTGCGCACGGTCCACTCGCGGAAGTCGGCGATCTCCGGCAGCGGCTCAAGGGTGCCCCGGACCGGAGCGGTCGCCTGCACCCGCGCGCTGCTGGTGCCGCTGCCGTCCTTCCGGCTGGTCATCGTGGCCTCGATGCGGAACCGCGTACCCACCTCGAGCTGCGCGGGCGGGGTGACCGTGAAGCTCTTCACGACCTGCTTGCGCGGGGTGAGCGTGCCGACGTCGCCGTTGCCGCTCACCTTCCAGCCGGCCGGAACCTTCAGGGCGACCTTGGCGCCCGGGACGGCCCGCTCGGCGTACAGGACCGTGTCGACGCGGATGGGCTGTCCGGCGAGGACCTCCCAGTTCTGCGGCCGTACGTGGATCTCGGTGCCGAGCGGCAGCCCACCGGGGGCCCGCAGGGTGGCGCCCTGCAGTGCCCCGATGCCAGCCCCCACGTTGGGGTTCGGGTACGGGGTGCGGCTGTCGATCAGGTTCAGCCGGTTGCAGCCGATGCTGGCCGGGTCGGTCGTCGGGAAGGCGCTGTTGCCCCAGCCCTGCGACACGTACTCCCGGCGGGCGAAGGTCTGGACCGTGTTCCAGCGCTTGCCGTCGTGACGCGCCGATTCGTAGCCCTGCCAGGTGCCGAAGATGACGTCGCTGGACTCGGTCGGCGTGAAGGTGGTCTCGCAGGCGGGGCCGCTGCTGCCGGTGCCGCTGCCGCCGGTCTGGAAGATCCGGGAGACCCGCCAGGGCTTGAGCCCTTCCTTGGTGATCTGTTCTGGGAATGCCTTCGGGTCGGCCGCGGCGTAGAAGGCCTCCACGGCCAGCATGGCGGCCTTCTGGTGGTTGCCGTGGTTGCCCTGGGTGGCCGAGGGGTTCATCGTGAGGATGACCTCGGGCTTGGTGGTGCGCAGGACCCGCACGATCCGGGACAGGGTCTCCTCGTAGCCCCAGACCTCCTCGGTCAGGGGAGCGCTGGCGGTGTACCAGAAGTCGAGGGCGTCCAGGTTGTAGATGTGGTCGATACCGGACCAGGCCACCGCCCGCCGCTCCTCGGCCTCCCGCAGGATGCCGAGTGCAGGGCCTTCCTCGAGGCCGACGGCGTTCCCGCCGCCCTCGCCGCGGGTGGTGGTGATGACGCCGGCCTTCATCCCCTGGTACTCGTTCCAGTACCCGAGCATGCCGAGCTGGCTGGCCTCGTCGTCGGGGTGCGCGCCGATGAACATGATGTCCAGGTCGACCGGCTTGTCGGACTTCTTGGACGGGCTCTTCGAATTGGACGTGGGCGATGAGCCCTCGGAATGGGCCTGAACCGGACTGGCCAGGCCCAGCGACAGCAGACCGCACATGGCGATCGTCGCTGTGGTGCGCCATCTCATGGGCATACCTCTCCCTGTGGGGACGAGTACTGCGTCTAGGGCGGCTACCGGCGGGCCGAAGGTCGACAGACGCTTGACTCGCGCCGGGCCTCGATCGCGGACAGCTGTCCGCTGGAGACCGGAAACGGCCTCCGTGCGTCGTGGTGGCTAGACGGTGGTGGTGCGCGTGCCGTCGCGGACCGGACGGTACGCACGATGGGGATAGCGGCTGGTCCACCGTAGAGGTTGATCAACCGGAAGGCCTTCGGGCCGTAACGCTAGGGATGCGTCAGATACATAGTCAAGAGTTTCCAGGGACTTTCTTCCTTCTCTGAATAAACGATCGCGCTGGTGATGATGCCTGCGGCAGCCCAGCCACACGGGTCGATAAGCAAGTTTTGTCCGGCTTGAAACCTTCTGTTGCCGGGGTCGATGTCCGATGTGCCGGTCAGGCTGGCGTGCGTCGAGACAATTCCGTTACTTGACGCCACTCTTTCTTCTCAGTAGGAAGTAAGGCGTGTCCAAGGAAGCGCCGACCAGCCCGGTCAGCCGCGAACGCTCCCGGGAGATCAAACGCCTCTCGGTGATCGTGGCCGCCCGGCAGGCGCGACTGCTGTCCCGAGTGGACCTGGCCGAGACGACCGGCCTTTCCGCGGCCACGGTGACCGCCCTCGTGCGGGAACTCATCGCCGAGGGTTACCTCATCGAACGGGGGCCAGGCGCTTCCACCACCGGGCGTCCCCGGGAGATGCTCGCGTTCAACCCACGCGCCGAACTCGTCGCCGCGGTCTCACTCGAACCTCCACGAATCAGCTGCGAGATCGCCGACAGCGAAGGCGTCCTCATCGCGCACCGCACCGCGCGGCTCGGTGACGACGTGGTCGACACCATCTGCGCGTTCGTCCTCGAACTGGTCGGCAACAACCTGCCGGCGCTGCGCGGAATCGCGATCGCCGTGCCCGGAGTCTCCACAAACGGTGCGGTACGCCTCGCGCCATCGGTGGGACTGGTCGAGGCGTGGCCGATCGGCGAGTCGGTGCAGCGGCGGCTCGGCGTACCCGTCGTCGTCGACAACGACGTCAACCTCATGGCCGCCGGCGAGTGCGTTGCCGGCGCCGGCGCGGACGTCACCGACCTGCTGCTGATCCACGTGGCCGACGGCATCGGCGCGGGGCTCGTCCTCGACGGCAAGGTCCGCCGGGGCGCCAGCGGCGCGGCGGGCGAGGTCGGCTTCCTACCCCTGGACAGCGCACCGAGACGCAGTAACCGCGGTGTCGGCGAGTTCGAGGCCCAGTGGTCGGCGAACGCCATCGCGGAACGGGTGGTCGCCCTGCATCCGGGACACCGACCCGACTCGCCCGTACGGGAACTGATCCAGCTGGCCGCCGTATCCGAACCGGCCCGCGACTATCTCGACCAGGTCCTCGACGCCTGGACCCGGCTCATCCTCTCCTGCGCCTGCGTGGTCGATCCCGGGCTGGTGCTGCTCAGCGGTGCCGCCGCCGAGCTTGACGACGCGGGACTCGCACAGATACAGAGCCTCGTCTCCGCCGGAACCCCGGCTCCCACCCAGGTACGCCGAGCCACCCTCGGCGACCAGGCCGTGCTGCATGGAGCGATCAGCTACGCGCTGTCGGCCGCGCTTCCCCTGCCCGCGCTGCCCTGACTGGGAGCCTTCAACGCTCTCGAAGCCGGAAGGACGCTGGTGGCCTGTGCCGCGCAGATCACGACGGCCTACTTCGCGTTCGCGAGGAAGGATCCCGCGCAGTTCGAGGTCATGGTCGCAGCGGGCATCGACAAGTCCGCCCACCCGGAGTTGCTCGAGTAGACCTGGCGCGTGCAGGCAAGGCAGGAGGACGTGCTCGCCTGCACCTCCCGGCGACGGAGCTGCGCACGAAGGCGTCAGGAGCGTTGGCCTTCTCCGCGTTGTCGTCACCACACCCTGCGGACGGGTCACCGTCTGCGGTACAGCCCCTCGTGTCGAGGTACGGCCTGGAGTGCAGAGGGAGGTGCGGGCTGCGGGTATTCACACCGGTGCCGATTTCGGTCTACGCCTACGTCTCGCAGTCTCGCCTGGCGACGATCCTGAATCCGTGTCGTTGCGCGACGAGTGTTGCCGGACCCAGCCGTTCCCGCCGGGCACGGATCTACCCGATGAGGGTGCGTCGGATGTCGTCGGGTTGGGCTATCCTCGCCGGCGTGGATGATGGCATCTGGCACCAGGACTCCGACGCTTCCCTGGTTATCCGTACTGACTTCTCCCGTTCGCAGGAATGGGAAGAGATTCAGGTAGCGATCGCTGAACCGCAGACAAAGGAAGGGTTTACGGCGTTCGTTGCATTCGTCGATGACCGTGCCTTCGAGAACATCACGCCGCCACAACTGGTGGAGATGGTGCCCGAAGACAGCGATCACGTGGTCGCCTTCCTCGTCGACGCAGAGACGCTGACCCACCCGGACCGCCCGATCCTGGTGGTAAACCTCGACGACGACGCGGACGACATGGACGACATGGAGGAACAGGACGAGGGGCCTCAGCGCTGTGCCACGTTCCGAGTCGTGCCCTCAGAGATGTGGTCGGTTCAGAACAATCTCACGATCGCGAACATGGACTGGGAGGAGTTTGCCGACAACGTAGACGGCGACGGCATCTTCCGCGGCTTCAAGTAGCACCCAGTCTGGCGCCGGCCAGGGCGATACTCCAGCAGTTCTTGGTCGGTAGCGGCGCAGCAGCCCGCGATCGACGGTGGTTGCCCCTCATGTCAGGTGCGAGCTCAGCCAGGATCACCTTGCACGTGGGAGTATCAGCCGGGTGGCGGCGGACACTCGATGACTGCGATCGAGTTCCCGGCGAACAGCCCCAGGTGCGGATGTCCGGAGAAGATCTGAACTGCCTCATCGTGCGATTCGGCGTCCACGATGGTGTAGCCGGTCATGGCGTCGGTAAAGTCCTCGACTCCCTGCGCCGTGACCAGCTTCTTCGCGTTCAACGGAGCGCCGGGATCGATGAGAGCCTTCTCGTTGGCCTGCGCCCATGACGCCCAGGCGTGAATGAACTCAGTCTGCTGCTGTTCGCTGAGTTCGGCCTTGCCGACCTCATCAGCCGCACCGCTGAAGAGTGCGAGGAACCTACCCATCCCCGGATCGTACTGGCGGCACTGGCAGCCGGCTCATACCGCCACACCTTGAGCCTTTCCAACCTGCTCTGGCAGTTCAGGAGCGGTGTGCGTAGCCCGGTAATCGATGAGGGCAAGGCTCCAGGTAAGACAAAAATCGCCCAAGCCCGATGCCCTGACCGGGAGTGTCGCCTGTGCTGTCTATCCGCCGGACACGACATGATCGCCTTCGACTACCGAGACAGCGGGTCCGACGGCGAACCGCGAGGAGTCCACGCTGACCAGGAGTGGGACTACCAGGTGACAGTGCTGGCGCCGAACTTCGTGTCCTTATGCAAGCCTGCGGCCCGAGAGCGAGTACGACGAAGAGGATAGAAGCTCCGCCCGACGCATGCCGTTTCCGCCCTCTGAGCATGACGGGGACCACCACTCACCGGCATGACCAGCGCCGGCATCGTGCGATCGTGATGACGCCGCGTAGCGCGCTCGGCGGCACGAGAGTGACGACCTCGGACGTGAGGTCGACTACTTCGGCTTTTGCCGCCGGGCTGCCGTGTGGTTCACCGAGGACGAGGCCGTGGTGGAGTTGCCTGGTTCGTTGATGATGTGTGGGTGTATCTGCGCCGTCCAGTCGGCTCTCGCGTGTTCGCGGTGGTTGTTGCGGCGTTGCTGGTGGGATTCGGCGCCTATCTGGTAGACCTGCAGTTCACTGTCCACGGCTCGGTGTCCGGGCGGCTCTGCATCGGCGGAATCTCGCTGATCATCCTGCTTGTGGTGGTCAGCTTTCTCCGGTACGCGTTGCAGCGCTTTCAGGTTGATGTCGACCGGGACGGCTGGACGGTGCGGATCGGCCGGTACCGACGTGACCTGCGATGGGCCGAGATCTCAGCAGTGGTGATCAAGAACCGGGAGAACGATGGGCGGGGTCACCGCCGGCCAGTTCCCGCGCTCTACCTGGTGCCAGACCCGGGCGTCAGCCTGAACGCGCCGAGTGACCTGCGGGCCACCGTGGACGGGCGACCGGCGGTGCTGCTGTTCGACCTGACCGACCTGAAGATCGAGGAGAGGCAGTTCGTCCGCGACCTGACGAGCCTGGCCGGTGACCGCCTCGAGGTTCGGGACCACCGCCTCAACGCGATACTGCTGAGTGAGGACGCCCGACAACGGCGCAACGGCGGGAAAACTCTCCCCGCCTTCCCACCTGGCGCGCAGGGCGTGCGGACGCAGCGCTGGCTGAACCGGCGACGCTTCCTACTCTTCGTCGGCTGGTACCTGTTCGCCGTCGTCCCCACGCTGCTGCTCACCGGCCACACGGCCCAACTGCACGAACTGCTCGGCGCCGCGGTCGCGATCCTGGGCCTGCTCGCGGTCCTCGCCGCGTACGCCCAGTTCGTCACGCTGTTCAGCCATGCCACCGACCTCGTCGATACCGAGGTGACGATCGCCGGCACAGAACTCGTGCGGGTGATCGGCGACCGCACGGACCGTCACGACATGCACGGCGGCACAGTCGTGGTGCTGCCACCAGGGGCGAAACGCGGCTACGGCAAGGCATGGCTGCTCGGTTTCCCGCACGCCGTGGCGCTACTCAGCGATCCACGGACCGGACGGCTTCGCCACCACGACGACCTGCACGCCCTGTCGGCAGTGCTGCACCAGTCGCCACACGCCACAGACCGGGCCGCCGCCCGGGACATCGACTGCCTCGCCCTGCAGTCCCAGGTCGGCGACCCGACACAGCCAGACAACGCCGAGAACGCCCGCCTGTGGATGTCGCTGACCAAAGCCGGCCGCATCCTGGCCTGGGCCGTCGTCGTGGGCTCCGTCCTGCTCACCGGTGGCTGGATGCTGGAAAGCACCCACTACCTGGGCGGCGCGGTCATCCTCATCGGTGTGCCGCTGGCCACCTGGTGGGCGCTGTACGCGCTTTACCGGGTACTCGCGCTGCTCGGCGCGGCGTGGCAGGCGGCCCGGAGCAACCACTAACCAGCTTCGTGCTCTTGATCACGCTGGCGGAAATTGCACCCGCAACCACCCGCCATCTGCCCACGCCAGGAACGGCAGCCCACGAAGGCCCCGGTCCGGTGACACGACTGCCAGGCCGATGTCCCAAGCGATGTTGTCGAACCACGCGGTGGAGTCGGCGAACGAATACCACGAGCTGCGATGTGCCACGGCTTCGACGTCATCGGCCGGCGCGTCACGCGGGGCACCGACCAGTGCCACGACCGAGCGCCACGCGAGCAGCCTCCCGTACGCCCCGCACCCGCCACGGTGGTCGGAGCCCTCGGCCGAGTCCGCCGAGAACAACTGCTGCCACGCCTGGGTCGCCGTGCACGCGCCAGGGGGAGCGGTCTTGCCCTCGGCGCATTACAGGCCGACGCCTGTGAACGCCTCGCGGACCGCGCCCGACGGGAGGCCTCAGCCGCTGCGCATGCCCCGGTCTCGGGGCGGGATCCGATCGTTGTAGGCCCCCGACGGCCCGGAGTAGCGCCTGCCGTCGAGGTACGGCAGGCCGTTGGCCGTGCAGCCGTGCAACCCCAGTGTCTGCTGCTGCATCACCGGAGCCGGTCGGCCACGTCCCGGGCACAATTCGTGACCCATGCCGAGGCGGTGACCGACCTCGTGGTTGACCACGTACTGGCGGTAGCCGTCGATGTTCTTGCCGAAGCCGGGCGTTCCCTTGACCCACCGGGCCACGTTGAGGACGACCCGATCGCCGTTGCGGCAGGAGGTGTAGCCGTCTGGCGTGTCCTGGCACAACACGTCCCGGGTGACGGGGGTGGCCAGGTAGACGGTGAAGTCGGGCTGGCGGCCGGGGCCGACGCGGCGCAGCTGCCACCGCCCGCCGGCGGTCCAGCCCTGCGGGTGGGCGAGGGCATCGGTGACCTGGTCGGCAAACTCGGCAAGCGGAATGCCCTGGATGCCGCGTTCCATCGCGACCTGGTAGCGCAGCAGCTGCCCGGCGCCTCGCCGCCCCGAGGCCGGCTCACCGTGGGCGATGTCCCACGTGTTGTCGCCCCTCGCCGGATAGCTGACCGGCGCCGGGGGCGGTTGCGCGAGGGAATCGGCGGTCACCGCCGGTGCGGCAGTCACCGTCGGCCCGGGGGATTCGGCGGCCCGCGCGTCCGCGTCGGCGGTCGGGGCGCATCCGGCCAGCAGTACGGCGATCAGCGGTACGGCCAACGGCGGAAACGGAATCCGGGCGGTACGCACCCCGGTGTCGAACGAGCTCATGGTCCTCCGTCCATGTGCCTGCCGCTGTTCGTGGCAGGTGGGAGAAGGACGGCCGACGACTCCGGAAAGTTGATCCGCCGGCGGCTCAACCTTTTCGCGGTCCCGCCCGTCAGAGACGCCGTGAGGCAGCATGGCCAGGGGTGACGCGGAGTTCGTCGAGTTCGTCCAGGCGGCATCGGGACGGCTGGCACACGCCGCATACCTGATGACCGGCGACCATCACCAGGCCGAGGACGCCGCGCAGGCCGCTCTGGTCCGGACGTACGCCTCCTGGTCGAGAGTGCGACGCGACGACCCCTACGCCTACACCAGGCGGGTGATGACCAACTACATCGTGGACGGTTGGCGGCGTCCGATCCGGGAGCATCCGACCGACGAGGTTCCGCACCGGCATCGAGATGACGTCGCGGACGAGGTCGCCGACAGACGGACGTTGCAGCACGCTCTCGGCACGCTCACCGCTCGTGAACGGGCAATCGTGGTGTTGCGCTACTTCTTCGACCTGCCGGAACTGCAGGTGGCCCGCGAGCTGGAGGTCTCGGTGGGCACGGTGAAGAGCACGAGTTCCCGAGCGCTGGAGAAGCTGCGTCAGACCCTTGTCGAGTTTCCGGACACGCGGGGAGGGGATCGATGACCGAGGCAGACCGCCTCCGTGCGGCGATGCAGGCGACGGAACACGCCGAGTGGGGCCGGTTCGACGTCGAGGCCATCATGCGCGATGGCCGTCGGCTGCGCCGTCGCCGCTGGGCGGTCCAAGGCGGCACCATCGTGCTTGCGATCGTGCTGGTCGTCGGCGTCGCGGTCGCGTGGGACCGACCTCGTCCCCCGGAACCGGCCTCGCCACCGGACCCGGCACCCAGCGCGACCGCCACCGCATCGACTGACGCGACACCCGCCGCCGCCCTGACGCCCCCGCCGGTGATAGGCGAAGTCGTGCGGACCGGAATCTGGTACGGCGACGAGGAGCGGGTGTTCTACGTCGTCCCGGTCAGCGTGCCCCGCGCGCCCGAGGTGACGATCGGGTTGGGCGCCGGCCGGCGTACCCCCACCGGTCGATTGATCCTGGATTTCCTGGTAAACGACGTCGAGGGCGCCGACCGCCGGCCCGGTTTCCACCAGATCGGGTACGAGCCGTCGGGTGAGGTGCTGCCGGACGACCCGGTGCCCACCTTCGGATACTTCGTCGGGCCCGCCGCGCGGATTGACGGCACGGCCGGCGGTCAGACGGTCACGGCGCGGTTGGCTCGTTGGAGTGCAGACGCCGATGTGGTGATCTTCTGGTTCCCTCCGGAGGCGCTACGGCCGGGGCAGCGTTTGGACGGCATCCGCGCCTGGGACGCACGCGACCGACGACTTCGTTGATGTGTACGCGTCGGTTGTGCGTCGTCGGTTCTTGCGTGCCCAGCGAGAGCAGGCGCAGCGGCTGCTGGGTGGCGTCGAAGGTCGGGCTGGTGGGGGTGCCGTCCACGGGGGTGGGGAAGTCGGCGCACCGGCGACGCCGGTTGATCACCGCTGCCCGGCCGATGTTGGCGGGTTGGGCGAAGCCGCTGGCGGTCGGGCGATGACCGAGGTCTAGCCCAAGCAGCGGTGCCTCTGGGGTCCATATCAGACTCCTGGCGTCATAAGTCCACGGATCGGGTGTGACTCTTGCCTCTTCATCGACCGTTCTCTATGGTTATCGGAAAGCGCTTTCCCGTCCCATGTAGCAACGTCTGAAAGGTGACATCCGATGAGACGCAAAATCGCCACACGGTGGCTGGCCGGCAGTGCCACTGTGGTCGCAGGTGCCGTCGTCGCGCTGGCGCTGCAGGTCCCCAACGCCTCGGCCGCCACGAACCTGAGCCTCGGTGCCGGCGCCGACGGCTCCAGCAAGGCCAGTGGCACCAGCTATGGCAACGTCATCGACGGCAACGCCAGCACCTACTGGTCGCCGAGCGGCTCCACCGGCACGGTCTCGGTCAAGTGGGGCAGCGCCACCACGGTGTCCTCGGCCGTCATCGTGCAGGCCTCGGGCGGTGGATCGATCAGCGGCTGGCAGCTCATAAACCACGACACGGGCACCGTCCTGGCCAGCGGCAGTAGCGCCCCGAGCACCATCAACTTCTCCTCGACGTCGCTGAAGAAGATCTCCTTCGTCATCACCAGCGGGTCCGGCACCCCCCGGATCGCCGAGTTCGAGACGTACTCCAGCGGCGGGTCGACCCCGACCTCCAGCCCCACCAGCGGTCCGACGGCCGGCCCGACCGGCAACCCAGGCACGCCGACTGGCGCATGGCCGTCATCGGCTGGCTCGGCGAGCATCTCGGGCACGGTCAGCGTCTCCGGCACCTTCGACGGCGGGATGAAGACCTACTGCTGCATCGGTGACGGTGGACAGGGCGAGTCGCAGGACCCGATGTTCAAGATCGCCAACGGCGGCACGCTGCAGAACGTCATCCTCGGTTCGCCCGCAGGCGACGGCGTGCACTGCGAGGGCACCTGCACGCTGCGCAACGTGTGGTGGAACGACATCGGTGAGGACGCCGCCACCTTCAAGCAGACCAACGGCGGCACCTCCTATGTCATCGGTGGCGGCGCGCGCAACGGCAGCGACAAGAACTTCCAGCACAACGGCAACGGCACGGTCAACATCTCCGGCTTCTACCTCAAGGGGACCGGCAAGCTGTACCGCGCCTGCGGCAACTGCTCCACCTCGCACACCCGCCACGTGCGTATCGACAACGTCCTCGTCGACGACATCGACATGCTCGCCGGAATCAACAGCAACTGGAACGACACCGCGACGATCACCCGCGTGGTCGTCATCGGCTCGGCCACCATCTGTGGCAAGTACAAGGGTGTGCCCAAGGGCAGCGAACCCAGCTACCTCGGTGAGGGCTGGAACGACGCCAACTGCAAGGTCAACAGAAGTGACGTCACCTTCCGGTAGTCACTGGACACGCCTGTTCACGAAGGGGCACCCGCCGGCCGGCGGGTGCCCCCCAGGATCTGCTGCACCGGTAGGGGAACGGCCGAGGTCACCTCTCCTTCGGGCGACCGGTGCCGGCGTACGCCGGTCAGCCCGGCCGCACACAGGGATCGGGGACCGTGGTGGCCGAGGTCCGAGCGGCCTGGCCGTCCACACCGGTTGCTTGTACCCACCACGTCACCGTCGCCGTCCGGAGCCGCTGCACTGTGGCCTGCGCCGAGCTTCCCTGTCCGGTCATGGCCCGACTCGCCGTACGGCCACCCGCTGGCCTCCAGTACACCTGCGCCGCCTCGACTGTGGTGCTGCCGGTGGCCTGGACGACCAGGCTGTAGCTGTCCGCGCCGCAGCGCACGTGCGCGTCGGCCGAGACAGTGAACGGCGCGACCAACCGCGCCGTGGCCGACGGTCGGGGCGCCGTCGGGCGTGGGGTGGTCGGCCGGACCGGACTCGGCCGCACCGTGGTCGGCTGCACCGTGGTTGGCCGTACCGTGGTCGGTCGGAGTGCTGTCGGTCCTGCGGTGGCCGGCGTGCTCGGCCTGGTCGGCGTGGTCGGCGGTTCCGCACCGACGGTCCCGCCGTCCTGCCGGGGCGGAGGTGCACCGCCGGAGACGCCGTCGGCGTCGTCCCCTCGACGGCCCGCCGAGTCCGCAGCCCCGGCAGTCCCCGTCGGCCCGTCGGCCGGTACGCCGGCAACAGTCACCCGGTCACCGGTGAGTGGACCGGGCGTGAGCGCCCAGACACCGGATCCGACCAGGAGCGCGCCCAGGAGGGCGGTAGCGGCCACCCGACGTCGCCGACGCGACCTCGCGGACGCCTGACGACCGGAAGACCCTGCGGTACGCGCCGCACCCCCGCCTCGGGCCGGCCCGCCGCTACGGGCCGTCGGCTGGTCCGTCTCGGCGGCGGTGTCCTCGCCCGCTTCCACGCTCTGCCCCGCCCCACCGACAGACCCCCCGGACCGTACCGCCACCTTCCCCGACGAGCCGCCCTCCGCCACGTCCCCGGAGCCGTCCCCCGACGGACCCTCCGGCGAGACGCCCTCCGACGGGTCCCCGGACGAGCCGTCCCCCGACGGACCCTCCGGCGAGACGCCCCCCGAAGGCTCCCCGGACGAACCGTCGCCCACCGGATCGCCCGGCGAGACGTCCTCCACCGTCTCCCCGGACGAGACCGCATCGGTGCCGGTCTCGGCCGTCTCGGAGGTGGTCGGGCCCGGCCACGTCCCGTCAGCGGCGACGAGGAACGCCGGTGCCGTGTAGGCCGACAGCAGCGCCGCCGGATTCAGCTGGTCCCGCCGGAGCAGTCCGCACCGCCCACAGTCGTCGACGTGCCGGGCGACCCGTTTCCGCAGGGTCGGGGTGAATCGGCCCTGCCAACCCGCCACCAGGTCGGCCAGGGCCGGACAGTCCCGGGCACCGCTGCGCGCGACGAGCAGGGCGCCGAGCGCCCGTTCCAACTGCGAGCGGGCCCGGGACAGGCGGGCGTGAGCGTGGTTGGCGGGCAGGCCGAGGGCTGCGCCGATGTCGGCGGACGACAGGTCGTGGCGGATCGCCAGGTGCACCACCTCGCGGTCACCGGGGCTGAGGGACGCCGTGGCGGCGTGCACGAGGGCGCGCACCTGGTCGGCGTTGACACCCGCCCCCGGGTCGGGGAGGTCAGCGACCGGGTCGTCGGTCTCGCCCAGCGGCCTGGAACGGGCCCCCTCGCGAAGGTGCCGCAGGCACTCGTTACGCACGATCGCGTACAGCCAGGGGCGGAGCCGGTCGGGGTCGCGCAGTTGACCCATGGCCTGGCCGGCGACGAGGAACGCGTCATGGAGGGCGTCGGCGGCGGCTTCCGGCTCGTGCACCATCGCCCGGGCGTACGTGTGGAGCCGGTCGGCGTAGCGCCGGTACACGCCCTCCAGCCCGGCCGGGTCACCTCGGCGTACCGCCTCGACCAGGCTCCGGTCGTCCTGAGCCGCCGTATCCATCCCTGCTCCCGCCCCCGTCGACGGTTCCATTAGAGCGAAGCGGAAATACTTCTGGACTTTTCTGTTGGCATCCCGACCCTCGGCTGCTCCCACCGGTGTCACCGCATCACCGACATCGAGGAGACACCGATGACACCGACACGTTCCGTCCACCGGTGGACACCCGTCCGCCGCCTGCTGACCGCCGCCGTGGTGGCAACACTCGCCGGTGGGCTCGTCACGACCACCCCGCTGGACGCCATCGCCGCGCCCACCCCCGGTGGCCCGGCCACGGCCTCCGGCACCACCGTGGCGCAGCCCCTGGCCTTCCGGGTCGACCCGGCACTGTCCGCACCCCGGCTACCGATCGACCCGGTGGGTCGGCTCGGAACCGACCGGGAGCTCGGGGTGGTGGCGGGGCCGAGCGGGTCCCCTGCCGGGCTGGTCCTCGACGAGGTGATGGTGCGGGTCGCCGACCAGGCCGAATTGGACGCCTTCCTGACGCGCTGGGGTGGCCAGGTCCTCGACTCGTTCGCCCCGGACGACCAGGGACAGGACCACCTGGTCCGGGTGGACACCGGCCGAGCCGACCCGGCCGGGTTGGTCGGTGACCTGCTCGCCGCCGAGCCTCGACAGTCGGGGGTGTACCGGGTCGGTGACGAGCGGGCGCTGCGGCTGCTCGCCCTGGCCGCGGCCGAGTGGCGGGTCGGCACCGAACTGGTCCTCGACTGGCTGGTGGAGCCGACGGGCATCGCCGACGGCGAGGTGTTCGAGGCGCCCGACTTCGCGCACAACGTCTTCGACTGGTCGTTCATGCGGGCCGGGGGTGCGATGGACACCGGCGTCGCGCCCGCCTGGCAGTTGCTCCAGTCCAAAGGTCGGCTGACCAAGCAGGTGAAGTACCTGGTGCTCGACGGCGGGTTCACCCACAACCCCGACTTCCCGGACAAGGTGTCGCTGCACACGGTGGAGTGGGGCAAGGCCAACACCAACGACTGCACCGGCGGTACGCCCTGCCCGTGGCACGGCACCGACGTCGTCCTCGCCGGGATGGGCCGGGTCGACAACGACTACGGCACCGCCGGACCGGCCGGACCCGTGGTGAAGGAACTCGTCGCGGTGCGCAACGGCATCGACTACTGGACGGTGCTGCGCCGGCTGGAGAAGGCCGCCGAGGCGACCCACCCGGACGTGGTCAACCTCAGCTTCACCCGCGACGTCGACCTCGGCAAGTCCCACGCGCGGACCTGGACCGACCGGCGGATGAAGCACGTGCGGGACACCGGCGCGTTGATCGTCGCCGCCGCCGGGAACAACGGTGTGGACATCGACGGCGACACCCTCTACGTGCCCTGCGAAAGCACCCACGTGATGTGTGTGGGAGGCATGCGGGACAACGCGGCGGTGGCGGGCGGGTCGAACTACGGCACCAGCGACCACACCCGATCGGTGGAGATCTACGGTCCGATGTGCGTCAGGGGCCTCGCCGACCCCGGTACGCCGGGGAACAACACGACCCGCTCGAACGCCTGCGGCACCAGTGTCGCCGCACCGTTCGTGGGCGGGGTCGCCGCCCTGGTGCTGGCCGCCGACCCCACCCTCACCGCCGCCGAGGTCCGGGACATCCTCAACGACACCGCCCACGTCGGTGGGCTGGGCGCCAAGGTGACCGGCAGCCAACGCCGGATCAACGCCCTGGGCGCGGTCGCCGAGGCGCTGGGAGTGAAGGTCGGGAAGCCGACGGTGACCATCAGCACCCCGAAGACCGGTCAGCAGTTCGGGGTGGGGCAGACGGTGGACCTGTGGGGTTCGGCGACCGACTTCCTCGGCAAGGAGATCCCACTGACCTGGACCAGCAGCGTCGACGGCCCGCTGGCCCAGGGGTCGCAGACCTTCGCGTCGCTGTCGGCCGGCACCCACATCGTCACCGCCACCGCCACCGACAGCCTCGGCCGCACCGGCACCGCCGCCGTGACCGTCACGGTGGTGGACAGCCCGACGACGGTGGCGATCATCTCGCCGCCGGTGGGATCGACCCTTCCCGCCGGGCAGTCGGTCGGTCTGGTCGGCACCTCCCACGACCCCGACGAGCCCGGGTCGGTACCCGACTCGCAGGTGTCGTGGACGGTGCGGCGCGGCAACACCGTGGTGTTCCAGAAGAGCGGCCACCAGGCACTCCTGCCGGCGGCCACTGTCACGCCGGGGTCGTACGCGGTGACCTTCACCGCCAACGGCGTCAGCGCCCACCGCGTCTTCGCAGTCGTGGCGGCACCGGCCGGGAAGACCGCGCCGACGGCCACGATCACCGCACCGGCGCAGGCCCTGACGCTGACCACTGACGACGGCACTCCCCGGTCGGTCGCCTTCGCCGGTACCGGCACCGACTCCGAGGACGGGGCGATCAGCGGGATGCGCCTGCGGTGGACCGCGTACGGCGACGGGGGTGTCAAGAAGGTCCTCTGCCAGGGCAGCGGCGTGCCCACCGGCGGCCCGGTCGACGACGTGGTGCAGCCGAAGAACTGCTCCGGTTTCACCGCCCCGCTGGGCCTGTTGGACAGTGGGAGCACCGTCACCACCTGGGTGGTGTGGCTGGAGGTGTTCGACTCCTCCGGTCTGGTCGGGGTGGACTCCGTGCCGGTCCGAATCGAGTCGGTCACTCCCTGACCCCGGCTGCGATACCACCTGCTCCCGGTGGCGTGTCCCGTGTCGCTCCGGCGCGGGACACGCCCGGTGCGGCCCGGGGGAGGCGTGGCGTGGACGTCCACCGGCGCAGTCCAGCGCCGACCGCGACTTCGACCGGCAGCCAACTCAGATGTCACCTATCAGTGCAGCAGCCCCAGCTGCCGATGCCCTGATGTGGTCCGGCCGATGTCCGTGGCCGAGGTGGGAGCGGGTGACGACGTCAGAGCAGGGTGTCGGGGCGATCGAACAGCCCTGCACCAGGTCCGTCGACATCCTGGTGACGTGTGCAGCGGCCACCGCCGGTGGCGATGGTGCAGCGCCTGCCCTTGCGATTGATGGCTCCGCACTGCACCGCCGGGTCGTGAACGTGGCACAGACCGGACGGTCGTGGGTCGATCAGGCAGGGCTGGCCCTTGGCGGTGACAGCCGAGCAGCGTGCGCGCGGTCGCGTCGGGCCTGCCGGCGGCGGGGCCACCGTTTCCTCGGCGGGTGGCACCGGTGGCGTCGTGGGCGTCCGGCGCGGGTGCTCGTCGGCAGCCCGGGAGTAGAGCAGTCGCCCGGCGACCCGCCGGCTGGTGGTCGGTACCCGGACCACACCAATCGGGTCGGGCACGATCCAGGTCTTCGCGTCGTTCCAGCGAACCCAGAGCGGGATCGCACTGGCGTCGGCCTCGCACAGCAGCTTGCGGCTGGACCACTGCTTGTCGGTGCGGTCGATCTCGATGGCGATCGGTGGTCCGTCGAGCCGTTGACACACGACGTCCAGGTAGCCGGGTCGGTCAGGGTGTGGTCCGGGTAGACCGGCGATGCTGGGCACCTCGCGGCGCACTCGCCATCCGTGCTCCACGCCCCAGTTCACGACCTGGCGGGTCAACTCGGCGGTGACCCGGACGGCGGACCAGTCGGTGAACTCCAGTGGCGCCAGGTAGCGCTGCAGCGACGCTGTCGCCCGTCGTGACCGCTCCATCACGTCCACACTGGAACGATAGTCCCTGCCGTGACCTCTCGGACGCGCGAGCCGTTCGCTGAGATCGACGCACTGTGAGTGGGGGCGTGAGTGACGGCGTTGGTGATGGTTCGGAGCGGGTTGCCCTGGTCGGCGCGGCCTGTCGAGCAGGGCAGTCGGTCAGCGGCGGCCGGTGGCCAAGGCGACGAGGTATTGTCCGCCGCCCGCGTCGACGCTCGCGGTCACCGGCAGTCCGGGCACCAGCCGGGAGAACCGGTCGACCAGCCATTCCGCCGCCTCCTGGGCATCCTTTCGGCTTGGACAGCGAGCGACCAGCTCGCGGCCACCCTTGCGTTCGAGTCGCTCGGCGACGGCGATCAGCGATGCCGGTTCCACCACGTGCAGACGCTCCGGCCAGGCGATGACCACCTTGACCGCGCCCTTGCGGGTGTTGCAGGCACGATGCGCGAGCCGCTCGGCGACCTTGGCCTTCTTGTCGGCGGTGCGGCTGTCGACGCTGGGACCACGCGGGTCGTTCACCGACATGTGCGGGTCGACCAACTCGTCGCAGACCCAGCATCGCCAACCGTCACGCCTCGCGACGTCATCGAGGGAACTCATCCGAGCAAACTAGCCTGGCGTCCCTCGGCGAACGACAGCCCGGGCCACGGCGAGCACCAGGTGGGGGTGATCTGTCGCGGCTTGTCCGCCTGTGAACTGGTGCTCGCCGTCAGCCGGTCCGCGGATGCTGTCCGCCTTACAGGAAGCGCTCCGGGTCGAAGTCTTCGAGGTCGATGATGCGTACCCGGGGAAGCACGTTGGTGAAGCAGTCCGCGTCCTCTTCGATGTCGAATACCTGCAGGCCCGGTAGGTCGGCGAAGCCGGCGTTGAGGAACTCCTTGAAGCCGACGACGGCGACCTGGTGGTCACCTCGCAGGAGTTCCCCGATCTGCGGGAGGAAGTCGCCGTCGTGGCTGGCGAGCATGACGTTGCCGGGGCGTCGGGCGATGGCGTCCAACGTCCGCTGGATGCCGATGTCGACCACCTTCTGATCCGATGATCCAGCGAGCGGGATGGGCCGGTATTCCATGCTCAGGAGGGCCCGGACGAAGGGCATCGGCAGAGCGCCACCGGAGGCGTTGAGGAAGAACAGTCCCTTCACCGGCCGCTGCCACGTGTCCCGCGCGAAATCCCGTAGCCGCTCCCACCGAGGTCGCTCCGCAGGTGCCGGCCGACGCTCCAGAACACTGTTGCCGAGAGTGGCATCGATGTTCTCCCCGTCCACGATGAGGTACGTGACGGGTTCCGACGTATCGGGCATAGGAGTACCTCTCGGGTCGAGCAGCGGGCGCGGACCGGTGCAGCCCGAGCGTGTGACGTGCCTGCGGAAGCTGTGCTCGTGGTCAGGGTATGCCTACCAGCGAGGGGGGAACGGAATCGGCGTGGATACTGGCGCGGTGCTCGCATCAGCTCACCGGGACTTCAGACGGCCTTCTTCCAATTCACCATGACGCTGACGATGACGTAGAGCACGATGGCGAGGAGCGCCCCACCGACGATGTACGCGGTGATGTTGCCGTTGGCGTTGGCGAGTAGCAGGGTGGCACCGACGGCGATCAGTATGGAGATGACGAGAGTCAAAGCTTTTCGACCCTGCATGGTGTTACGGCCGCCTTCTTCCACGTCACTACCTGCCGTTTCGGTGTCGCGTGCGGATCGAACTGCCATCCCCAGCCAGGCGGTCGCGCCGACGAGCGCCACCACCGGGTACGTGCGATACCCAAGGCTGAACAGGAGTATCCCGCCCCCCGCGCACACCAAAGCAAGGATGACGTGATACCAAAACGCGCAACGGCCGGACTGGGCCACTACCGATTGCTCCAGACGTGACAAGGACTCGTACCTCTCCGCCGGCCGGGGGCTGTGGGCGTCGGGTGACAGGAGGTTGACGCCGGCCAGAGTGGATGAGGCACCGCTGATGAGACACCCTGCAATTGGTAGCACGAGGGCCGCACCAGGTATCACCGGTGCGATACCGGTCGCCGCATAGCGGCCGACCCGAAGCCGCTCGCACGGCGCGTACGGCGCGCAGCGTGAGCTCTCGGACCGCTCGCCGGTCCTCGCCGCCACGTCGTCGCTGGGCACGCGATCGACCCGAGCGGCGAGGTACGCGGCGGGGCCGCCATACGAGCTCCGGGTGATCCTGCCCTCGTTCACCAGCGGATTGATGGGTTTTCCTGCAACGATGCAGGGCGTGGCAACTGTGAAGACTGTGACGCCCGCCATCTCGCCTCTCGCCGGTGAGCCGTTCGAGCGTGCTGATGCCGAGCGGCTTGCGGGGGTGTTGAAGGCGTTCGCTGATCCGGCTCGGCTGCGATTGCTCAGCTTGATCCAGTCGGCTCCGGAGGGGGAGGCGTCGGTCAGTGATCTGACTGAGCCTCTCGGACTCTCCCAGCCGACCGTGAGTCATCACCTGCGGATTCTCACCGAGGCTGGTCTGCTTGAGCGGGACAAGCGTGGTGTCTGGGCGTATTACCGTCTCGTGCCGTCTGCCATCGCTGCGGTCGCCGACCTGTTGACCCCGCCCCGCAAACGCGCAACGAAGAAGACCCGCTGACCCCGTCTCTGATCACGACGGTGACGGCATCGATGGACACGATCTGCGGCTCGGACGTCCCCGCCGCCTCGCGCGGCACGCGGGTCGGTCCGGGTACCGGTGCCGTACCCGACCACGACGGATCCGCCAGTCCGGGCACCACCCGGAACTGCCCGTCCAACGCCCGGTTGACGGTCGGGTCGATCCGGACGCCGTAGTCCTGGTGCCGGACGTAACGGTTCTGAAAGTTGAACGACTGCAACCGCGCAACGGGTATCGGGCTCGCGTTGTCGAGCTCGCCCGACGGGCCGGCCAGCACCGTCGAGGTCGAGACCGGTACGCCCAGGGATCGCCGCGATCAACGGGCTGGTCGCGACCAGCCGGCCGGTGCCACCAGCGGCAGAGCCGTGCACGCCGCTGTCGCCACCGCCGGCGGCGCGCGTCCGGCACTGGAACTGCTGGCGTGGCAGTGATCAATGCTGGGCCGGCCCCGATCACTGTCCGTGCGGCTACCGGCGAGCTGCCGGGTATCCGGGTCCGAGGTATGGGGCAGGATCGGTTAGTGCGTCCCGGCGGCACCGGCTGGATCGACGTCGAGGTGCAGGTCGACTGCGTGGTCCCGTTCGGGACTGAGCCGTTGTCGATGGAGTTTGCGGTAGAGACCGCTGACGGAAGGGTCAGGGAAATCAATCACCCCGTCGCTGTACTCGGCAGCGCCTGGCACCGCGCCGTGGAGTTGCCCTGTGCGTACGCACTTCGCTGATCTCGTAGGGCGCGGCGGCTAACGGGCAGCCGCAGACGTATGAGCGACTTGGGGTCAGCACCACGAACGAATTCCGCGCAGAACTACTCACACAGACATGACGGCGCGTGGGCGCCAAGAGCCCTCTCACGCGACCGCCGTGGGTCGTCTGACCGTGCATGACACCAAGTGTGGGAGCGCGGTGCGGCACCTCGCGACGGTAGGTATGGAACTGCATCGTCGTCAGCCGCCGCTGTCGTCCCGACCGAACGAGCCAAGAGGTGGCGCACCCAGGGGCCCGTCGGTGGCCACGAGGGCGGGACCTTACCCGTACGCCGCAGCTAGCCGCACGAAGCCTTCATCCAGCGTCACCTGCGGTGACCAGCGCAGTGCCTCGCGGGTCCGGCGTTGGTCGAACCAGTGTGCGGTGGACAACTGCTCGGCCAGAAACCGGGTCATGGGCGGTTCGTCGGTCTGCCGAAGCGCCGACCACAGCCACTCCACTGCGGTGCCGCCGGCCTTCGCTGCGGCCACCGGCACCCGAAGTCTCGGTGGCGCCGTCCCGGCGGCGACGCAGATACGCTCGACGAGTTCGTGTACCGTCCGTGGCTCGCCGTTGGTGACGACGAAGGCCTGCCCATGTACGTCCGCCTCGGGCACCCGGTCGAGCGCGGCGACGAGGGCGTCGACGGCGTTATCGACGTACGTCGTGTCGATCAGGGCGGTTCCCTGGCCGACCAGTGCCAGCCGGCCGGCCTGGGCCCGCTCGACGATTCGGCCCACCAACTGGGTGTCACCCGGTCCCCAGACCAGGTGGGGGCGGATCGCCACCACGGCGAAGTCGGGCGAGTCGGCGGCCAGCGCGAGCGACTCCGCCGAGGCCTTGCTGCGGGCGTAGTGTCCCCGGGCCCGCTCGGGGTCGGCTGCGCCGGCTCCGGCGCCGACCAGGCCGGTGCCATGATGAGCGACCGACGGCGAGGACACGTGCACGAATCGCGTCACGCCGGCTGCCCGGGCGGCGGCGAGCACGGTGGTCGTACCACCGATGTTGATGTGCTCGAATTGTCGCCACGGGCCGGTCATCGAGACTTTCGCGGCCAGGTGGACCACGGCGTCGACCCCCTCCGCGGCCGCACGTACGGCTTGCGGATCGGTGATGTCGCCGCGGTGCTCGTCGACCCCGACCAGGCCGCTGGATCGACGTTGCAGGACGCGGACCTCGTCGCCACGCATCCGCAAAGCTGTGGCAGTGGCGCCGCCGAGCATGCCGCTGGCACCGGTGACCAGGATTCTCACAGTCCGCTAACCCTCCCGCCAGCGAGCACTCGTTCCGCCCAGCGACGTAGCCGGGTACGGTCGATCTTCGAGTTGTGGCGGATGTCAGTGGGCAGGGACGGGACCACCAACACGGCCGCGACCGGCGGCACGGTCGCGGCACGTACCGCGTCGGCCAGTTCTCGGCTCGCCAGTCGGGCATGGCGGGTCCCGGGCAGGGTCTCGGCGATCACCACGACCTTCGCCACACCGGGCGGTCCCACACCGACCACTGCGGCCCGCGCGATCTGCGGCACCGATTCGACCTGCTGCTCGATGCCGACCGGGGCGAGCACGCCGTCGGAGGTGAGCAGGATATGGGCCAGTCGACCCTGCACCCAGAGCCGGCCTTCGGGATCCAGGTAGCCCACGTCGCCGGTGCGGTGCCATCCGGAAGTGCGGGAGCTGTCCCGCTCGGTCAGCCAGAGCCCGTCGTAACGATCCTTCACATGCCCGGCCCTGACCAAGATCTCGCCGGTCAGCCCAGGAGCGCAACCGGCTTGCTCGGAAGGCGTACCGGTCGAGTCCAGGGCCGCGATCGCCACCTGAACACCGGGCAACGGCCGGCCGACGCAGACACCGTCACCCGGCTCGGCCTCGACGATCTCGTCGAGGGTGATGTCGGTGACCGGGAGAACCTCGGTCATCCCGTAGGGCGTGTGCGGCTGCGCCTTGGGCATCAAGGCTCGCGTCTGCGTGAGCAGCGCGGCGGGCACCGGCGCGCCCGCGCTCAGCAGCAATGTCACGTCCTCCAACGCGGTGCGCTGGCGATCGTCCAACACGTCGCCGGTGTCGACCACGTTGCGTAGCGCGGCCGGTGAGGCGAACACCGCCGAAGCGTCGACTGCGGCTACCGCCTCGGCGAGAGCGGCGGCGGTCAACGTCCGTGGAGCGGTGACCCGCATGTCCGGGATGGCCGACGGGGCGCCGAGAGCCGGTCCGAAGAGTGCGAACGGCGCGAAGGCCGCCACGATTCCGGCGTCGGCGTTCACTCCGAGGCCGAACAGCGCGTCCCGCATCGCGGCGAGCTGGCGGTGGGTGTAGACCACACCCTTCGCCGGTCCGGTGGAACCGGACGTGAACAGCACGGCCGCGTCGTCGTCCGGGTCTGGCGTGGCCGGAAGTTCCCGGACGTCGGCGCCGAGGCGGGCCAGCTTGCCCAGGGTGAGCGCGCCCAACACGGCGGCGCCAGGTCCGGCCCCGAGCGGCCTTCCGGGCCAGCGCAGGGCGCGGGCGAGAGCGAGTCCGGGGCCGATGGCGACGAGGTGCGAGGGGTCGGCGCTGCGTAGCGCTCGGCTCATGCCGCCCAGTCCCAGCCCGGGATCGGCTACCACGATCACCGCACCGATGCGAAGGCACGCGTAGACGGCGGCGGTCAGATCGGCGCCGGGCGGTACGAGCAGTGCCACCCGATCGCCGCGACGCACTCCGGAGGCGGACAACCCGGCCCCGATCTCCTGAATGCGTTGCCACAGCAAGGACCAGCTGATCTGCCGGCTGTTGTTCGCCAGCTCGACCAGAGCAACCGACCGGTCCTCGGCACGCTCTGCCAATGCCGCCCACAGCGGACGCCACGGCGCCGCCGGTTCCGGCGTCGCGATCGGCTCGGCGGGCCGGCGGTCCAGGTCGACCAGCCACTGCTCGACCGTACCGGCGACATCAGCGTCCTCGGCGAGCAGATGACCCGCGCCTTCGAACCGGTGCACCTGTGCATGCGGCAGCCGGTTTCGCAGGTCGCGCAGGTGCACCTCGCCGAAGACCGGGTCGCGTGGCCCCCACAGCAGCAGTGCTGGTATCCCCGCCAGCGTGTGCAGACGCTGCGCGACCTCTTGCAGCGCCTGCCAGCTCGGGTGGTCGGGTCCGAGCGGGATGTCCGCGACGAAGCCGCCGATCGCCGCCCGTCGCTCCATACCGTGGTACGGAGCGAGATAGCCCTCGCGGACAGGCTTCGGCAGCCACGGGTTCGCCAATGCGAGGGTGGCCTGCAGGAACGTCTGCGTCCGCACGGTCACCGCCGGCAACACGCCGGGCAGTCGGGCCAGGCGGATCAGTGCGGGCGCCGGCGACCCACTCGGCTGGTGCACCGCAGTGTTGGTCAGCACGACGCCACGTAGCTGATCGCGGTGACGCAGCGCCCAACCCAGGGAGATGGACCCGCCCCAGTCATGCCCGACGGTGACGACCGGCCCGGTGATACCTAGCGCGTCGGTGACCGTGGTGAGGTCGTCGATCCGCTGCGCCAGCCCGCGTACGGTGCCAGTCCGCTCCGAGAACCCCATGTCCAGATGGTCCACGGCGACCACCCGCCACGGTGGAGCGTCAGCCCGTTGGAACCGGGCCAGCAGGTGCCGCCACAGGTACGACCAGGTGGGATTGCCGTGCACGCACAGGAGCGTTCCCACGGGTTGGATCGAGCTACCCGAGTCCGTACCGGCGGTGTCCAGAACATGCCAGGTGCGTTGCACGCCCTGACTGTCCGTCGCCGTGACCCACCGGGACCAGGCACTGTCCAGGCCGGGTAACCCGAGCGGCGACGCTGCCTGTCGGCTGCTCACCACACGACCTCCAGGGCGCATGTGTTCAGGCCGGAGCCGACCCCCATGCACAGCACCCGGTCACCGGAGTGGAGCGATCCCGCGTGGTGGGCCAAGGTCATCGGTAGCGATGCCGGGCCGACGTTTCCCCACAGTGGGAACGTCGCCGGGACCCGCCGATGGTCAAGGCCGAGCCGCCTGACGACGCCACGCGTGTGGGCCGCTGAGACCTGATGCATGACGTAGAGGTCCATGTCCTGCCAATCCCACGACCGCGCATCCGCCCAGGTCGCCTCCGCGAGCTCCACACCCGCGTCGAGGAGACCCTTCGCATCGGTACGCATCCGCGTGTTGTCCCCGACGCACAGTTCGTGATGCTGGGTGGCCGCCCTGCTCACACCGCCGATCAGCCGGTGCTCCTGGTGATGGCTGCCGGCGGCGCCCAACACCATCGCGGCCGCGCCGGAACCGAGGGTCAACGTGGCGAACTGTTCCCGGACGTCGTCGCGGGTGGAGTCGGATCGACGTAGCCGCTCGATGGTCACCTGTTGGGCCTCGCGGGAACTCTCACCCGCCACGATCAGCGCGTACCGGATCTGCCCGGCGTCGATCATGTTGGCAGCGACCTGGATCCCGTTGACGAACCCGAGGCAGGCGTTGGCGATGTCGAAGTTCAAAGCCGACGGCGGCAGGTCCAGAGCGTGGTGGATCGCGACCGCCGTCGAGGGCTCCAGATGCGCGCGGGACACCGACGTGTTGATCAACAGGCCGACGTCACGCGCGTCGACACCCGCTTCCGACAGTGCCTTGGCGCCGGCCGTCGCCGCCGCCTCGGCGAATCCGAAGCCCTCCGGCCACCAGCGCCGCTCCTGAACTCCGGCGATCCGCTGAAGCATCCCTGGGCGCAGTCTCAGCCGTCGGAAGGTCTCGCTCAGCTGCTCATCGAACTGATCAGAGGTGACGATGACCGGCGCCTCCAAAGCCGTAACCGACAGTATCGCCGTGTTTGCGTAGCGATACTCAGCGTTGCCATGCGTCATCCAGCCTCCGCCCGTCGCCCACCCTGAGGGCTCGAAGTTATCCACTCGGCCCCCCACGCACCAACGGTCAGTCGGCATCGCGGCGAACGTCACTCACCCGCGCGCGCCGTCGACATGGCGCGGTCCGCCGGTTCACCCGCGAGTGGCGTCTGTGACCCGCAGTTGGGCCTGCCGCCTCGAACACGGACGGGTCAGGCTCTGCGCGCCAGTTCCGCCTGGTAGGCCGCCTCCAACTGGGTGGCGACCGAGGTGGCGCCGGCTGGCCGGGGCTGGCCCAGGTGCGTCTCCCGCAACTCGTCCATGAACTGGTGCCACAAGTGTGGGCCGCCCTCGTCGAGTATCCGGGCTCGGATACTGAGCTCGGGGCTTACCGGTAGGTGCTGTCGCCCCCATGCCCCAAGCGTCGCGAGCACCGGGACGAGCTGGATGGATCGCTCGGTGAGGTGATAGATGCGTCGTTGTTTGTGTCGGGGGTCCGGGGCTTGCGAGAGAAGATCGTTGGCGAGGAGGCGGCGCAGCCGGTCGGCGAGGATGTTGGAGGCGATCCCTTCGTCGGAACGCGTGAGCAGTTCGCGGAAGTGGCGGCGATTGCCGAACATGATGTCGCGGATCACCAGCAACGACCAGGTGTCCCCGATCACTTCCAAGGCGAGGTTGATCGGACAGTCCGAACGATGCTCACTCATGAACCCTCCCGATGCCCCCGCGAACTGATTGCAGACTACTCCCGGTTCCCCTAGGCTGTTCGGGCCGATTGCATGTTGCAATCGGATTCATGGTCGAGTACCCAGGGAGAGCCCATGCCAGATCGCCCGGCAGGAAGAGTGCTGTGGCATGCGACCGTCTCGCTCGACGGCTACATCGCCGCCCCAGGTGACGACGTCACCTGGGTCTTCGACCACTTCGACCCGGAGGAGCCGACAGCGGTCGCCGTGGTTGAGCGCACCGGAGCCGTGATCGCCGGACGACGCAGCTACGAGGCGGGAGAACGAGACGGCAGGAAAGTGTTCGACGGCGCCTGGTCCGGCCCGCAGTACCTGCTCACCCACCGCCCCACCGAGCAGCCGCTCCATGGCGTGGCAGTCCGCGCCGGCGACGTCACACCTGTCGTCGACGAAGCCCGGATCGCCGCGACGGGACGGGATGTGCTCATCATCGGCGCGGACGTCGCCAGCCAGTGCCTGGCCGCCGGCCTGGTGGACGAGGTCATCGTGCACATCGCCCCGATCCTGCTCGGCGACGGCGTACGCTTCCGCGGCCCCGATAAGCACACCCATCTCACACTCATCGACGTCAGCCGCCACAAGGAGATCGTCACTCTGCACTACCAAACCGGCGTGGACGGACCGTCCCGTGCGGCGAGAGCGAGCCTGGCCTGATCAGGCCAAGATCCCTGGCAGACTCGGGTCGCATGCGGCGCTTCTGCTCCTGGGACGGCACCGCTCGGCCCCGTGCCGGCAGCCCATGCCCGGATCGTGTGGCCTTGCGGACAGGTTGTCCATAACGACGGGGGATCGGTGCCCGTCCGGACAGGCGGCGCGGATCGACGTCAGTGCGCTGAGGGTGTTCGCGGCGCGCTGACGACGTCCCAGAGTGAGAGTGCGTCAGAAGCTGCTGACCAGCTTCACGAACGCCTCGTCGATCGTGGCGGGATCGGTGGCGTCGTAGGCCTTGCCCGACGACGCTTTGGCGATCTTGTTCAGGGTGACGAAGTCCGACTCCCGGTCGAAGGCGATGCAGAACACCTTCACCGGACGCTGCGGATCCAGGGCGACCTCGTCGAGCAGGCGGGTGAGGTCGTTGTCCTTGGTGTACTCGTTCTTGCCGTCGGTCAGCACGACGATCGCGTTGATCCGCTGCGGGTCGTACCGGTCGAGCAGCTCCCGGTGGGCGGCCCGGACCGTCGCGTAGAGCGCGGTGCCGCCCTCGACGTGCAGGCCGTCGATCTTGCGGGTGATCCGCTTCTGATCGAACGCGCCGAGAGGAACCTCCTCGCGGTAGGGGCTCTTCGGCCGCTTCGAAGTCTCCGAGGAGAAGGACCAGAGCCCCACCCGGTCCTCGGAGTTGAGCAACGCGAGGCCCTTGCCCGCTGCCGCCGAGGCGACCTGGAAACGGGTACGGGTGCCGATCATCGCCTGCATCGATCCTGACGTGTCCAGGGCGATCAGAATGTTGGCCTTCTTACGGAGGGTGCGCCAACCGTCCAACATCGCACCGACGACCTGCGGGTCCGGGGGCTCGAAGTAGGTCAGCCCGCCGGCGGGCTCGTCACCGACGCTTGCAAGCAGCTCCGCCGACGCTCGGCGTTCGTGGTTCCGGAAACCCAGGCGGGTGAAGCTCTGCTGCTGGGCGTCCTCGGTCAGGAAGGCCTGGAAGTCGGCCGCTGCCGCGCGCTGCCGCTCATCGGCGGAGGGCAGCACCACGAACGGGTGGTCCAGGTTGAACGTGCCCTCCTTGGGGTGGACGGCGACCAGCGGGACGTTCGGCCGGCGGCCCCGCTCCTGCCCCTCCTGCCGAGGGCTCAACGCACCCGTGTTGTAGAGGTCCACCAGTTCTTCCTGCAGGACGATGGCACTCATGTCGTCCGTACGGCCCGCGAGGTCCGCCTCGGCGAGGCTTCGCAGCAGGTCCACCGAGTCGTCGCTGTAGTGCGCCACGTTGGCCTCGATCCGGCGCACGAACTGGGTGACCGCGGGTTTGGCCAGGTCGGACCGGGTCAGGTCGCTGGACCGTTGCACCGCCGCGTAGTAGGTGGCGATGGTCGCCGCCAGCCCGGAGGTGGACAGGTTCGGGTTGTCCTTGCCGAACGTGAACCGGCCCCATTCCGGCTTGCCGAAGCCCGCCCACCCGTCCCGCCCGGACAGGCCCAGGATCTCCCCCCAACCCAGCGGCCCGCGCTGGCGTACCAGCTCGGCCTTGGGCTGCGGCATCGCGATCACCAGCGGGCTGTTGGCGATCGACGGGTAGCGGTCCGGCGTCTGCGGTGCCCGCCCAGCGGCCATGTCGAGCAGCCGCAGCTGGCCGGTCCACAGGCTCGACGTCGGCAGCCAGACCTGTGGTTGCGGCAGGCCGGTGTGGGCCCATCCGGTGGCCAGCGCCTCGGTTGCCTTGCCCGAGTTCAACGCGCTGACGTGCACCTGGGCGCAGCCGCCGCCGTCGATCGACCGGGTGCTGCTGTTGTAGCGCTCGGCCAGGTCGACCAGTAGCTCCGCCTTCTCCGTGGAGGAGTTGACCTGGAGGGTGATGGCGCAGTCGGTGCGGGGCCCCTCGCTGCCCGCTTCGTGCTGCTGGACGAACACGAACGCTCCGACGATGACCACCAGCCCGGCGGTGACGGCGGCGGTGTAGGGCAACCACTGCCGTGTACGCGTAGCGGATGGGGTCATCGGGACGTCCTCCTCGGCGGGCGGCTGGTGGCAGTCAACCTATCGATCCGGCGCCAGCCGGCGCCCCAGACCTCCACCGTACCGAGTCATCCGTGGTCGGAGCGTCCCCCGACCGCCGTCGCGACGAGCAGCCGAACCAGGTAGACCACGACGAAGGTGACCGCCCCGGCTGCGGCGGCCGGGCCGATCGCGCTCGACGCGACGTAGCCGCCGGCGGCGCCCACCGAACCGAGGAAGAGTGCGGTCGAGATGCCCCAGGCGTCCAGGGACTCACGCCGCAGTCGCCGCAGCGCGCCGTCGGGCTCGGCACCGACGGCGGGCTCCGTCACGGGCACGTGTTCCGGCCGTGTCGGCCGGGCCTGGGTCGGCACCGTCGGCTGGGCCGGAGTCCGCGACGTTGTCGAGTGCGGCTGCGGTGCCGTCGGCGTGATCTGGGGGAGCGGGTGGTTCGGTGTCGGCGCGCCCGCTGTCTCGTTGCCGACTTCGAGTAGGTTCTCCCGGTGTAGCGGCTTGGTGAGCGTGGTGTCCTGTCGGAGCAGCCGTACCAGTACACGTTCGGCATCCGGCCGGTCCGCCGGATCCTTGGCCAGGCACTGGCGAATGAGCTCGTCCAGTGCGGCAGGCAACGCGGGCAGCTCGGGTGGATCGTGCAGCACCCGGTGCATCACGGCGAAGAGCGAGTCGTTGCCGAAAGGCGGCTGACCGCCGGCAGCGAAGGCGATCGTGGCCGCCCAGGCGAAGACGTCGCAGGGTGGACCGACCGCGTCGTTGCGGAACCGCTCGGGCGCCATGTAGGCGGTGGTCCCCATGACTCGGCTGGACGCCGTCTCGGTGACTCCCAACGCGCGTGCGATGCCGAAGTCGATCACCCGAGGGCCGTCCTTGCCCAGTACGACATTGTCCGGCTTCAGATCGCAGTGCACCACGCCGGCACCATGGATCGCGGCGAGTGCGGTGACCGTGCCGACCGCGAGCCGGTGTAGGGAGTTGCCGGTCACTGGGCCGTGCTCGCGGACGTGTCGGTGCAGGGTCGGACCCTCGATGAACTCACTGACCACATAGGGCTGCTCGCCGTCCACCTCGGCGAAGAGCACCTGCGCGGTGCAGAACGGAGCGACCCGGCGTGCGGCGGCGATCTCTTTCACGAACTGCGACCGGGCCCGTGGATCACTCAGATCGGCGTTGATCATCTTGACCGCGACCCGGTCACCAGCGTCGTCCTCGCCGAGATAGACGACCCCCTGTCCACCCGCGCCCAGCCGGCCGACCAGCCGATACCGGCCGGCGGTGACCGGATCGTGCGTCCACAGTTTCGCCAATCCTGGCACCGGCGTGCCGGCCAGTTCTGACATCCCGACTCCATCAGCGTCGTGCCCGGCCACCGGCGGCGCAGGACACGGCCATCGTGCCATGTCCGCCGCTGCTGACCGAGAACTCCGAGCACGGGCTGAGGTCGAAGAACACCCATCCGCAGGGAACGGGACTCTCGCATCGTCGGCGCCGATGCGGCTACTCGGCGCGATCGGCAGGGCGCCGATCGAGGCCGGCCGGGAGTCCTTCACCATCACCGCGGCCGGGGGGCCTGCTGGGCACCGGGTGCGCCGGATGGCGTGCCTTCCGGGTCGAACCGGTAGCGATCTCCTTGCCGTTCCCGTCTGACGACGGCGTGCCGCCTCGTCCTCGGGTTCGTGCGTGACACTGGGCTCGTGGATCAAGCGCTGGAGGTGTTGTGGTCGCGGCTTCTGCACGTGCGCTCGAGCCCGGTGGCGTTGGCGGTGGGGTCCGGGGTCCTTGTCGTGGCGGAGCGGCACTCGCGTCTGGTGGGGTTGGACCGTCAGACCGGGGTGCCGTTATGGGAGCAGGAGGTGGAGGACTGCTGGGGCACGACCGTCGTCGCGGGCGATCGCTGTCTCTATCTGAGTCAGGCTGGTGTCCTGCATTGTTTCGACGCGCACAGTGGGCAGCGGGCGTGGTCGACACCGAAGCTGCGCCTGCGCCGCTACATCAGTGTCAGTGGGGCCGTCGCCTTCCTCGGCGGGTGGCGTGGCTACTCTCCGCTGACACGGGTGGATCTGGTAACCGGCGAGCCTCTTCCGGGCCGGTTCCCGGGACCCGCGCCGGGCAGCAGCTTGGCCTGGCCGCTGCCCCTGCGGTGGGATTCGGAGCGGACCTTCGCAGGAGACGCGATCCTCATCGCCACTGCCGAACAGGCGGCACTGCTGCTGTTGGACGCGCGGACCGGCGTTGCCAGGGGTGAGTGGTCGCTGCCGGCGCCGGTGCGTTTTCCCGACTCCGGCATCGCCTTCACCGTCGGCGACGACGGCCGCATCATCTTTCTCAGCGGCAGGCGCACCGTCATGGCCCTGCGTCCCACCGGCGGCGTGGAGATCCTGTGGCGGCACGACCGTGACCTGCCGTCGCTGCCACCGCTCCTCACCGGTCGAAGGCTGTGGCTGGCCGAAGAGACCGGCGTCACGCTCATCGATCTCGACCGCAGTGCCTGTACAAGGGTGCCGCCTCTCCCGCCCGGTGCTGCCAGTGAGGGCGTCCCCGTGTCCGGAGGTGCACTCTTCGCCCGCGCCGGTCATCACATCATCATGGTGAACCCGGCCGGGGAGATCAGCGCTCGCGTGCGACTACCAGCACGCATCGACCGGCTGCTTAACGATGGTGGATCTCTGGCACACGCCATCGGCAAAGGCCACCTCACCACGATCGGCATAATGCCTCATTAAGCACGGCGACCAGCGACGCTGCGGTGCCTTCCCTGTCTGCCATACGACTCGTCAGGATCAGGGTCGGGCGACGCCGAACAGCAGGGCGGCACCGATGGTCTCGATCCAGAAGTACCACCAGATTGGATAAAACGCAGTGGCCTTGTCGGCGATCCGGGAGAACAACCGGCCGAGGGCCATTCCGGCAAGGGCCGCTGCGACGGTGATGACCGCGCCGGTCCGGATATCGCCGATGTCGAGCGCTGCGGCAGCCAGTACGGCGGCGATCGCCAGGCCGAACCCGCCGTAGACCGCACGGATCTCGGATCGGCTTTCTGCTGAATCGATGACGATGCGGAAGGGACGGGCAAGTGCCGCAGGCGCGGCGAGCGCGTAGACGCCCATGCCGAAGAAGAACATCCCGACGATGATGATGACCGTTGTCGTCATTCGCGCCCTCGAACCGCTGGCGTCGTGCGGCGCCCGCAGGGGCCGGACGCGAGCAGGGCCGTCCCCGCCGACAGGACGAGCAACGCGACGGCGTCGACCTGCGCCACCCGGACTACCTGCTGGTTCAGCGATGGGGTGGTCAGCACGAGAAGCAGGAAGGTGCCGAAGCTGGCCGCGTTGGTGGCCACCGCGGCGGGGCGCAGGTGCGGGCGGAACGCCGAAACGATCACGGTGACGCCGACCAGGGCGAGCAGGATCGCCCGATGCCGCATGAGTGTCTCCAGGTCCGCGCCCGTGACGTCCACGCCGTAGGCCGAACGGGCCCAGGCCGGCGATACGGCACCAGCGCCGGGCAGTACGTTGAGCAATCCGGCCGCCACAAGGAGCCCTTGCCCCAGTCGCCGCCTGATTCGTCCTGGCGGGCGCAGCACGCGCGTTGGCCGTTCCTCTGCGGTTATGAGCACACATGCGATCATCGGCCACGTGGCCGATGTCCCGCTTCCAGAAACGTGTCGTGCCGAGCAGGCGAGGATCTGGATCTGGCTCGGACAGGCGGCCTATCTGGGGCCCTCGCTGAGGCTGAATGCGCACTCCGGTTCCGTGCACTGCTTCGCGTTGGGCGTCGACGCACCGTTCACGCTACAAGCCGACGACATCGGTGAACGGCGTACCCGCAGCGCCCTCATTCCGGCGCGAACACGACACCGGGTCATCGCGGACGACGGCCGGATGCTGTTCTTCTACCTCGACCCTGGCTCGGGCCTGGCGGAGGGTGTTCGCGCTCGGATGACCGAACGCACCTCCTCGGTCGGGCTTGACTATCAGCACGAATCGTCGCTGATTCGTCACGTACAGGAAACCTCGTTCCCCGATCCGGCCCGACTACGGGAATTCGTCGACCCTCCGAACCCTGGCGCGATGGACGAGCGGATTCGCACCGCGATCGGCATCATGCGTGCTCAGCCTGACCAGAAGATGAGCGCGGCGCAGCTCGCTGCCGAGGTGCACCTGTCGACGTCACGGTTTCTGCACCTGTTCTCGGCGAACGCCCACACCAGCTTCCGCCGGTACCGGTTGTGGGCACGGATGCTGCACGTCGCGCTCGCGGTCGGCGAAGGTATGGACCTGACCCGGGCGTCCATCGAGGCCGGGTTCGCCTCGCCGGGGCACTTCAGCGACAGCTTCCACGCCATGTTCGGACTGACCGCGAGCAGGCTACTCTCCGAACACACCCGCCTCGTCGTGCTCGACACGCGATGACATTCACCTGGCGTCCGCACGCCAGTAGAAGAAATATGACACAAGGTGTCAGGCTCTCGGTGGAGCATAGGTTCATCGGTCGGCGCCGGTGATGGGCGCGGACCAGGGCACAGATTGATACGGAGAGACAGGGACCTCCATGCGCGAAACCCCGGAAGATATCGAAAAGCTCCAAGCCCTCCTTAACGCCTCCCTCGCCGGCTCCACCTCCCACCTCCGCTCGATCATCAACGCCGCACGCACACTGAACGCGGAGCAGCTCACCCAGGTCCTCACCGGCATGTGCACCCTCGCTCTGTCGAGCGTGACGGCGAAGGGCGAGCCGCGGATCAGCGGTGTGGACGGGCACTTCCTGCGAGGCAAGTGGTACTTCGGCACGGCGCGCGACGCCGCCAAGGCGCGCCATCTCGCGGCGCGACCCGCCGCCAGCGCCGCACACATGCGCGGTGAGGACCTCGGCGTCTTCACGCACGGCACGGTGGAGATCCTCAACCCCCGCAACGGCGACCAGGCCACGGACTGGCCGGACGTACTCGCGTACCTGAAGGACTTCTACGGCGACGACCCCTTCGACTGGGACAACGACGTGGTCTACTACCGGCTGCATCCGCACTGGATGACCGTCTACGCCCCAGACATCGCAAAGCTCACCCCGGCGTCCCAGCCCTGATCCACAGCACGAGCCAACCGACACGCGTCCAAGACCCGCTTCGTCAGAGGTCTCGCCACCCCCTAGCCAAGGGCGAACCGTTCAAGCCGGGAGACGGCCTGCTCGCTTCGGACGGGCCGATAGCATCCGCGATGTCCTGGACGAGCTGGAGCTCGTCGGGAACGTCCGCCGGTCACGGCCTGTGACCTGAGCGGTACAAGCATCGCCACGCTGTGGAGCGCGGCGTCAACCGGCTCGAACGCAACCGTGCGGTGGGCCACTCGCTTCGACGCGCTGGCCGTCGGCAACGAGGTCACTGTTCACCTCTTCGCCGCCAGAAAGAAATGACTGTGATCGATGTCGATGTGCGCCCTAGGGTGAAGTCACTCGATATTCCGCCACCGTTCTCGCTGCTCCGGGCAGCGCCGCATCGGCGGGGACGACTACGAGACAGGGAGTGGTAGATGAAACTCACCACCGCCGCACGCCTTACCGCGTGCGCCGTGGCCCTCGGCCTACCGGTCGTGGCCGCCGGCCCGGCGATCGCGCAGACCGCCCCGCAGACCTCGACCGAATCGACCACGGCGATGGCGCCGCGTTGTGGTTGGCTGCCCGGCGCCAACGAACCGTACAGCGTCGGCTTCTCGGGCGCCGGTATCCGCCTGCGGACCGGCCCGTCGACGACCTGCACCGTGCTGGGCCTGGGCTACGCGGGCCAGAGCGCGACCCTGCGGTGCGGCGCGGTGGGTGACGACGGCTGGGGCTGGTACTACGTCAGGAACAACAGCACCGGCGTCACCGGCTTCGTCCGCGGTGACGGCCTGACGGGCGTACCGATCTCCACCCTGGCCTGCTGACACCCGGTGTCGGTCGGCACCGATCTCCGGGCCGCGTCGGGCACCTGTCCGGCGCGGCCCGCCGCCGCCCGCCCGATCCGGCGGCTCCGGCCTGGTCGGCAACAGCCAGTCCCGGGTGGTGATGCCGGTCAGAGGATTGAAGCGTAGGTGGCCGGTCGCCGGGTTCGGCGATCGTGACGCCGTGCTGGACGCGTCCGGTGGTACGTAGATCATCATGCCGAGATACGGCAGAAGCGATGAGCTCCCACACGAGCTCCGGGTGATCCTGCCCTCGTTCACCAGCGGATTGATGGGTTTTCCTGCAACGATGCAGGGCGTGGCAACTGTGAAGACTGTGACGCCCGCCATCTCGCCCCTTGCCGGTGAGCCGTTCGAGCGTGCTGATGCCGAGCGGCTTGCGGGGGTGTTGAAGGCGTTCGCTGATCCGGCTCGGCTGCGATTGCTCAGCTTGATCCAGTCGGCTCCGGAGGGGGAGGCGTCGGTCAGTGATCTGACTGAGCCTCTCGGACTCTCCCAGCCGACCGTGAGTCATCATCTGCGGATTCTCACCGAGGCTGGTCTGCTTGAGCGGGACAAGCGTGGTGTCTGGGCGTATTACCGTCTCGTGCCGTCTGCCATCGCTGCGGTCGCCGACCTGTTGACCCCACCCCGCAAACGCGCAACGAAGAAGACCCGCTGACCGACGTCATCCCAGACGCCCCCTGAGGCCGATAAGGAGTTTCCGGCACCGGACGGGGGCGCCGCTTCAGATCGGCGCGGTGGTGACGTCGCGCGCCGGTCGACGAGGCGACGCGCCTGAGACGGCACCGACGCGTTCGCAGGTGCCAGGGTCAAGGTGTCGATCAAGGGGTGCGGCCACCAGTGCTCTGCCGTGTGCGTTCCCTTCGATCGAGCCGCCTCGTCTCCACCGGCCCGGCGGATCGGCAGCCACGGACCTGAAGTCGCTTCCATTCCAGGGATCTGCCGTCCGCGCATCGGGATGCAGCCTGCAGGACTGGCCATTCGGCTCGTCTGGGGCCGAGAATCGAACGCCCTCCGAAGCTTTCGTCGACAACCGTGATTGGACGTCGGCAGAAATAGACCAGGGCGGGTGGCAGGTTGGTCCACACCGTCCGGCTGATGACCACTTCCTCGAACCGCGACCGGAGAGACGCCAGCAATCGCTGGGCCGATGGGGCCCACCGGGCGTGAACGTAGGCGAATGTGGTGAAGACGCCGGCCGGCTGCAGCACGGTTACCACCTCAGACAGTACGTTCCGTTGCAGTTCTTCGTCGAAAGCCGCCCATGGCAGGCCACTGACCACGACGTCGACCCGGTCGACGCCGCGTTGCACGAGCACCTCGCGGAGGGACGCGGCGTCCGCGACCGCGATTTCGACAGCGGGATGAAGCATGGCCAGTCGCTCGGCGAAGCGAGGGTTGATCTCGATCGCGAGGTGTCGGCCCGATCCGGCCAGGCGCTGCTGGATGGGCGCGGTGAAGGCGCCGGTTCCAGGGCCGAGTTCTAGGACAACGGGACAGCCCGTCGCCGGCACCGAGGCTGTGGCCAGCTCGGCCAGTGCCGGACCGCTCGGCCGGATCGCTCCGACAGTCAGAGGGCTGCGCAGGAACTCGAGAAGAAATGACACAGGTGTTGCCCACTATCGCTCGGGAGCTGAACCGGCTGGAGGCGTCGCCATTCACTGGGTCATGGACTGCCGCCGGTCCGGGTCTCGGGTCGTTCGTTGCGATCGAGGCTGGACCATCGTGGAGGGGACAACAATGGTCTCCCGATCCCAGGATCGGGAGACCTCCGAGCCGCAGGAGAAGCGTGAGGTCGCCGGGGCCCTGCGGTCGGGCCAGGTCGACGCGCCCTGACACCCGGTTCCGCGCTCAGGCAACGGAGGTGCCGTGCCCGCGATGAGCCTGGGTCTGGCGGAGATCGTCGTTCGCCGCGACGGGGCCAGAGCACAGGCATGTGTGGCGGTGGCGGCCGTGCGCGCCGACCGGAACACCGCTCGACGCACTATTTGCACTCGCTGGTGCGGCCCGGCTCGACGGCGAGCTCACCCGCTCGGCCGTCCAGTTCCGGATGTTCGCCGACGTGCTCCGCGACGGCGGGTACCTGGAAGCCGCCGTCGACCGTGCCGCCGAGCCGGCGCTCGGCCCGGCACTGGACGTCCGGCGGATGCTCGTCCCGGTCGGCGCCACCGCGATCCGCCGATTCCTGCGCCCGTTGGCCTGGCAGAACGCGCCGGAGTGGCTGCTGCCCGAGGAACTACGCGACGGTTACACCGAGATCCCGCGACGGCTCGACGGCCGCCTCGACGCGGGCCGCCGCTGACGGGACGAGGGCGTGGTCGTCGCGGAACCGGTCGGTCCCTCGACGACCAGCGTCGGAGCAGGAGAACGTCGGCAACGGGTGCGTCGGCAGGGGCAGCAACGGATCACCAGGCGCAGGGCGCGTAGTCCTTGAGGAAGCAGCCGTACAGGTCTTCGCCCTGTTCGCCACGGACGATCGGATCGTAGACCCGGGCCGCGCCGTCGACCAGGTCCAGCGGGGCGTGGAAGCCGTCCTCCGCCAGCCGCATCTTCGTCGGGTGAGGCCGCTCGTCGGTGATCCAGCCGGTGTCGACGCTGGTCATGAGGATGCCGTCGGCCAGCATCTCCTGGGCGCTGGTCCGGGTCAGCATGTTCAGCGCGGCCTTGGCCATGTTGGTGTGCGGGTGCCCTGGCCCCTTGTAGCCACGGCCGAACTGGCCCTCCATCGCCGACACGTTCACCACGTACTTGCGGCGGGCGGTCGCTGCGGCCATCGCCGGTCGCAGTCGGCTGACCAGCACGAACGGCGCGGTCACGTTGCACAGTTGCACTTCGAGCAGTTCGACCGGGTTCACCTCGTGCACCCGTTGCACCCAACTGTTGACCGGGTCGAGGTCCGGCACCAGACCGCCGGCGTCGATGGCGCTGGCTGTCGCGATCCGTTCCGGCGAGGCGGAGCCGCTGGTGAGCGCCAGTGCGGTGAGCGCGTGCGGGGTGATGGTGGGCGAGTTCGGTGGGGCGATCAGACTGCCCGCCGGGTCGCCCCGGCCGGCCGGTTTGGCGAACGTGATCATCTCCGGGAGTGGGCCGTCCGGCAGGGCCGCCGCCTCCGCCGCGACGAGGTGCGCGTACGCGGCGGGCGTACGGCGGACGGTCTGCGCCGCGTTGTTGATCAGGATGTCGAGTGGTCCCTGGTCGCTGACCGAGTCGGCGAGGGCGATCACCTGGGCGGGGTCGCGCAGATCGATCCCGACGATCCGCAGGCGGTGGAGCCACTCCCCGCTGTCGGGCATCGCGGCGAATCGGCGGACCGCGTCGTGGGGAAACCGTGTGGTCACCGTGGTGTGCGCGCCGTCGCGCAGCAGCCGCAGCGCGATGTACATGCCGATCTTCGCCCGGCCGCCGGTGAGCAGCGCGCGTCGGCCGGTCAGGTCGGTACGGGCGTCCCGGCGCTCCCGGTTCAGCGCGGCGCAGGGCGGGCAGAGCTGGTGGTAGAAGGCATCCACATCGCGGTAGCGCTGCTTGCAGATGTAGCAGCCGCGCGGTTTGTGCAGCACGCCGGCCGTGGCACCCGCGGTGGGGGAGACGAGCGGGTTGCCCTGGGTCTCATCGTCGATCCGGCCCGGGGCGCCGGTGGCGGTGGCCGCCGTCACCGCGCGGTCGGCCGCCGCGATGGCGTCCCGCCGTTCCTCGCGCCGCCGCTGCTTGATCGTCTTGTAGAGCCTCGCGGTGGCCCGCTGCACCCGCACCACGTCGGGGTGATCGGAAGGCAGGTCCTCCAACGCCTCGAAGACGCTGAGACAGGTCTCCAGCCGGGACGGGTCAATGCGGTACTGACCGTTTTCCGTATCTTTGTCTGCCGTCATGCCGTCGCTGCTCGTCCCGTTCCCTGCGCCGGATCTATCCGGCCCACCCCAAGTCCGACCCGGAACTGTACGCACCGCGCGGCCTCCGACGCATCCCCGCGCCTGTCCACCAGCCCGGAGACCGTCGAAATCACACCGTCCTCGCCTTCGAGGAGCCGTTCACCCCGCACGGCGAGCGCGAGGAGGACGCCGCGCTACCGGCGACCTGGCGGCGATGGACTCCGTGTGACTCAGTGCGCGCGACGGTAGTGCACGGCCACCACGCCGCTGCGGAGCGGCTCCGCCGAGACCAGCTCGAGCCGGCGGGTGCCGGGCAGCCCGCCCTCGTACAGCGTCGGGCCGTGACCGGCGATCCTGGGATGGATGAGCAGCTTGTACTCGTCGATCAGGTCCAGCCGGTCGAGTTCGGTCGCGAGCTTTCCGCTTCCGAGCAGGACCCCGGCCGGGGTCGTGTCCTTGAGCCTCTGCACGCCCTCGCGTAGATCGCCGGCGATGTGGTGGCTGTTGGCCCACGGGAAGTCGTTGCGCGTCGACGACACCACGTACTTGGGTTTGGCCTCCAGCTTGACCGCCCACTCGCGCAGGGCCGGCGGTGCCTGCTCGTCGCCGCGGGCGACGGCCGGCCAGGAACTCTCCATCATCTCGTAGGTGACGCGACCCCACAACATGGCTCCGGCGTCGTCCATGAGACGGGTGAAGAAGGCGTGCGTCTCATCGTCGGCGATCCCCTCCCGGTGGTCGACGCAACCGTCCAGGGTGAGGTTGAGGCTGAAGACGAGCAGTCCCATGGCCGGCGAGTCTAACGCCGGACCTCGCCCAACTCCGGGAACTCCGGTCCGGCGAGGCACCTCCGGGGTCGTGGAACTGGCGCTCCCGGGCCCAGGTCGTGGAGATCGGCGTGGTCGTTCTGCTCGACCTGCCGCGCTAGCCCGACCGTGCACCTGGTTCGACCGGGTATCCGGAGCAGGCCGCAGCGTTCGCCCCGTGGAACCCACCGGACACGCCTACGCTCGGGGTGCGCTCGACGGGTGCGGCCGGCCGAACCGAGGACCCGACCACGACGACCGTCACCCTCTCGTGACAGCACCAAGGATGTGAGTAGCGATGACAAGCCCGCACACGACGAGCTGGCCGAGCCTGCGGGTCTCGGACTGGACCGCCACCCGCGACACCCTGCACATGTGGACCCAGATCGTGGGCAAGATCCGCATGGCGCATGCCCCGTTGCTGAATCACTGGTGGCAGGTGACGCTGTACGTGAGCCCGCGCGGGTTGACGACGTCCGCCATCCCGTACGGGACGGGAGCCTTCGAGATCGAGTTCGACTTCATCGGCCACCGGCTCGACGTACGCAGCAGCGACGGCGGCACGCGGAGCCTTCCGCTCCGGCCGATGCCGGTCGCCGAGTTCTACTCGCGGGTCATGGCCATGCTCGACGAGCTCGGGATCGAGGCACCGATCCGACCGCGCCCCAACGAGGTCGACCCGGCGATCCCGTTCGCCGAGGACCACCAGCACGCCTCCTACGAGGGGGAGGCGGCGGCCCTGTTCTGGCGACAGCTGGTGCAGGCGAACCGGGTGATCGGCGAGTTCCGGTCGCACTTCGTGGGCAAGGTCAGTCCGGTGCACTTCTTCTGGGGCGGGATGGATCTCGCCTGCACCCGCTTCTCCGGCCGCTCGGCCCCGCCGCACCCCGGGGGAGTGCCCAACTGCGGGGACTGGGTCATGGTCGAGGGCTACTCCCGCGAGCTGTCCAGCTGCGGGTTCTGGCCCGGCGGCGGTGCCGAAGGCGCCTTCTACTCGTACGCCTATCCCACACCTGACGGGTTCGCCGAACAGCCGGTCGGCCCCGACGGCGCCTACTTCAGCACCGAGTTCCAGCAGTTCCTGCTGCCCTACGAGGCCGCCCGGACCGCACCGGACCCCGACCGCGCGGTCGCCGAGTTCCTGCGCACCAGCTACGAGGCCGCCGCGAACCTCGGCCACTGGGACCGCGCCGGGTTGGAGGACGACCCACTGCGCTGGCAGCGCACCGACGCACCCTGACGACCGCCACCGATGTCGGCACCCACCGGCGGCTCGAACGGTCCACGGCACCGCCCGCACGGCGATCTAGCTGAGCCGCAGGTCCCCAGGGATGTCATGTTGGTCGGTGGGGAGGCGTACCGGCGTCACGCCGCTCCGGTGATGACGGTGATGAGGCGAGGTACCTGGTGCGCGGCGGGATCGTCTGCAAAGAGATCATGGTCGTTCCTGGCCGGTTCGTGTTGACCGGAGCGATGACCCAGGAACGCCACTCGAACGCGTTGGCCGTGTCGATTGCCACGCCACCACCGGCCGAGGGCACGCTGGTGCATCTCATCGAGGAGTCGCCGCGTTCGGCGGTGGGGTTGGACCATCTGCGCAGTCAGCCCTTTACCGATGCGATGGTGCTGGTCCCGGGGGACATCGATCGTTGGGCGACGGGACCACGCCCGCTTCCGGATGACCCGGAGGCGCTGGGCGGCCTGGCCGATCTGTACCGGATGCAGGTGCAGGTGCCGGTGGGCAGTGCCCGTTCGCCTCAGATCGTTCCGGTCAGCGTGGATGGTCGGGAGTCGTCGTGGACGGACGCCGACGCGGTACGGGTGTTGCCGTGGTCGCAGGTCGCGGGACGGGCGGTGGTGCAGGCGGCGTACGCCCGTGTCGTGGCGGGCGAAGAAGCGGGTCGGCGGCGGCTGGACGGCGTGTTGGCCGATCTGGCGAGGATTCAGCAGGGCTTGCGGGTAGCGATTCCGCCAGGGTCTCTGGCGGCCGCCGTCCACCTCGCGTGGGCCGGCACTCAAACGCAGGCGGCGGAGCTGGTGCGGCGGGTGCTGCCGGTCGCCGTCTCGGAGTTGCCGGAGGTGGTCGGTGAGGCTCCGGAGGCGGTGGACGCCACCGTGTTGCTCGACGCCCTGCGAGACAACCCGGGTTCGGTCGCCCTGACGTGGTTGCGGCAGCCCGGTGGGGCACCGACGGTGGCGTGGCTGCTCGGGGACGGCGCGGAGGTGCGGTGGATCGGGGCGTTGGAGTCGCAGGGTGCGGGAACCCTCATCGGATCGATCGACGACCGAAGGTTGACCGCGCTGCGCGGCGGCCTCACGGCGGTGCTGCTGGACAGCGGTGGTGTGCGCCTTCGACCAGCCAGGGCGACAGAATCGATCATCGCGCAGGCCCGATCCGCTCCGGCGTCCGGGCAGGTCTCCGACGTGGTGCGACCTCGTCTCGCCGAGTTGCGTCGGATGTTGATCGAGCGCTCCGGTGAGCTGACGACGTTGCGCACTGAGATGGTGACAACCGGAGCGGACAGGGACGCGGGGACTGCGGCAGCGTCGGTTGAGGCTGCCGTTCTGGCCGGGCGGGAGCGAACTCTGCAGGCGGAGATCGCCCGGCTGCGCGCCCGTATCACCGAGCTCACCAGGATCGCGACTGACTTCCGGGTCGAGGCGACCGAGATCGGTCTGGTCAGTCAGATCAGGGTGCGGCAGTGGAGAGACGGTGGTCCGGGTTGGGTCAATGTGCCGGTGCTTGTCGATGGGACGGGCGTCCACGGCCTGCATCCGGAGACCAACGAGCGGACCGGGGACTTTCGTCTGGTCGACGGTGAATGGCGGGCTCGCCTGTTTGGGGGCAGCGGGATGCCGGGCGACGACTTTCGTCAGGACGACGAATTCTGGGAGGGTATGTGGGTCGGCGACCGGGCCTCGCTGCCAGTCCCGATGGACGTGGACGCGACGGTGGATCCGGCACTTCTGCCGGTGGTCGATCCGGTCCTGCTGCCGGTCCTCGACTCGGACAAGCACTGGCAGCCCCCGCAGAGAGCGGCGTTTGTCGGCACGCTCTCCACCACCGGGAAACTGGCGGTGATGGGCCGCCTCGTGAAGCTGAGGCCGGTGAGCCGTAGCACCACGGTCGGATACTGGACCGACGACACGAGGGTGTGGGTTCAGCTGCTGGATGGCGGTCGGGTCATGGTCGTCTACCCGCACCCGGTCTTTGGTCTGCGTGGCACCAGAACGAGAATAACGGAGGGCTGGCGGCGGGTGCCCGGAGTGGAGGCGACGGCCGCTCGGCGAGGCATTCCGGACAGTAAGAGTCGGCTCTCTGTGGACGGTCGCCGGATAACGCTGACCGGCCTCGGCGGGACTGAGGTCGAGTACCGGTACGACGCGACGACGGTGTGGCTGCTGTTGCCCGATGGCAGAAAGATCATGGCTACCCATTCAACATCCGGTCTTCGACCCGGCGGCGGCCGGGCCGGTGACGGAGGCGGGCTGGTCACGCGAGCCGGGCGAGACGACCACGTGGCACAGCGGCAAGATGTCGGGGAGTCGACTCTGGGTGAACCACCGACGAGTGGTTTTCGGGTCCGACGTTTACTCCGATGCCGATGCCGATGCCGATGCCGATGCCGATGTCCGGTACGCGTATGACGCGACGACGGTGTGGCTGATCTTGCCGAGTGGACAGCAAATCATGGTCACCTATCCATACCCGGCCTTCCACCCGGCTGGTGCCAGTCCGGTGGTGGAGGAGGGTTGGCCGCGGGAACCGAGCGGCAAGGCGGCAATGGCCCGGCTCGGGACCGCCGGTGACAGCGGTCTGGATGTCGACGGGCGGGAGGTTCCGTTGTGGCCGATACACGATGGGAGCTCCATCAGAAGTCAGGTCGCGTACCGGTTTGACGAGACGACGGTGTGGGTGCGGTGGCGTGATGGCCGGAAGGTCATGGTCACCTACCCGCATCCGGTCTTCGGTCCGGCGGCAGCGGGTCGGGTGGTGGTGGATGGTTGGCGTGATCCCAACTACCTGATGGTCTCTGACAACTGGCCCGAGCCGGGCGGCGGTCCGATGGAGCTGGACGAATCACTGCAGGCGACGGTGGTGCCGGTGGCGGGATCCACCGGCGTGGCGGTGGGCAGTGGCGAGTCGAGTCGGCTGAGGGGCGATGGCTGGATACCTCCGCAGGAGGCGGCGTCCTCCGCAATGCTCCATAGCGGCAAGATGACCGTGAAGGGTCGCTCGGTCCGGCTGCCAACCAAGTACGGCGATACCGAGGTCACGTACTGGGCTGACGATACGAGGCTGTGGGTCCTTCTGCCGGATGGCAGAAAGGCCATGGTCGTCTATCCGAATCCAGTCTTCGGCTCCGGTTACGATCAATCGACGGTGATCGGAAGCTGGGAGCGGCAGCCGAGTGGGCTCGTGTCGGCGGCTCGTCCCGGCACTCTGGACAGGCAGAAGCGGCTCGCCGTCGACGGCCGCGTCGTGCTGCTGGCCGGTCACCTCGAGGCCAAGGCCGAGGTCGAGTACCGGTATGACGCGACGACGGTGTGGGTGCGTTCGCAGGACGGCCGGGAAACCATGGTCACCTATCCGTATCCGATCTTCGACCCGGCGGCTGCGGGACCGCTGATGGTGGAGGGCTGGCCCCAGCAGCCGAACGCGATGGCGGAGTTCAGAAGCAGCAAGCTGGTGCAGGGACAGGTACGTATCAACAACCGTGTCGTGCAGCTGGGGAGGAAGTACCCCGACAGCCCGCTCGACTACGCGTATGACGCGACGACCGTATGGGTGCGTTCAGCCAATGGTCGAAAAGTCATGATCACCTATCCCTATCCCGTCTTCGACCCGGCTGACCGTAAGCCGGAGGTGGAGGAGGGCTGGCCACGGGAACCGAGCGCGCAGGCGGCGATGGCCCGGCTCGGCACAGTCAGTGCCGTCGGTCAGATCTCAGTCGACCGGCTCCTCCTGTACTTCGGGGCGAAGATCGGTGGGACATCGACCAAGGGTGCGGTCGCGTACCGGTTTGACGAGACGACGGTGTGGGTGCGGTGGCGTGATGGCCGGAAAGCCATGGTCACTTTTCCCTATCCGGCTGCTGCCCCGGCTGCTGCAGGTCCGGTGGTGGTGGATGGCTGGCGCGATCCCAACTACCTGATGGTCTCTGACGACTGGCCCGACTGGTCCGGTGGTCCGGTGGATCGGGGTGAGAATCCGGTCTCGCTCGATGTGCTTCGCCAGGACGAGGAGTTTCGGGTGGACATGTGGCACGACAATGAGGAGGAGTTACTGCCCGCCCCGATGGACCTGGGCGGAACGGCTGACGACGATGCCGTGCCAGTGGTGGATCCGGCCGACACGTCGATGGTGGATGCCTCCGCAACACCCGCGGCGAGTGTGAGCGACGCGGAAGCCAGCGATGACGAGCCGAGTCAACTGAGCGAGGATCCGTGGCAGCCGCCGCAGAGCGCACCGTCCACCGGCAAGATCCGCAACCGGAACTTGGCGGTCAAGGGTCGCGACGTGCGGTTGAGGTCGAGTCACGCAGGTGCCACAGTCGACTACTGGGCCGACGGCACGACGGTGTGGGTACGGCTGCCGGGTGACACACGGGTCATGGTCGTCTACCCGAACCCGATCTTCAGCCCGAGTAGCGCCAAACCGAGAGTGCTGCAGGGCTGGCGGTGGCAACCGAGTGAGCTGGCGGCGGTCCGGACCGGCACGGTGACCGCCCAGCAAGACCTGGTCGTCGACAATCGCCGGGTAACGCTGCGCGGACACATCGCGGCCAGGGCCGAGGTCGAGTATCGGTATGACGCGACGACGGTGTGGGTGCGTTCGCAGGATGGCCGTGAGGCCATGGTCGCGTATCCGTACCCGACGTTCGACCCGGCTGCCGTCGGGCCGGAGGTGGTGGCAGGTTGGCCCCGGCAACCGAGCCCGACGGCGGAGTTCGACACCACCAAGCTGTCGGGAGGACGCCTCTGGGTGAACAACCGACGGGTGGATCTGGGATCGAAGAGATTTCCGGATGTCGAGGTCGAGTACACGTATGACGCGACGACGGTGTGGGTGCGTTGGCCGGACGGCAGCACCGCCATGGCCACGTCCCCATCTCCGATCTTCGATCCGGCTGATTCAGGACGGGCGGTGGTGGATGGCTGGCTGTGGGAGCCCAGTGCGACGGCGAAGCTCAGCTCGGGCCGGCTGTCGAAGGGACGACTGTGGGTGGACAACCGCGTAGTGCGGATAGGGACGACCTACCCGGATGCGGCAGTCGATCTTTGGTCTGATGGGAATACGTTGTGGGTGCGTTGGACCGATGGCAGAAAGGTCATGGCCACGTATCCGTATCCGGTCTTCGACCCGACCGCCGGGCGGCCAGTGGTCGTGCAAGGCTGGCCGCGCGAGCCGAGCGGGCAGGCGACGATGGCCCGGCTCACTACGTTGGAGCACAACGGGCGGCTCCAGGTCGGTGGGCGTCGGGTAGAACTGCGGCGGATCGGTAGCGAGCTGTCCCCGGGTCTGGTCGCCTACCGATATGACGCGACGACGGTGTGGGTGCGTGGGCGCAACGGCAAGAAGGCCCAGGTGACCTACCCCTACGCGGCCTTCGATCCGGGTACAGCGGGTCCTGTGCTGGTGCAGGGCTGGCGCGATCCCAACCATCTGATGGACGACCCGGAGGGCCCGGACGGTCTGCTGGAGTGGGACGGAAGTCCGGTGGATCCGGCTGAGGACCCGGTGTCGCTCGACGTGCTTCGCCAGGACGACGACTACTGGGACCGTATGTGGCAGGGCGGTGAGACCGCGTCCTCCGCCCCTACGGGTCCGGGCGGCACGATGGACCCGGTCGCCATGTCCGTGGTGAGTCCGGCTGATCTATCGATGGCGGACGCCCCGGCAGTGTCGGCTGTGGGTGTGGGCGACGCGGAAACAGTGGTCGGCGAGCCGAGTCAGCTGAGTGAGGAGCGGTGGCAGCCGCCGAAGGAGACGGCGTCCGCTGGCAGGCTCTCTGCCGGCACCTTGATGGTGATGGGCCGTGAGGTGCGGACGAGGTCGAGGTACGCCAACGTCTGGGTCGAGTACTGGACCGACGACACCACCGTGTGGCTGCTTCTGCCGGACGGTGATCGAGTCATGGTCGTCTACCCACAATCGGTGTTCGGCCCGCCCGGCGTTAGATCGACGTTTGTTCAGGATTGGCCACGGGAGCCGAGCACGCAGGCGACGGCGGCTCGGCGCGGCTTGACGAATAGTGCGGGTCGACTTGTTATCGACGGCCGCAAGGTGTCGGTGGGTAGATACCGCCATACCGAGGTGGAGTACCGGTATGACGCGACCACGGTGTGGTTCGCTCTGCCGGGTGGCGAAAGGGCCATGGCCACCTATCCGTACTCGGCTCTCATCCCGGCTGCTGCCGGACCTTCTGTGGAGGATGGCTGGCCACGACAGCCGGACGCGACGACGGAGTGGAGCATCGGCAAGCTGTCACGAGGAGAACTGTGGGTCAACGACCGGCGGGTCAAGTTCGGGGACGACAAGTACCCCGATGCTGAGGTCCTGTACGCGTTCGACGCGACGACGGTGTGGCTGACTCTGCCGGATGGCAAACAGGCGATGGCCACCTTCCCGTACCCGGTCTTCTATCCGCCCGGCGCGGAGCCGGTGGTGGTGCAGGGCTGGCCGCGGGAACCGGGCCCAGGGGCAGCGACGGCCCGGCGCGGCACCGTGACGCACGGCGGTCAACTGTCCGTGGACGAGCGCACGATTGCGCTGGGAGAGACAAACGATGGCAAGTCGACCGAGGGCCCGGTCGGCTTGCGATTCGATGCGACGACGGTGTGGGTGCGGTGGCGTGATGGTCGGAGGGCCATGGTCACGTTGCCGTACCCGGTCCTCGATCCGGCCGCTGCCGGCCCCGTGCTGGTGGATGGTTGGCGTGATCCCAACTCATTGATGTCCTCTGACCGCTCGCCCGAGTGGGACGGTGGTCCGGCGACATCGCTGCCCGTTCCGATGGATCTGGACGAGCCGCTGAACGCGACCGTCCGGCCGGCGTCGAACTGGGCAGGCTTGCCACCTCCCGAGGAGGCAGCGTCCACCGGCGAACTCCGCAACGGAAAATTGATAATCCAGGGTCGCGTCGTGCAGCTGAGGTCGAGGCACGGCAGCGGCACCGTCGAGTACTGGACTGACGACAAGACGGTATGGGTACGGCTTCCGGATGGCACCGAGGCCATGGTCGTTTACCCGACCCCGACTTTCGGCACGAGTGGTGCCACGCCGACCCTGGTGCAGGGCTGGCCGCAGCAGCCGGGTGACCTGGCGGCGGCAACTCGGTCCGGCAAGCCGGACAGCGGTGGCCAGCTGCGTCTCGACGGCCGCCGCGTGTCGCTGGGCGCACACTTCGCGGCCGGGGGTGAGATCGAGTACCGGTACGACGCGACGACGGTGTGGGCGCGTTCACCGGGTGGTGGCACAGAGGTCATGGCTTCCTATTCGTTCCCGGTCTTCGATCCGGCTGCTGCCGGGCCGGTGGTGGAGGACGGCTGGTCACGCCAACCGGGCCCGTCGGCGCGGTTCGTCCGCGCCGCCCTGCAGCACAGAGTTCTGAAGGCGCACAACCGCAACGTGCGTATCGGGGAGCGCTATCCCGATGCCACGGTCGATTACACGGTGGATGCGACGACGGTGTGGGTGCGGTGGCCCGATGGTCGGAAGGCCACGGTCACGTACCCGTACCCGGTCTTCGATCCGGCGGCACGGAAGCCGGTGGTCATGGAGGGCTGGCCGCAGGAGCCGAGTGAGCAGGCGACGCCGGCCCGGCTCGGCACGATCAGTGCCGCGGGTCAGATGTCAGTCGACAAGCTGATCGTGTATTTCGGGCAGCGGATCGGTGGAAGATCGCCACGGGCCGTGGTGGCCTACCGGTTCGACGCGACGACGGTGTGGGTGCGGTGGCGTGATGGTCGGAAGGCGATGGTCACGTACCCGTATCCGGCTCTTGTCCCGGCTGCCGTAGGTCCGGTGGTGGTGGATGGTTGGCGTGATCCCAACTACCTGATGGTCTCCGACGACTGGCCTGAGCTCGACGGCAGCCCAGCGGATCCTCGCGAGTTGCCAGTCTCGCTCGGCCCGACCGTGAGTGCTCAGACGACGGTAGCCGTTCACGAGGGTGCCGCTGTCGCCGAGCTGCCGGTCGCCTATGGCCGCCGTGGGGTAGCCGACGACCGGGGTGTGTTGGTGGTGGGTGAGATGGCTCGGTGGCGGGCGTGGTCGGAGACTTCGGCGGTGGTGGCGGCGCGGTCGACGGTTCGTCCGGTGGTGGTGGTCGATGTGGGCGAGGGCCTGGGGCCACGCAGTGCGGTGCTGTCTGCCCTCGGCATGGTGTTGTTGCAGTTCAGTCGTCGTCGAGTGCAGCCGTTGGTGGTGGCGACGGGGCTGGTGTTCGAGGTAGCGACGGTGGTGGGTCGTTACGGGTTGCCGGTGATCGGTCCGGATGGTGCGGGTCCCGGTGCGAGGTGGCAGGTTGTCGCTCCGGATGGAGTGGTGCACTCGTCGGCCCGGGCGTTCAGCATGGCCTCGTTCGCGGCCGCCGGTGAGGTGTCGTCGAGTGCGGTTCAGCGTGCCGATTCCGAGGTGCTGACGCAGTGGTTGGCGCAGCCCGACTGGCCGGCGGCGGAGAGTTTCCTCCGGGAGAACACCAGCGATCTGCTGCATCCGCAGATCCGGCAAGAGTTGGTGCATTTGAGTGAACAGGATCCGGCCAACCGGTTGCTGCCGGTCTTCAAGACCATTCTTGACCTGGTGGGGGAGAACGGCCGCGCGGTCGATCCGGCCGACTCCCGGTATCGCGCTCCGGGGCCGTACGCGGTGGAGCCGTTCGGCGGGGTGCGGGGGCCGTTGTCGGTGACCTTCGCTCTTGACTATCTGGAGCCGAAGCCTGATCCGTTGCACCGCAAGCCTTGGGATGACCGTTTGCTGCGGCTGATGTATCTGGACCCGCGAGCTCGTGATCGGGCAGGGCTCCTGGCTGCGGGGGTGCTCGGTGAGCAGCGGGGGCGAGTCGATGACGGCCGGTGGAACGCGACCGTGTTCGGTGCGGTGACCACGGCGCTGGGAATGACCGTGGAGCAGGCCGAGAAGCCACGGCCCGTGGGTTCCTGGGGGAAGGCGTTGGAGGATGTGGCCTGCTGCGAGGCGAACCCGGAACACCGGATGTACTGGATTCCCCGGATGGACGAGTTGCGTGACCTGGTCTCGGTGAACGGTATTCCTGGGTGGATCGACGGTCCGGCGCCGGCACATGGGCAACTGCTGGAGGTGCTGACCGAAACGCTCGCCAGCTGTTGAGGCGCCTGCGCCGTACCGTCTGTCCGTTTCCGAGCGGCCGAGCCCGCGTGGCGAGGGTCGGCGCAGCCCATCGATCAGAGGTAGACCACCCGGCTGCGGCGGTCGGCGGTGACCGCGTCCAGTCCGGGCGCGTCGAGGTCCACGTAGAGCTGGAGCAGTTGCACCACCGGGTCGAGGTTGACCCCGGCCGGGAGCGGAAGGTTGATGGTGTCGTTGTTGGGCCGATTCGGTGAGCCGGAGGCGTCCCACACCGCGCGGACTACGTTGCCGTCCGGGCCGGTCGCCTCGACCTGGGCCCGCAGCGTCTTCGGGGTGCCGGTGGCCTCGATGACCGCGGTGAACGATCCGGTCGCGGGGTCCTTGGTCACCGAGAGCTTGACGCCACCGACGACCTGCACCACGGCCCCGATCGTCAGGCCGCGCACCGCGAAACTCAGCGTGCGGGCCAGCCCTCCGGTAAACCCGGTGGAGGCCGGGTTGGGGGCCACGAAGACCTGGCCGTCGGTGAATGCGTGCAGGTCGGACTCGCACTTGTACGCGCCACCCTTGGGCAGCGGCTGGTATACGCTCGTGTTCGTCGCCGGCTCCGACTGGGTCAACGTGTAGGAGAGTCCCACGTCGTCACCGGAGACGTTGTGCGCGTACAGGTTCGGTTCACCATCAATGTTGATCACCTCGAACTGCACGCCACCGGTCTGGTACGGGTCGGAGGTCTGCCCCCGCTGCGCCAGCACGAGCATCGGCAGGACGTTCGCCGCCACGCTCGCCACCTGCACCAGGGAGCCCAGCCAGTCGTCGAGCCCGGCCAGGCTGGCCCGTGCCGGCTGCACCGCTGCGGAGCCGGGAGCCGCCGCCGCGCTGCCCGGTGCGGCCAACCCGACCGTTGCGGCGGCACCGCCGAGCACGGCCGCGCCCCGCATCACGTCCCGGCGACTCACCGACCGACGACGGTGCTGTTCATCCTGCATCTCCGACCTCCGCATCCGGCTGCGGTGTGCCGCGAGGCCGGTGTCGCACCCGCTGCCACACCGTGGGTGAAGGTGATGCTACTTGCGGTATATATTGAAGTCTATCGTTCAACGGGGTGTGTTCATGTTCCACCACGCGACGATGAACCACGGCACCACGGTCGACCAGGATCGGGGGTTCGACGTGCTGGCCCAGCCGGTCACTCGCCGGCGCGGAGCACCTCGCTCAGCCGGTCGCGTCGCCGAAGCGCCGCCTCGACGGGTACGACTGCGGCGGCCGCCGCCACCAGCGCCACACCCACCATGCCGAGCAGCCACCACGGCAGGACCGTCGCCGGGTCGGCGGCTTGACCGGTGAGCATCCGCAGTTCGAGCGGGCCGAGCATCAGGTGCGCGAGCAGGGCCCCGAGTAGCGGGCCGGACACCGCGGCGACCACGACCGGCGGTAGCACCTCTCCGGCGGCGACCCAGCGGGCGTCGCGTGGCCGCAGGCCGAGGGTCCGCAGCCGACTCAGGGTCTGCCACCGCTCCGCTGCACCCGCGGCGGCGGCGAGCGTGAGGCCGAGCAGCCCCAGCGCCAGCACCACAACCGCAGCCGTCCACGCCAGCCGTAGTGTCCCTGCGGTCAGCGGCGCCACTCGCTGCGCACGCTGCACGTCCGTGCGCAGGACGACGTCGGCGGCGACGCCGCTGTTCGACACGGCCTGCACCGCACCGGGGCCGGTCACCCAGACGGTGTTGGGAACGGCGGACAGTCCCGCCTCGGCGAGAGCAGCGGCGTCGACGATGATGACGTCGCCGGCACCGCCGACGGGGGGAGCGGTACCGACCGCGGTGAGATGGATCGTCGGAGCATCCTCGCGTGACAACTGCAGCCGGGTTCCGGTGGGCACGTCGCCGGTGCCCGATCGGACCAGCGCGGGGACGCCCGTGGGGCCGGCCTCGGATGTCGTGAGCCGGGCCAGCGCGGGCGCGTCGGGCAGCGGGGTGGAGGCCAGCAGACGCTGGAACGCGGCGGCGTCCACGATGACCAGGCGTGGAGTGAGTGGAGTCGATTCGGTGAAGACGCGTGCCGAGTCGGTCACCTGCGCGACGACGACCTGATCGACCCCGGGTGCGGCCGCGATGCGTTCGGCGAGTACGGGGGTCGCGGCCTCGACGTCGGCGCCGACGTCGAGGCGGGCGTCGGCACCGACGGTGCTCCACGCGCCGTCGGTCAGGCCCCGGGAAATGGTGGTGCCGACGACAAGCGCGAACGACGCCAGCGCCGTGGCGCTGACCAGCACCAGCAGCGGCAGCGCCCGACCAGCAGTGGTGGCCGCCCGGGCGGCGGCGAACACGGCCAGCGGGCGGCGTGAACGCAGGGCCTGTCGGAGCCCGAACCGCGCTCCGACCGGCACCAGCCGCAGCACGACGAGTGCGCCGGCGAGCGCGCCCAGCGCGACGGCGCTGATCGGGAGGACCAAGTCGCCGGTCAGCTCACCGGCCTCGCCGTCGGCGGCGACGGGCAGGAGCCCGCGCTGGTGCAGTGTCACGACGGCGGCGAGCGCGGCGATCACCACGGCGGCCTCCACGACGGCGCGGCGCAGCCGGCCGGTGGCCAGGATCCAACGCCGCGCGGCCGGGTTGGCAGGTTGGCGCCGGTCGCGGCTGGCGCGGGCAGCGGCGAGGATGCCGAACACCGGCCCCGCGACGGCACCGGCCAGGACCACAGGGATGGCCCACGTCCAGGACACACCCGGTACGGCCGCGCCGGCGAGTGCGAGCCCGACGGCGGCGGCCGATACGGACACCACGGTGGACTCCACGATCAGTTCCGTACCGAGGTCGGGGAGCGCCGCACCGCGCTGCCGGGCAGCGGCCAGCGCCGGGGTACGGCGGCGGACCAGCAGGTCGGCGGCGAGCAGCAGGACCAGTACCGTGGCGGTCAGGACGCCGGCGAGCAGGACGGCGGCCTGGACGGAAGCGGCGCTGATCTGGGTACGCGTGTCGCGCAGGACGCTGTCGAGCTGCGACTCCCACTTCAGAGAATCGTCGCGTACGGCTGACGAGCCGGAGGCCGCCTTGAGCTTGACCACCTGGCGGGCGAGCGTCGCGGTGGTGCCCCACGTGAGCGCCTCGGGCTCGGGGGCGAAGTGGACGGCGCGCCGCAGCTGGTCCTGGTCGAAGGCGAGCCGGGCGTCCGGCAGCGACTCGCGCGACAGCAGTCCGGCGAACCGGGTGGTGCCCACCCCATCGGCACCGGGCAGGGGACGCAGCAGCGCCGGGGCGAGTCGCCAGGCGGGGTCGGCGCTGTCGGTGGGTCGGTAGATCCCGCTGATCCGGACGTCCTTGTCGTTGCCCTGGCCGTCCTGGGCCGGGAGGCGATCGCCGGGGCCGAGGCGGAGCGCGGCGGCGTCGACCTCGGAGAGGCCGACCTGCACCGGCCAGGGCGGTCCGTCGTAGGGGATCTCGATGGACCGTTCGGGGACCGTGGGGCCAGGAGCGCTGCCGGCGATCCAGGTCACGTCCGGGCCGCCGCGGTCATCGGCCAGGTAGGTGAGCTGGAAGGTACGCGGCAGGTTGCCATCGGTGATGCCCAGGATCGGGCCGTTGACCACGGCGATGGGCGGCAGGAGCGCCGCGTCCAGGTCGGGCCCGAGCGCGGAGGCCGCCCGGGCGCGGAAGTCGTCGACGTCCTCGGCGAGGCGGGACATCCGGAACCGTCCGCCGGTCGGCCCGTCGTCGCGTTCCCAGTCGGCGTGGACGAGGACGGTGGAGCCGGTGCCGGCGCGGCGGACCGTGTCCTGGACGGCGTCGTCGGCGGCGGCACGTACCAGCGCCGGTACGGCCCCGGCGAGCAGCGCGACGGCCGCGATGACGGCAGCGGTGAGCAGCAGCGCCCCGGCGTCGGTACGGCCCCGGCCACGGACGCTGGGCCAGTGCGGCGCCGGCCGCCGGCGGGTCAGCCACCGGTTCACGGTGCCACCCGCAGGTGCGCGGCGTCGGCCCGCCGGACCTGGACGCTGACCACCGCGGCGACCGCCAGCAGGCAGCCGGCCAGCAGGACGGCGAGCAGCGCGGCCTCGGCCGGCCACGGCCAGTATGGCTGGACGGCCGGGATCGGCGCGGCGCCGGTGTCGGAGCGGACCAGCAGGGGAGCGACGAGGCCGGTGCCGAGCGCGCCGACGGCCGCGCCCACCGCGAGCAGGGGCAGCAGGATGACGGTGTGCTGACCCAGGAGCACCACCCGGATGCTGCGCCGGGTCATCCCCAGGCCCCGCAACCGCGCCACCTCCACGGCGCGGACCTGCAGATCGCAGGTCACGTGCAGCACGACACCGGCGAGCAGCAGCAGCGCCGAGGCCCCGACGAGGAGCCGCAGCGCGGCGGGCAGCGCGGCCTGCAGCGGGCCGCCGGTGAGACGGGTCGTCTCCGCCTCGCGGGTCGTGACGGTGCCCAGGTGCAGGGCGGCGGCCCGCTCGGCGACATCGGGACCGGCGGGGTGACCGACCCACCAGGCGTCGACCGGGAACGTCAGGTCACCGGTGACGGCACGGGCGCGCGACAGCATGTCCAGGTCGGCCAGGACGGCGACGGCGCCGGGGGCGGACGGCACGGTCGGCACGACCTCGGTGACGACGATCGGGACCGGCGTGGTGCCGACCGTGACGCTGAGCCGGCTGCCGATGTCACCGACCGCGTCGGCGAAGCGGGCGGAGACGGCGACGGGCACCGGACCGGGGTCGGGGAAGGCGGTGGCAACCAGGGTGCGGGCGGCGTCCGCGCCGCTGAGGTCGACGGTCGCCGCCAGCCGCAGTGCGGTCTGCGTCGGCGTGGCGGCGAGCACGACGGTCGGGTCGCGCAGCTTGGTCGGGATCGGCGGCGCGGACGTGGCGGTCCACTCCGGTCCCTGCGCCGATCCGGTGGACGGCACGGTGAGGGTGACGGCGATGGCGATGCGGTTGCCGACTGCGGCGTCGGGGTCGGCCGCGATCGGCAGGGACACCGCGACGAGGTGCAGTCCGTCGGCGGTCGCGCACGCGGGCAGCCGGTGCGCCCGGCCGTCGAGCGGCACAGGGGGACCGGTGCAGGGCAGGCGCAGACCGGTGGCGTCCTGCAGCAGCAGCTGCGGTGTCACGGCGAGAGGAGTGTCGCCGGTCGCGGTGCCGCTCAGCAGCAGCGGGGCACCGGCGGCGAGGGGGAGGCCGGTGGCGCGGGTCGGCGGGGCGAGTTCTGCGCCGACGTCGGTCCAGGTGCGGTCGTGGTCGAGTCGTCCGCGTAGCAGCGTGTCGGCGCGGGTGGTGTCGACGGAGACCAGGCGCGGCGCGTCGCCGGCGGTGCCGAGCCACTGACCGACGGCGGTACCCCGGTCGAGGACGGGACTCACCGCCCCTGAGGTGGCCGCGACGACGTCCGCGCCGTCTCCGGGCGACGGCGTCGCACTGAGGGACAGTGCCAGGTCGGTGCCGACGGAGAGCGCGGCCTGGTCGCGCTGCGACTGGTGCCACGTGGTGTCGAAGGCGAGGCCGAAGGTCGCCGCCGCGCAGGCCAGCCCGACGAGGAGCCCGGCGGCGACCGCCTGGGGTCGGCGGGCGGCCTCGGCGACCGCCAGCACCACGGCCAGCCCACGGGCGCGGTACGCCAGCCGGTCGGCGCCGCGCAGGGCGGGCAGGACCACCCGCAGCGCCAGGGCGGCGCCGGTGGCGAGCAGCAGCGCCGGTGCGAGCATCCGGACCGCGTCGGCGCGGGGGCTGGCGGTGGTGGGCTGCGAGTACAGCTGCCACCAGGCGGTCGCGGCGAGGGCCGCGAGCATCAGGTCGGCACCCGATCGGGCCAGCAGTTCACGGCGGGTGCGTCGGTCGCCGGGTGCCGGGCCGGGCCGGATCGCCAGGACGGTGAGGACGGCGGCGAGCGCCAGCGCACCGCCGGCGACAGCGAGAACCTGGGTGCCGGTGACGGCGGGCCGGGCGGTCAGGCCGGCGGCGTCCAGGGCAGGCAGGTGGGTCATGCGGGCGTGCAGGGCCGACGAGGCCGGGATCGCGAGCACAGCGGCGACGGCGGCGACGAACCCGGCGTCGAGTGTCGCGGTGGCGGCGAGCTGGCGGCGGCTGGTGCCGAGGGCGGTCCGCAGGGCGGTCTCGTCGGCGCGTATGCCGGCGGTCAGCCGGCCGGCGAGGACGAGTGCCGTCGCGGTCAGGACACCGCCGAGGACGGCGATGGCGAGCACGAGAGCGGCGGTGGCGTGCCGTTGCGCGTCGGCGGAGCGCAGGGTCAGCGGCAGGTCGGAGGCGACCCGGGCGAGCCGGACGCGGTCGCCGAGGGTGCCGGCCAGCCGACCGTCGGCACTGCGGACGGCCCCGGCCACGATCTCCAGGTCACGGCGGGTGGCGTGGGACAGGTCCGGATGGGCGGTGACCTCCATCCGGTCGACGGTGGCACCGGTGGTGAGCAGGTCGCCGAGGTCGACGAGGAAGGGGCCGTAGGCGTTGACCGGCTGCCGGAACCGGCCGTCCTGGTAGCCGGTCGCGGCGCCTGCCGCAGCCAGCGGATCGCGGTCCCAGCCACGCCCCGGCACCGGGCGCACCACACCGACGACGGTCACGTCGACGGCCGGGACGGGATCGTGGGCCAGCTCGGCGCCGAGACGCACCCGGCGACCGGGGGTGAGGCCGAGCAACTGTGCGGTGGACTCCAGCACCACCGCGTCCCCACGCTCGCGCGGCCAGCGCCCGGTGACCAGCTCGGCGCGGGTCGGCAGGTCGTCGAGCCCCGACAGGTACGCCTGGGCCGGCACGGTGGTGCCCGGGGCGAGCCCGGGCGGCAGCGCCCGCAGCACCGTCGACGCTCGCGCGGTGGTGGTCACCGGGAACGGGGCGAGCGCGGCGGTCACCACGGTGCGGGTGTCGGCGGCGACGGACCGCGCGTCCGGACCCTCGACGGTGCCGGTGTAGACGGTCACGTCGACGTCGGCGGGGGCGGCGCGGGCCATGGCGACCTCCAGCGCCCGCTCGGTGGTGCGGGTGCTCAGCAGGGTGCAGGTGCCCAGCAGGGTCGCGCCGACCGTGACGACCCCGATCAGGGCTGCCAGCAACGGCCACTGCGCGCGGGCGCGCCGGCTGACCAGCCTCAGCATCGGCGCGTCACCCGGCGTCCGGCACAGGCTCGTCCGGCTGCCCGGCCGCCTCGTCGTGGAGCTGCCCGTCGTGGATCCGGATCACCCGGTCGGCCAACGCCATCATCACCGGATCGTGGGTGGACACCAGGGCGGTGACGCCTTCGGACTCGACCACGCCGCGCAGCAGGGCCATCACCGACAGGCCCGTCTCCGCGTCCAGTTGCCCGGTCGGCTCGTCGGCGATCAGGAGCCGGGGCGAGGCGGCCAGCGCGCGGGCGATCGCCACCCGCTGCTGCTGGCCGCCGGACAGCTCGGCCGGCCGCTGCCGGGCGTGATCGCCCAGCCCGACCAGCTCCAGCAGCAACGCGACCCGCCGCTCGCGCTCGGCCGGGGCGACGCGGGCCAGCCGCAGCGGGGCGGCGACGTTCTCCGCGGCCGACAACACCGGGATCAACCCGAAGCTCTGGAAGATGTACGACACCTTCTCGCGCCGAAGCCGGGACAGACCGTCCTCGTCGAGCGCGGTGACGTCGCTGCCGTCGACGTGCACGGTGCCGGAGTCCGGGCGGTCCAGACCGCCGATGGTGTTGAGCAGGGTCGTCTTGCCCGACCCGGACCGGCCGACCAGCGCCACCATGGACCCGGCGGCCACGTCGAACGACACGCCGCGCAGGGCGTGTACGACGCCCGGCCCGGTGCGGAAGCGCCGGTGCACGTCGCGTACGCGCAGCAGCGGCTCACCGCTCATTCGTCGTCTCCCGAGGGGCGGATCGTGATGTGGTCGGGTTCCAGGGCCAGCCTGACCCGTCGGGTCAGCGCCAGCGCCTGACGGAAGTCGCGGGGCACCTGCACCCGCCCGGCGCGGTCCATCACGGCGTACTCCTCGGCGATCATGTGCGTGTCGCCCACCGCGTCGGTGGTGGCGCGGCGCAGCACCTCGCTGCTGGTGCGCCCGTCCCGGATCGCGACGGTCCGTTCGACCTGGCCGCTGACCTGCGGGTCGTGGGTCACCACGACCACGGTGACGCCGTAGCGCCGGTTGACGTCCCGCAGCACGCCGAAGACCTCCGCGGACGTGGCGGCGTCCAACTCACCGGTCGGTTCGTCGGCGAGCAGCACCCGCGGCTGGTTGGCCAGCGCAACCGCGATCGCGACCCGCATCTGCTGCCCGCCGGAGAGTTGCCCGGGTCGCCGGTCGGCGCAGTCGGCGACACCGAGGCCGTCCAGCAACTCGGCCGCGCGGTCCCGGCGCTCCGCCTTCGCGGTACGCGCCGCCGTCATCGGCAGGTCCACCATCTCCCGCGCGGTGAGGTACGGGATCAGGTTGCTCGCCGTCTGCTGCCGGACGAACCCGACGGTGCGCCGCCGGTAGTGCACCCGGTCCGCGCGGGACATGCTGAGCAGGTTCCACCGGTCGACCCGGACCCGCCCGGCGGTCGGGGCGTCGATGCCGGCCAGGATGGACAGCAGTGTCGACTTGCCCGACCCGGAGGCACCGACGACGGCGACCATCTCCCCGCTGTCCACGGCCAGGTCCAGTCCCTGAAGTGCCTGCACCTCGATGGAACCGGTCTGATAGATCCGCACCAGGTTCTCGCAGACGATGAGCGCGTCCCGGCCGAACTCGGGCGCCCGCGCGGCTGGCTGCGGCAGGGACAGCGGCGTGCTGGACATTCCTTCCTCCGTCCGGGTCGTGCCGACGCCGGGCCGGCCCCGGGATCCGTCCTCGGCCCACCGTTGGGCACGTGGTGTCGCCCGGTCGGTACGCATGGTTGCCGATGTGTCGAGAGCCCCGATTGCCCGCGTTGACGCAGATTGAAGCAGTCTCGCAACCGGCGGCGGCGTTGACCATGCCCCGGGGCGGCTTTCCTGCGATCGCGGACGAGGGTCTGCTGCTGAGTCGGTGCGAACCGGCCGTCACGACAGCAGCGGAAGGACACGCCGCCGACGATTCGCACGAGATCTTCGATGGCATCGGACTTGCCGGCGGTGAGGCCCCGATGCCACTGCCCGAACGCGGCGTCTACCGCCGATTAACAGGCGGCAGAATCTGCTGTTAGCTAAGGGTGATCCGGTTGCGCCACAGCGGCAACTCTCGTGCAGCATCCGTTCCCGACAGTGCCGATTCAGGTCGCCGCGGCGAGATGAAGCGCGCGGAGCCGGGGGTGGGTCGCTGCGAGTCGCTCATCATGCATGAATTGTGGTGGCAGGTGGCGTGGGCCAGCGCGTGTGGCGCTGTTCGAGGTCTAGGCAATCACCATCGGGATCGAAGGCCCTCGCCGGAGATCGATCTCGCTCGGCCGGGCGGGACGGTAGTCGGCGGTTCTGGTCGGAGTGCCGTCGACGATCTGGTGACTCGTCCACCGGCTGGCGGCTGCCCGGCGTCGGCCGGTCGGCGAGAGCCGGGGCGGGCGGCGGGCTCAGCCCATCGGCCCATACCCGAGACCCGGCGACCGAGCGGATCAGAATGCGGGGTCGGGCCTGCGTGAGCCCCGTTCGGCATGGAATTAGAACAAAGATTTGCTCAAAAACCTTTGAGCTACTACCGTGAATGGATGCCACCCGGATCGAACCGGCGACTGAAGAACGTTGCCGAGCTGCGGATGCTCGCCCATCCACTGCGGCTGCGGTTGTTCTATGCCCTGACCGTGGAGGGCGAGGCGACCGCGTCCCGACTCGCCGAGTTGGTCGGCGAGTCGATCTCACTTGTCAGCTATCACCTGCGGGAGTTGGCCGCGCACGGCTTCATCGAGGAGGTGCCGTCTCGCTCCGGTGACCAGCGGGAGCGGTGGTGGCGTAAGGCCCACGAGGGCTTCAGCTTCGCGGGGTCGGAGTTCACCGACGACCCTCAAACTCGGGCCGTCGCGGTTGCAGCCAAACGTCACATGCTGGCCCATCAGATCAGCCGGCTCGAACGGTGGATCGACGAGGACCACGCCTGGGGCGAGGCGTGGACCGACGCGGCGTTCTCCAGCGACTCCTTGCTCCGGCTCACCGCGCCCGAGCTGGCCGAGCTGAGCGCCGAACTGACCGCGGTACTGCACAAGTGGGCCGAACGTGGGCGAGCCGGCGCCGAGGCCCGGCCGGGCGAGCCTGACCGGGAACACGTCCTGATGTTCATCCATGCGTTTCCCTTCCGGCCATGACACGGCAAGCGATCGCCGTCCACCAACCGCCACCTCAACGGGACGGAAACGTCCTGCGCTGGCTCGCCGGCTTCGGCGTGTCACTGATAGGCGACCAGATCTACTACGTGGCGTTAGCCTGGACTGCCGCCGAGGTTGCTGGCGCGGGAGGGGCTGGGTTGGTCCTGGCCACCGCATCGGTATCCCGGCTGGTGCTGCTCCTGGTGGGTGGAGCTGTGGTCGACCGGTGGGGTGCCCGGCGGCTGATGGTCGGCAGCGACGCGCTGCGCTGCGCAGTGATGGCCACCGCGGCGGTGATCACCGCTGCCACCGAACCTGCCCTCGCGGTGCTGATCGTGGTGGCGCTGGTGTTCGGCGCCGTCGACGCGGTGTTCCTGCCCGCTGTCGGGGCACTGCCGCCGTATCTGGTGGCGTCCGAGCATCTTGCCCGGCTGCAGGGTATGCGGATCGCGATGGCGCGGGGTGCCATCGTGGCAGGGGCCCCGCTCGGCGGTGCGGTCGTGGCAGCGTACGGGATCGCGGCGGCGTTCGCGGTCAACGCGTTCACCTTCGCCGTCTCGGTACTCGCCCTCGCCACGGTCCGGGTCCGCACCGACACGGCCGCCGTCGGAGCCGACCGTGCCCGGGGTATGGGCGCCGAGGTACGTGCCGGGCTGGGTGTGGCCGCGCGTTCGCCGTTGTTGCGTACTCTCCTGCTCGTCTCGGCGCTCGCCGAGTTGGGCTTCACCGGACCGTTCAACGTGGGCATCGCGCTGCTGGCACAGGAGGGCGGCTGGGGCGCCACCGGGGTAGGGCTGATCGTCGGCGGGTTCGGCGTCGGTGCGGCGCTGGCGGCCGTAACCGTGGCCGTGCTCGGCCGGATACCGCGCGCCGGCCTGCTCGTCGGTCTCCTCGCCGTCGTGACGGGTGGCGCGCTCGCCGGCATCGGATCCGCCCCGGGCAGGCTGTGGGCGGTTGCCGCGGCGGCGCTGCTCGGTGTCAGCGTCGGACTGGCCGGCGCGCTCGGGACGGCCCTGCTGCAGGCCAACACGCCGCCGCAGTACCTGGGCCGAGTGATGAGCTTGAGCAGCCTGGCCGGCTTCGGCGGGATCCCGGTCAGCTACGCGCTCACCGGGTTGGTCGCCGGGTTATGGGGACCGTCGGCGGCCTTCCTGGGCGGCACCGCTCTCGCGGCCCTGGCGGGGCTCACCGCTCTGACGAGCAAAGCGTTACGCCGTGCCGAGCTCTCCGCCACGCCTTGACCACGAGGGTAAGGTCGTCACCCGGCCATCCGCTCTGGGTGCTCTCATTGCCTCAGGTGAGGAGAAGCGATGGCAACCCTCGGCATCGAAGATCTCGACGACGCGGTGCGGAGGAAGTTGCGCCGCCGCGCTGCGCAGCATGGCCGATCCATGGCAGCCGAAATCCGCGACATCCGCACCAGGGCTGTCACTGTCGCTCAGATCGGCGAAGGCATTGCGCGGCACTGAAGGGTTAGCTGGTCCTACGTGCCAGGGTGCGCTTGTCCGGCTTACCGCTCGGCCCCACCGGCACCCGCTCGATCGTCTGGATCGTCTGCGGGGCGGAGGGTGCCCCGAGGGTCTGCGCCACCAGGTCACGCAGCCGTGCCGCGTCGGGTGTGTGGCCGTCGGCCGGCACCACGTAGGCGTGCACCGCCTCCCCGGTGCGGTCGTCGGGACGGCCGACGACGTAGGCCTCGGCCACGGTGGGGTCGGCGGCGAGGACTCGCTCGATCGGCCCGGCGTACACGAGGGTGGCGTGCACGATGATGACGTCCCGGATGCGGCCGAGCAGGTGCAGGTAGCCGTCGCTGTCCAGGCGGGCCAGGTCACGGGTACGGACCCAGCCGTCGACGAAGACGTCGGCGGTCTCGACTGGGTCGTTCCAGTAGGCGGCGGCCTGCGCCGGTGTGCGCACGAAGAGTTCCCCTTCGGTGGCGGGGCGGCCGTCGGCGTCGCGGATGGACAGGTCGGTCACCGGAGGTGGTCGGCCGACCGAGGCGAGCGCGGTGGGGGAGGCCAGCATCTCGGCCGGCGTCACCATGGTGATCATGCCGGTCTCGGTCTGGCCGTAACCGTGGAAGATCACCGGGCCGAGGACGTCGAGTGCTTCGGCGAGCCGGCCCGGCGTAAGGGGGGAACCGGAGACCAGCAGCGCCTGCAGGCTGCTCAGGTCGGTCGGGTCGGCGCCGTGGTCCTGAACGAGCTGGTGCAGTTTGCCGACGGTGATCACGCTCGCGGTCGCCCGGTTGCGGCTGATCATGTCGGGGAAGGCGGGGGACCGGTCCGCGATCAGGGTGCCACCTGCGGTCAGGGCGAGGATGGCGTACTCCAGCATCACCTGGCTGCTCAGCGAGCCGAAGACAAGGTAGCGCTGGAGGCGGGGGGCGAGGTCGGCGACCGCCGGGGGCCAGCGGTCCGGGTACGGGACCCAGGCCGCGCTCATCGCCGCGTACGTCTGTGCGCAGCCCTTCGGGGTGCCGGTGCTGCCGCTGGTCCAGGTGATCCGGGCGATGTCGCGCAGGCGTCCGGCGGCGACCAGCCGGGTCCCGGGGTCGGGTGTGGCCGTCAGGTCGGCGACGTGGGCGTCGGTGACGAGCAGCGGGTTGTCGTGGAGTTGGTGGGCGAGCTGTGCCGCAGGCAGGTCGGGGCGGATTCCGGAGACCCGGGCGCCGACGGCGAAGGCCGCGATGACCGCCGCGAAGGCCTCGGCGGCGACCCCGAGTTGCAGGGCCACTCCGACGCCGGGGCCGGCTCCGGCGGCGCGTAGTCCGGCGGCGATCCGGTGGACCAGTCCGGACATCTGCGCGGCGGTGACCGTCCGGTCGCCGTCGCAGAAGACCGGCCGGTCGCCGCCGGTGGCGAGCAGGTCCAGGACGGGCTGTGGCCAGATCTCAGTCGGCATCGGACAGGACGCCCTTGAGGAAGAGCACGAGTGGCTGATGGTGGACGGCGGGAAGGTCCCAGTGGTTCTCGAGGTTCTCGGCGAGGTGGTGCACCGCGACGAGCCGGCCACCGCGGTGGACCCGGATGACCGGGTGTAGATAGCTGGCGTCGTGGGCGTGTTCGGCGTCGTTCTCGGCGATCCGGGGGACCGTGACGTCGAAGGGGTCGACCTGGTCGTGGTCCGGTCCGTATTCGAGGGTGGCCACGATGGCGAACGGTGCGGGCCCCAGGCCGCCGTCGTGCAGGTAGTCGACCGGTACCTCCTCGTGGTAGCGCGCGGTGTCGCCGGAGACGGTGACGACGTCGCCGAGCACGGCGAACTGCTGCCACAGCGCCGAGGTCCGGTTGAGTCGGGTGATGACGGCGTCGGCGATCGCCTCGGGGGTGCTGTCCAGCAGGGTGGACGGCCAGGGCGTGTCGTGGTGGCGGGCGGTGAGGATCCGGTGCAGGGCGCGGACGCCGTACCGGAAGCCGTGGATGAATCCGCTGGTGGAGCGTTTGAAGTCGCGTTGTTGGGTGAGGGTGCCGGCGAAGTGCAGGCCGGGGACGTTCACCGACTCGTAGGCGGAGGTCTGTTCGGGGAAGCGGTCGTTGTGCACGAGTCGCGGTCGGGCGGAGGGGGCGAAGATGCTCGCGTCGAACCGGAATCCGGTGCAGAGGATGATCCGGTCGTAGTCGAGGTGCCGGGTCGACTCGACGGTGCGGGCGTAGCGGAAGTCGATGCGGTAGCCGCCGTCGTCGCGTCGGGTGATCCGTTCGACGGTGCCGTCGAGTACCGCGTTCTGCGACTTGAGTTGGTAGGTGTCGAGGAAGTTGTTGTTCACCGCGCGCAGGTGCCCGACATAGTGGGACTGCCACGCCAGTTTGATCGAGTGGGGGCCGGCGACGTGGATGACCGCGGCGGTCTCGACGAGCGCGTCGGCGGTCTCGAAGGCCGAGTTGCCCTTGCCGATGATGAGCACGCGCTGGTTGACGAAGTCGTCGGGGTCGACGCTGACGGTGTCGTACCGTTCGGCGAGTGCGGCGCCCTCGATCGGCGGAACGTAGAGCTGGGAGACGCCGGTGGCGACCACGACCCGGTGGGCGGTCAGGGTGTCCCCGTCGGTGGCGACGGTGAACAGCTCACCGTCGTGCCCGACCCGGGTGACCCGGGTGTCGTATCTGACCCGTAGGCCGCGGGCGAAGTCGGCGAGGTATCGCAGCAGGTCGTCCGCGTCGGGAAAGTAGCGCCGACTGTAGTTCTTGAACAGTAGCGCCGGGTCGTCGGTGAGCAACGAGTTCCAGTCCGCGCGCAGGTTGAACTCCGGATCCTCGGAACCGGTCCAGATCTTGTTGATCGAGATGAGCTGCCGGTGCCGGGGATAGGTGGCGAAGAAGGTGCCCGGTGCCCGGCCGGCCTCCAGCACCAGATAGTCGCGACCGTCGCGTTCCAGCAGGGCGGCGAGCTGGAGTCCTGCCGGTCCGGCTCCGATGATCAGGTAATCGAGCGGCATGCAGCGCACCGTAACTACCCGATCTCAGAGCGTTCTGAGATTCCGTCTCTAGGGTCCGGTCGCATGACGAGAGAGGTAGATCTCGCCGCCCCGCTGCGGATCGCCGACCTGAGCGCCGCGCGCGACCCGGTCACGGTCGTGGTCGGGCCGCAGGTCCGGCACCGGGTCGCGACCGCCCGAACGTTCCTGTCCAAGGTGCTCGGCGACGACCGCGCGGTGTACGGCGCCACCACCGGCTTCGGTGCCCTGGTCGGGTACGCGGGCCGGGCCGAGTTGCGCGACCAGGCCGACAACACGCTGGCGCACCTCGGTGCGGGGCAAGGCCCCGACCTCGGACCGGAGGTCGTCCGCGCGACCCTGCTGATCCGGGCCCGGTCGCTGGCCCGGGGCGCCTCGGGGGTGTCCCCGCACGTCATCGACGCCCTCATCGCGATGCTCGCGACCACGTTCGTCCCTGCGGTGCCCCGGCTGGGGTCGGTCGGCGCCAGCGGCGACCTGATCCCACTCGGCGCGGCCGCCCAGGCCCTGCGCGGCCGCGGGTACGCCTATCTCGACGGGGTACGACTGCCCGCCGCCGAGGCGCTGGAGAAGGCAGGTCTGACACCACTGCCCCTGGACGGCCGCGACGCCCTGGCCCTGGTCAACGGCACGTCGCTGACCACCGCGGCGGCGGCGCTCGCCCTGGACTCGGTGCGCGCCTCGCACCGGGCGGTCCAGGTGCTCACCTGCCTGCTCGCCGACCTGCTCGGCAGCGACCCGCAGTTTCTCGACGCCCGACTCCTCCGGGCCTACGGCCATCCGGGCGCGATCGACGTGGGCGCGTACCTGCGCCGGGTCAGCGCCGGGCTCGTGCCGTCCGGCAAGCGCCCGCTGCAGGAGCCCTACAGCATCCGCTGTGCACCGCAACTGCTCGGCGCGGCCGAGGACGCCCTGCGCTACGTCGACTCCGTCGTCACCGCCGACCTCGACGGCGTCAGCGACAATCCGTTGTTCTTTCCCGACGAGGACCTCGTCGTGCACGGCGGCAACTTCTTCGGCCAGCCGGCCGCGTTCGCCGCCGACCTGCTGTCGATGGTCGTGGCACAGGTCGGCAACCTCGCCGAACGTCAACTCGACCTGCTCGTCGACCCGCACCGCAACGGCGGCCTGCCACCGATGCTGGCCGCCGGACCAGGACAGCAGCACGGACTACAGGGCGTGCAACTGGCCTCGACCGCGATGGTCGCCGAGATCCGCCGCGACGCCGTGCCCGCGAGCATGCAGAGCCTGCCGACCAACCTGCACAACCAGGACGTCATTCCGCTGGGCACCCAGGCCGCACTGCGGGCGCTGGACCAGGCCCGGCTGCTGCACCTGCTCGTCGGGTCGCTCGCGGTGGGCCTGCGCCAGGCCGCGTACGTCGGTGCGCGTGCACCCACCGCGCCCGGCTGCGCCAAGGTGCTGGCCGCGCTGGTCGCGGCCGTACCGCCGGTCGACCCGGACCGGCCGTTGGACGGTGACGTACGGCGCGCCGCCGACGTCATCGCGACTGTCGACGTTTCTCCGAACTCTCTCGTGTGAGGTGGCCGCTGTGACGCTTGACTACCTGATCATCGGGGCCGGGCCGGCCGGCCTGCAGCTCGCCGCCCTGCTGGAGGCCGACGGTAAGCACGACTATCTGGTGCTGGAGGGCGCGGACATCCCCGGGGCGTTCTTCGCCCGCTATCCCCGCCACCGGCAACTGATCTCCATCAACAAGCCGCACACCGGCTCGGACGACCCCGAGGCGAACCTGCGGCTGGACTGGAACTCGCTGCTCAGCGACGATCCCGCGCTGCGGTTCACCGGCTACACCGAGCGGTACTTCCCGGACGCCGACGTGATGCTGCGCTACCTGGCCGACTTCGCCGCGAAGACGGGCGTGCAGGTCCGCTACGACTCCCGGGTGACCTCGGTCGCCAAGGTCGACGGCATCTTCGAGGTCCAGGCCGGGCAGACCTACCGGGCGCGGCGCCTCATCGTCGCCACCGGTGTCTCCCGGCCCTACACCCCGCCGATCCCGGGCGTGGAACTCGCCGAACAGTACGCGGACATGTCCGTCGACCCGCACGACTACCTCGACCAGAAGGTGCTGATCATCGGCAAGGGAAACTCCGCGTTCGAGACGGCGGACAACCTGATGGAGACCACCACCCTGATCCATCTCGCCGGGCCGAGTTCGGTCCGGATGGCCTGGCGGACCCACTACGTGGGGCATCTGCGCGCGGTCAACAACAACTTCCTGGACACCTACCAACTGAAGTCCGCCAACGCGATCCTGGACGGCGACGTCCGACGCATCGCGCGCGACGGCACCGGTTTCCGGGTCACGTTCGCGTTCTCCCGCGCCGACGAGGTGACCAAGGAACTCTGGTACGACCGGGTGCTCGCCTGCACCGGATTCGCCTTCGACCCGTCGATCTTCGACGACACCTGCCGCCCGGAACTGACGATCAAGGACCGCTTCCCGGCCCAGACCCCCGCCTGGGAATCGGTGAACGTCCCCGACCTGTACTTCGCCGGCACCCTCACCCAGCAACGCGACTTCAAACGCTCCACCAGCGGCTTCATCCACGGCTTCCGGTACGCCGTCCGCGCCCTGCACAAGATCCTCGAACGACGGTACGACGACACGCCCTGGCCGGCGACCACGCTCGACGCCACCGCGGAGTCGATCACCGACGCCGTCATCGCCCGGGTCAACCGCACCTCCGCCCTGTGGCAGCAGTTCGGCTTCCTCGCCGACGTGGTCACCGTGGCCGGACCGCACGCCCGCTACCACGACGAGGTACCGGTCGACTACTTCACCGAGACCGGCCTGCGCACCGCCGACCACGACTACCAGCACGCCTTCGTCGTGACCCTGGAATACGGCCCCGAGCACGACCAGGTCGATCCGTTCGACATCACGGTCAGCCGGGTGGCCCAGAACGTCGTCGGCCAGGCCCACGCCGCCGCCTACCTGCACCCCGTCGTCCGCTACCACCAGGGCGGGCAGGTCGTGGCGACCCACCACCTGGCGGAGAACCTGGAGAACCAGTGGGACCGGCCCGATGTCCACGTCGCGCCGCTGACCGCGTTCCTCGACCGCTGCCTGAGCAGTGCACAGGGCTGACATGCTCACGCTGGACGGGACGCAGCTCAACCTGGCCGACGTGGCCGACGGCGCGCGGCGTCGCCTGGACCCGGTGCACTGGGACTTCGTCGCCGGCGGGGCCGGCGACGAACGGACGCTGCGCGCCAACGAGGACGCCTTCACCCGACGCTGGATCCTGCCCCGGATCCTGCGCGGGACCCGCGACCGCGACCTGCGGATCTCGCTTCTCGGTAGTCGACTCTCGATGCCGGTGCTGATCGCGCCGACCGCCTTCCACCGGCTGGCCCACCCCGAGGGAGAGGTGGGCACCGCGCGCGCCGCCGCCGACGCCGGCACGATCATGGTGGTCAGTATGGCCGCCACCCGGCCGGTCGAGGAGATCGCCGCCGCCGGCGGGCCGCTGTGGTTCCAGCTCTATCCACAGTCGGATCTCGGGTTCACCGCAGCCCTGGTCCGGCGGGCCGAGGCCGCCGGCTGCCGCGCCCTGGTCGTCACGGTCGACTCGCCCGTGTTCGGCCGGCGCGAACGCGACCTGCGGCACCGCTTCGTCGACCTGCCGACCGGACTGGTCTGCGAGAACATGCGCGACCCGAGCGGCCGGGTCCGCGACATCGAGATGGACGCCGCACTGGACTGGGAGCGTATCGGCCGGCTGCGGGAGCTGACGACGCTGCCGATCCTGCTCAAGGGCGTCCTGCACCCGGCCGACGCCCGGCTGGCCGTCGCACACGGCGTCGACGGGGTACTGGTCTCCAACCACGGCGGCCGACAACTCGACGCAGCGGTCGCCACCCTCGACGCGTTGCCCGGGATCGTGGCCGCCGTCGAAGGCCGACTACCGGTGCTGCTCGACGGCGGCATCCGCCGAGGAACCGACATCCTGATGGCGCTCGCACTCGGCGCGACCGCGGTGCTGATCGGACGCCCGGCCCTCTGGGGACTCGCGGTGGGTGGCAGCGCCGGCGTACGGCACGTCCTCGACCTGCTGCACGCCGACCTCGACCGGGCACTGGCGCTGGCCGGCGCCGCGCGACCCGGCGACCTCACCGCCGACCTCGTCACCACGGCGGCACCCGGATGAGCACCCCGACCGTCCTGACCGTCCTGGCGGTGGGCGGCGCGGCCTGGACCGTCCCGCACTGGCTGCCACCGGCCGTCGTCCGGCTCCGGGAATGGGTCTTCGCCAGAGTCAACGGCAGCGAGGGCATTCCGATCCCCGGCCCCATCGTCGGCATGGACCATTTCGAGCGGGTGTACGCGGACCCGGCCGCCGACGGCCGCAGCCGGGGAGCCGGGCTGTCGGACCTGTTCTGGTACTGGCTGGCACCCGGGCCGCACATGCACCAGGAACACCTGGAGCCGGGCGAGCGCTACCGGACGGTCGCCGCCACCACCAGACGGGTCCTCGCCATCCGCCGAGAACGCGCCGACGCCCTCGCCACCGCCGCCACCCGCCGGGCGCTCGACGAACTGCCCGCCGACCGGACCAGCCACGTCCGGCTGCGCGACCTGATGATGCCGGTGTGGGCCGAGGTCTACCACGAGCTGGTCTTCGACGAGGTGGCCACACCCGGCGCCCGGGCGCTGATCGTCGCCAACGCCGACGACGTGGTCACCGCGCTCAAGTGCCTCGGGCCGCGACACATGCACCGACGCAACCGGTTGACCCGATACCTGCGCGACCGGATCGAGGCGGGAACGTGTCCGGTGACACTGCCGCCCCCGTTCTCCGCCCAGGACACCGCCTGGTACCTCCAGGGCGCCTTCTTCAACACCGCGATCGTGCAGATGTCCGAGGCGATGGCGCACGTGCTGCTGGCGCTGGCCACCCATCCCGAACTCCAACACGATCCCGACGACGACGCGCTGGACCGGATCATCGACGAGACACTGCGGGTGTACCCGCTCTTCGGCGTCGCCCACCGGATCACTACGGCGCCGATCACCCTGCCCACCGGGGTGTCCCTGCCCACCGGGTCGGTGCTGCTGTTCAACTATCCGGCCTTCCACCGTGGGGGAGCCGTCGCTGACGGCCGGTTCGCCCCGGACCGGTGGCGCACGCTCGCCCGCGGCGACGCACACTTCATCCCGTTCGGCGTCCCCGCCAACCGGGCCTGCCCGGCCCGCGGCACCGCGCCGGTGATGATGCGCGCCGCGACCCGCGAGGTCCTGCGCCGGTACGTCCTGACCTCCTCGGCCTCCCACACCCGGTCGCTGCCCAGCCGAGGACCGGCCTACCTGACCCCGGCCGGGTCCACCGGTCCGGGGCGGCCACGGCTGGTCGCCATGCGGTTGCGGGACCGGTGGGCCGACGTGGGCCGCAGTCTTCGACAACTGGTCTTCGGCACATGGATGGTCGTCGACGCCCGCCGGAAACGCTTGTGCACCACCTACTTCGAGAAGGCGGTCCGATGACCCCCACAGAGCTGGCACCACGGTTCTTCATCGCCGTCACGGTGATCCTGATCTTCTGCAAAGGCGTCGCCTGGCTCCTCGGCAAAGCCGGCCAGCCCGCCGTGGTCAGCGAGATGCTCGCCGGCGTACTCCTCGGTCCGTCGCTGCTCGGACTCCTCCTGCCGGACGTGCAGAACGCCCTGTTCCCGGCCCCCCTGCTGCCGGTCCTCTACATCGTCGGTCAGGTCGGCCTGGTGCTGTTCATGTTCCAGGCCGGCTACGCCTTCAGCGCCCACCGCGTCACCGGCCTCGCCGGCACTGCCGGAGTGATCTCCCTGGCCGGGGTCGCCGCGCCGCTCCTGCTGGGGGTGCTGCTGGTCCTGGTGACCGCCGACGCCGTCCCGATCAGAGCCGACGGCACCTCGCTCGGGGTCTCCGCCGCGTTCGTCGGCGTCGCCCTGGCCATCACCGCGTTCCCGATGCTGGCCCGCATCATCACTGAACACGGCCACGCCGGCACCCGGCACGGCACACTCTCCCTGGCCAGCGGCGCGATAGACGACATGGCCGCCTGGATCATGCTCGCCGCCGTCCTGGCCGTCGTCTCCGGCCGAGCCGGCCCGGCGATCGTCACCGCCGGCGGCACGCTCCTGTTCGGACTGCTGCTCTGGCTCGGTGGACGTCCGCTCACCACCGCGCTGATGACCCACCGTGGCCTCAACGACCGCGCCCGACTGCTCGGCACCGTCGCCCTGCTCTTCCTGGTCGCCTGGTACACCGACGAGATCGGGCTGTACGCGGTCTTCGGCGCGTTCGCCGTCGGCGTGGTGATGCCCCGCACCGACAACACCGACACGGTGGTGAACACCCTCACCCCCGTCGCGGCGACGCTCTTCCTCCCGTTGTTCTTCACCTACTCGGGACTGCGCACGGAATTCGGACTCCTCGGCTCACCGCCGGTGCTGCTCTTCGCGCTGGCCTGCGTGACCGCGGCGATCGTCGGCAAGTTCGGTGCCTGCTGGGCCGCGGCCAGACTCCGCGGAGAGCCGTCGGGTGTCGCGTTACGCGTCGGCGCGCTGATGAACGCCCGCGGCCTGATGCAGCTCATCGCGCTCAACGTCGGGTTGGAGGCGGGCATCGTGAACCCGGCCCTGTTCACCGTGCTGGTCCTGGTCGCGCTGGTCACCACCCTGATGACCACGCCGATGCTGAGCTGGATCGCACGCCGGGAAGCCCGACGCTCCGACACCACACACCCGCCCACGATGGCGGTTTCACATAATTGAAGAGACAACTATTGGTTATTGCATCGGCACTAATCTATGGGATCGTTGACGCATGCGGGGGGAAAGATCGAACCGGCTACTGCTGGTCGAGGACGACGACGACCTGACCGAGTTACTCACCGAGACGCTGGGCCACGAAGGCTACCTCGTCGACCGGGCCTCCGACGGCCAACGCGGACTCCATCTCGGGCTCACCCGACCCTACGACGTGATGGTCATCGACCGTAAGCTGCCCGCACTCGACGGCCTCGACCTCGTCACCCGGCTCCGCGCCCGTGCGATCCCCGCCCGGACCCTGATGCTCACCGCGCTCGGCACCGTCGGCGACCGGATCGCCGGACTGGACGCAGGCGCCGACGACTACCTGATCAAGCCCTTCGACCTCGACGAACTCAGCGCCCGCGTCCGGGCACTGTGCCGACGCACGACCGAACCGACCCACGTACTCCGCATCGGCGCCGGACTCCTCGACCTCGCACCCCGCGACGCGGTCCTGCCCGACGGCACCCGGGTAGCCCTGTCCACCCGCGAATTCGAACTACTGCGGGTCCTGGCAGCCCAACCGACCACCGTCCACCCACGCACCACGTTGCGCCGCAAGGTCTTCGAAGAAGCCGCCGCCGCATCCATCGTCGACACCTACGTCTACTACCTCCGACGCAAACTCGGCCGCGCGGTCATACGCACCGTGCACGGCCTCGGCTACCGCCTCGGCACACTATGATGGACGCGACCGACCACGCGATCCTCCGACGGACCCGACTCCGCATCGGCCTGTTCGTCGGCCTGACCATCGGTGCCCTCCTGCTCCTGGCCGGCGGCATCTCCTACGCACTCCTGGTCCACAGCCAGGAAGCACAGATCCAGCGCGAGCTGGCGTGGGGCACCGCACACGGCACGATCGCCGGCCCACCCGCCTGTAGCTGGATCTTCCACTACGACGGCATGACCGTGCAGACGGGCCTCAACCCACCACCACCGGGCTTCCCGTTGACCGACGCACTGGACACCGTGGCGACCACCCGGACCACCGAGACCACCACGCTCATGCGCAACGGCACCACCTACCACATCCGCACCGAAGCCCGCGGCGACCGCGTGATCCAGGCGGTGTTCGACGCCCGCTTCCAACTCTCCGACCGCCGACACCTTTTGCTCGCCCTCAGCCTCGCCGCAGCGGTCGGACTACTCGCCGCCATGCTGACCGGTGTCATCGTCGGCCGCCGAGCCGTCGCACCACTCGCCGAAGCACTGACCCGACAACGCCGCTTCGTCGCCGACGCCAGCCACGAACTGCGCACCCCGATCGCCCAGGTACACACCCGAGCCCAACTGATCGCCCGACGAGCCCGTAACGGCGGCACCAGCACGAACCTCGACGACCTGGAACGGCTGATCGGCACCACCCGCCGACTCGGCGAAGTCGTCGACGACCTGCTGCTCTCGGCCCGCCTTGCCGCCGCCCCCGCCGACCGGCCACCAGACCCGCCAGTCGACCTCACCTCACTGATCACCACGACGGTCGCCGCCGAGACCGAACGCGCCGCCGAACGACAGATCACCCTCACCCTGGACACCCCCACCGACCCACTGCCGGTGCCCGGTGTCGAGTCGGCCCTGCGACGCGTGGTCGGCGAACTTCTGGCGAACGCGCTGACCCACACCCCCGCAGGAGGCCGGATCACCGTGACGCTGCGGACCGTCGGCACCTGCGCCGAACTCGTCATCGCCGACACCGGCAAAGGGTTCGACCAGGCGGACGCCAGACGAATCTTCGACCGGTTCCACCGCGGCCCAGGCTCCGGAGACCGCCGATTCGGCCTCGGACTGGCCCTGCTCCAGGAAGTCGTCACGAGCCACCACGGCACCATCGAGGCCGAGGGCCATCCGGCCCGAGGCGCCCGCTTCACGGTGCGCCTGCCGATGCGATCGCCGATCTCCACGAGTAGAGCCTCGCGGATCAGGAACCTACGGACCCGGCAGCTACGAGCCGGTACGTGAGCACCGGATCGCGGAACTGTCTCTCCGCTGTCCGGGTGCAGGCAATAGTGCCGCCGTCCTACCCGGCTGTTACAACGGAACTGACGAACCAGGCACCTGACCCGACATCGACGGGCTCGTCGACCCAGGGTTGCGTGATGACCGCGATGTCCGACGTCATCGGCCACACGTTCATGATCCCCCCATCGAGCGTCATGTCGACGTGCGCCCGAAGTGGCTCCACGACATCCGGCGGCAGGACCCACGACCGCTCCAGGAGGTCGTTCGCGCCGAACTTCTCCACCAGGTTGACCACCAGCACGGTCACAACTTAACGGCGGCAGCCGGTCATTTCATGATCGGCAGGACGCGGCACCGTACGGCAGCTCGATCTTGGCCCTTGAGGTCGAGACGCCAGCGGCGCAAGACGTGGTCGTATCGTCCTCACGATTCCTGGCCGCGAGCGAGGCGATGCATCCAGGCTGCCCGGGGTAGACCGCCCGGTCAGGGCCTGCCCGCCTGGTAGCTTCCTACGGCAAAGCCGGCCCCACCGATGGAGATTGATGATCGCCGAGTACGTCCGCGATGCGGCAGCCACCGCTGTCGTCTTCGGATTCTTCGCCTCCAGTTGGTTCGGGTGGGCACAGGAAGCACCGCCACCGCGCTGGCGCAAGCCACTCGTCGCCGCCTCGATCGCGTCCGTGCTCGTGCTGCTGGCCGGGGCGCTCGTGACCTGGCGGCACTGGTCGGATGGCACGGCGTTCACTGCGGAGACCAGCCGCACCTTCGGCATCGTGGTCGGCATCGAATTCGGACTCGCCGCGCTCGGAGCCGGCATCCTTGCCGCCGTACGCCGCCGCGACATCATCCCGGCCTGGATCGCGTTCGTCGTCGGCGTACACCTGTTCCCGGTTGCCGCCCTGATCGGCTATCCACTGATCCACGTGGTGGCGGCGCTGATCACGTTGGTCTCGCTCGCAGCCGTCCCGGTGGCCCGCAACCGAGCCCTGCCGGTCAGCGCGGTCACCGGGGTCGGCACCGGCAGCGTGCTCCTCACGGCCGCCGCCTCCTCCCTGATCATCGCCCTGCTCGGCTACTGAGCCGTGTCCCGCTCATAGGGCTCCACGACGAGTCGGAGGCGTCCTGGTGCGGCGCCCACAGGCTGCCCGTGCCGGCGGGTGCCGGGCCGTGGTCCGGCGCCTGGCCCCGTCGAAAACGGCTCTCTGGATCTAGCGGCCTTTCCGTGCCTGGCCCGGTCATCACCGATTGTGGGACGGAGCCGTCAAATCCACAGATCATTAGCGGCGCAAGAGGCGCTTGATCGATTTGCGGCGATCTCTAATGGGTCAATGCGGGTTGCGGCACCACCCATAATGGAGTGATGACGGCGCGACGCTGGGTGATCACGGGGGTGGGTTCTGCGGTGGCTGCCGGGTTGGTGGTGATCACGTTGGTATCCGGTCGGCAGGGATTGGAGGTCGTCAGTTGGCTGGCGGGGGCTGCCAGCCTGGTAGTCGCGGTGGTTGCGGTGGTGCTGCCGCCGCCGAGGTCGTCCGTGCCAGGTCCTGGCCCGGTGGCCTCTGCGTCCGAGGCAGGGGCGATACATGTCAGTGGGGACATCATGGGGATCGCTTCGACCGGTAACCACGCGAGGAACATCCAGCGCCGGTGAGCTGGCGGCCCCGGCGTAGGCGGGCGACCCCTGGGCAAGGTGATCCGGTGATACCGGCCCTCCCCGTCGCCATGGTGGGATTGGACGGGCCGGGTGCAATCACGGCCGGCGGCACCATTCCGGGCATCGCCTCCACCGGCCCGCATGCGACCAACATTCAATACGTCATCGCACGGGCCACGGTCTGGCCGTCCCAGGCACTCAGACCCGACCCGCACCGTGATGGAGGACCAATGCAGGACACGCTGCCGGCCGGAGAGACGGTGTTCATCGGCCGGGACGAGGAACTGGAGCGGATCACCGCAGCGGTCACCCGCACAGCCTCAGCGAGTGGCGTAATGGCCATCCATGCCATTGATGGGATGCCTGGCATCGGCAAGACCGCGCTCGCAGTCCGTGCAGCGCATCGCCTGGCCAGTCGCTACCCGGACCGGCGGTTGTTCGTCGACCTTCATGGCCACACTCCTGGCCATGAACCCACCGACCCGGCCGACGCCCTCGCCGATCTGCTACGCGCCGACGGCCTCGACCCCCGTCAGCTCCCTGGCGGACTTCAAGCTCGCTCGGCCCTGTGGCGGGACCGCATGAACGGCAGACGGGCCCTGCTCGTGCTCGACAACGCGAGGTCCACCGCACAGGTGCGGCCTCTGCTGCCCGGCTCCAGCAGCGCCCTGGTGCTCATCACCTCCCGGGCCCGTCTGGCTGACCTGCGAGAGGCCCTTCACCTCAACCTCAAGCTCCTGAGCCCCGACGACGCAGCAGCACTGTTCCTTCGGACGGTTCCCCATGCCGAACCCGACGCGGTCGCGGAGCTGGTCGAGATGTGTGGATTTCTGCCACTAGCGATCGCCATCACCGCGAGCCGATTCGCCAGCCGGCCCACGTGGACCATGGCGGACCTCCTCGCAGAGCTACGCACGAGCGAGCGGGTGCTGACGATCAAAGGTGAGAACGCAACCGTGCGGGCCGCGTTCGACCTCTCCTACCGCCACCTCTATCCCGAGCGGCAGCGGTTCTTCCGGCTCCTCGGGCTGCACCCGGGCGTCGAGATCGACGCCTACGCGGCGGCCGCCCTCACCGGGACCACCCTCGACCAGGCCGAAGAGCACCTCGACGAGCTGTACGACGACCACCTGCTCGACGAAACCGCCCCCCGGCGTTACCGGATGCACGACCTCATCCGTGCCTACACCCGCACTCTCGCGGCCACCGTCGAGCCATCAGCGGTACGCGATGGGGCCGTGGAGCGGCTGCTGGACTACTACCAGCACACCGCCAGCAGAGCCAGCCGGCTGACCGCCCACAACACACGCCCCGCCACCACGGCCCTCGCCAGACCGGCGGCCGCGCCTGACCTAGCTGGGTGGGACACCGCCGCCACCTGGCTCCGTGTCGAACGGGCGAACCTGCTCGCCTGCCTTCATCACGCCACAATCGGCGACCAGCACCACCACGTGGTCGTGCTCACCGCCGGCCTCGCCTATCTGCTGCGCAACGAAGGGCCCTGGACCACTGCGGCGGACCTGCACCGCCAAGCCGCCGACCGAGCGGCGCAGATCAACGACGGGATCGGTCAGGCCAACGCGCTCACCGACCACGCGGCCATGCACTGGCTGACCGGGAACTACCAGGACGCGGACGGCCTGCTGCGTCAAGCCCTTGACCTCTACCGCGCGCTCGACAACGAGATCGGCCAGGCCCACGCGCTCAGCGAGCTGGGGATCCTGCGGCGGCTCGTCTCCAAGGACTACCAGGAGGCGGCCGACCTGCTGAGTCAAGCGCTGGCCCTCTACCGCGCTCTCAGCAACGAGAGTGGCCAGGCGCATGCCCTCACTCAGCTCGGCGTCGTGCGGTGGCGGACTGGGGACTACCCAGGCGGGACCGAAGTGCTGCGTCAAGCTCTGGACCTTTACCGCACACTCGACCACCGGCTCGGCCAAGCCAACGCACTGTACGCCCTGGGAGCTGTGCGGCGGCTGGCCGGTGACTACCGAGACGCGGACGACCTGCTGCACCAGGCTCTCGATCTGCATCGCGCATTGGGCAACCAGCTCGGCCAGGTCAACACCATTCACCGACTCGGCAGTGTGCGTCGGTTGGTCGGGGACCACCAGAGCGCGCAGGAGCTGCTGCACCAAGCGCTGGACCTCTATCGCGTACTCGGCGACCGGCTAGGCAAGGCCGGCTGCCTTGCAGAACTGGGCATCGTGTGCTGGCAGACGGGGAACTACCAGGACGCGGACGAGCTGCTGCACCAAGCCCTTGGCCTGTACAACGCACTCGATCATCCGCACGGTCAGGCATACGCCCGCACCCACCTCGGAGTGGTGCGATACCTGGCCGGCGACTACATCGCCGGCGAACATCTGCTCACACGGGCACTCATCGCCCTACGCGACGTCGGCGCACTCGACGATGAGGTCGAAACCCTCAACCACCTCGGGACCCTGCGCCGACTCGCCGGACATCCCGGCCGAGCCCAGGCCCTGCACCAAGAAGCCCTCACCATCGCTGACGAGCATGATTACCGCCTTGAGAAGGCACATGCGCTCGAAGGTATGGGCAGGGCCGCCACCGACCTCGGCGACGTCGCCTCCGCCACCACCCACCTTCGGCAAGCACTGCACGTGTACCAGACACTCGGTGTCCCAGAAGCCACTCAGCTCGCAGCCGAACTCACCGCCCTCGACATCCCACCGACATAGCTGACAGGCCCTGCGAGCAGTTGCAGCTCAGCGCTTCATCAGCGGCACACCCCGACCACTGCTGATCGGAACCGCCGACCCGGGCCGGCTGCACGCGGGCCTGCGAGTCGAACACGTCCGTCGTTGAACCTGACCCACGGTTGGCATTCCTCGACCTGCGGGAGGACGCCACGTCATAGCGAACGCGCCCTGCGCAGGACGGACGATCAGCAGCGCACGATCTGCCGTGATGCGCATCCTACGGAAGGCGGTCGGCCACGCCGAGGACAGCCTGATTCCTGCGCCAACGGTCATCACAGCGACTTTAATAGCGGTGTGCAGGTCAGCAAGGACGGGCGGGAGTGGCGGATCGGCGCCGCCGCCGACGTGGAGTGGATCGCCGGTCACACCACTGCCGGCATGTCGATCACCACCGCCATCCCGCCGGTCTTCGACGCGTACTCCACCACCCACCAGGCCGACGGCGTCACCGTCGCCGCCTATGAACACGCACTGGTCGAGGATCTCATCACACAGACCCCCGACCAGCCCTGGTGGCTGGCCTACCTCGACACCGGCGTCCACGACATCGTCTTTCCCCGTGCCCCCAGGGTGTCGCTCTACTGGAACTGGTCCTACGTGCTGGTCGAGGCCGGACCCGAACAGGCACTCACCTGGCGCACCGGTCATATGCGCCACGGTGACGGATCGCTACCCGACCTGTTCTTCCCCGCCGATCGATCATGGCTGGTCTCCGCACTCTGGGACGACACCTGGACCTGCGTCGGCGGCCCGGAACCGCTGATCAACACCCTCCAACGCGACCCCCTGGCCAACGCCCGCCGGGTCCGACCCGACGAGGACGCGCTGCCACCGGGACTCACCCGCGAGTGACACCCAACCCCTGACCCGGTCGCGTCACCGAACTGCGCGTACGGCGAGGCCGCCCGTGATCAGTGCCCTACCGTCGGGCTGCGGCGGCCCGCTGGCGTGCCGATTCGTACAGCACGACAGTCGCGGCGGTCGCCGCGTTCAGGGAGCTGGCGGACCCGACCATGGGGATCCGGACGAGCTGGTCGCTTGCCTCGCGCCAGCCGGAGCTGAGGCCGGTGGTCTCGTTGCCGATCAACGCCAGGGTGGGTTGTGTGAAGTCGTACTCGGCGGCGTCCAGAATGCCGCGCTCATCGGTTCCGATGATGCTCATGCCGATTCCCTCGGCTCGGACGTCAGCGACCCAGGATAGGACGGCCTGGTGGGAGGGCACCCGGACCACGGGCAGGGCGAACAGCGAGCCGGTACTCGCCCGGACCGCCTTCGGGTCGTACACGTCTGCGGCGTGGCCGGTGACGATGACGCCGCCGGCGCCGAAGGCATCCGCCGACCGCACGAGGGTCCCGATGTTGCCGGGGCTGGTGGGCCGATCGAACACGACGGTGAGCATGGTCGGACCGACCGGGATACGGCGCAGATCGTCCTCCGGCAACGCGACCACGGCCAGCAGCTCTGGAACCGCGTCCGCCTTGCCTCCCAGGTCGTGCATCAGGTCGTGGGAGACGGCGAACTTCTCGGCCCGGACCGCGTCCAGGGTCTCGCGTGCCCAGCCGGACAGTTGAGCGCTGGTGTCATAGAGCAGCTCCCGGATCTGCCAGCCGTGTTCGACGGCCATGGTGATCGGACGCACGCCCTGCACGAGGAACTCGCCACGCCGCTGCCGCTTGGTCCGGTTGCCGAGGAGAGCTTCCCACTGCTGGAACCGCGCATTGCGGCCACTCACTCGCAGCACCATTGCCAACCCCGCCTCCGTGCTCGCCCATGCCCTGCCTGCCACACGTCACCGGCCGCTGGCTCCCCGAGGAGACCTTCGGCCAGGCGCTCAGGAACGGACGGAACGAGTCGCCACGGCGTCGCGGTCGGTGCCGTCCCCGTCCGGACCGAGGGCATCCTGTCCGAGACCCCGACGAATCGCGATCTCCACGGGTGAGTATGCGCCATCAGCCCGCTCCAGCTCGTATGGTGCGGCTGGCATCAGCGGCGGTTGGGCCATGAAGCGAGGCCGCGCGCCGTGGTGTGGTTGCGCCGCATGCACCAGGAACGGGTGGCACAGGAAGACGTCGCCCGGAGATCCGGTGGCGAGGGCGAGCGGCCGGTGCTCGGACGCCGCCACCAGGTCGGGCGCGAGGGCCAGTCCGCTCGCTCCGTCCTCGCCGTACTTCTCCAGCACTTTCGGCACGTCCAGGTGGGAGCCGACCCGGATCCGGGTCGGGGCGTCCTTCTCACCGACCTCACTGAACAGGAACAGCATCAGCAGTGCCCGGCCGCGGGAGCGCACATTGGTGAAGTACCAGCTCTCGCCCTCCGGGAGATAGCTGCCTTCGATGTGCCAGCCCGCGTCGGCCGGCTCCTCTTCGTGCGGGAAGCGCAGCGGGAACGTGCCCAGCGAGTAACGCGGCTCCCAGCGGCCCGCGCCGACGAGCAGGTCGTACGCGTGATGGAGGAACGGCGAGTTGGGAGCGGCGGCGAACGGCCCCTGCGCCATGCCGGGCACCCAGTGCACAGGCTGCGTCCACGTCACTGGATCGTCCGGGTCGCAGCCCGTCTCCCGCCACAGCAGCCGCGCGCAGTCCGCTGCCACGCGCGGCGCGACGGCGCCCTCCAGCTTGACGAAGCCGTCGCGGAGAAAGCGGGATACCAGGGTCGTGTCATCCATACCCCCATCGTGCGGCGGTGCCGGTCCCGGTCACCCGACACATTCCGCACCGCTTGTGTCGGGTGTGAGCTGACCTACCTTCACGGGGTCGCCGTGTCGACGGGTACGCCGGTCCCCGGCGACCTCGACATCATCGACGTTCCGGCCGGCAGATGGCTGGTCATCCGGACCACGGGGCCGCATCCGCAGACCCTGCAGAAGGCCTGGGCCACGGCCGCAACAGCGTGGTTTCCGTTCAACCCGTGGCGCAAGCGGCCAGGTCCCGAGATCGTCGCGGTGCACGGGCCCACGAGTGACGTCGGCACCGTGACCTCTGATCTCTGGCTGCCCGTCGAACCGTCGTAACGACCTGGCGAGCATTCAGACAGCGCCAGGGGGTCCGGCCCGGCGGCCAACAGGATGGCCCGGCTGCGGCAACGGAGCGCGAACATCCGGACCTGCCGCTGACGGCGTGGTCGTGGGTCAGTTGCGGCTCATCCCAAGCGGTGTCGGCGGTACCGCGGGGAGGAATCGTCCTCCTCAATCCCGTTCTGGTCCAGCGCGTTGTAGATCGTCAGCCAGCCGCTCTCGCGTTGCGCAGTGCTCTGCCGGTTCCTGCGGACGGATCGCTCCCGGGGTGCAACGAAAGGGCCCTCCGGTTCCGTTCTACCTCCGTACCGGTAGTTCTTCGAAGGGTGTCAGATGCGCTTGAAACGACTCCTGATCGCCGTGGTGGCGTTGGCCGCCGTGCTGGTGACGGCCGCTCCGGCCGCCGCCATCAGCGGCGGTGGACGGGCCGTGCCCGGTGAGTTCCCCTGGATGGTCCGGCTCCTGCCGGTGGGTTGCGGTGGAACCCTCATTCACCCGCAACTGGTGCTCACCGCCCAGCACTGTGTCGATGAGCAGCCCGGCGACAGCGTGACCGTCGTCTCCGGCACCGTCGACCTCAAGCACCCACGCCGGACGATGAACAGATCCACCGCTCATCTCGGCGGAGCCGAGTGGTGGAATGGACCGGACTGGGCGGTGATCAAGTTGGAGCGGCCACTTGACCTGCCCGTCGTGCGGCTGGCCGCCGAGCCCCGTCAGTTGCAGACGCTGACCGTGACCGGCTGGGGTACGAAGAAGTCGGGCGGCCCTCAGGAACGCTTCCTCAACAAGGTGGAGTTGCCGTTCCTGCCGGACGAGCAGTGCTTCGACGACCCCTGGTGGCAGGAACACCCCGAGTACCCGAGGTCGACGATCTGTGCGAAGTCGGTGAACCAGAAGAGCCACTGCCCCGGCGACTCCGGTGGGCCCGCCCTGCACCGGCTCCCCAACGGCACCTGGGAACAGGTCGGCATCGTGAGCGCCGGCTCGGACTGCGACTGGGACATCGGTGAGGAACCGGTCCCCGTCTACACCGACGTCGCCTATTTCAGCCAGAGCATCCAACGCGCCGCCGACCACCTGCTCTCACGCTCCAGCTGATCACCACCGGCAGGGTTAGCCCGACCGGACACGGCGCCGACGCTCGCGGCGGCGCCGTGTCCGGGTCAATCCTGAGGCCGAGTACGGGTTGCTGACGGCTAATCGTACGAAGACTGAGGAGGTGGGCCGTGTAGATGGCGCTCGTCGTGGTGGCGTGCGATAAGTCGGTGTTCATCGGTGCGGTAGATCCTGATGACCGCGGTTGTCGTCGTGTCGGTCTCCGCCGTATCGCTCGACGAGCGTGTCACCGATCGAAGCCAGGTAGGCTCGCACACCCGGAGGGCCGGTCACCTCGACCCATTCGACCAGCCCGGCGAGCTCGCCGGCGAGTGTGTGTTCGTCGTTGCCGCGGATCACGACCTCGATGCGGCCGTCGGTCCTGCGACCTCCGACCTGGAGTCGACCGCCGAACCCCATTCGGAGCACGCCTATCCCTTGGGGCGTGCAGGGCGCGATGTACGCGGCGACGGGTGAGCTACCGCTGGCGTTTCTCCGGCCAGCGTCGCTGTTGGTCGGTCTCCGGGACCGGCGCACCTCGGGCCTCTCCGATGACCTGCCAGGCGGCGTCGAGGGGAACGCCCAGTCGGGCGAGGCAGGCTGCGGCGATCAGTGATGCCCGTCCGACACCGGCGCGGCAGTGCACCGCGACGTGCGCTGGTACCGGACGAGGTGCAGGCAGAGTTCGTCACGGACATGCTGAACCGATCGCCAGAGGGCTGGGTGCTGTACGGCTATCCACGCACACGCCGGCACGCCGAACCAGTCGACGAACACGGCCACGCGCCAGGCATCGTTATCGAGATCACGCTCGACGAGGACGCCATCGGGCAGGACCAGCGGCTCACCGAGAAACGCGATCAGCTGCCACAGATCCTCGTCGAGCATCGGCGGCGTATCGTCCCGATCCGCGCCTTCTACCGAGACGCGAACGCGATCCACCTGCTGCAGCCGTCGAGACCGCTCAAAAGGCTCGCCGCCGACCTGAAGACGTTAGTCGGCAACCCGCCCGAGTGAGCCGGACGCAGGAAGGACGACTTACGTGGCCAAGCCGTTCCCTCGGCCTACGGATTGGCCGAAGACCGTGTGGGTTGACGACCAGCATCGAGCTGGCCGAAGATCGCGAAAGTATCAGTTGGGGGTAATGGCCTTGGGCTTCTGGGACGTAGGCCCCTTCGACAACGACGACGCCGCGGACTTCGCCGGCGACCTGGATGCCGTGGCGGAGGACGTACGCATCGAGATGGTCGGCAGGGTGCTCGACCGTGTGGTCACGGCAAACGACGACGTCGACAGGGGCATCCCGAAGGCCGTAGCCGCAGCCGCCCTCATCGCTGCGCAATGCCCGGGAGGCGAAGCTGCCTGCCCCGTGTACGGCCCGTCCACGCCGATGCCGCAGTTCCCGAACTCGCTGAAAGGGCTGGCCGTCGACGCCCTCGATAACGTCCTCGCAGCGTCTTCCTGGCGTGCCGTCGAGTGGAACGATGCCGCGAAAGGAAAGCAATGGCGCCGGAACATCATCGCGCTACGGAATGTCCTCGACCCGCCGCAGCGAGAGACGCTCTTCGCGACATGAACGACGAGACCCGCGCTTCTGCCACCGAGCGGCGGTGCGCTGAGTAACCGACCGCAGCGCCGAAGCCGTCCCGGTCGTGGCCGATGACAGTGCTTCGTCACCTACCGAGCCGGTGCCTTCTTGAGTTCGCTCAGCCACCGGATGCCGAGCCGGTGGCCGTCGGGGAATTGGTCGTCGCGGTCCCAGCGCCACGCGGTGGTCATCGCCAGCATGAGGGTTCGGCAGTCTCGGAGCAGGTGGTGGTCGACGCCGGGGTAGAGGTCCCCGACTTCGTCGGGTGCGTGGGCCAGGTCGAACTCGATCGGCCCCCGGCAGCACGTCTCGAAGTCGATGAAGAGCAGGCCGGTCGGGGTCGAGAGTAGGTTGCCCGGGTGAGGTTCGCCGTGCAGGAGCTGTTCGGGTCGGCCGCTATCGCTGACCGTGCGGTGCAGGCGGTCCAACGTGCTGGCGAGAAAGGTCCGGTCCGCGTCGGCCAGCTTCGGCGTCCGGTCGTGGTCCGCCACGAGCGTGTGGGCCTCGGAAACCCGGTCCGTGAAGTGCGGGGTGGGCAGGTCTACCCGCCGCATTCCGGCGTGCAGACGTTCGAGTGCTCCGGCGTAGTCCGCGGGTGGGATCGCTTGAGTAGTCACCGGTTCGTAGTAGGTCCACAAAGTGACGACGTAATCGTCCCGGACGAAGACCTCGGGTGCTTTCAGCGCGGCCACCGGGCTCCCGACCTCGAACAGTCGCTGTGCGGTGTCCACTTCGAGTTGAGCGCTCTGGTGCGCCGCCGGTGTCACCTGTGCCAGGATGTCGCAGGGTTGCAGGCGAAGGGTGAGTCTGTTCGAGTTGTGCAGGACGGCGGCGTCGTAGGCGGTCAGGCCGAGCGACGAGGCGATCGACATGGCTGCCTGTGTCGCCCGCTGGGCCGCATACGCCTGCATCGGAGCACCGTAACTCAGCGTCTTCCGCGCAGCAGCCGCAATTCTGTCTCCCCTGCATCAAGAGACTATGGCGACGGCGACAACGGACGCTCATGCCGCCGAGCGAGCGTCACGGTCCGCTGCAGGTGGTTGGTCCACAACGGCGTCAGACCGGTGATCTTCTCGCCGGTTGTGGGATGTCGATGGTTTAGAGGCTCCGTCGGTAGCCGCATTCCTCGTACATCCAGTGATCAAGGTAGGTCGTCCTGTTGACGGGCGAATCGACGACGGTGAGCCATTCGGCGGCCGCCTGCTTCATGTGTCGGACTGCAGCGGCGTCCTGCTCCGGTGATCCCCTGCCAGGGGCGTCCATCTCATCTGTCAGCGCTCCCCAGATGAGGTTGAGCGAGGTCGGTATGTCGGGCAGATACTCGCCTGCAGGGGTCTGGGACATTGCACCCATGGCGAGCCCTTGGAAATCGAGACCCGCGTCGTAGGTGGGCCAGCCCTCTTCGGCATCGAGCACAAGACGTGCCTGATCGGCAGTTGCTGCCAGGAAGCCTTCGGGCCCGTGTTCCGGATGCCAACGACCTGCCACGACGAGGACGCTACGCCGCCTCATCACGAGCATTGAGCCGGGCTCCCATGCTCACCGTGCGCGACCTGTAGCGGCCGCAGGCGTACCAGCCTGGCCGAGACCCCGAGCGGCGCCGGCACAGGACCGGGCAGGCGGTCATGCCGCCGAGTGTTCCCGTCTCGCAGTGGTGTTCGGCGAGTGGTCGGGGGACCGAATCCTGCGGCAACTCCTCGTTCTGGTCCCCGTCGGCGGGCTGGTCGACGGCCGGGCACGTCGATGGGCCAAATGCCGTGCCGGGTTGCAGCGGCGACGGCAGACTCGTGTGATGGATCAGGCCCCGCAGCGTTCGCGGGTTCCGGCCGCAGGCGTGATCGTGATGGCGCTCCTGATCTCGGGCGGCAGGTGCGCCAGCGGGTCACGCGCGCGGCGCACACCGTGCTGGTCTGCGGGGTTCATGCGGCTTCCTTCCGGAGTGCGGGGCCGAGGAGCAGTCCCCCGTCGATCACATACTCGGCGCCGGTGATGAAGGTCGCGTGCGGCGAGGTGAGGAACAACAGCAGCGCAGTGATGTCGGCGGGCTCCCCGAGTCGCGGGACGGCGAACGGCTCGGGCGAGTAGAAGTCGGCGATCGGGGCATCGGCGCCGGCTGCCGGCTCGGTGATGAACGGGGTGGCGACTACGCCGGGGTGGATTGCATTGACGCGGATGTTGTCGCGGCCCAACTCGAGGGCAGCGGTCTGGGTGAGCCCTCGAATCGCCCACTTGCTGGCGACATAGGGCGCGTAGAAGGCGGTACCGCCGAGGCTCATGGTGGAGGCGATGTTGATGATCGCTCCTCCTCCCGCGCGCCGCAGCGCCGGGGCGGCCGCCTTGATGCCGAGGAACGTGCCGGTGAGGTTGATGTCGAGGATGCGAGCCCAGGTAGCCCGGTCGGTGGACTCGATGAGGGCCGGCGGGTTCTGCACCCCGGCGTTGTTGACCAGGATCGTGAGCGCGCCGAAGGCTTTCTCGGTCTCCGCGACGGCGGCGGCCCACGACTCCTCCTGGGAGACGTCGAGGCGGACGAAACGCGCCCGGTCTCCCAACTCGGCGGCGAGGTCAGCCCCGCGCTCGGCATTGATGGCACCGATGACGACGTTGGCGCCTTCGGCGTGCAGGGCGCGAACATGGCTGGCCCCCTGCCCGCCGGTGCCGCCGGTCACGAGAACGGTCTGATCGGCGAAACGGGACATCAGATCCTCCGAGTACGTATGCGAGACGACAACCCGAGACCGGGTGGTGAGTCGAGCGACTCACCTTGCCGAAGCTACGCTCCCGCTAGTGGTGAGTCAACCCACTCACCTCGCTATGATGGCTGCATGACCCCAGCGCCGTCGGCCTATCACCAGCGCGTGGCGGAGGAGAAGCGCGCGCTCATCGTGCAAGCCGCTACCGAGCTCTTCCTCGAGTTGGGCTACGACCGGGCATCCCTGGCGCGTGTCGCCGACAGCGCTGGCGTGTCGAAAGCAACGCTGTTCAAGCAGTTTCCGACAAAGGCAGCATTGTTCGATGCCATCGTCGTCGACTCGTGGGCCAAGAACGACCTCGCCGACGTGCCGCCCGCCGGCGACCTGACGACCGGCCTGACGGTTCTCGGACAGCACTACGCGACGCTGTTGAGCCAGCCTGAGATGACCGACCTGTTCCGCATCGTCATCGCCGAACTGCCACGCTTTCCCGAACTGGCCAAGGCACACTTCTCGCAGGGCAAACTGCCGTACTTCGAGAACGTTCGGATCTACCTCCTGGCTGAGCGCGACGCGGGAGCCGCAGACATCGCCGACCCGGAGATGGCCGCAACGCACTTCCTCGGGATGATCTCCAACTACCTGTTCTGGCCGCGTCTTCTGCTGCCGGACTGGTCGGTGACCCCTGCCCGCACGACGGCGGTTGTGGACGAAGCCGTCCGCACCATGGTCGCCCGGTATGGCACCGACGTTCACCACCGGGACCGCGAGGTCGTTACCGCATCTGCTGCGGAAGACGCGCAGGGCCGCCGAGGAGTCCTGGCAGCAGACTCCACGGACAAGCCCCAGCCCGAGCCTTACCAGCCGGAAGGCTGATCCCCAGGCCCAGGCGGTTTCCCCGGATCCCAAACCTACGGCGTACGCCTGGAGCCGTCCTCGACGTCATCGCTCGACAAGCGAATGATGCCTCGGGCCGTGGACACACGCCCCTCGTAGAGGTCTGCGGCAAGGGCTCCGGCCGGGTCTCGATCGCCGGCCTGGTCTGCCTCAAGCCCGGACAACAAGGCCGGTTGATGTGGCGCACCCGGCTGCACCGCGGACGCTCGGGCGAACGGGGCAACTTCAGCGAGGACGACTACATCGCCTTCCTCGACCAGGCCCACCAACGCCTGCTCAACCTTCGATGGCGGCCATGTCGGCTGCGGCGTGGCGATCGCCGGAGGCCGGGGTCAGGCTGTTCAGCCGGGCGATCTGATCGGCGGTGAGGCGGATGCTGTCGGCGGCGCAGTTCTCCTCTAGCCGGTCGACGCGCCTGGTGCCCGGGATGGGCGCGATGCCCTCACCCTGCGCGAGTAGCCAGGCCAGCGCGATCTGCGCGGGCGTGGCACCCACCTCGCCGGCGACGTCGCGGACCTCCTCGACGATGCGCAGGTTGTGGGTGAGGTTGTCGCCGGTGAACCGGGGGTTGGTGCGCCGCCAGTCGGTGGCGTCCAGGCCGTCGAGGGAACGGATGTCACCGGTCAGGAAGCCGTGTCCGAGCGGCGAGTAGGGCACCAGGCCGATGCCGAGTTCCCGCAGCGTGCTCAGCACGTCGCCTTCGGGGTCCCGGGTCCACAGCGAGTACTCCGTCTGGACGGCGGCCACCGGATGCACCGCGTGGGCCCGGCGGATCGTCGTCGCGGACGCCTCCGACAGGCCGATGTGGCGCACCTTGCCCGCGACCACCAGTTCCCGCAACGCTCCTATCGTGTCCTCGACGGGGGTGTCGCGGTCTACCCGGTGCTGGTAATAGAGGTCGATGTGATCGGTGCCGAGTCGCCGTAGGGAGCCGTTCACCGCCACGCGGATGTTGGCGGGGGTACTGTCCGTTCCCGGTCTGCCGGTGTGGGAGACGAGGCCGAACTTGGTGGCCAGGACGACCTCGTCGCGGCGGCCCCTGATCGCGCGACCCACCAGTTCCTCGTTGACGTACGGCCCGTACACCTCGGCGGTGTCCAGGTGGGTGGCGCCGAGGTCCAGAGCACGCCGGATCGTACGGATCGACTCGGCTTCGTCGCGGCCGGCACCGGTGTAGTAGGCCGACATTCCCATAGCCCCGAGGCCGATGCGCGGGACGTCGAGTCCGCCCAGTGAGGTGGTGTGCATTCCGTGGTCCTCTCCCCGTCGATTCGCCAGGACCATCCGGCGAACTTGACGCTTCAAGTTCTACCCGCCCGAACTTGAAGCGTCAACAAGTCGCCGGGTAAGGTGCCCTCATGACCAGGAAAGGGGCAGCGGCGAGGTCTACCGGAACCCGGTGGCTCAGTGACGACGAGCTGGCGGCATGGCTAGCCAACTCCGCGATCATGATCAGCCTGCCGGCTGCCCTGGACGCGCGGATGCAACGCGAGTCCCAGCTGACCTTCTTCGAGTACATGGTGCTCTCCGTGCTGTCCGAGGAGCCGGAGCGCACGATGCGGATGAGTCGTCTGGCAGCGCGGGCAGCGGCATCACTGTCCCGCCTGTCGCACGTCGTCGGTCGACTGGAGAAACGCGGACTGCTCGCGCGCTCCCGGCTCCCCGGCGCAGGCAGAGCCACCACCGCGACCCTGACCGAGGCCGGCTACCAGGTTGTCGTGGCCGCGGCGCCGGGACACGTCGCGGCGGTCCGCGAGTATCTGATCGACCAGCTCGAACCTGGCGACATTGCGGCCCTGAGCCGCATCGGCACGGCGGTCGAGGCCGCCATCAACCGCGCCACTGCACCGCCCGGGACGTCCGCGCCATAACCGCTGCCGGCATGCCTTGATGCATGCAGACCAGCCGACGCGAGATGCGCCGACCGGCGTCGGGAAGCCCGCGCCGGTCGGCGCTCGCCGGTCAGGTGGCGGTGGGGAAGTGGAAGTCCGGGCGGGCCGTCGGGGTGGTGCCCGGCCACCTGGAGGTGACGACCTTGCCGCGGGTGTAGAACGCCACGCCCTCCTGGCCGTGGATGTGGGTGTCGCCGAAGAGCGACGCCTTCCAGCCGCCGAAGGAGTGGTAGGCCATCGGCACCGGCAGTGGGACGTTCACCCCGACCATGCCGACCGTGACGGTACGCACGAAGCGGCGGGCCGCCGCTCCGGCGGAGGTGAACAGGGCGGTGCCGTTGCCGTACGGGTTGGCGTTGATGATCCTGATCGCCTCGTCCAGGCTCTCGGCCCGCAGCACCACCAGGACCGGTCCGAAGATCTCCTGCTGGTAGGCGGCCATGTCGGGGGTGACCCGGTCCAGTAGGCACGGGCCGACGAAGTATCCGTTGTCGTGTCCGTCCACCCGCAGGTCCCGACCGTCGACGACCACTGTGGCGCCGGCCTTCTGCGCACCGTCCACGGAGGTGATGACACGGTCGCGTGCCTCGTCGGTGACCACCGGCCCCATCTGGGACGACTCCTGGTCGCCGGGGCCCACCACGACGGCCGTGGCCTCCCGCCTGAGCAGGTCGACCAGTTCGTCCCCGGCGGCGCCGACCGCGACCACGGCGGAGATCGCCATGCAGCGCTGTCCGGCCGACCCGTACGCCGCAGAGGTGATCTGCCGTGCCGCCTCGGCCAGGTCGGCGTCGGGCAGCACCACGGCGTGGTTCTTCGCCCCGCCCAACGCCTGCACCCGTTTGCCGGAGGCGGCGGCGCGCTGGTGCACGTGCCGGGCGACCGGAGTGGAGCCGACGAACGACACCGCCGCGACGTCCGGGTGGTCGAGCAACGCGTCGACCGCCTCCTTGCCGCCGTGCACCACGTTGAGCACGCCGTCGGGCAGGCCCGCGTCGGCGTAGAGCTGCGCGACGAGGTTCGACGCGGACGGGTCGCGTTCGCTGGGCTTGAGCACGAAGGTGTTGCCGCAGGCGATGGCGATGGGGTGCATCCACATCGGCACCATCACCGGGAAGTTGAACGGGGTGATGCCGGCGCAGACCCCGAGCGGCGCGCGCAGCGAGTACGAGTCGACACCGGTGGAGACCTGGTCGGAGTAGGCGCCCTTGAGCAGCTGCGGGATGCCGCAGGCGAACTCCACGACCTCCCGGCCCCGGATCACCTCACCGCGCGCGTCCTCGACGGTCTTGCCGTGTTCCGCGGTGACCAGCTTCGCCAACTCGTCCTCGTGCCGTTCCACCAGGTCACGGAAGCGGAAGAGGACCTTGGCGCGCTGGGACAGGGACACGTCGCCCCACGACTCGAAGGCCCGGGCCGCCGCCGCGACGGCCTGGTCGACCTCGGGCTGGGCGCCGATCGCGACCTGTGCCTGGGGCCGGCCGGTCGCGGGCTGGTACACGGTCGCGTACCCGCTGCCGGCGACGGACGCCCCGGCGATCCAATGTTCGATGCTGCGCACCCTCGTCTCCTTCGTCGATCCACGATTGCCTCGATGTGCGGTGGGTCCGGGCCCGATGTCGGCCTAGAGCCACCTGGTGCCGATTCCCCGCAGGTCAGGGGTGCTGAAGGAGTACACGAGCTCCATGCCGTCGGTGCTGCCGGTCTCGATGGCGTGGGCGACGCCGGCGGGGATGTACATCGCGGTGCCCGGGCCCGCCTTGAACTCCTCGTCGGCCAGCGTGAACCGGGCCGTACCGGCCAGCACGTAGTAGAACTCGGCCGAGTCGGCGTGCAGGTGCAGCGGGTGGCTCATCCCGGGTTCCATGCGGTAGACGCCGGTCAGGAACTCGCACTCCGGATCGCCGGTGGTGTCCCGGTCGACGAGACGGTGCACCAGTCCCTCGTCGTCCGGGTTGTGGTTGAGGGCGGAGATCAGTTCGTACTCCAGCTCGTCGCGACGCACGACGAACGGCGGGCGCGGCGACCCCGGTGTGCTGCGGCGGTGACCGTCGCGGGGTAACCGGGTCACCGTTCGGCGTCCACGCTGGTGGCGCCGAGGGGGATCTGCGGGCTGGTCAGGGGCCCGTGGTGCTTGGAGAGGCAGATGGCCTCCCAGCCGGTGACCACGCCGTGGATGACGCCGGGCTCCCAGCACAGGTACTCACCGGCGTGGTACACGTGCTCCGGGTCGGTGGCGCACCAGCCGCCGAGGAAGAAGATCTCCTCGGTGCTGTGGTGGAACTCCAGGGCGGTCTTGGCGAACCTCCGGGGCAGGACGAACAGGATGGTGTCCTTACCGCTCTCCTCGACCTTGCGCAGCCGGATGCACTGGGTGGGGACCTCGAGGTCGCCGTGGCTGCTGGTGTCGGTGACCCCCGCGAACGCCTCCCGCACCGGTCGCCAGTTCGCCTGGTCGAAGATGTCGACGGTCTCGCCGAGCGGGGTCGACGGTGCCGGTGGCGCATCCGTGCGGACCTCGAAGGGGGAGTCGGTCCAGAAGATCAACGTGGCGCCCTGCTCCGAGGAGACCGGGCCGAGCTCGGTGCCGGAGGGCAGGAAGAGGTAGTGCCCGGGGCGGCACTGGCGCCCGGCGATGGTCAGGTCGCCGTCGCGGACCAGCAGTTCGAGGTCGGCGCCGTTCCAGTGCGCCGGCATGTGCCAGCCGGGTGGGACGTCGACGACCAGCGTCTGCGCTCCGGTCTCCGGGTCGGCGTTGATCTGGCGGGTGAGAAGTCCGAAGGGCAGGCCCGCTGCCCGCCACACGCGCTGCGGCACCTGATCGATGATGACCCGTCGCTTGCCGGCATGAGTCACGGTGACCTCCTTCAGTTGACGCAGGATTGTATGTAATCCGCCGGAGGGCGTCTAGGTCCGTGAGTGGCGCTCAGACTGGCTTCGCAGCTAGTGGCTCTGGGCTTGACGCGGCGCTAGGGTGTCGCAAAGTCCATGTATGCAAAGCCTGGCAGGGGTGCACGCGCTCCGACGCGAGCGGGTGCCTGCCGTGCTGACCGTCGGCTGCTCGCGCCTGGCCGGTCGGGGTGGCCCCGATCTGGCGGAACGAAGCCTTGACAGCCGGCAACCTGTATACAAACATCGCATCCTGTGATCCGCTTCACCAAGTCAAGCACGCCTGATATAGCAACCTTGCACACAATGTGGAGGTGTCGGCATGGGAACGACTTCCGTTCGGATGCGGGCCGTGGCGGCGCTCGCCGTGACGAGCCTGGCTGTCGCGGGCTGTAGTGGAAACGACGGCGACGACACCGACGCCGGCGCCAGCCAGGCGTTGACCGTCGCCGCGCCCGGAGTGGTCTCCAGCCTCGACTCCGAGCGCTACCAGGGCTTCATCTCGATCGACCTGCTACCCAACATCTCCGGCACCCTCGTGCGCTTCACCAAGCCCGAGGCCGGCGCGACGACCCTGCAGACCCCGGACCAGATCGAGCCCGAGCTCGCCGAGTCCTGGGAGCTCAGCGACGACCGCAAGCAGATGACCTTCACCCTCCGCGAGGCCAAGAGCCAGTTCGGCAACGCCCTCACCGCCGAGGACGTGAAGTGGTCCGTGGACCGCATGGTCAACAGCGAAGGCGTACCGATCGCCAAGATCCTCATGGGCATCGGCGGATGGGACATCGAGAACCCGGTCACCGTCACCGACGACCGGACCGTCACGATCAACGTCGCCCAGCCGAACGCGGTCAGCGTCTCGATCCTGAGCACCTTCTTCATGACGATCTACGACTCCGTCGAGGCCAAGAAGCACGCCACCACCGACGACCCGTACGCCTACAAGTGGCTGGGCGAGAACACCGCCACCTTCGGCCCGTACGAGGTGCGCTCGTTCGACCCGGGCAAGGAAGTCCGGCTCACCGCCAACAAGAACTACTTCCGGGGTACGCCCACGGTGACCGACGTGGTGGTCCGTGCCGTCGCCGACACCTCCAACCGGCTCCAACTGGCCCAGAGCGGCCAGGTCGACGTCGCCAGCGCGCTCACCTTCGACCAGCTCTCCTCGCTGGAGAACAGCGACGGCGTCCGACTCGAACGGGTGCTCTATCCCAACATCGACGTCCTGGTGCCCAACCTGAAGGCCGAGCCCTTCGACGACAAGCGGGTCCGCGAGGCCATCTCCTACGCCGTCGACCGCGCCGCGATCGTCGAATCCGCCTACCAGGGCTACTCCACCGCGTCGAGCGACTTCATCCACGACGACTTCGGTGCTCCGGCGGCGGCACAGCCCCTCACCCACAACATCGACCGGGCCAAGCAACTGCTGGCCGAGGCCGGCCTGCCCAACGGCTTCCCGATGGAACTGGCCTACAACGCGGCCAACGTCGGCGCGCACAGCGAACAGGTGGCCGTCCTGCTGCGGTCGCAACTGGCCAAGGTCGGCATCGAGGTCAAACTGAACAACGTCGCCTCCGGCGCGGACTTCGACGCCGCCAAGCGCGAGGGCAAGCTGCAGAGCTGGCTGGCCACCAGCACCCCGCTGGTGCCCGACCCCGCCTACTACCTGCAGGTCTTCTACTCCACCGGTGGACTCACCAACCTGCAGAACTACAGCTCCCCGACCGTCGACGGGCTGTCCCGGCAGATCCTCGAAACCCAGCCGGGCCCCGAACGGGAGGCGCTGGTCAAGCAGGTCAACGACTTCATGGTGGGGGACATGCCGGCCATCCCGCTGGTCGACTCCCAGAAGTTCTACGCCTTCCGCGACGGCGTGACCGGCTTCGTCAGCTACTCCCAGGGCCACGTCAACTACTACGACATCTCCGTCTCCTGACCCGGCCGGCGTCCCCGGTGCACACGCCGGGGACGCCGACCGGCGGGGCCCACGGTCGGACCCGCCGGCGACGACTTTTCGCGACAGCTGACGTACCCGAGAAAGCAGGTCGTTGATGTACCGACTTGGAGTCGACGTCGGTGGCACGTTCACGGACGTCCTTCTGATCGAGGAGGCGACCGGCCGGACCCGCCGCACGAAGGTGCCCTCCACGCCGCAGGACCAGTCCGTCGGCGTCGTCGAGGGCGTGACCCGGGTCCTCGCCGACGCCACCGCCCGCGCCGCCGACATCCGCCAGTTTCTGCACGGCACGACCGTGGCCACCAACGCCGTCCTCGAACGCCGGGGCGCCCGGGTGGGTCTGATCGTGACCATCGGCTACCGGCAGGTCCTGCACATCGCGAGGTCGTTCGTGCCCGGCGGACTCGGCGGCTGGATCGTCTGGGACCGACCCGCCGAACTGGTCGCACTCGAAGACGTCCGCGAGGTCCGGGGCCGACTGGACGCCCGGGGCACCGAGATCGACCCCCTGGACGAGACGGCCGTGCGGGCCGCCGTCCGCGACCTGGTCAACCGGGGCGTGGACGCGCTGGCCATCGGCTTCGTCAACTCCTACGCCAACCCCGCCCACGAACAGCGGGCCGCCGAGATCGCCGCCTCCGAGGCACCCGGCGTACCGGTCTCCACCTCCGCCGGTGTCCTACCAGAACTGGGCGAGTACGAACGCACCCTCACCACCGTCGCCAACGCCTACGTCCGCCCCGGCGTCGGCGCCTACCTGCGCAACCTGAGCAGCAAACTGGTCGCCGAGGGCCTGGTCGGCGACCGCCGGGTGCTGCGCTCCGACGGCGGACTGATGACCTTCGAACGGGCCGAGGACATCCCGGTCAGCCTGCTGATGAGCGGACCGGCCGGCGGCGTCGCCGCAGCCGTGGCCCTGGGACCGGCCGCCGGCTTCCGTGACCTGCTCACCCTGGACATGGGCGGTACCTCCACCGACGTCGCCCTGATCGAGGACGGCACCCCGGTCATCCGACGCGAGACGACCGTGGCCGACCTCGCCGTCCGCTCGCCCTCGATCGACGTACAGACCGTCGGTGCCGGCGGCGGCTCCATCGCCCACGTCCCCGACCTGACCGGCGCACTCCGGGTCGGCCCGGCCAGCGCCGGCGCCCTGCCCGGCCCGGCCACCTACGGTCGCGGCGGCGAACTGCCGACGGTGACCGACGCCAACGTCGTGCTGGGCTACCTGCCGCACGCGCTGCTCGGCGGCGCCATGCCCCTCGACGTGGACAAGGCCCGCACCGCGGTCGGCACCGTGGCGACCAAACTCGGCGTGACGGTCGAAGCCGCCGCCGCCGCGATCATCGACATCGTCAACGAGAACATGCTCGGCGCCCTGCGGCTGGTCTCGGTGCAGCGTGGTTACGACCCGAGACGCTTCGCCCTCTTCGGGTTCGGCGGCGCGGGCCCTCTGCACGCCAACGCCCTGGCGAAACTCCTCGGCTCGTGGCCGGTGGTGATCCCGCAGTCCCCGGGGGTGCTCTGCGCCTACGGAGACGCCTCCACCGGTGTCCGCGCCGAGGCGAACAAGTCACTGGTCCGCCCGCTCGACGACCTCGACGAGACGCAACTGCGGCGCGAGTTCACCGACCTGGCCACCCAGATCGACACCGAGTTCGACCGGGCCGAGGTGCCCGCCGAGGCCCGTACGGTCCGCTTCGAGGCCGACGTGCGCTACCACGGACAGGGCTTCGAGGTCCCCGTCAGCGTCCCGGCATCCGGCCAGGGGCCGCTGATCCCCACGCTGCGCGACGGCTTCGACGAGGCACACCGACGCCTGTTCGGCTTCGCCCTCGACGAGCAGCACGAGATCGTCAACATCCGCGCGGTGGGGGTCTCCGACGCCGAACGGATCCGACCCGTCGAGATCGAGTCGGGCGACCACGACGCCTCCCGCGCGGTCATCGGCGGCCAGCGCGTGTACGTCGACGGCGGCTGGCAGGAAGCGGCCCTCTACGACCGCACCGCCCTGCGCGCCGGCGACGAACTGCGCGGTCCCGCGATCGTGGTCGAGATGGATTCCACCAGCCTGGTCCTGCCGGGCTGCGTCGCGCGCGTCGACAGGCTGGGCAACCTGCTCATCCTGCCCGCCGAGGAGAAGGGGCCCCGATGAGTGCCGTCATCGTCGAGACGACCCGGTCGCCGCGTCCGGTCGAGGTCGAGACCGCCGTGCTCGACATCGTCGAGAACGCCCTGCGCAACGCCCGGTTCGAGATGGACGCGGTCGTCCTGCGTACCGCGATGTCCCCGGGCATCCGGGAACAGAACGACGCCTTCCCGCTGATCGCCGACCGCAAGGGCCGGATGGTGGCCGGACAGTTCGGCTCCTTCATCGACGGCTTCCTCTCCGGCTACGACGGCACGGTGGAGGAGGGCGACGTCTTCTTCACCTCCGACCCGTACGCCTGCGACGGCGCGATCAGCCACGCCAACGACTGGCTGGTGCTGCTGCCGATCTACGCCGACGGCACGCTGGTCGGCTGGGCGGCGATGTTCGGCCACATGAGCGACGTCGGCGGCAAGGTCCCGGGAAGCCTCCCGACCGACGCAGTGTCGATCTACGAAGAGGGCGTCATCGTCCCGCCGGTGAAACTGTTCCGCGGCGGCACGCTCGACCAGCAGCTCCTGGACACCGTCCTCAACCAGGTGCGCCTGCCCAACTGGAACCGGGCCGACCTCAACGCGGTCCTGGCCTCCTGCCGGACCGCCGAGACCCGGGTCCGGGAACTGTGCGAGCGCTTCGGCCTGGACACCTATCTCTCGACGCTGGACCTGCTGCTGGAACGCAACCGGCAGGCCATGGCGAAGCTGTTCCGGCAGGTCGTGCCCGAGCAGCCGGTCACCTTCGAGGACTACATCGACGACGACGGGCGCGGCACCGGGCCGTTCCGCATCCGGTGCACGCTCTGGCGCGACGGCGACCGGGTGGTGCTCGACTTCACCGGCACCAGCGACCAGGCCGAGGGCTCGATCAACTTCCTGTTGAACGAGAACGTGCTGCGGATGTTCTTCGGCGTGTACACCATCATGGCCGTCGACCCGTTGATCATGTTCAATGACGGGTTCTATCCGTTGGTCGACGTCCGCATCCCCGAGGGCAGCCTGCTCAAGCCCCGACGGCCGGCGGCACTGTCCTGCCGGACGCACGCCCTGGGCCGGCTCTTCGACGTCCTGGCCGGGCTGCTCGGCCAGTGCCAGCCGGACTTCCTCTGCGCGGCCGGCTTCTCGTCCAGCCCACACCTGATGTACTCCGGCCTGGACCGCTCGGGCACCTGGTTCCAGCTCTACCAGATCGGCTTTGGCGGGGTACCCGCCCGACCGATCGGCGACGGCTTCGACGGCCACTCGATGTGGCCCTCGTTCACCAACGTGCCGAATGAGTACCTGGAGGCGTACTACCCGCTGCGCATCGAGTCCTACGAGTCGATCCCGGACTCCGGTGGCGCCGGCAAGCACCGGGGCGGCAACGGCATCCGGGTGGGCTACCGGTTCCTCGAACCCGGCCAGGTCTCCATCCACGACGACCGCTGGTTCACCAAACCCTGGGGCGTGCTGGGCGGCGAGCCGGGACAGCGCGGCACGAAGATCCTGGAACGGGCCGACGGATCGCAGCAGACCGTGCCGGCCAAGTGCGACCACGTCGGCGTGCACCCCGGCGACCTGCTGCACTTCGTCACCTGGGGTGGCGGCGGGTGGGGCGACCCACTGGAGCGCGACCCGGACCAGGTGCGCCACGACGTCGAACGGGGACTGGTCACCGTCGAGGGCGCCCGCCGCTACGGGGTGGTCCTGGTCGGCGACCGCGTCGACGACGACCAGACCCGCCGACTCCGCGCCGAGATCGCCGCGAACCGGTCGGAGCTGCCCCGGTTCCACCGTGGCGGCACGGTCGACGAACTGCGGGCCCGGTGCCGCACCGAGACCGGCCTGGAACCGCCCCGCGACCCGGCACCCACCCGCGCCCCGGCGCAGGCCACCGGCGGCACCGGACCCGGCAGCACATCGTCGGCGGCGTCCGGCGGTCAACGGGCGACCGAAGCCCGCCCGCAGACGACCCCCCGCACCCCACTGGAGGTGCTCGTGCACCGCATCGCCCGGCAGGTGACCGGGCGATGAGCCGGACCAGCAAGGCCCACAACACCGGCGGACACCCGTCCGTCGACGAACTACCGGAGGAGAACTGTCATGGCTGACCTGCAGATGTCCGCGCTCGGAATGATCGAGACCCGTGGCCTGGTCGCGGCGATCGAAGCCGCCGACGCGATGGTCAAGGCCGCCACCGTCGTGCTGGTGGGCACCGAGTACGTCGGCGGTGGCCTGGTCACCGTGGTCGTGCGCGGCGACGTCGGCGCGGTCAAGGCCGCCACCGACGCCGGAGCGGCAAGCGCCTCCCGGCTCGGTGAGGTCGTCTCCGTGCACGTCATCCCGCGCCCGCACGGCGAGGTCGAGGCGATCCTGCCGACCGGGGCGACCCGGGGCGGAACCAAGGCCTGAACAGGGCGCCGCGTGCTCGTCGAAGGAGTTGATACATGAGTCGGGTATGGACTGCGGTCGATATCGAAGACGTCGCCCGGTCGACCGGGCCGCGCGAAATCCTTCTGGGCGCGCGTGACCTGATCTCGCCGCACGCGGAGGACCTGGCCCGCAACCTGGGCATCGCACTCCGCCGAGCAGGACAGGACGCGCCACCGCCGACGCCCGCGCCACCGGCACCGACCGGCGGCACGGGCGCCGGATGCGGCGACGCCGACGACTGCTCGTGCGGCTGTAGCGACGCCGAGGAACAGGCGGAACGGACTCTCCGTACCGTCGCCGCCGCCGTGCTGTCGGCGAACCCGGACGCGGACGCCTCGACGGTCGCCAACGAGACGCTCAAGGCGCTGGGGGCGTTCGGCGGACCCGGTGTGGGCCGTCCCGACCAGGCGCAACCACTGCCCGGGCAGCCGCTGCCCAAGAAGGCGAAGGGCGCCCGCCCGCAGTTCTTCGCCGAGCCGGGCATGGAGGCCCTCGTCTCGACCGTGGTCACCCTCTCCTCCGAGGTGTGGGTGCTGCGGGAACGGTTGACGACGCTGGAACAGCTTCTCGCCGACCGGCGGGTGGTCGAGCGCGGCGCCGTGGACGCGTACACGGTCTCCGGCGACGACGCACAGGCCCGCGACACCGAGGCGGCGGCGTTCGTCGCCCGGGTGCTGCGGGTCTTCTACGAGTGGCGCGAGGAGATCGTGCGGGAGGAGACCCCGGAGTCCTACCGGGAGGTCATCCGGCAGGCCTTCGCACAGGTGGGGGAGGGGAAATGACGCAGCAGGAGCACGGTGTCCTGCCCCGCGAGAACCACGACGAACTCGCGCGCGAGAACTTCGTCCGGGCACTGAAGTCGCACATCTCCACCGAGGTGACCCCCGGGGTCCGGGAGCTGTACGCACACCGCGTCGCCCCCCGCTACCAGCAGGAGATGGGCGTCGCACCCCGGGACCGGGAAGCGGTCCGTCGGGCCATGGAACCGGAGCCGTACTACCAGCTCTGGAGTTCCGTGCGCCGGGCGAGCCAGGACCTGCTCTGGAACGTGGTGGCCGACAGCATCGCCCGGCAGTGGGACGACCTGGCCGCCCGCGCGCAGCGGGCCGAACGGGGGCTCGGCTCCCTCGAACTGGATCCCGCCTTCGAACTGCCCTGGTACTTCTGGGGCATCGACATCCACGCGATGCCCGGCGGCTACCGGGGCGAGTACGTGGCGGACGACCTGACCGCCGGCGCCCTCTACGACCGGGGCGTCTACGTCTACGCCATGGGCCAGATGGGTGCCCTCAACGACGACTACGGCCAGTCCGTGGTCAACAACTACCTCAAGCAGTCCCACCGGGACTTCCGTCCGAAGCGGATCCTGGAGATCGGCTGCGGGGTGGGCAACTCGACGCTGCCCTACGTCGACGCCTACCCGAACGCCGAGGTGCACGGCATCGACGTCGGCGCGGCCCTGCTGCGCTACGGCCACGCCCGCGCCGAGTCACTCGGCCGCAAGGTGCACTTCTCCCAGCAGAACGCCGAGGCGACCTCGTTCCCGGACGGGCACTTCGACCTGATCGTCTCGCACATCGTGCTGCACGAGGTGCCGCCGGACGCGGTACGCGCCATCCTGCGCGAGTGCCACCGGCTGCTCGCCCCCGGCGGCATGATGATCCACGCGGACTTCCCCGGCTACGCCGGCCTCGACCCGCTGGTGCAGTTCCTCATCGACTGGGACACCTGGAACAACAATGAGCCGTTCTGGGGCCCGATGCGGGACATGGACCTCCTCCAGGCCGCCCGGGACGCCGGATTCACCGGCGACTGCTCGGAGCTGTCCTGTAAACGGGAGTGCGTCGAGGAGGTCAGCACGCCGACCGGTCGCGTCCTGCAGAGCGGCGAACGTCGGCGCAGCGGCACCCTCTCGCTGCTCGTGGGTCGGCGCTGACGTGGCCGGCAGCGAGGTCGAGCTGCGCACGTACGCGTTCGTCGACCGACTCCAGCCACAGATGGCCGCCCTGCTCGGCAGCGTGATGTCGGGTGACCCGGTCGTCGAGGGGATGTCCCAGCTCTTCCTGGAGATATCCCCCGGCAGCGACGTGTACGCCCTGGTCGACGCCGCCGTCAAGGGCGCCGGGGTCCGGCCCGGTTCGCAGGTCGTCGAGCGCCAGTACGGCATGACGGAACTGCACTCGATGTCGCAGGACGCCGTTCGCCAGGCCGGTCGCACCATCCTCGACCTGCTCGGCATGACCGAGGCCGACGCACAGCCCGCGGAACTGGTCTCGGCGAAGGTCGTCTCCAACATCGACGCCTACCAGGCGCAACTGGTCAACCGGTCGAAGAAGGGCTCCCTGCTGGTGGCCGGCGAGTCGATGCTGGTGGTGGAGTGCCAGCCGGCCGCCTACATCTCCGCCGTCGGCAACGAGGTGGAGAAGTCCGCGGACGTCAAGATCGTGGACGTGCGGGGCGTCGGCCAGTTCGGCCGGTTGTGGGTCTCCGGACTGCACGCCGAGATCGAGTCGGCCCGGCAGGCCGTCCGGCTCGCCTTCGAGAAGACGCCCTGGTCCCGGCGCTAGAGGAACGAGGTGATCCGGCATGCGTATCGCCCGGGTGATCGGGTCGGTGGTCAGCACCATCAAGGCCGACACGCTGACCGGCGCCAAACTGCTCGTCGTCACGCCCCTGGGTGAGGGGCACGCCGTGGAGCCGTACGTCGCCGTCGACACCGTCGGCGCGGGCCGGGGCGAGGTCGTCCTGGTCGCGTGCGGCAGTGCCGCACGGCTGGCGGAACGGCAATCCAGCCAGGCGCCCGTGGACTCCACCATCGTCGCGATCGTCGACCGGTTGGAGACCGAGGCGTGGGTCAACTATGTGAAGGACTGACGTGGACCTGTGGAATGCGGGTGCGCTCGGCATGGTCGAGACGCGCGGACTGGCTGCCTCGATCGTCGCCGTCGACGTGATGGCCAAGGCGGCCGAGGTGACGGTGATCGGCGTCAGCCGCATCGGCGACGGCCTCGTCACGGTCTCCTTCATCGGCGACATGGCCTCGGTGACGGCGGCGGTGGACAGCGCACGGCAAGCCGTCGCGGCGACCGGCGGCACGATCGTCGCGACCGTCGTCGGCCGTCCCGCCGTGCCGGCCCACCTCGTCCGGGACGCCCCGCCGACCGACCGGCATCCCCGCGAGGCCGAACGCCCCGACGACGCCGGGCCGGAACCCGACGTCACCGGTGGCGACGACCGGCCGGACCCGGTCGGGGAGACCACCGGCGAGGCCGGCCGCCCCGCGACGCCCGCACCCGGCGGCAGCCCGAAACGACGGTCGGCGCGGTCGAGCGCCCCGAAGCGGCGGCCCCCGCCGCCCACCCCACCGATCGAGCGAGGGGAGTGACATGCGCGGATACGTGGGCCCGCAGGGGGCCCAGATCCACTACCGGAGCAGCGGTACCCGGGGACCGGCCCTCGTGCTGTTGCACGAGTCGCCGCAGGCCTCCAACGTCTTCGCGCCGGCCATGCCCGCGCTCGGCCGATCGCTGCGCGCGTACGCCTTCGACACCCCCGGCTACGGGCAGTCCGACCCGCCGCCCGAGCCCCCGGACATCCCCGGCTACGCGCGCCTGCTGCTCGACGCCGTCGACGCGCTGGGCATCGACGAGTTCGCCGTCGCCGGACAGCACACCGGCGCCTCCCTGGCGCTGGCGGTCACCGACCTCGCCACACCCGGCCGGGTCACCCACGCGATCCTGTCCGGCCTCGTGCTCGACCGCGCCGAACGGGAACGGCTGGGGGCCACCTGGGCGCCGGACAAGCCGATCGACCCGTCCGGCCAGCATCTTCGCGACCTCTGGGCGCGGTACCTGGACATCTGGGAGCAGCCACCGGAGTTGGTCAACCTCGCGGTGGCCAACATCGCCTCGGTGTTCGAGCGGTACAACTGGGCCTACCGCGCCGCCTTCGGCTACGACCCGACCGAGCCGCTGCGCACCGCACCCTGCCCGGTGCTGCTGCTCACCGCGGCCCGCGACATGCTGGCCCACTGCGACGACATCGCCCGGCAGATCCGCCCGGACGCGACGTCGGTCCAGTTGACCGACACCACCGGGCAACTGCCGTGGCGGGTGCCGGAGGAGTTCGCCACCGCCGTGGTCTCCTTCGTCACCGGATCCGGACGGGCACCGTGACCGGCCACGCCGACGTCCTGGTGATCGGTGCCGGCACCGCAGGTCTGCCCTGCGCGATCGAGGCGGCCCGGGCCGGGCTCCGCGTCGACCTGGTCGACGTCGGCACCGACATCGGCGGCACCCTGCGGGTCTCCGCCGGGCACATGAGCGCCGCCGGCACCCGTCGGCAACGCGCGGCCGGCATCGACGACGACCCGGACCGGCACTTCGCCGACGTGCGGCGCATCGGGCACGGCCACGGCGACCCCGCCCTGATCCGGCTGGCCGTCGACGAAGCACCCGGGGTGGTCGACTGGCTCGACGAGAACGGCTTCCCGTTCGCACCCGGCATGCCGGTCGTCTACCACGGACACTCGCCGTACTCCCGACCCCGCACCTACTGGGGCGTCGACCGGGGACGCTCGATCCGCGAGACGCTACGACCACTGCTCGCCGCGCAGGTGGACGCCGGCCGGGTAACCCTGCGGCTGCGCTCACGCGCCCTGCACCTGAGCACCGAGGGCGGTGCCGTCACCGGCGCCGTCGTGCGTACCCCCGACGGTGACCGCGAGCTGCGCGCCGGTGTCACGGTGCTGGCCTCCGGCGGGTACGGGGCCAACCCGCAGATCTTCTCCGCGGTGACCCCGGGCGCACCCCGCCTGGTGACCAACGCCGAGCCCACGTCCACCGGCGACGCGATGCAGATGGCCACGCCGTTGGGTGCCGCCGTCCGCTTCACCGACCTGCACACCCCCCGCCTCGGCCTGCTCGAACGTCGCTCGACGCCGGGCCGGGTGGACTTCTGGTCCGAGGTGGCGCATCTCGCGCCCGCCGAACGCGCACCCCGGGAGATCTGGGTCAACGCCGACGGCGACCGGTTCGTCGCCGAGGATCTCGGCGACGTCACCCGCCACGAGCGGGCCGTGCAGAGCCAGCCGGACGCCGCGTTCTGGATCGTGTGCGACGACGCAGCCGTCGACGCCGGGTCACCCCTGGTGCCCGCGTGGGGGCCGGACGGGCTCCGCGCCCAGGCGCGGCAGGGGGACGTCGCCTGGGTCGCCGACGATCTCACCGACCTGGCCCGGCGGGCGGGAATCGATCCGGACGGCCTGCGGCGCACCGTGCGGGCGTACCACCTGGCGGTCGACCGGGGCGTCGATCCGCTCGGCCGACGGGAGCTGGGTCACCGCGTGGCCCGGCCGCCCTTCTACGCGGTGCGGTCGGCCGCCGCGCTGCTCTGCAGCTTCGGCGGCCTGGACGTCGATCCCGCCTTCCGGGTACGCCGCGACGACGGCGGGGTCATCGCCGGCCTGTACGCCGTCGGTGAGGCCATCGGCATGGGCGCCACCAGTGGCGCCGCGTTCTGCGGGGGAATGGCGGTGACCCCGGCGCTGGCGTTCGGGCGGCTGCTCGGCCGTCGGCTCGGCGGGTGATCGGCATGGCACACCACTCACCACTGTATGCACGGAGGTCCACCACGGGATCCAGCTCTGGCTCCGGCTGACAAAAGCCGCTGTTGACAGCGGACGACGCAGAACTGTTGTATACAAACACCCACTCGGGTGGGCTGCTATGAGAGGTGTCCATGTCTAGCGAAACGCACCACGAAGGACCGCTCCACGGCGTGCGCGTGATCGAGTTCGGGTCCCTGCTCGCGGGCCCCTTCTGCAGCCAACTGCTGGCCGACTTCGGCGCCGACGTCATCAAGTGCGAGCCGCCACGCCAGGGCGACCCGATGCGCGAATGGGGCCAGGAGAAGCCGCACGGCAAGTCGCTGTGGTGGCCGATCGTCGCCCGCAACAAGAAGTCGATCACCGTCGACCTGCGCACACCCGAAGGTCAGACCGTCGCCCGGCAGCTGATCGCGCAGAGCGACGTGGTCGTCGAGAACTTCCGACCCGGGACGATGGAACGCTGGGGCCTCGGCTACGAGGACCTCTCCGCCGACAACCCCGGCCTGGTCATGGTGCGCGTCTCCGGCTTCGGCCAGACCGGGCCGTACTCCAGCCGACCCGGCTACGGCTCGGTCGGCGAGGCGATGGGCGGCCTGCGCTACGTCGTCGGCGACCCGCAGACCCCACCCAGCCGGGTGGGCGTCAGCCTCGGCGACTCCCTCGCCGGCACCTTCGCCGCCCTGGGCGCGGTGATGGCCCTGCGGGTACGCGACCAGAGCGGCCGCGGCCAGGTCGTCGACTCGGCGATCTACGAGGCGGTCCTGGCGATGATGGAGTCGCTGCTGCCCGAGTACACGCTGGGCGGCCACGTCCGCGAACGTACCGGCGCCATCCTGCCCAACATCGCACCCTCCAACGTCTACCCCACCCGCGACGGCGGCCTGCTGCTCATCGCCGCCAACCAGGACACCGTCTTCCGGCGCCTCGCCTCTGCCATGGACATGACCGAGCTGAGCACCGACCCCCGCTTCGCCACCCACGCCGCCCGAGGCCACCACCAGGGCGAACTCGACGCCATCATCGCCGAATGGTCGGGCCGGCACGACACCGAACACCTGATGGCCGTCATGATCAAACACGACGTCCCGGTCGGCCGCGTCTACCGCGCCCCGGAGATGCTCGACGACGAGCACTTCGCGGCCCGCGAGGCCATCGTCCGCGTCGAACACCCCGAGTTCGGCGAGTTCCCCATGCAGAACGTCGTGCCGAGACTGTCGCGCACCCCCGGCCGGGTCAAATGGACCGGCCCCCGCCTCGGCGAACACACCGACCAGGTACTGACCGACATCGTCGGCCTGGCCAAGTCCGAGATCAACGAACTGCGTGCCAGCGGCGTCATCTAGAGGCGGACACGGTGAATGACCTCCACGCGGACTACCGCAACGCCGGCTTCGGCGGCGACCTGGGACACGGCACCCGCCGCGCGCTCCTGGTCGTCGACCTGGTGCGCGCCTACCTCGACCCGGCCTCACCGCTCTATGTCGGCGATGAGAACCCGCCCGCCCTGCGGGCCTGCGCCGACCTGCTCGACGCCGCCCGACGCCACGGCATCCCGGTGATCCACACCCGGGTCGAACTCGCCCCCGGCGGGATCGACGGCGGCCTGTTCACCCGCAAGGTGCCCGCCCTGCGGGTCTTCGAACGCGGCAGCCACCTCGCCGCCGCACCACCGATCCTGGCACCCGCCGCCGATGAAGCGGTCGTCACCAAGCAGTACGCCAGCGCCTTCTTCGGCACCAGCCTCGCCAGCACCCTGCGCGTCCTGGGCGTGGACGCCCTGCTCATCGCGGGCGCCTCGACCAGCGGCTGCGTCCGGGCGAGCGCGGTGGACGCCCTGCAACACGGCTTCGTCCCACTCGTCGTCGCCGACGCCTGCCTGGACCGGGACCCCCGCCCGCACCAGGCCGCCCTGTTCGACCTCGACGCCAAGTACGCGCAGGTCCTGACCCTGGACGAGGCGACCACCCTGCTCGAACCGGGAGGTGCGTGATGCGGGTCCTCAGATACGCCCGCCGCCGGATCCTCTTCCTCCCGGTCGGCCTGCTCTCCGTCATCGTGCTGGCCTTCCTGCTGGTCAACGCGCTACCCGGCAACCCGGCCGGAGTCATCGCCGGACCGGCCGCCTCCCCGACGGAACTGGCCGAGATCGAACGCCGCCTCGGCCTGGACCTGCCCCTGTGGGAACGCTTCGTCACCTACCTCGGCAACCTGGTCCGTGGCGACCTCGGCGCGTCCTACTACACCGACCGGCCGATCCTCGACGAGATCCTGCGGTTCGCCCCGGCAACCCTGGAACTGGTCTTCCTCTCCCTCACCCTCGCCGCGCTCCTCGGCATCGGCCTCGGCACCCTGGGCGCCTACCGCAAGGGCACGGTGGCCGACCGCACCTCGCGCTTCGTCGTCACCACCTTCCAGTCCATCCCGGACTTCTTCCTCGCGCTGCTGCTCATCTACCTGCTCTTCTATCTCGCCGGGTGGGCACCGGCACCGGTCGGCCGACTCGGTCTGATGGACGAACCACCGCCGACCGTGACCGGGGCGCTGCTGCTGGACTCCCTGATCTCCGGTGACATGGGCACCTTCCGTTCGGCGGTGGCGCACTCCGTGCTGCCCGTCCTGACGCTGGGCATCTACTACTCCGCGTACTTCGCCCGCAGCACCTACGCCTCCCTGGTGCCGGCCCTGGAGTCCAAACAGGTCGAGTTCGCCCGCGCCAGCGGCCTGCGCGAGCGCACCGTCCTCGCGTACGCCTTCCGCCAGGCCCGGACCCCGATCCTGACCTACGGCGGCATCCTGCTCGCCGCGCTGCTCGGCGGCGCGGCCATCATCGAGACCATCTTCTCGTGGGGTGGCTTCGGCGAGTGGGCGATCGACTCGATCCTCCAGCTCGACATCCCGGCCGTGCAGGGCTTCATCCTGGCCGCCGGACTCGGGACCCTGTTGGCCTTCACCGCGCTGGACATCCTGGTCGCGGCGCTCGACCCGAGGGTGCGCTATGACTGAGACCCTGGCCGCCGACCCCACCACGGTCAGCTCCCCGACGACCAGGAAACGCCCCCGGGGCCGCCGGCGGTGGCGACTCTGGGTGCCCGGCACCGTCCTGACGAGCATGCTCGCCGCGGCCTACCTCGCACCGCTGCCGCACGACCCGACGGAACCGTCCACCAACACCCTCACCGCTCCCGACGGCGAACACTGGATGGGCACCGACAAGTTCGGCCTCGACGTGTTCAGCCGCCTGATCGCCTCTGCCGGGGTGGACATCCCGCTGGCCCTCGCCGGCATGCTGATCTCGCTGGTGATCGGCGTGCTGCTCGGGCTCGCGGCTCTGCACCGCGGACCGTGGGGTGAACGGGTCGTCCGGGCCCTCGACGTCTTCCAGGCGTTCCCGCTGCTGATCCTGGCCATCGCCCTGGTGGCGCTGATGGGCAACAACATCGAGAACGTCGTGGTCGCCATCGCCATCATCAACGTCCCCCGCTTCGTCCGACTGGTCCGCAGCGAGGGACTGACCATCCGGGAGAGCCGCTACATCGAGGCGGCCCACGCCATCGGCGCGACCGGGCCACGCGTGATGTTCCGGCACGTCCTGCCGAACATGACCGGCATCATCCTGGCCCAGGCGTCACTGGCGGTCGCGCACTCGATCGTCGTGATCGCCTCGCTCTCCTTCCTCGGCATCGGCATCAACGCCGCCGACGCGAGCTGGGGCGCGATGATCCAGACAGGAGCGCAGAACATGACGACCGGCCAGTGGTGGGTCTCGGTCTTCCCCGGCCTCGCCATCTTCCTCACGGTCCTCTGCTTCAACGCCATCAGCGACGAACTGCAGGACACCTTCGGCCGAGCGAGGCAACGATGAGCCTGCTCAACGCCCGACGTCGACCCGACAGCCGTCCCACCCCGCCGCCGTCCGGCGGATCCTCCGGACGCCTGCTGAAGGTCAGCGGCCTGACCACCCGCTTCGACACGCCCGACGGCCTGGTCCACGCGGTCAACGGAGTCGACTTCCACGTCGACCGGGCCGAGATCGTCGGCGTCGTCGGCGAGAGCGGATGCGGCAAGTCGGTGACCATCCGGTCCATCCTGGGCCTGGTCCGACCGCCCGGCCGGGTGGTCGAGGGCACCGCCCGCTTCGACGGTGTCGACCTGCTCGGCCTGCGCCGCAGCGAGCTGCGCCGACTACGCGGCAAGGACATAGGCTTCATCGCCCAGAACCCGTTCAGCGCCCTGAACCCGGTGATGCGCATCCACCGGCAGTTCGCCACCATCATGGCCGCGCACGGGGTCAAGGCCGACGGCGAGGTCCGGGACCGGGCCCGCACCGCGCTCACCGACGTCGGCATCGCCGGACCGGACCGGGTCCTCGACGGTTACGCCCACCAGTTGAGCGGCGGCATGGCCCAACGCGTGGTGATCGCCATGGCCATGCTGCTCAACCCGACCTTCGTGATCGCCGACGAACCGACCACCGGCCTGGACCTGACCGTGCAGCGGCAGATCCTGGACCTCATCCGCCGTCTGGTCCGCGAACACGACCGCTCGATGCTGCTGGTCACCCACGACCTCGGCGTCGTCGCGCAGTACTGCGACCGGGTCGTCGTCATGTACGCCGGCAAGGTCATCGAGCACGGCACGGTCCGGGAGGTCCTCAAGGACCCCCGCCACCCCTACACACAGGCGCTCATCCGGGCCATTCCCCGGCCCGGCCAGCCGCTGGTGCACCTCACCGGTCGACTGCCCGACCTGATCGACTACCCGTCCGGATGCCCCTTCCGGGCCCGCTGCCCGCACGCCTTCGAGCCGTGCGCCCAGGAGGTACCGGCCGCGGTGACGCAGGCGTCCGGTCGGACGTACTGGTGTCACCTGCCCCAGGAGAAGGAGGCAGCGCGGTGAGTCTGCTGGAGCTGACCAACGTCAGCAAGGAGTTCCACGTCGGTGGCGCCACCCGCGTCTACGCGCTGGACGACGTGTCGCTGTCGGTGGACGCCGGAGAGACCGTGGCGGTCATCGGCGAGAGCGGATCCGGCAAGTCGACGCTGGGCCGGTTGGCACTGCGCCTGATCGAACCGACCCGGGGCTCGGTGCGCTTCGACGGCACCGACGTGCTCGCGCTTCCCGCCGCCGAGATGCGCAAGCTGCGCGCGAAGCTACAGATCATCTTCCAGGAGCCGTTCGAGTCGCTGAACCCCCGGATGCGGGTGGCCGACATCATCGGCGAACCACTGGCCATCCACCGGCCGGCGATGTCCACCGCACAGCGCCGTGCCCGGGTCGCGCAGATGATCGAACAGGTCGGACTCGCCCCGGACATGGCGCGGCGGTATCCCGGTGAACTCAGCGGCGGGCAGCAGCAGCGGGTCGGCATCGCCCGGGCCGTGGTGACCGAGCCGTCCCTGGTCGTGCTGGACGAACCCACGTCCTCACTCGACCTGTCGGTCCGCGCCCAGATCCTGCGCCTGCTCGCCGACCTGCAGGCCGAACTCGGCATGGGCTACCTGTTCATCTCGCACGACATCCACACGGTCCGGTACGTCAGCGACCGCATCGCCGTCATGTACCGGGGGCGGGTCGTCGAGACCGGCCCGTCCGAGCTGGTGTTCGCCGATCCACAGCATCCGTACACCCGCGCCCTGCTGGCGGCGGCCCTGCCCGTCGATCCCGACCAGGAGCTGGCCCCGGCCCGGCTGGTCGGTGATCCGCTGAGCCCGACCCAGCTCGTACCGGGATGTGTCCTGCACGGACGCTGCCCGGTCGGTGAGGACAGATGTGTACAGACCGAGGTGCGACTGACGCCGATCGGCGCCGACCGGGAGGTGGCCTGCATCAAGCCCGGAGCGCCCGGAAGCTGACCCGCACGGCGGTGGGGGAGTAGCGACCGCTCACAGCTCGGGGCGGTCCACCATGCCGTCGAGCAGCACCGTCCGGGCGGCCAGCACGTGGGCGCGCATCGTGCTCGACGCCCACTCGGCGTCCCTGGCCCGCAGCGCCGCCACCAGGTCCCGGTGGTGCGCCATGCTGCGGGCCAGGGCATCCGGCGTGTAGAGGCGGAACGCCCGTACGACCAGCGGCACCTCCACCACCGCGGACAGCAGCGAGGTGAGCCGAGGGCTGGCGGCGGCCTTGAGGACCGCGTTGTGCAACTCGGCGTTGAGGGTGGCGATCCGGTCCAGATCCTGCGGACCCATCCGCCGGGCCAGCTCCTCCATCTGATCGCAGAGCCCGTCCAGCCGGTCCAGGACCTCGGGTTCGATGCGCTTGGCGGCCAGGGCCGCGCCGTAGCTCTCCAGCCGGGCGCGGATCTCGTAGATGTCCTGCAGATCGCTGAGCGACCATTCGGCGACCCGTGCCCCACGGTTGGGCTGGAAGACGACGAGGCCCTCCGCGGTGAGCCTGCGCAGCGCCTCCCGGATCGGCGTTCGGCTGACGCCGAACTGCCGGGACAACTCCATCTCGCCCAGGCGGGCACGCGGGCCGATCGAGCCGTTCAGGATCGCGCTCCGCAGCGCCTCGTACGCGTCCTCCGCGGCATTCGTCACCCGTGCCTCCGTCGTGTGAGCCGCATGTCGTCGGCACCCTTGCCGCCGGTCTGACAGTCTGAGATTGTATACATATGGTGGTTCAGGTGGTGGAGGTGTCTCCACGGGACGGTCTGCAGAACGAGCCCGAGATCCTGTCGACAGCAAGCAAGATCGAGTTGATCCGGCGCTGTGTCGAGGCCGGAGCCCGACGGGTCGAAGCGGTCTCCTTTGTCCGCGCCGACCGGGTGCCGCAGATGGCCGACGCCGAAGCGGTGATGGCCGCAGTGCCACGACGCAGCGACGTATCGTACATCGGCTTGGTGCTCAACCGACGCGGGCTGGACCGGGCGCTGGCGGCCGGAGTCGACGAGGTGAACTGCGTCGTCGTCGCCACCGAGACCTTCAGCCAGCGCAACCAGGGCGCCTCCGTCGAGGCCATGCTCGGCGCCTGGACCGACATCGCCAAGGCCGCCCACGCAGCCGGCGTCCGGGCCAGCGTGACCGTGGCCGCCGCGTTCGGTTGCCCCTTCGAAGGCGACGTCTCCGCCGAGACCGTCGGTGACCTGGCGCGACGGCTGGTCGAGGGCCAACCCGACGAGATCGCCCTCGCGGACACCATCGGGGTGGGCGTACCCGCTCAGGTGCGGGCCCTGGTCTCCGCCGTCACGGCGGCGGCACCGGGCGTGCCGCTGCGCGCCCACTTCCACGACACCCGCAACACCGCCATCGCCAACGCGTTGGCGGCGGTCGAAGCCGGCGTGACCGTGCTCGACGCCAGCGTCGGTGGCATCGGCGGATGCCCCTTCGCCCCGGCGGCCACCGGCAATGTGGCCACCGAGGACCTCACCTACGCGTTGCACCGCTCCGGCCATCCCACCGGCCTCGACCCGTCGAAGGTGATCGAGACGGCGGCGTGGATCGGCGAGCAGCTCGGCAAGGACCGGCTACCCGGCGCCCTCGGTCGGGCCGGCTGGTTCCCGGCCGACCAGCGCTAGCCGGGCCAGTGTGATGGGCATCTTCCGTCATCGACGGACAGGCGTGGGTGGTCGTCGATGGCGTCCACAGAGGTCAGGTCACCGATCGCGTCGATCGGATCGAACGTCACGAGGTCGGTGCAACCTCTCGGTCCGGCGTCCAGGCGAGGATGTCCAGCAGGCGTACGTCCGTCAGGCGATCTGCTGCCTCGACGACCAGTGGATCGTCGTGGTCGCGGGCGGCGCCCCGTAGCAATGCGAGGCCATCGGCGGCTCGTAGCACTGTGGCACCTGCTTCCTGATCGCTTGGCGGAATCCCTGCCGGTGCCAGCCTGCTTCCCTCCGACGGGAACTGACAACCTCCGGGCGGCCACCGAGAGGAGCGCTCGGGTGACGACAACCACCCGACCGGTTCGTCACGTGTCGGGTGATGGTCCTGATTTGGCTCCGGTAGTCACCGAGGGCCGAATGCCGCCGGGGTTCCACGTTCGACGGTGACACCCGCTTGTGAGCGCTACGCCGTCGATGTTCCCAGCGCGCAGACGTACGTCAGGACGACTCGTCCGGCGGGGGAGTCCAGGAGGGCATGCTCCGGATGACGACGTCGAGCAGGACGCGGAGCCGCTGGTAGTCCTCGTCGCCGAGCGAATCGCGGATGTGGTCGTCCAGGTGCAGCATGATCCGGTCGGCTCTGGCCGTCTCGCGGCGCCCGCTGTCGGTGAGGTGCAACTCCTGGATGTTGGCGTGGCGCGGATGCGGACGACGTTCGATCAGGCCGCGTTCGACCAGTTTCACGACCAGCGGGGTGATCGCCTGCGGTGTCACCCCGACCAGGCGGGCCAGTTCCGCGCCGGTCAGACCGGGTGTCACTCCCAGGTTGGCCAGGACGGCGTAGAGCGAGCCTGACACACCGACCTTGCGCAGCGGCGGCTCCTTGGCGGTGAGCACGGCGAGGTCGGCCCGGCGCAGTGTCGACGCGACGCGGCCGAGCATCTCCTCGCGATCGAAGGTCGCTGCCGTTTCGTCGGTCACGGTCACGGAGCTTACCGCATCTTGATCTGAATTCAGCACTTGCGTCATATCAAGGTCTTGATACTGTCGTCATGCGGGTCGATGTCGTCGAACCCGCCGACGATCCATCCACTCAAGCGAACTGAGCACGGAAGGGGATCAAGGCCATGCACGGGACACAGGGACGGCACCCATCACACCGCAGAGCCGGCCGGACGTTGACGGCCACGAGCCTGGCCCTCGGCCTACTCGCCGCCGCAGGCGCCTGCGGCACCGACGGCGAACCGGCTGAGACCACCGGATCGGGCCTGACCCGACTCGTCATCGACTTCAGCCCGACCGCCAACAACGCCCAGCTCTCGCTCGGCGTCGACCAGGGGATCTTCGAACGACACGGCTTCGAGATCGACCAGGTCCCAGGCTCCGGAGCCAGCGCCAACAGCGTCGCGCTGCTCCTGAACGGACAGATCCACCTGGCCGTCAGCGAGATCACTGCGGTGCCGGCCGCCGTCGCCGCTGGCTTTTCGGTGGAGATCGTCACCTCGCTGGTCACCGACTACGAGTCGCCGGAGGGTGACGCCTTCTCCCTGATCGTGCCGGAACACAGCGGCATCCGGTCGTTCGCGGACCTGGCCGGCCGGACCGTCGCCGTCAACGGTCTGGAGAGCTTCTTCGACCTGACCCTCCTCGAAGCGGTACGCCAGGCAGGCGGCGACCCCGACGCGGTCCGGATCCTCGCCGTGCCGTTCGAGGACCAGGTCGCGGCGCTGCGGCAGGGCCGCGTCGACGCGATCAGCACCCTGGAACCGTTCGCCGGTCAACTGCTGACCGGTGGCGGGTTCCGCTCCCTCGGCAACCCCGCCACCAGCGCGCTCGGCCCGCGCAGCGTGCCGAGCATCCTGATGGGCTCCCAACGGTTCGTGGACCGGAACCCGGAGGTCATGCGACGCTTCCTCCAGGCGTGGAACGAGGCGACCGTGTACGCCAACGACAACCCGGACGCGGTCCGGGCGACGATCGTACGGACCACCGGCGCGCCCGCCGAGGCAGTGGCGCGGCTACCGCTGCCCTGGTACGTCAGCGGGATCGACCGACGCTCGGCGGAACTCGTCGCCCGGCTGATGGTCGACTACGACCGGATCGACACCGCACCGGCGCTGGACGAGTTCACCTGGTCGGAATCGCCGGACGCGCACGACCTCGACACGCCCCCGCGCGGGCTCCGGGTCTCGGAGTAGCCGATGAGACCCACCCCGCTGCTACCCGTACTCACCACGGCGGCGCTGCTCGGCACCTGGCAGGCGGCGGCCGGCACCGGCATACTTCCGGCCGAGGTTCCGCCGGCCTCCGCCATCGCCACCTGGCTCTGGGCCAACATCGGCACCGCCGTCCTCTGGACGGCCGTGTCGCAGACCCTGGCGCACTGGGCCGCCGCTCTGGTCATCGGCGTCACGCTCGGCGCGTTCGTCGGGGCCGCCATGGCGAGCGTCCCCGTGGTCAACGAGCTCCTGCTCGGCGTGGTCGAGTTCTTCCGCCCGATCCCGGTCGTGGTCTATCTGCCCATCATGTTGCTGCTGCTCGGCGCCAGGCCGGTGGTGGTGGTCGTGCTCGCGGCGGTGGCGGCCCTGTGGCCGATGCTGCTCCAGACGCTCTACGGCGTGCGGGACGTCGACCCGGTCACCACCGACACGGCACGGGTGTTCGGACTGACCACACCGCAGCGACTGCTCTGGGTGACGACCCCGAGCATGCTGCCGTACCTCTTCACCGGCCTGCGGATCGCCTCGACGATCACGCTGCTGGTGGCGATCGCGATGGAACTCATCGGCGCCGTACCCGGCCTCGGCAACACCCTGGCCACCTACGCGGGCAACGGCCGCTACGACGCGACGTACGGCGTCATCGTCATCGCCGGCCTGCTCGGCGTCGGCCTCAACGCCGTCTTCGAGCTGCTGGAACGGCGGGCACTGCGCTGGCACTCCGCCTACCGGACGCAGCAGGCATGAGGAGGCCGAACGTGAAGAGAACCGGCCTCCGGCTGCTCGTACCCGTGCTGCTCGTCCTGCTCTGGTGGACGACATCGACGGCGAGCACCTCGCCCTTCTACCCGCCGCTGCCCGACGTGCTGGCCGCCTTCGCCGATTCGTGGCTGTTCACGCGACTCGGCTCGGACCTGGTCCCCAGCGTCACCCGGCTCCTCGCCGGCCTGCTGATCGCGACCGTCGTCGGCATCGCCGTCGGCACCGCACTCGGCCGCCACCGACTGCTCCGGAACGCCCTGAACCCGGCGGTGCAGTTCTGTCGTTCGCTACCCGGCACCGCACTGATCCCGATCAGCGTCGTGCTCTTCGGCATCGGCGACGCCTCGAAGATCCTGGTCATCGCGTTCGTCTGCCTGTTCCCGGTGCTGTTGAACACGGCCGACGCGGTCCGCGGAACAGAACCGCACCTGCAGGACGTGGCCCGCTCGTACCGGCTCACCCCCGTGCAGCGACTGGCCTTCGTCCTGCTGCCGGCGGCGGCACCACAGATCTTCGCCGGCATCCGCACGGCGCTGGGGATCGCCTTCATCATGATGGTGGTCACCGAGCTGTACGCCGCGACCAACGGCGTCGGCTTCGTCACCCTCAGCGCCCGCAACTCCTTCGACGTACCGCAGATGTGGGCCGGCACCGTGCTGCTCGGCCTGCTCGGGGTGGTACTGAGCGCCCTCTTCCTCGTCCTGCAACGACGCGTCCTGCGCTGGCACATCGGCATGACGGAAAGGAACTGACATGCTCTCGGTCACGAACCTAGGCAAGACCTACGGCTCCGGTGCACAGGCCGTCGAGGCGATCCGCGACCTGACCCTGACGGTCGACAAGGGAGAGTTCGTCTGCATCGTCGGGCCGTCCGGCGCCGGCAAGACGACCATGCTGAAGTGCCTCTGCGGCCTCCTGAAGCCGTCGTCGGGCACGATCACCCTCGACGGCGTCCCGGTCACCGGTCCACCGAAGGAGATCGCCTCCGTCTTCCAGGACTACAGCCGGTCGCTGATGCCCTGGTTCACCGTGCGACGCAACGTCGGCCTGCCCCTGCGCAACCGGTATCGATCGACGGCCGACCGCGCCGAACGGGTCGCCACGGCGCTGGACGCGGTGGGCTTGAACGGGTTCGGCGACCGCTACCCGTGGCAGCTCTCCGGCGGCATGCAGCAGCGTGTGGCGATCGCCCGGGGCCTCGCGTACGCACCGGAGATCCTGCTGTTGGACGAGCCGTTCGCCTCGGTGGACGCCCAGACCCGCGCGGACCTCGAAGACCTGATCCTGCGGGTACGCGACGACACCGGCGTCACCATGCTGCTCGTCACGCACGACATCGACGAGGCGGTCTACCTGGCCGATCGGGTGGTGGTGATGTCCGCACGCCCGAGCGTCGTACTCGACACGGTGCAGGTCGACCTTCCCCGCCCACGTGACCAGGTCTCCACCAAGCGCCTGCCCCGATTCGCGGAGCTGCGCGCACACGTACTGACGCTGATCCGGCGTACCGCCCTCGACGGCACGACGCCGGACCGACACTCGACGATCGGGGAACGACGATGACCACGCAGACTGCGCAGAGCACCGCGACCCGGGACGGCGACCCGGACACCACCGGCGACGAGGTGGTCACCCTCGACCAGCGCACCGGCGACGAACTGGCCCGCTACCGGGCGGCCGGTCCCGAGCAGGTCGGCGCGGCCGTCCAGGTCGCACGGACGGCCGCCGGACCGTGGTGGGACCTCGGCTTCGACGGGCGGGCGGTACGACTACGTGCCTGGCGCCGGGAGATCGCCCGGGGAGGGGAGGACCTGGCGGCGCTGATCCACGCGGAGAACGGCAAGTCCCTGGAAGACGGCCGCGCAGAGGTGCTCTCCGTCCTCGGGCACCTGACCTTCGCACTCGACAACGTCGAACGGGTCCTCGGCCGCCGCGAGATCCCCGCGCCGGCCGCGATGCCGCACCAGCGGGCGTGGGTGGAACACCTCCCGTACGGCGTGGTCGGCGTGATCGGGCCGTGGAACTTCCCGCTCGGCACCCCGGGAGCGATCGTCATCCACGCCCTGGCCGCCGGCAACGCCGTCATCCTCAAGCCCAGCCCGGTCACCCCCGGAGTAGGCGTCTGGCTGGCCCGGTCCTGGCGGCGGGCCGTACCCGACCTGCCCGGCGTCTTCCAGACCGTGGTCGGCTTCGCCGCCACCGGCCGCCACCTCACCAGCGGCGTGGACAAGGTCGCGTTCACCGGCAGCGTCCGCTCGGGCCGGGCCGTGGCCGCGGACTGCGCCGCGCGCCTGACCCCGGTACTGCTGGAACTCGGCGGCAACGACGCCGTCGTGGTGGCGCAGGACGCCGACCTGGACTCCGCCGCCGCCCACATCACCTGGGGCGCGCTGCAGAACGCCGGCCTGGGCTGCATCAGCCTCGAGGTGGCCTACGTCGTGGACGCCGTGCACGACACCCTGGTGGAGAAGATCGCCGCACACGCCAGACGGGTGCACGCCGGCAGCGGCGACGACGACCTGATCGGTCCGGTCCCACTACCGGCGCAGATCCCGGTCATCCGCCACCACGTCGCCGACGCCCTCCGACGGGGCGCCACCGCCGTGGTCGGCCCACCACCGGCCGAGGCAAGCACCGACGACCGGTACGTCCAACCCACGATCCTCGTCGACGTCCCGCCGGACGCCCTGGCCGCCACCGAGGAGACCTTCGGGCCGGTGCTGGCGATCGTCCGGGTCCGCGACACCGAGGAGGCGATCACCCGGATCAACGCCAGCCCGTACGGCCTGGGCAGCGCCGTGTTCAGCCGCGACCGGGGCGAGGACATCGCCCGTCGCCTGCGCGTCGGCATGACCAGCGTCAACGACGCGCTCGCCTTCTCCCAGAACGCCGGACTGCCGTTCGGCGGGCGCGGACACAGCGGCCACGGCCGCAAGCACGGCGACGAAGGACTCCTCGAATTCGTCTACCCACACGCCATCACCGTCCACACCGGCCCCACCCCGACACCCACCACCACCTTCGCGCGTCCACCCGGCGCCATGGCCAGAGCCCTCGCCGCCGCACGTGACCGGCTCGACGAGGACGACCAGACGGAGAGGAACTGACACCATGAGCGACCAGATGTCACACCTGCTGGACCGGGTCGCGGCCGGATTCAGCCACCCGCCCCGCTCACCGGTGCTGCACTCACCGCGCGAGGTCGGGCTCGACTTCGAGGACGTCACCTTCCCGTCCCACGACGGGGTGCCGCTGGAAGGCTGGTTCCTGCCCGCGCCCGGCTCGACCAAGCTGGTCATCGCGAACCACCCGATGGGCTTCACCCGCGCCGGCCTGCCCACCCACCTGGAGCCCTGGCACTCGGCCTGGGCAGCCAGCGGCAACGGTTTCGAGGTCGACTTCATCCCCGACTACCGCATCCTGCACGATGCCGGCTACCACGTCCTCGCCTACGACCTGCGTAACCACGGCCTCAGCGGCGCCGCCAACGGCGGCATCAGCTCAAGCGGCCTCTTCGAGGCCCGCGACGTCGTCGGCGCGCTCACCTACGCCCGCCACCGCCCGGACACCCGCGACGCGGCCATCGGCCTGTTCAGCCGATGCCTCGGCGCCAGCTCCACCTTCGCCGCCATGACCCAGTTCCCCCAGGCGTTCGAGGGCGTACGCTGCCTCGTCGCGCCCCAGCCGGTGACCGCCCGCGTCATCATGGAACGCCGACTGGCGCTGCTCGACGCGGCGGAACGCCTCGACGACCTGGAACAGCTCATCATCCGGCACACCGGCATCGACTTCGCCCGTCGCAGCCCCCAGGAATGGGCCCGCCACGTGCGCGTCCCCACCTTCCTCTACCAGGTACGCGACGACATCCTCACCGACCCCGACGACGTCCAGACCATGTACGACAACATCCCCGTCACCGACAAGAAGCTGCACTGGATCGACGGGACTACCGCACGCTGGGACGGCTACCTGGAGTTCCAGCGCCGCCCCGAACCCATGCTCGACTGGTTCGCGAAATACCTGTAGAGCGTGTTCAGCCGTCTATGCCGCTGACGGCCACCAGCACCCACATGATCGAGGCTGCGGCGATGGCCAGGAAAGTGAGCGCCGACAGTCCCGACGCGGCAGCGAGGCTCAGGTGCTGAGTAGGCGACGGCAGCGCCATGGCTTATGGCCGGTCGTTGACGGGCCGCGGGCACCGGCCAGCACAGTGCCAGGGCGGTCAGGTCCGGGCCGTCGATATCGGCGAGGGCTACCCACGCTCGGCTCGATTCGGCGAAGCTGAGGTCCACCGATTCCTTCGACCGACATCGAGGTGGGAGATGCCGTACCTGAGCCCGGTCGCGATGCAGCGCATCGAGGCCGTTGTCGTCGCGGCCCTCGCGGTCGTGGTGACCGTCGCCGTGGGGTACCCGTGGTGGTCGCTGCTCGCGCTCTTCCTCGTCTTCGACCTGTCCATGCTCGGCTACCTGCGCGGGCCGCGTCTCGGTGCCACCTGCTACAACCTGGCCCACTCCTACGCTGTACCGGCGGCGCTGGGGGCGGTGGCCGTGGTGGCGGCCGGGTACGGCGATCGGATCGACTGGCTCGGCATCCTGGCCGTGGCGTGGGTGTTCCACATCGCCGTCGACCGTGCCCTCGGTTACGGGCTCAAGAACACCGAGGGATTCGAACACACCCACCTCGGTCCGATCGGCAGGGCCCGGCGGGCCGGTTGAACCGTCGGCTCCGCAGCGGCGCTGCACGGCCCCCAGGCCCTGCTGGGCGACACCGCGCCCCCCGGCGAACTCGCCACCCGCATGCACTCGGCATGGACCCGCTTCGCGACCACCGGCGACCCCGGCTGGCCGCGTTACCCCGAAGTCCACTCATTCGGACCGGGAGGCTGACATCGGCGTTGCTGGGTGTGCTGCCGAGCACGAAGCGGTACACCATCGGAAGACTCGGGCAAAAACCAGCGACCCGGCCGCCGTCACTCAGGGCGACACCGGTGGACGGAGGCCGTCGAAAGTCACCGACAGTACGCCGCTTTCTATCGCGGGATCCTGGCTCGCGAACCCGATCGCGTGGGCGGCACCGGCTATCAGCGCGATGAGCGTTCGCACGTCGATGTCGACGCGGACTCTGGCAGCCTGCTGGGCGCGACCGAGCAGCTCACCGATCGATTGTTGGAGGTCGCGGATGGCCTCGGCCACGGCGCCCTCGTAGGCGCGTAGGTCCACGCCCGCGTCGGCCAGGGCGTCCGCGAATGTGTGTTTGATGGTCGACTGGCGTACCGCCTCGGTCAGGAACGCGAAGAACGCCGCACCGGGGTCGGCCGCCCCGGCCAGCGACCGGGCCTGCCCGGCGAGGGCATCCAAGCGGCCGATGAACACCGCCTCGACCAGAGCCTCCTTGGTCGGGAAGTGTCGGAAGACCGTACCGATCGCGACCTCGGCCCGCTGGGCGATCTCCTCGGTCGACGCGGTCGGACCCTTCACGGCGAAGACCGCGTCGGCGGCGTCGAGGATGCGGGTCCGATTGCGCCGCGCGTCGGCGCGTAACGGCCGGCCGCCCTGCGCGTCTCTGCCGCTGGCCGCAGGGGCGCCTGGGCTCACTGCGGTCGCTCCTTCCACCATCCGGCTTGCTGTGTAAACCACAGGATACTGCCGCGACGGACGACTCCGTTGACAAGATGAGCTCCCACTCATAATATCCGAACCGGAGTAGAGACTCACTTTATTTGCCTCGTCGCCGCACGTTCCCTGCCCGTCCGACCACCCGACTGGAGCAGCACCATGAAGACCGTTCTGATGACCGGAGGCACGGCCGGTCTCGGCGCGTACGCCCTGGGGCAGTTGACGAAGTCCCCCGGCATAAGGATGTTGCTCGGCGTGCGGGGCGCCGGGCCGGCGGGCGTCGAGACGTACCCGCTTGACCTGGCCCGGCTCGACAGCGTCCGCTCCTTCGCGGCCACGGTGCGGGACCGGCTCGGGTCGACGGAGGTCGACGCGCTCGTGCTCAACGCGGGTGTCAGCCTGACCTCCGGCGACCAGCGCACGGCGGACGGCTTCGAAACAACCTTCGCCGTCAACCACCTCGCGCACTACCTCCTGCTACGGCTACTGCTGCCCCAGCTCGCACCGCGTGCCGTTGTCACGTTGACCACCAGCGGCACGCACGACCCGGCTATCAGGACCATGCTGAGCAGCACCCCGCCACGCCACGCCGACGCGCGGCTGCTGGCCAACCCGGAACGGGATCCGCAACGCGACGAGCAGCCCCGGGCGGCGGGCGGACGGGCCTACGCCTCGTCCAAGCTCTGCAACATCCTCACCATCCGGGGCCTCGCCGCCCAGCCGGAGGCATCACGGCTGCGGATCGTCGCGTTCGACCCGGGTCCGACACCGGGTACGAGCCTCCTGCGCAACACTCCGCTCCCGGTCCGACTCATCTGGCGAATGTTCGGCACCCCGCTGCGGGCACTGATGCCCCGATTCAACAGCGTCCCTGCTGCCGGGGGCGCGCTGGCCGACATCGCCTCGGGCCGTACGGTGCCGCCCGCCGGCGCCTACTACGCACGGCTCGTGCGAGGGCAGCTCACCTGGCCGTCCCCGTCCGAGCTGGCCCGCCGCGACGACGTGCGGGATCGCCTGTGGCGGGACAGCGCCGAACTGGTCGGGCTGCCGGTCACCCGCTAGGACGTGTCCGGCGCACGCAGCGCCACCCGACACCCGGCCGACCGGCCCCTCAGCATGAGGATGGTCGAAAGCCATGATCGGAGTAACGCCGGAATCGAGGTCGGTCGGCGTGGCGAGCGCCGCCGGTGGGTACACCCGTGCCCGTACGCGGCCGGACGATATGTCCGGCCACGTACGGGTTTCAGTGGGAGTCGGTCCACATCGGTGAGACCTGCCCTCCCTCGGATCGAGCGGAAAGAAGGACCATGGCCGACAGCCGTGACATGTACGTCGTGCACAGCCTCTTCAGGCGCGAGTTTCCGGCCGCTGCGGCCCTGGTCCGGACAGTACCTGCGGATGACGCCCCGGCTGCCGCCCGCGTCGCCGACCACGTGCTGCTGCTCACCGGCGCGTTGCACACGCATCACGTCGGTGAGGACACGCATGTCTGGCCGAAGTTGCGGCAACGCGGTCCGGACGAGATCGCGCCGCTGGTCGAGACCATGGAGAGTCAGCACGAGAGCCTGCACGCGGCGTTGGCCGACGTGGAGGACCGGGCGACCGTGTGGCGCCGCACCGCCAGCGTGGCCGACCGGGAGGCGCTGGCCGCAGCCGTCGAGGCGATGATCGCGCCGATGTCGGCACACCTGGACGCCGAGGAGGCCCACGTGCTGCCGTTGATCGACAAATACCTGACCGACGAGGAGTGGGCCGAGGCGGGTAAGCACGGGATGGCCTCGGCGCAGAAGAGCCAACTGCCGATGATCTTCGGGATGCTGCTGCACGACGCCCGGCCCGAACACACCGAGAGCCTCAAGGCGGTGGTCCCGGGCCCGGTCTGGTTCGTGCTCTCCCGCCTGGGACCCGTGGCCTACGGCAGGTACGTCCGGCGACTGGGCCTGGACCGGGTGAGCGCAGCCTGACCGTGCGGGGCGGCCGACCCGGACCGACCGCCCCCTGGCCTGCGGTGCGAGAGGCGGCGACGCCCGTCGTGGCGGATAATTGCCCGATGACAAATCCTGACCTCGATCCGGACGTCTATCCGCCCCTCGACCCTCGTGAACCCGTGCCGGACGACGTCGGCGAGCTTCTTCCCGACACGCCCGGCGAACTACCGGAGGCGCCGGTCGAGCCGTCGCCCGACGACGGTGATCCGGGAGGCGTACCCGAGCCGGCATGACGGCGGTCGCGGGCGGAGCCGATCAACACTCCCGGCCGCTACACCGTCGTCGGCGAGTTCACCGCCTGACCAGCACCGACAGGTGTCGCCCGGTCCGTCATCGCGGACCGGGCGACACTGTCATGCGTGCTGGTTCCTCGACGGTTCAGCGAGGGGAGCGACGACGCGGGGCTCAGTCCTGCCAGACGTTCAGGGCCCAGGCGAGGACGTACCAGACGCAGACGTACTCCCGGCCGGAGGCGACTCCGGCGATGTGGCAGGTGATCGGGTCGGGGAAGACGCCCTGGAGCAGCCAGGCACCCGCCGCGGCCTGCGTGACCGGCGCGGCGCTCACCGCCGTGTTGACGGCGGAAACGGGGGCGGCCTGGGCGGCCCCGGCCGTCGTACCCAGGCCGGTGGCCACCAGGGTGACCGCCAGGGTCGCCGTCGCCAGTCGCTGCCGCAATGATCTTTTGCGCATCGGGTTCTCCTCCCACGCGCCCGGGGCCGGATGTCCGGCCGAGGGCGTCCGTCGATGATCGATGCGTTCATGCTGCGCCGAGAACGGGCTCTGGTCGTCGGCCCACGATCTGACCTGCCGCGTACACCAGGCGGGTGATGCCGGCCTCCCGCGTCCCCCGGCAGGTGGACCCGCGCCGGTGCCGAAGCCCGCGATCGAGCCGTTTCGCAAGGGCTCGCCGCCCGCCGGCAGCGGGCATTCACGCCGGCACCCGAGCCTGAAGCGCAAAGGTGCGGCGGCAGCGTGTGGGCACGGCGGCGAAGGCAGGCCGACACTGATGCGGTCGGCGAAGCGTCGGGCAGGGCGGCCACGGGGGGAGCCGCCCTGCCCGACGATGCAACACGGTAGACCCCGCCATCCACACCGGACAAGCCGGAGGCGCCACGGACGGGATGAGCTGATTTCGATGGCTCGTCCCGGATTCTTCATGGCAATGCTCACACCCCGTATACGAGGGATCCGCTGATCGTCACTGACGTGCGAGCATCGACACCGGTACGTGAGTGCGGGCGTCGGGTGGTTGGGGGAACATGCCCACAGGTCAGGTACAGCGTGACCAGTTCGGAGACCTGCTCAGGGCCCTCCGTCTGGAGCGGGGGATGACCCAGGAAGAGCTCGCCGAGGCGGCCCGGTCCAGTGTCCGCGGCATCCGGGAGATGGAGCGCGGCCGGGTACGCAGTCCGCAGCGCCGCACGGTGGAGCTGCTCGCCGATGCCCTGCGACTGGCCGGGGCGGACCGGGACCGCTTCGTCGCCTCGGCCCGGGCCGCCCGGCAACCGTCAGACCCGGCCACCGGGCCACCCGACCGCCCGGCGCCGCAGCACAGCACGATGGTGCCGTCCGGACAGCCGGCAGTGGTCGTACCCGGAGAACTGCCCGCCTCCGTTCCGGACCTGGCCGGCCGGGCGGAGATCCTGGAACGCCTCTCGACGGTCGCCCACGACGTGGCCGCCGGACGGCCGGACACCGCCTCGGTGGTGGTGCTGTACGGGCCTCCCGGGATCGGCAAGACCAGCCTCGCCGTCGCAGCCGGACATCGACTCAGCCCGGCCTTCGCCGGCGGGCAACTCTTCGTCGACCTGCAGGGCGTCTCGCCGGACGGGCCGGTCGACCCGGCCGAAGCCCTGGCCGGACTGCTGCGGTCGCTCGGCGTGCCGGACACTCGGGTGCCGGTGTCACCGGCCGAACGGGGCGGCCTGTTCCGCACCCTCACTCGGGACCGACCGCTGCTGGTGGTCCTGGACAACGCCGCGAACGAGGCCCAGGTGCGCCCCCTGTTACCGGCCGGACCGGGATGTCTCGCGCTGGTCACCTGCCGGCGTCCGTTGACCGGACTCGCCGGTGCGCTCCGCCAGCCGCTCGACCTGCTCGACCCGGCAGCCGGTCGACACCTGCTCGCGGCGATCGTCGGGGCCGACCGGATCGCCGCCGAACCGCCCGCCGCCGACCAGCTCGTCCACCTCTGCGGCCGGCTGCCGCTGGCCCTGCGGATCGCCGGCAACCGCCTGGCCAGCCGACCCCAGTGGTCAGTCGGTTGGTTGGTGGACCTGCTCCGCGACCAGCGCCGGCGGCTGACCGTGCTGACCGCCGGCGACCTGGGCGTGCGCTCCGCGTTCGAGGTGTCCTACCGACAGATGGACCCGAGGACCGCGCAGGTGTTCCGGCGGGCCTCGCTGATCCCCGGCGCTGACTTCGCACCCGGGCTGGTCGCCGCCGTGGCCGGCGTCGACGAGGAGGCCGCGGCGGCGGCCCTGGAGGAGTTGGTCGAGGCCGGTGTCCTCGTGGCGACGGGGGACCGGTACCAGTTCCACGACCTGGTCCGGCTCTACGCCCAGGAACGCCTCGACGCCGAGGAGGACCAGTCCTGCCGGACGGCAGCGCACGATCGGATGACCCGCTGGCTGCTGCGGCGCACCCGGCAGGCCGGCGCGATGTTCGAACCGGTTGCCTGTCGGACCGACTCCCCGTTCGCCGGTGACCGGGCGGCGGCGTCCTGGTTGGACCAGGAGTCCGGCAACTGGCTGGCGGCCCTGCGGGACGCGGCCCGATGCGGTCGGCACGCCGACGTGGTCGCGGTCGCCAGGGCACTGCACTGGTACTCCGACGCCAACAGCCACCGGCACCCCTGGGACGAGATCTTCTCCCTGGGCGTGGCCGCCGCCCAGGCCACCGGCAGCCCTCGCGACGAGGCGGTCCTGCTGAACTTCCTGGGCTGGGCCCGGTACTTCTGCCGGGACCGCAACACCGACGGGCTGACCGCCCTGGGACGGGCGCTGGAGCTCGCCCGGCGGATCGGGGACCGCCGAGAGGAGGGGTGGGCGCTGACCTACACCGCCGTGATCTTCATCCGGACCGGTCGGGCCGGATGGGCTGTCGACCACTGCCGCCGGGCCGTGGGCCTGTTCCGCGAGGTCGGGTACGCCCTCGGCGAGCACAGCGCGGCGAGCGTGCAGGGCGGGGCGCTGGCCGCGCTCGGCCGGTTCGCCGAGGCGGCCGAGTTGCACCGCGAGGTCTTGGCGTTCTACGGCCGGGGCAACGGCCTCAGTCGTACCGGCGCGGCGGTGGCCGGCGCCGGGGCGATGATGAGTCTCGGAGCGGACCTGGCCGGGATGGGCCGGTGGCGGGAAGCCGCTGACGCGTACGCCGACGCGCGGCGGGTGTTCCACAGGTGTGGCGCGACGTTCAGCGAGGCCAACGCCATCCGCCAGTACGGGCTCGCCCTTCAGGCGTTGGGTGAGGCCGACGCGGCAGGCGAGGCGTTGCAGGCGGCGCTGGCGCTGTACGCCGCGCTGTGCTGCCCGTGGTGGGAGGCGCAGACCCTGTACGCGCTCGCGGCGTTGGCCGACGCGGCCCCGGCCCGGGCTGTCGAGGCCGACCTGCTGCGCCAGCGGGCCCTGGACCGCTGCGGCGAACTGGACGCCCCCGAGGTACGGACCCTTCGCGCCACCCTGCGACGGGAACTGGCGCGGGCCTGACCGGACATACACCGGGCCCCGCCGACGATACGGCGGGGCCCGGTACCGGTGAACAGGGTCAGTTGCAGGTGGTGCCGTTGAGGGTGAACGGCGCCGGGGTGGCGGGCGTGCCGTTCGCGGTGAAGCCGATGTTGACGGCGCCGCCGGTCGGGATGGCGGCGTTGTGGTTCTCGTTGGTGACGGTCACCGCCGCACCGGTCTGCTGGAAGACGCCGTTCCAGTGTCCCTGGACGAGTTGCCCGCCGGGGAAGGACCAGCCCAGCGACCAGCCGTTGACGGCCGGGCCGTCGTTGTAGACGGTGACGCTGGCGGTGTAGCCGGTGGACCACGAATCGGTGACGACGAACGAGACCCGGCAGGTGCTGACGATCGCCGTCGCCGGCACGATGTTGCCGTAGTCGTCGCGGGCGGTGGCGAAGTCCTGGAACCCGAAGCCCGGGCCGGCCGACCGGGTGGTGGTGCCGGCAGCGAGCACGGTGCCGTTGGCGTTCACGGCATAGACCGGACCACCGCTGTCACCGCCCCGGGCGGCCTCGTCGCCGTCGAGCTGGGTGGCCTCGACGAGATCCTCGATGTCGTCGTAGTGGAAATCGACCCGCAGGTTGCAGACCGGACCGCCGAGCTCACCCGCCGAGGTGTACCCGGACTGGCACAGCAGCTGGCCGGGGTACACCTCGGTCCAGCCGACCACCTGGGCGCGTACCTCGTCGTGCTGGCCGCCGACATAGAGGTGGTCGCCCGGCGACGACGTCGAGATGATCATCGTGTCGTGGTCGTCGTTGCTGTCGACCGCGTAGCCCACCAGCGTCCCGGTGTTGGTGCTCGTGTTCCACCCGACGTGCCACGGCGAACCGATGGCGCCGCAGTGCTCGGCGGTGAGGACGTACCCGGCGTTGGTGTCCGCGTTGCGCACGCCGAAACCGGCGGTGCACCCGGGGGTGGTGAACCCGATGCCCGAGCCGCCGTCGAACGGCGCCGCGTCGTTGGCCCGTGACCGCTCGACCATGCGGTCACGCTCCACGAAGCTGGTCCGCACACCGGTGGCCGGCAACGTCGGCCGCGTGACGCCGGAAGCGCCGTCCACCGCGACCTCGATGCCGGCGCCGTCCGTACGCACCCGCACCGCGTGGACCGCGTCCGCCGGATCGGCCTCCACCGCCCGGGTGATCCTGGCCGCCGCCGTCCGCAGCTCGGCGCGGGAATAGGCGGCGCGGGTCACCTCGACCGGCGCGATCCGGCGGGCGGACGTGACGGCGGCGACGATGTCGGTGGGCACCGCACCCTTCCACCACAGGGTGACGTGGTCGTCGACGAGCCCGATACCGGCGTAGCCGCGTGCCGGCGCGCGGTCCACCGCGGTGCGGATGACGTTGGCCGCGTCGACCAGCGGCGCCTGGGCGACCATCCGGTCCAGGGTCGGGGCCGGGATCAGGTCGAGGATGGAGGCGGCGGCCTCCGGCTCGCCGGTCTGCGAGTACGCGGAGGCGGGACCGTTGATCGCCGTCGCACCGACCAGTGCCCCGACGACCACCGCACAGGTGATCGCTTTCCGAATGCGTGTCATGACAGTGAGTCAAGCGGCGTCCGATGGTCCGAGACAGGCAGGACGCCCGGCAGGAGTCAACCTGCCGGGCATGTGCCGGTGGTCTGCCGGATGCGGAACCCGCACCGGCCCCGGGCTCCGGCAGCAGCACCGATCAACCGGTGCGCGGACGCATCACGCTCCAGGTCCCGACGGCGCTCGCGGCCGTCGCCATGACCAGGCATCCGAGGACGGCCCAAGTCAGAGGATGGCCGTGGAGGTGCACCGTTACCCGGGTCGCGGTCTCCGCGCTCAGACCCGAGGCGACGCCGGCCAGCGGTGGCAGGGTGGCGAGCAGGCCCAGCCTCCGAGAAGCGGGCGCGCTCTTGCGAGTACAGCATCGCTCGATCCGGGATCGAGTGGCTATCGCGGCGCTTGGATACCACTCGATCCCGGATCGAGCATGATCTTGCGGCCGAGGTGTGAACCTGCGCCGGAGCATGCTGGCCCCGCCTCGTGCCTACGAGACGACTGCCATCCATGCCACGTACGCCGTCAGTCTCGACACTCCGCGATTGGCCGCAGGGTGGGCCGAGCCTTCGCGGACCGGCCACGACGGGTACGGCTGTTCCTGGACACCTACGGATGGGACGGCTCGGTCGGCCAGTTCATCGACGTCGTCCGCGACCGCGTCAGCGCCTCCGCCCAGGGCGTCCGACACACCGCAACAACCGGCGACCCGGCCTACCAGCAGATGATCGAACACGGCATCGACGTGGCGTTGGAGACAGCGGTGAAAGAGCTGGCCGACTTCCCGGACGCGTAGCCACGCTACTGCGGGGGTGCGTTGTCGGGCAGGGACAGCCGGTCGCGGTAACGCCGGGAACCCTTGACAGTCGTACCGTCGGCAAGGTGGATCTCCACGTCGCCGCTGCGTGTCGGACGCACCTCGGTGATCTGTTCCCGGTTGACCAGCCGTGAGCGGTGGACGCGGACCACGTCGACCTTGGCGCTGTGCAGTTGCTGTTCGAGATCGTTGAGCGTTGTCCGCGGCAGGTAGGACTTCCCGGCGGCCATGACGTCGACGTAGTTGCCGCTGGCCTGTGCCCAGGAGAAGTCCCGGGCACGCAGGTGGATCGTGTGGCCCTGGGATTTCAGGGTGAGTCGGCCGCTCTCGCGTGCGTCGGCCCGTGCCGCCGCCGTCTCCTGGCGCCCGAGTTCGATCTGACGGGAGAGCGTCAGGAGCCCGGTGATGACGACGAAGAGAAACAGGTCCTTGCGGTACTCGTAGAGCAGATCGGTCAGCGGGTCGACGAAGAATGCGTACGCCTTACCGGTTGCCAGGGGAATCAGGACCGTGCGTAAACCAACCATGATTCCGACATGGGCCAATGAGAACGGCACGCTCGCCGCGAGCAGCACTGCGCCGTGCCGCAGCGTCATTCCCGACACCAAGGGGACGCGGCGTTCCAGGGCGGCGACGGCGGGAACGAGCAGCAAGGCCCCGACCACGCTGGTCATTTCCAGCAACCACGGTTCAGCCCACTGGACATCACCGGTGGAACGCCGAGCATCGGTGACGAGTGTCATCGCGTTGACCGCCGCCACCAACGGGAACGTCACGACACAGATCAGCGCGACGCGTACCCAGGTCCGACGCTCCAGCTCGTGGTCCGTGCTCACCGAAGGGGCCGCCACTGCGCGGCATCGGGAAGATCGTCGTGCTGCACCACTCGTCCCTGACCGGCGGTGCGAGTCCGCCACCGGTCCCGGCCGTCCGCCGCCCGTCCCCGCCGGCTTTCGACCCCTCGGTCGGTGTGCCTAGCGTGCGAGGTGCGACCCGAGGTAATGCGACCCCCGTTGGAAAGTTGCGATGCGATGACCCCCACCAGATCCCCCCGTCGTCATGACCTGGACTGGTTGCGCGTCCTGGCCTTCGCCACCCTCATCCTCTATCACGTGGGAATGTTCTATGTCACGTGGGATTGGCACGTGAAGAGCGACCACATGTCGCCGTATCTCGAACCGCTGATGTCCCTGGTCAATCCATGGCGGCTGGCGTTGCTGTTCTTCATCTCCGGGGTGGCGCTGCGATTCCTGCTCGACTCCCGAGGGCCGCGCGCGGTGGCCTCGGACCGGATCGACCGGCTGCTGCTTCCCCTGGGATTCGGCATGCTCGTGGTGGTCATGCCGCAGGCCTACGTGGAACTGCGCGCCAAGGGCGAGATCGAGCCCGGACTGCTCGGGTTCTTTCCCCGATACCTTTCGCCTTTCGAGTCCTTCTCCGTGGTCACCCCGACCTGGAACCATCTCTGGTTCCTCGCCTACGTGCTGGTCTACAGCCTGCTGCTGGCGGCCTGCCACACGCGGATGAGCCGGGTACGCGCCAGGATGGGCCCGGCGGCGGCAACGGTGCTCAGACGCAATCCGTGGCTGGTACTGGTGGTGCCGGCGCTACCCGCCATGACCTACGCGATCGTTCTCGATCCTGCCTTCCCGCCGACGCACATGATGATCAACGACTGGGCCACCCACGCGCACAGCCTCACCATGGTGCTGCTCGGGTGGTTCGCGGCCAAGAGTGCGACGTTCTGGTCGGCGATCCGGGCCTGTCTGGTGCCGGCGCTGCTGATCGCAGTCGGTCTGGGCGCAGCGCTGTCGCTGTCCAGCGGCGTCGACACCGGCAGGTCGGGGACACTGTTCACGGTGACGCAGGAGGTCTATGCCTGGGCGGTCATCGCCTCGGTGCTGGGTCTGGCGCAGCGGTTCCTGGCACGGCCGTCACGGGCGCTGACGTACGCCACCGAGGCGGTGTTGCCGTGGTACATCCTGCATCAGAGCATCACCGTCGTCCTGGGGTACGCGTTCCTCGGCAGCACCGTGTCTCTGTGGATCGAGGCGTCGGTGATCCTTCTCGGCACCCTGCTCGGGTGCGCGGTGCTGCACGAACTGCTGATCCGACGGGTCTGCTGGATCCGCCCGCTGTTCGGACTCAAGCGCAGGGCGACTCCGGCCCGCGCCATGAGCCGGTAGCTCGTCGCTGCCACGTGGGCGGAGGCCGTCAACCGAGCAAGTCCCAGCGGTTGCCGGCGATGTCCAGGAAGACCGCGACGCGTCCGTAGGGCTCGGTCCGCGGCTCGCGGACGAAGGTGACCCCGGCATCGACCATCCGGGCGTACGAGGCGTCGAAGTCGTCGACTCGGAGGAAGAAGCCGACCGGCCCGGCGGCCTGGTCACCCACGGCAGCGCGCTGGTGCTCCCCGTCGGCGCGGGCGAGCAGGATCGCGGTCTGCGCGCCGGGTGGCCTTACCACGACCCACCGCTTGGGTCGTCCGTCGTTGGTCAGCGACGGTGAGTCCTCCACCAGGTCGAAGCCCAGCACGTCGGTGAAGAACGCGATGGCCGGGTCGTAGTCGTCCGAAGGCGCTGTCAGGATCGAGGGGCCGACTGCGCCTCTGGACGGACTGGCCGACGCCTCACAGGGTGATGACCACCTTGCCGCGTGCGTGCGCGTCGGCGAGGTACTGGAATGCCTCGGCGGTCTGCCCGAGCGGATACGTACGGTCGACGACCGGCGCGAGACTGCCCGCGTCGACGAGGTGCGTCAGCGCCAGCAGGTCGGCCTTCCGGCCGATCGACGAGAGTGGTCGTACCGGACGCCGCCGCAGGAAGGGCGCGGTCAGCATCGTGGTGAGGTTGCGTTCGAACCCGCCCAGCAGTGGACCACCGTTCTCCACCCCGACCAGGACGAGCGTTCCGGTCGGGGTGAGGAGTCGGCGGAGCCGGTTCACCGGGTGGTCACCGATCAGGTCGACGATGACGTCGAAGCGCTGTCGACTCTGGGTGACGTCCTCGCGGGTGTAGTCGATGACGTGGTCGGCGCCGAGCGACCGGATCAGATCGACCTTGGTGGAGCTGCCCACGCCGGTCACCTCGGCTCCGTACGCCCTGGCGATCTGGACGGCGAAGGTGCCGACTCCGCCGGCGGCGCCGATGACGAGGACCCGCTGCCCGGGTCGGGGTCGGGTCCGGCCGTTGAGGGCCTGCAGGGCGGTCATGCCGGAGACCGGTACGGCGGCGGCCTGCGCGAACGTGAGCGTTGCCGGCTTCGGTACGAGGTTCTTCGCCGGGATCGAGGCGAACTCGGCGTACAGGCCGGTGCCCCAGCCGAGCACCTCGTCACCCGGTGCGAACTCGGTGACGGCGCTGCCGACGGCATGCACCTCACCGGCGCCCTCGGTGCCCGCGACCCGGTGTCTCGGCGCGCGGGGTCCGACGACGCGGACCGCGTACGGCCGTCCGGCGAGCAGGATCCGGTCGCCCCGGTGGATGCCGGCGGCCCGGACCCGTACCAGGACGTGGTCCTTGCCGGGTTCGGGCCGCGCGACGTCGCGCAGGGCCAGAGTGTCCGGGGTGCCGTAACGCTCCTGGGTGATGGCCTTCATGGTGGCCGCCGCGCTCATTCCACGGTCCGCAGGATCTGCTCGATGGAGGCGGTGCGGGTCCGCAGCTCGGAGACGTCGGCGGCCACCCGCTGCTGGGCGTCCAACGTGTTCTCGGCCAGCTTCTCGTACCGGCCCACGAGCTGCCGCAGCTCCTCGTCGCGCTGGGCGTCGATCCGGTTCTTGCGGAATTCGAGGACGGTGGCGGCGGTGCCGCCGAGGATCAGGAAGGCGAACAGCAGCAGACCGAGTACGAGGACCGTCTCGGGCCAGGTCTGTGTCATCGGGAGCGCTCCTTCGGTGCCGGACCCGTCGTGGGTTCGGAGCTGGTGAGGGTCTGTGCGGCGGCGACGAGCGCCGACGCGGTCAGGTGCAGGTCGAACTCGGTGACCTCGTAGTACTTCATGGCCTTGCCGTCGTCGGACAGTTCCAGGCTGCCGGTGATCAGGCCGGCGGCTTCCAGCCGTTGCAGGTGCATGTGCAACAGGGGTCGGCTCACGCCGATCTCGCGCGCCAGGTGGCTCACGTAGTCACGACCACCGGCGAGTTTCGCCATGATCCGCAGTCGGAGCGGATTGGCGAGTGCGGCCAGCATCTCGACCAGCTCGTCGCCGGTCGGCTGGGCCACTGTCATCATCCGCCTCCATATGTAAGAGATGCCTTACGGGTGTAAAGCTAACACCACAGGTGTGGCGCGACAAGTCCGGGCGGCGCACCCCGGCAAGACACCCGCCCGAACTCGCCAGGGTGCGCCGTTCCCCGCGCTCCGAGCCACACGGCAGCACTCTCGGACCCGACGGCGCGCTGTGGAGCGCCCTCGAGAACGGCACCATGGCCCGCATCACCACCCGCTGATGGAGGCCGCGCGCCCGGTCGGCCAGAGCCGGTACCCGTGGTGGAGTCGTCCGGGGCTGTCGATGTCAGCGCAGGTCGAGCCGCATGAGCACGCGCGGGAACCCGGCCAGCACCGAGGTGGTCTCGGCCGCCCCGTGGGGGCGGCGCCCCCACACCAGACCGACCTCGCTATTCCTGCGCCAGGTTCAGATTGACGCTTTCAGGTCGAATGAGCACAGCGGATGAATCTCGCTCGACACGCTTCTGGCCGGTCGGCAGACTGCTGCAGGTGACAGTCGAGAGGGTGTTCCCGGAGGATGCGCTAAGGGTAATCAGGTTCGGTCTCTTCGAGCCGACCGTGTGGTACGAGGGCAGCGCATGGCGGTGGGACGTCCTCGATCCCTGGGCGGCTGACAACTCCGCGATCCTGGATGCTCTCCGGCAGGTCGGCGAGGCGCGAATGGCTGCCGTCACGTTGGATTCCAATGACCTGTGCGCGTTGTACGCGCTGAGCCGGGTTGCCGAAGTGCTTCTTCTGTCCAGCCAGCCGCCCGCCGTCGGCGCTGACAATCCTGGAGACCGACTGCCGGCCTCGGCGTACCGCGAGTTCGTCGCAGCGATCGGCGGGACATTTCCAAAGCAGGAGGAGTTTCATCCCTTCCTGCACGAGATCGTCGAGGTCGAGTCGGCCGACGATCCACAGGCGGGACCCGAGCTCGTCGCGCAGTGGTGGCCCGGTTGCCTCATCGGATCGATGCTGTTCGTCCGTGCTGGCGTGCGCGTCCGTGCCGGGGCCCACCGGATTGACCCCGTGCTTGCCACGACCTCGCCGTTGTACTGGGCGTGGTGGCGGCGGCATAGGCCGGTGGTCGACTTGTCCCAGGGGTGGGGCAGCAATTCGCAGTGGAGCACGGAGTTTCGCCGTGACTACCGGCTGGCCGACTCATTCGTCTACAACGTGGACGCCGCCTTGGAGGCGCGTACTCCGCATCCCGGCGGCCCGCCCTTCAACAGGGACGTCGACTTTCTGCGCCACCGATGCAGCACCCTGGTGGCCTATGGGACGGAGGAGTGGGTTTGGGACAGCCACCACACTGAGCCGATTCCTACCACCGCGCCAACGTCACCGCTAGCGCCCTGACACAAGCGTTCGCCGGGTAAGTCAGGTGGCGTTGCGCCAGCTCAGCGGTTTGATGCAGGCGGCGATCGAGGGTGGGGTGGTGGTCGGATCCGGCGATCACCACCAGTGCCGCCAGTCCGTCGTGTGAAGATCGCGTTCTGGCGCCTCAGCGAACCGCTTGACTGTCCGCTTGTGCTGTACTGTCGCCCAAATGGTCGGTAGCGGGGTCGAGGGTGGGTGTGCCGGTGACTGAGGGGCGGCAGACGCGGAACGCCGAGCGCACCCGGCGGGCGGTGCTCGACGCGGCCACTCCGATGCTCCTGGAGAGAGGCGACGCCATCACCCTGGCGCAGGTCGCCTCGGCCGCCGGCGTGTCGAAGAGCGGCCTGATCCACCACTTCGGCAGTCGGGAGCAGTTGGTGATCGCCGTGGTGGAGGACATGTACGAACGCTTCGGGGAGGCGGTCCTCGGCCACCTCGACCTGTCGGAGAACTACCCCGGCAAGATGCTCCGTGCCTACGTCCGCGCACTCTGCGCCGGGAGCGCCGACGCGGTGGCGGCGCGCGACGTCACGTCGGCGCCGATCTGGAACGGCCTGTACGCGATCCCCGGGGTTGCCGCAGTGGTGCGCGAGCGTGGTGTGTGGTGGAGCGAGCAGTTCGCCGCCGACGGGCTGAGTGCCGAGCGGATCCAGCTCGTGCGTCGAGCCGCTGAGGGTGTCGCGCTCGCGGTCCTGCACGGGGAAGAGGATGAAGCGAGCATCGCGACTGCGCGCCGGCTCCTGCTCGACCTCGCCACCGACGGCACCTTCCCCGCACCCATCTGACTTTCTGTCTACTCCTTCGGGTCCGCTGCGCCGGCTGGCGCAGCGGACCTCTTTGCGTGGCGAGAGGGCTGGCGGACAGGTGACGTGTCGAACCTGACCGCACGATCACCCGGCTCAACAGGCCATCCGTGTTGTCTAACCGACCATCTGGACGGTAACTTGAGCGGAGATCACCGCCCCGCCGACTGCTGACGAGGAATCGTGATGATTGACGCCCCTCCCAAGGCCACCACCAGGACCTGGCTCGGCCTCGCCGTTCTCGTCCTGCCCCTGCTTCTGATCACGATCGACGGCACCGTCCTGATCCTGGGGCTGCCCGCGATCTCCGCCGACCTGAGCCCCACCGGCATCGAGCAGCTCTGGATGATCGACATCTACTCACTCGTCCTCGCCGGTCTGCTCGTGGCGATGAGCACCGTGGGTGATCGTTTCGGCCGACGACGCAACCTGCTCATCGGCGCGGTCGTCTTCGCGATCGCCTCCGTTGCCGGCGCGCTGGCCACAGCGCCATGGATGCTGATCGGCGCCCGCGCTCTCCTGGGCGTGGGCGGTGCGATCATGATGCCCTCGACGCTGTCGTTGGTACGCAACATGTTCCTCGACCGGCAGCAGCGTCGTTACGCGATGGCCGTGTGGGGCGCGATGGCGTCAGTCGGTGCGGCGGTCGGGCCGATCCTCGGTGGCTGGGTCATCGAGGCATTCAGTTGGCAGGCCGCGTTCCTGATGAACATCCCCGTGATGCTGCTCCTCGTGATCGTCGGTCCGCTCCTGCTGCCCGAGAGTCGCAACCCCGCGCTGCACAGGATCGACCTGCCCAGCGTCGGACTCTCCCTGGTGGGCATGGTCGGCGTGGTTTACGCCGTCAAGACCCTGGCCGGCGGCAAGGACACCGGTCTGGCGGTGGCGGCCCTCGTCGTCGGCCTGATCGCGGTCGTCCAGTTCGTGCGCAGGCAGCTCACCCTGCCGACGCCGCTCATGGAGGTCCGGCTGTTCGGGGTGCGGCACTTCCGGGGCGCCGTCATCGGAGATCTGCTGTCGATCTTCGCGATGGTCGGCGCGCTGGTCGCGCTCGTCCAGCACCTCCAACTCGTGCTCGGCCTCAATCCACTCCAGGCGTCCGTCTGGCTCATACCCCAGGCGCTCCTCGCCGGCACCGCCGGATTCGTCGCGGCGACTCTGGTCAAGCGCATCCTTCCCGCGTACGTCATCGCGGCCGGACTCCTGATCGCCGCCACCGGTTTCGGGCTGACCACCTTCCTGGCACCGACATCGAGCCCCGCCCTGGTCGCCACCTCCCTCGCACTGGTCTCACTCGGCGCGGGTGTCGGACTGACGCTCAGCAACGACATCATCATGAGTTCCATCAAGCCCGAACGAGCCGGACAGGCCGCCGCGACCTCGGAGACCGCGTACGAGGTCGGCACGACGCTGGGCACGGCCGTGCTGGGTGGGATGCTCGTCGCCTGGTACACCAGGGCGTTCACCGCCGGCACCGAGGCGCTGCACCTGCCGGCGTCCCTGGCCGAACGGGCGTCCTCGACGATGGCCGAGGCGCTGCTGGTCGCCGGCGAGGTCGACGGCCGCACCGGAGCCGCCATCCTCGACGTCGCGACGACCGCGTTCACCGACGCGATCACCGTCACCGGCGCGATCGGCGCAGCCATCATGGTTCTCGCCGCGATCTGGGCCCTCGTCACACTACGAGGTGCCGCCGCGAACGCGGATCTCGCCGCGGAGCACGAGCACTGACCCGTACCGCCAGCCAGCGTATCGATGTGCGTCGACACATGGCCGGTTGGCTGCCACACTGGACCCACCTCTCACCACGGTCCGCCGGCGCGCCCACCACCACCTCACCTGGTCCCCGAGCCGTCCGGTAGTTCCGCCGGACGTGCCCGCTCCCGGGCGGGCATCGCATCCTCCATGTGAAGGAGCGCCATGAAACCGTCCCTCCGGGCCGTCCTGGCGGTCGTCGTCCTCGCCGCCCCGCTGGCCCTGACCGCCCCCGCGCAGGCGGCCACCACCCTCACCATGCGCGGCGCCGACGTCTCGTCGCTGCAACGCAGCCTGGACCTCGGCGCGCGCTACTACAACGCCTCCGGCACCCAGGCCGACCCCTACGACATCCTCGCCGCCAAGGGCGTCAACTACCTGCGGCTGCGCGTCTGGAACAACCCGGCCAGCGGCTACAACAACAAGGCGAAGGTGCTCCAGCAGGCCAGGACGATCAAGGCGAAGGGCTTCAAGCTCCTGATCGACTTCCACTACTCGGACACCTGGGCCGACCCCGGCAAGCAGTATCCGCCCGCGGCCTGGGCCAACCACTCGCTCAGCCAGTTGCAGACCGACGTCTACACCTACACCCACGACGTGTGCAGCGCCCTGAAGGCACAGGGCACCACCCCGGACGCGGTGCAGATCGGCAACGAGATCAACGTGGGCATGCTGTGGCCGACCGGGCGGGTCGTCAACAACAACTTCGCCCCGCTGGCGAGCCTGCTCAAGCAGGGTTACCACGCCACCAAGGCGTGCAACAGCGGCACCCAGGTGTGGATCCACACCGCCAACGCCGACAGCTTCGCCAACGCCCGCTGGTTCTACGACGGCATCCGGGCACAGGGCGTCACCTGGGACGTCACCGCCCTGTCCTACTACTGCATGTGGCACGGTTCCCTGGCGAACCTGTACAACGTGATCGTCGACGTGAAGTCCCGCTACGGCAAGCCGGTGGTGCTCGCCGAGACCGCGTACCAGTTCACCACGGCCGACGCCGACCACCAGGGGAACGCGATCCCCGGCACCGTGCTGTGCGACAACATCCCGGCCACCTGGGCCGGGCAGGCACAACAGTTCACCTGGGTCCAGAACACCGTGCGCAACGCTGGCGGCGTGGGCGTCTTCTACTGGGAGCCGACCTGGTACGCGATCCGGGGCAACGGCTGGGACCCGGCGGACATCAACGGCACCGGCAACGGTTGGGACAACATGGCCGTCTTCGACTGGACCGGACGCGTCAACCCGCACGTGGTCTGGACCCCGTGACCCGCCCCGTGGTCCGGCGGATGAGCCCGCCGGGCCACCGGTGGACCACGGCCGGGCCGTGGGCACGGTAGCACCCGGACAGCGCGGGGCACCGGTCTGGCGGGGCACCGTGGCTGCCGGACGGGTCAGGCAGTGGCAGCCACTGCGGCTTCCAGATGCTTGCGGGAGTCGTCGTCGAACGCGACGAGTCGTACCCGTTGCACGTCTGTCGAAGCGGACCTGATCGTTGCTACCGCGATCCGGGCAGCCTGGTCGGGAGGAAAGCCGTACACGCCGGTGGCGATGGCCGGGAAGGCGACGGTCCGGGCATCGAGCTCGTCGGCGACCTGCAGACTTCGGCGGTAGCAGGAGGCCAGAACGTCTGCTTCACCGTGATCGCCGCCCTCCCAGATCGGCCCGACGGTGTGGATGATGTGCCGTACCGGTGGGTCGAGGTCGAACGCCGGAGTCGGCATCGCGTCTCCCGGCTCGCAGGGGCCGATCGCACCCCCGGCCTGCGCCAGGCGAGGCCCGGCAGCGCGGTGGATCGCGCCGTCGACACCACCGCCGCCGAGCAGTGACTCGTTCGCGGCCGTGACGATGGCGTCCACCTGCTCTCTGGTGATGTCACCCGTCACGATCTCAATCCCCACCACAGCAGGATCCTGGCACATCAAACGAGGCCGCGCCGACCTGTCGTCGCCGACTGGTGAATCGCAGGCGGAGGTGAAGAGAAGTTCATCAATTGTTTGGTTTGGGCCCTGACAACAGCGGCAACTATGTGCCTCGGCTCAGGGTGAGGATCACAATGGAGGTTTCGGCCTTGGCCGTGGACACGCTGGTGGAGACGAAGCGGCCGGGATGGCCGGAGATCCTCGTCGGGCTGGCCGTGATGGCGCTGGTCGGCTACGGCCTCCCCATCACCCTCGACCGGACCGGAGCCGCCGACGGGCTCAGCCCGGTCACGTCCGGCCTCATTCTGGCCGCACTCTCGGGTGTCGCCGGTCTCATCGCATTCGCCGCCGCCGCGCGCATCCGCTCCACGAACTGGAGCGACCTCGGCGTCCGCACGACGACCGGCCGTTGGGCTGCTGACCGGACCCTGCCACGCGACGACACACGGGGACGCTCGAAGCTGAGGCGCCGGTTCGTGGCCGGGTCACGCTGGTGCGCCACATCAGACGTCGGCGAGGGGCAGCAGTGACATGTGCTCAGCGTCCACTGCGATCAGGATGACTTCCTAGGAAGCCCTGGCTGGTGTGGGGTCGACCACGAGATCCGCACGACTGCTGTCGGTCGGACGAAGCAAGGCGTCGGCTCGGTCAGCCGGCGGTGAAGCTTCGAGGACGGACGATGAGATCCCAGCCGGGAAGGTCGTCGTCGGTGCTCGGTGTGAGGGTGGGCTCGTACCAGGTCGCGGCGGGACGGCCGGCGTGTTCCCACTGGTCGAGCCAGCTGCGTACCGCGGTCAGGGAAGGGGAGTGCGGGCTGTCGGCGATGATGGTGGAATCGGTGCGGATCATGGCGGCCGAGGAGGCGCTGGTGTGGCCGATGCCGCGGATGCCGTCGTGCAGGGCCGCGACGGTGCGGTGATCGCCGCCGACAGTGACCGTGTAGGTCGTCCAGGACGGCCAGTCCAGCGGCCGTCCGGCGTACGTCTCGGTGTACCCGGGGTGCAGGAGTAGCTGTAGCGCGTTGCGGGCGCCGGTGTGCTGCTGGTCGTCGCGCCCGCGCCAGCCGATGGAAATCCATGCGGGCGGGGACCGGCGGTGGATGTGGTCCACCCAGCGTCCGGGAATGGTCAGCGCGTCTTCCACTGCCGTCGTGGTGCTCTGGGCGTAGCCGCCGAAGATCGCCGTGTCGACGCGCGGTTGTCCCGCGATGAGCGTGATGGTCGTGATCAGTGTCGTGGATGGTTGCGCGGCGGTCGGTAGGCAGGTCACGATCCGGCCGTCGGGAGCTAGCTGGTCCACCCAGGCGCGAGGCAGACGTGGCGGCGTGCACCAGGCTACGATCCGCTGGTAGGGGGCGCGCGGCGGGTAGCCGGCCATGCCGTCCGAAACATGGCAGGTGATGGTGGTCAGGCCCTGTCGGCGGTGCAGCCGATCGGCCCAGTCGACCAGGTGATCGCTGACGTCGATGCTGGTCACCCTGCCGGAGGCGCCGGCCAGTGCGGCCAGCAGCGCCCCGGAGTATCCGGTGCCGGTGCCGATCTCCAGTACGCGCGCACCTTCAGCGACGTCGAGAGCGATCACCTCACGCTGCACGGACTCGGGAGCCGAGCGGTGCAGGGTCTCTCCGCGCTGCACGTTGTGGACGTAGTAGTCCTGCGGCACCGTGCCGAACACGATTGCGGGGCTCACCATTAGGCGCTCCACTTGCGTCGGGGCTGGACGTTGACCAGACCGGGCAATGCACGGGACGCGTCGACCCAGGGCCTTGGCGAAGCTTACGGTGGGCCGCTATGCTCCGCTGCGATGAATCCTCCTCGCAGATTGGGGGTCCCGTTCGTGCAAGGTGAGTGCTGATGCACTCCCCGGCCGCGAATGCGGAATCCCGCCTCTCCCTCTGGCGGCACGTACGCGAGTACGCCGTACCGCCCTCCATGATCGAAGCCGCCACCGCTCGTCGTCACGTCGGCGACTGGGCCGGTGCATGCGCCGCCGCCCGCGTCGACGTCGACCTGGACCTGCGCGACGTGATGCGCCGTCACGGCCGTGACCTGGCCGCTCGGATACGAGCCGATCTCCGGCACCTCGCACCTGATCTGTTGCGCTGGCACATGCCGAGGATCGCCCCGGACGGGCTGCTGCGCCCGGGCCTGACCGTCTCGCTGGCACGGTACGGTCCGGCACACCACGACGATGCCGAGCCGGTGCACCTCGTCGCCCGGACGCCACCGGCCTGGGCGGACGCGGGCCAGCGGATCAGTCTGGCGCTGTGGGTCGGGTCCCGTGCCGGGCGCGACTGCTCTCACCCGCATCCGCGCCCGGACCGTCGGTTCCGCCTCGACCTGCACCGTCACCTGTGGGACGCACGCAGGGCCGACGAGCTACGGATCCGGTCGGGTGCCCCACAGACAACCTCCGACATCGCCCGCCCGACGTGCCCCGACCCGACATGGGACGCGCTACGGCGGGGCGGCTACGCGGTGCACCGGTGGGCTGCCGAAGCGGCCCTGCTGCTGCGGTCCGAGGGCGGCACCAGCGGTGCCGTGACGCTGCGCCTCGGCCCGCGACGCCGCCTGCTGGTGGACGTCGCCCCATCAGGGACGGACCTGCGACCACCCACGGTACGCATCGTCGGAGCGCCGCGGGCCGGTCGTGTCGCCGGGCTGCCGGTGTTGCCCCATGCGGCGACCTGGATGACGCCTGACCTGGAGTTGCTGCAACTCGGGCTGATCGAGGTCGACCGGCTGCACCCGCTGGTGGCCGCCGCGCTCGCACCGGATCATCCCTCGGCAGGCGCTGCGGCGTCCCCGGAACCGGCCGCAGCGACGCGTCTCGTGGCATGCCGGGGAGCCTGGCACCGCATCGGCCTGGTGAACGGTGTGCTCACACCGCTCGACCATGACCCAGCGGAAGTCCGCCGGGAGGAACTGTTGGTCGCCCTGACCGGCACCCCACTGCCGTGCCTGCAGGTGATCGACGAAGCGCATCGTCGACCGGAGTCTCTTCCCGACATCCGCGCACGTCTGGATCACGGCGACACCGCCGGTGCGTTGGCTGCCGTCGAGGCGCTGCTCGGGCCGGACGCGCTCCTACCCGACGGGAAGCTACGGCAGGAACTGGACAGCGCCGCACTACGCCGGATCACGTACGGCCTGTTCCGCGCCGGGCTGACCGAACGCGGACCTGGCACCTGTGCCCGGGACTGGCAGCCCAAGCGTGCCCGGCGCTCCCACCCACGTCACGCTATCGCCCGCTGACCAGCGGGACCGCCTCCTCCATCCGGCCTCGGGCCGGCCCTTCACGACCTCAAGGTGATCTCACATGCCATCCGTTCGTACCCCTGTGGAACCCATGCCTGCGGCCCAACTCGATGTTGCCGCCGATCTGATCGCGCTGCTGCGCGACACCACCACCGAGACCGGCAGCGACCCTCAGTTGGAGGCGCTGACCCTGGCCGTGGCCGCCGACCTGCCGGTGCTGCTGTGGGGCGAACCGGGAATCGGTAAGACCGCCGCGCTGACGCAGCTTGCTGCGGCTCTGGACCTGCCGCTCACCACGGTGATCGCCAGCGTCCACGAGCCGTCCGACTTCTCAGGCCTACCGGTCGTCGGCGACGACCCGGCGACCCAGGGCATCCCGATGGCCCCGCCGGACTGGGCCGTGCGTCTGGTACGCAGCGGTCGCGGCCTGCTGTTCCTGGACGAACTGTCCACCGCCCCGCCGGCCGTGCAGGCCGCCCTGCTGCGTCTCGTGCTCGAACGGCGGATCGGCAGCCTGCACCTGCCGCCCGAGGTCCGCATCGTGGCCGCCGCCAATCCACGGTCCTCGGCCGCCGACGGCTGGGAACTGAGCGCACCACTGGCCAACCGTTTCGTGCACCTGCAATGGAGTCACGACCAGCAGGTCGTCGTCCGCGGCCTGGGTGGGATCTGGCCCCGGGCGACGCTGCCCCGACTTGATCCGCAGCGGCTCTCGGAAGCCGTCACCTTCGCCCGTCGTGCGGTGTGCGGCCTCCTGTCGACCCGCCCGGCACTCGTGCACCGGCTACCCACGAATGAGGCCGGTCGTGGTGGTCCGTGGCCGTCGCCCCGCAGCTGGGAGATGACCCTGCGCCTGGTCGCCTTCGCGACGGCGGCCGACGCCTCCCGGGACGTCCTGTCGATGCTGGTCCGAGGCGCCGTGGGCGACGGCCCGGGACTGGAGTTACTGGCCAGCCTGGACCGGATGGACCTGCCGGACCCCGAGTCGCTGCTCGCCGATCCGAGCGCCGCCGTCCTGCCGCAGCGAGGCGACCTGTGCCAGGCCGTCCTGGACGCCGTGGTGGAGGCGGTGCGGCGGCGTCCGGAGCAGACCCGTTGGGATGCGGCCTGGGAGTTGCTGGCCCGGGCGATGGAGACCGGCGCACCGGACCTGGTGGTCGTACCCGCGTCCACCCTCGCCCGGCTGCGTCAGGATGACTGGGACGTACCCGCCTCGATGGACCGGCTCGTCGGGGTGGTGTCCCTGTCCCGGCGGGCCGACCAGGCGGCGGCCCGAGTCGCGGCCGCCGCAGGGGCCGGCCGGTGACCGCCGGCACACTGGACCGGGACAAGCTGTTCACCGCACGGCTGCACGCCGTCCGGGTCCGGCCCTACCTGGCGACGGCACTGTTCGCCCTGCACGTGGTCGAATCGCGGTGGGTACCGACGATGGCGGTGGACCCGCACTGGCGGTGTTACGTCTCGCCCGCGTTCGTGGACCGGACCCCCGTGGAGGAACTTGCCGGAGTCTGGGTGCACGAGGTGTCGCACCTGCTCCGTGACCACCATGGACGCGGCGACCGGGTGGCTCACACGCGCGAGTTGACCGGACCGGGGGAACGGCTGCGGATCAACATCGCCGCGGACTGCGAGATCAACGACGACGTCTTCGGTGACGGGCTGGCTCGTCCCGAGGGTGCCGTCGAGCCGGGCCTTCTGCGGCTGCCCGACGGGCAGTTGATGGAGGACTACCTGCGACAGTTCCGGCTCGGGCCGCGTACCCAGGACTGGGCCTGGCTGGACTGCGGCAGCGGTGCCGACGGACGGCACCGGGAGTGGGATCTCGGACCGGACGGCGCCCACGCGCTCAGCCCGCAGGAGCGCGACGCCGTGCGATTCCGGGTAGCCGAGGGCATCACCGGTCGACCGGGAAACGTTCCCCGGGGCTGGCGAAGGTGGGCGGAGCAGGCATTCCATCCACCACAGCCGTGGCGGGAGCTGTTGGGGGCCGCTCTCCGCTCGGCGGTCTCCGCGGCGGGTGTGGGCGAGGACTACACCTACGGTCGGCCGTCGCGGCGCTCCGGGGGCGTGCCGGGTGTGGTCATGCCGGCGCTGCGGCGGCGGCCGCCACGGGTCTGCGTCATCGTCGACACCTCGGGCTCGGTCAGCGATGCCGAACTGGGCAGTGCCCTGCTCGAGGTCGCCGCCATCGTCCGGGCCGTGGGCGGGCGCCGCGACCTGGTCACCGTGCTGCCATGCGACGCGACTGCCCAGGTCGTCCGCTCGCTGTGCCGGGCCGAGGACATCCCGCTGGTGGGTGGTGGGGGTACGGATCTGCGCACGGGTTTCGCCCGCGCGATCCGACAGAGTCCACGCCCGGACGTCATCGTGGTGCTGACCGACGGGCAGACGCCCTGGCCGGACTCGCGGCCGCCCTGCCGCACCGTCGTCGGGCGATTCGACCGTGCCATCGGGTGGGACGAAGAAGACCCGGACTACCGGCCGGACTCCCCGCCGGAGTGGGCGCGTGTGGTCACGATCGGATCCGTTCCCACCGTGCGGTGACCGCGTCCGGGCCGTCGGCCGACAACGGTGGTTGTCGCCCGACGGCCGACGTGCGGGTGGATCAGGCCGCGAGGGTCTGGAGTTCGGCGAGCCCACCGCAGGTGGTCCCGCCGAGGTTCTTGAACGAGATGAGGATCTGGCGTTCGGACGTTCCGTTGGTGTTGATGCGCTGGCGGTAGATCATGCGGGTGACCTCGAACTGGCAGGTGATGGGGTAGCTGCCCTGAGGTGACGCGCCGACCAGGTAGGCCGAGGTGACGGGGTTCGCGTTGTTCCAGGTCGTGGACCACGTGGCGCCGGACGCCATGGATGCGATGTTGAAGCTGTACGAGACGGCGGTGGAGCCGAGTCGGATATCGGTCTGGCAGGCGATGGAGCCCACGTTCTTGACCTCCACCCAGAACTGACGGAGCGCACCCGCTGCACCCGGCTGCACGAACCAGGTGCGGGTCACCTGGAACTGGCAGGCCGCCGAGCTCGTGGCGCCACTCGGGTTGAGCCCCACCACCCAGTTGGTGTGCCAGGGGATGTTCCACAGGTGGGTCTGGGTGCCACCCGGGCTGACACCGCCGGTGGAGGCGTAGGACGAGCTGCTCACCGCGGCGAGCTGTACCGTCGCGCCACAGGCGATCGAGCCGACGTTCCTGAGCGTGAACTGGAACTGCCGTTGCCCGCCCCACAGTTGGACGTACTGGCTGCTGATCGTCTCGAACTGGCACATGGTCGAGGTGGTGGCGCCGGCCGGGTTGTAGCCGACCACATAGGCGGCGTCGGCGGGGGCGTTGTTCCAGGTCCACCCCTGCGTGCCGCCGACTGCGACCGTACCGGTGAACCACGTCGCGGCGATGCCGATGCCGCCCTTCGCGGCGGCACCGATCCCGTCCGAGACCGCTGCGGCGGCTCGTGCGTCCCGCAACGCGGGCTGCGACGCCGAGTCGGCCTGCGCCATGCCGGCTGCTGCGACGAGCAGACCGAGCACGGTTGCGGCGACCACGGCGGCGCGGATTCTTCCTCCCATTGAAGCTCCTTCGCGATGTCGATCCGGGTCGTTCGCCCGGCCATCTCTGAGGCTGCGCGGGCCGCCTTGCCATCGGCTAGCCGTCCGATAGCCGCCCAGGTGACGACGAATAGAATGCGATAGATGCGCTGAGGTGGGGGACGCATGAGATGGCGCCTGCTCGGTCCGGTCGAGGCCGTGGTGCGCGGGGAGCCGGTGCCGTTGGGACGGCCCCAGCAGCGCGCCGTGCTGGCCTATCTGCTGCTCAACGCGAACGTGCTGGTGTCGGCCGAACAGGTGGCCGAAGCGCTGTGGGGCGGGGCGCCGCCCGCACGGGCACGCGCGCAGGTCCAGGTCTGCGTCTCCCGATTACGGCACCTGACCCGTACCGCCGACCTACCCGAAATGATCTTCTCGAGATCCGGCGGATACCGCCTCGACCTCCACGACGCCGACCTGGACACGACGGTCTTCTCCGGTCTCGTCGCGGATGCTCGCCGCCACACCGACGCGGGCGAGCACGAACCGGCGGCCACCCTGCTGCGACAGGCGCTGGCGTTGTGGCGCGGCCCGGCGCTCGCGGGCGCGTCCGCCGCGTTCGTGCCGGGGGCCGCCGCCAGCCTGCACGACAAGCAGCTCGCCGCGTCCGAGGACCTGTTCGACGCCGAGTTCGCACTCGGCCGGCACGCCGAGGCGGTGGCGCCGTTGCGTAGGTTGACGGCCGCGAACCCCTGGCACGAGGGCCTCGTCGTGCGATTGATGACGGCCCTGGCCGGATCGGGCCATCAGGCCGAGGCGCTACGGGTGTTCGAGCGGATCCGTCGCCGACTCGCCGACGAGTTGGGCGTCGAGCCCGGAGCGCGGCTCGCGGAGACCCACAGGCAGGTGCTGCGGCAGCAGTTCCCGCCGAGCCGGCCCGCGCCCGCCGTCGCCAACACCGGCCCGCGCCCGGCCCAACTGCCCGCCGGCCTGTCGACATTCACCGGTCGCGTCGACGCGCTCGCCGAACTGGACGCGATGCTGGAGCGGGCGCGCGCGAGCGGCGCCCTGGCGGTCGTCGCGATCATCGGCACCGCCGGGGTCGGCAAGACGGCCCTGGCAATCCGGTGGGCACACCGGGTCCGGTCACAGTTCGACGGCGGCCAGCTCTTCCTCGACCTGGGCGGACACTCACCCGGGGCACCGCTGGCACCGTTGGACGCCTTGTCACGCTGCCTTCGCGCGCTCGGTGTGCCGCCCACCCAGGTGCCGGACGACGTCGACGAGGCGGCGAATCTCTACCGCAGCGTGGTCGCCGACAAACAGATGCTGTTCCTGCTCGACAACGCCCGGGACACGGCGCACGTCCAGCCGCTGCTGCCCGGCGGCGCCGGCTGCCTGGTGATCGTGACCAGCAGGAGCCACCTCGGTGGGCTGGCTACCCGACACGACGCACAACGGTTGTCGTTGGAGGTGCTCGCCCCCTCGGAGGCCACCGCGCTGCTGGCCCGCGTCATCGGCGAGGACCGCGTCAGCGGGCAGGAGGCCACGCTCGCCGAACTCGCTCGGGACTGCGCCCATCTGCCGCTGGCACTGCGCATCGCCGCGGCGGACCTGCAAACCCGTCGGCACGAGACGATCAGCGACTACCTGGCCCGGCTGCGCGCCGGCGACCCGCTGACCATGCTGACCGTCCGCGAGGACGAGCAGATCGCGGTCCGATCGGCGTTCGCTGCCTCCTACCGGACCCTGTCACCGCGACTCCGGCGACTCTTCCGACTGTTCGGCCTGGTGCCCGGTGCCGACGTGACCGCGGAGTCGGCCGCCGTGATGCTGGGATGTGGAACCGCGGAGGCGGCCGAACTGCTCTCCCGCCTGGCCGACGCCCATCTGGTGCAGGAGCGGACGCCGGGCCGCTTCGGCACCCACGACCTGCTCGGCCGGTACGTCGCCGAGCTCGCGAGCCTCGACGACAACCAGCGGACCCTGGACGACCTGCTCTCCTGGTACCTGTTCAGCGTGTACGCCGCAGCCGACCGGTTGTATCCGCAGGTGCTGCGCGTACCCGTGCCGCCACCTGCCCCGGCCTGTGCACACCTGCAGTTCACCAGCCACATCGACGCCCTCGCCTGGCTCGACGCGGAACGGCACAACCTCGTCGCCGCGACCCGACACGCGATCCGTCAGGAACTGCACACGCTGGCCTGGTCCCTGGCGGACGCGTTACGCGGATACCTGTGGCTGGGAATGCACACCGCGGAATGGTCCGAGGTCGCCCGCCTCGGTCTCTCCGCCGCCCGGGCCGCGCGCCACGACCAGGCCGAAGCGGCAGCCCGACTGAGCCTCGCGGCCCTGTACTGGCGGCTGGAACGGTTCCCCGAGGCGATCGACGAGTACGGCCTGGCGCTGCGGTCGGCAAACCGGTCGGGATGGCGCGAAGGGCAGGCGGCGGCGCTGGGCAACCTGGGCCCGGTCTACCGGATGACCGGCCAGCCACTCGAAGCCCTGCGGGTCGTGCAGCAGGCGCTGGAACTGAACGAGAGCAGCCGCCGTGCGGCCGGTGTCGCCGTCAACCACAACAACCTCGGACTGGTCTGCGCCGACCTCGGCCGACTCGGCGAAGCCGTCGACCACCACCAGGCGGCGCTCACCCTGGCACAGCGGAACAAGGCGGTGGGCAGCCGCGCGCTGGTCCTGAGTAACCTGGGCTCGGTCTATCACCTCCTCGGCCGCTTCGACGATGCGTTGCGGACGTTGACGACCGCGCTTGAGCTGCACGAGCAGACCGGCAGCCGAGGCCGCGCCACCACCCTGTGCGCACTGGCCCGGGTGCACCATGCACGCGGTGACGATGCCCGCGCCACCTCGCTCGCCCGTCAGGCACTCGACATGGCGCGCGAGCCGGCCGAGCCCCGACTCGAAGCGGTCGCACTCCACATCCTGGGCGTCGTGGATCGGAACGTCGGCATCCTGCTGGACGCGTTGACGTCCGCACGCGCGTCCGCGGACCGCTACATCGAGGCCGACATCATCGTCAGCCTCGCCGACCTCGACGAGCCCGCCGCGTTCGCCTGGTGCCACGCAGCGCTGTCCATCGCGCGGCAGTGCGGTTACCGGCTGCTCGAAGGCCGCGCGCTCGCCGCCCGGGCCGCCGCCGAGCACCGGGCCGGCGACTCGGCCACCGCCTGGCACAGCGCCCGACTCGCCGCCCGGTCGCACGCCGACACCGGCCACCAGCCGGGCACCGACCGGATCAACAACCTCCTCGCCCTGCTCTCGTCGGTTCCCTCACCCGGGTAACGGTCGCTGCCCCGGCAACGGCCGGTGCGGGGTGGCGAAATCGCTTGTCGGCAGGTGCTCTGCCTGCCTAGCCTGCCGCCTGTGCAGACCCTTTCCCGCCCGACTCACCGGGTGTGCCGGTGAGCGCTCGTCTTCGTGAGATCGCCCGGCAGACCGTTTCCATCGCCGAATCCGGTCGCTATCGCAACGGCTGCGGCGACGAGGTCGTCATCGCCGACGCGGTGCGGGCCGCAGTCGCCGGCACGCGTCATCACCTGCCCGACGACGTGCTCCAGTCGGGGAGCGGGCAGCCCGGTGCCGGCAGGGTGGAGGTGACGCACGAGTCGACGTTGCAGGCGGCCTCCCGGCTGGGGTCCGGTGCGGCCTGCCTGGTGTTCGCCTCGGCGAAGAACCCGGGAGGCGGTTTCCTGGGTGGGGCGAAGGCGCAGGAGGAGAGCATCGCCCGATCGTCGGCGCTGTACCCCTGTCTGCTCGCGGCGCCGGACTTCTACGCGTTCCATCGCGCGCAGCGGGATCTGCGGTACAGCGACCGGGTCATCCACTCCCCGGGCGTACCGGTGTTCCGGGATGACAAGGGCAATCTGCTCGATCGGCCGTACCTGACGTCGTTTCTGACCGCTGCGGCGCCGAACCTGGGTGCGGTCCTGCGCAACCAGCCCGAGCATGCGGCGAGCGTGCCGGCGGTGCTGGGCCGGCGTGCCCGGCGCGTGCTGGAGGTCGCGGCGGCGCACGGGTACCGGACGGTGGTGCTGGGCGCGTGGGGATGCGGGGTGTTCCGCAACGATCCCGCGGTGGTGGCCGACGCCTTCGCCGACGCCCTGCGGGTCGTCGACCGGTTCGACCGCGTGGTGTTCGCCATCCACGACGGACTGCCGGGCACACCGGTGTACCGCGCCTTCGTGCAACGCTTCCCAGCAACGGCCGTCGCGCCGGGAAGCGATCGTGACTGAGGGTCCCCGGTCCGCTGTCACCGTCCGGCTCGGCGGTACCTGCCGGGGGCAGTTCCGTACTGGCGTTTGAACGCGGTGGCGAACGCGAACTCGGACGTGTAGCCGACGCGTACCGCGATGCCGCTCAGCGTCGTATCGGATTCGTGGAGTAGCCGGGCGGCCGTGGTCATTCGCCACCAGGTCAGGTAGGTCAGTGGCGGCTTTCCGAGCAGTGTGGTGAAGCGGCGCGCGAACGGCGCACGGGACAGCCCCGCCTCGGCGGCGAGTGTCGCGACGGTCCACGGCCGCGCGAGGTCGCTGTGGATGGCCCGCAGTGCGGCGGCGGTGGCCGGATCGTTGAGTGCCGCTGCCCAGCCCGTGGTCACGGTCCCGGGTGCCGGCTTGTGGTCGAGCCAGGAACGCAGGATGTGCAGCAGCAGGGTGTCGAGCAATGCCGGGATGATGGCGTCGGTACCGAGGCGAGGCCGTTCCAGCTCGCCTGCGAGCAGGTCCACGGTGGCGCGGAGTTCTGGGTGTCGCCCGAGGTGCGCGGGCAGATGAACGAGCTCGGGCAGGTCGTCGAGCAGCGGATGCCTATGGACCGGATCGAGTTGGTACGCGCCGCACAGGGTGACCGTGGCAGCGGCGTCGCCGACGTCTGAGACGTACCGCGCCAGGCCCGGGTCGTTCGGGTCGCAGGCGGGCGCGGTGGGTGAGGTCGTCGGGCTGTCGGCCAGCGTGTGGCCACGACCGTGCGGCCGGAACACGATGTCCCCGGCGGCAAGCGGCACCGGGCCGGTGTCCGAGGCGATGAGCCAGCACGGCCCCTGCAGGACTATCTGGAAACCGGCGGAGCCGGGTACGGGTGCGAACTGCTGCGCCCACGGGGCGTGCCACGCGATTCGCGCGGAGCGCGGCCGACCGGCTCGCATCACCGTGATCACGTCACTGAGTACGTCCATCGTGGCCAGGTTATCGCCTCCGAAGACGATCGAGTATGAACAGGGGACTCAGGAGCATGGATCGTCTTCGGATGCCGCCATAGGTTCGAGTGATGAGAGCCCTGCGAATCCACCAGTACGGTGATGCCTCGGTCATCCGCGAGGAAGACGTACCGCGCCCGACGCCGGGTCGGGGTGAGGTACTGATCAAGGTCGCCGCGACCTCGTTCAATCCGTCCGACGTCGGGCTGCGCCGTGGACTGCTGCGGGCCGTCCTTCCGCTGGATCTGCCGTACACCCTCGGTGGGGACGTCGCCGGCACGATCGTCGAACTCGGCGGCGGCGTGCACACCCCCGCCGTGGGCGATCGGGTGATCGGACGGGTCGACACGGGCGGCGCCGCGGCCGAGTACGTCACCGCCGCCGCCGACACCGTCGTGGCGGCGCCCACCGCCGTTCCCCTCCCGCACGCCGCCGCCATCCCGATCGCCGGTGTCACGGCCTGGCAGGCGGTGTTCGAGCACGCGGGCATCACCGCCGGGCAGCGGGTGCTGGTCAACGGGGCGGGCGGTGGCGTCGGCGGGTTCGCGGTCCAACTTGCCAAGTACGCCGGTGCCCACGTCATCGCCACGGCCAGCCCGCGCAGTGCCGACGTGGTCCGCCATCTCGGCGCCGACGAGATCGTCGACTACACGACCACGCCCCTCGGCGAGGCGCTCGACACCCCGGTCGACGTGATCCTCAACGTCGTCGTGGTCGATGCCCGGCACGCCGCGGCACTGATGTCGCTGGTGCGCCCAGGAGGCGTTGTCGTGTCCGCCGCCGGTGCGCTGACGGCACCCGCCGGGTCGGCGGTGACGGCGGTACGCTTCGTGGCCCGCAACGACACCCGCCACCTCGCCGCCCTCGTCGCCCTGGTCGACGCCGGTGCCGTACGTCTCGACATCGCCGCGTCGCGTCCTCTCACCGACCTGGCCTCGGTGCACCGCGACGCCGAGTCCGGCCGCATCCGGGGCAAGACGATCCTGGTCCCGTGAGGTCGGCGCTCAGCGGACGCCCAGCATCTCGGTGATCCGGGTGTAGAACGGGGCCGGGTCGCCGGCGAGCGAGGCCTTCACCATCGCGGTCCAGTCGTCGACGATCACCTCGATCGACCCGGCGGCCAGCCCGTCGAGCGATCGACGCGGGACGTCGCGGGGGTCGATCTTGGGTCCGTCGTAGTCGGCGGTGATGTCGGTGTCGGCGGCGCCGAGGAGTACGCCCTGGACCAGCGTGCCCTGGGCGGCGAGTTCGAGGCGTACGCCGTTCGTCATGTTCCACTCGGCGGCCTTGGCGGCGGCGTACGAGCCGGTGCCCGGGCCGGCGAACCACGACAGCGCCGAGAGCACGTTCACGATCGCGCCACCGCCGTTGGCAGCGAGTACCGGGGTGAACTCACGGATCACGTCGAGCGTGCCCCAGAAGTGCGTGTCCATCTCGCGGCGTACCTCGGCGAGCTCGCCGGTGACGAGCGGGGCGCCGGTCGCGATACCGGCGTTGTTGACCAGCAGCGTGACATCACGCGCGGCCGCTGCCGCCGCGACGACGGACTCGTGGTCGAGCAGGTCGAGTCGCAGCGGCACCACGCGACTGTCGTCGAAGTCGAGGCTCTCGGGGCGACGGGCCGTCGCGTACACCCTGCTCGCCCCGCGCTCGAGCAGCTCGAGCACGAACTGGCGGCCGATACCGCGGTTGGATCCGGTGACGAGGGCGATCTGGTCGGCGATGTTCATGGCTCCGTGCTCCCTGCCTGGGTCATCTCGGGATGGGACGGGACCGTGTCCGGCCCGACGTCGACTACCGTAAAAGCTGACGTTGACGTCAAGGGCAAGTCGGAATGTGGAGCCGATGGAGGACGTGGATGCGGATCGGTGACGTCGCGCGGCGGGCGGGCGTGAGCACGAGAGCGCTGCGGTATTACGAGGAGCAGGGTCTGCTCGCCTCGCAGCGGGCCCCCAGCGGCCAGCGCACCTATCCCGAGTCAGCCGTCGAACGCGTGCGGTTGATCCAGCAGTTCTACGCCGCCGGTGTGCCCAGCCGGACCATCCTGCAACTGATGCCCTACGTCGACGCCGGACACGGTTCCCGCGAGGCGTTCGCGCTGCTGACCGCCGAACGCGACCGGATCACCGCTGCGATGGCCGATCTCGCCGCCGCCCGCGACGCCCTCGACCGCATGATCGACATCGCGAACCATCCGACCGCCGAACACTGTCCCGCGCTGCGTGAGCCGCCCTGGACGCCGTACCACCCCGACGCCGTCGCACCAGCCACTCCTGACCATGATGCGTCAGGCCGTCCGACGGCTGGCATCAGATGACCGCCTCCGCCGGCTGAGCGGCGGGCCCGTCACGGCCACGTGTTTTCGTTACGGCTGGAGCAACCCGGCAACAGAAGCCTAAAGCAACCGCAACCATCAATGGCTCATCCTTGCCTAGCCTGGGTGTCGCACCGAACCCGGTGCACCACAAGGGATCCCGCGCCCGATCGTCCGCTCTGGACGCAGGCGCGGCATGTGCCGGTCGCTGCCACGGCCGGCCCAGGAAGGAGCAGCCACGTGAGGCTCACCCACCTCGTCACCCGCCGCCGGCTCGGCACTCTGGGCGCCGCCACGCTCGCGGGTGCACTACTCGCCGCGGCCGGGCTCAACCCGGCGGCGGCCACGCCGGTCACCGGCACCGTCCTCGGCGCTGACCTGCCGACCGCCGTCCCGGGCAGCTACATCGTCGTACTCAAGGACGGGCAGCAGCTCACCCGAGCCAGCGCCGAGCGTGTCACCACCCGGCACGGCGGTGACCAGGTCGACCGGCTCTACGGACGGACGGTCAACGGCTACTCCGCCACCCTCACCGAGCGGGCCGCCCGCCGCCTGGCGGCCGACCCGACCGTCGCCTACGTCGAGCAGGACCAGCGGGTACAGGCGCTGGCCACCCAGCCGAACCCGCCGTCCTGGGGTCTCGACCGCATCGACCAGCGGAACCTGCCGCTGAACCAGTCGTTCACCTACGGTCCGAGCAACGGGGTGCGGATCTACGTGGTCGACACCGGAGTCCGGATCACCCATCAGGACTTCGGCGGCCGAGCGGTGCACGGCTACGACGCAGTCGACAACGACTACAACACCGACGACGGTAACGGGCACGGCACCTTCGTCGCCTCGGTCGCCGCCGGGAGCGCCTACGGGGTGGCTAAGAACGCCACCGTCGTCGGGGTGCGGGTGCTCGACAACAGCGGCTCCGGCACCACGGCCGGGGTCATCGCCGGTGTCGACTGGGTCACCGCGAACGCGACCCGGCCGGCGGTGGCCAACCTGAGCCTCGGCGGCGGCGCCAGCACCACCCTCGACGCCGCGGTCCGGCGATCCATCAACGCGGGAATCACCTACGCCATCGCTGCGGGCAACTCCGGCGTACCGGCCACCGGCACCTCACCGGCCCGGGTCACCGAGGCGCTGACCGTCGGCGCCACCGACCGCACCGACACCCGTCCCACCTGGTCCAACTACGGCACCGCGCTGGACCTGTTCGCCCCGGGTGTGTCGATCACCGCCGCCTGGCGGACCAGCAACACCGCCACGTACACCGGCAGCGGCACCTCGTTCGCTGCCCCGCACGTGGCCGGCGCCGCCGCGATCTATCTGCGGAACAACCCCTCCGCGTCGCCGGCGACCGTGAACGCGGCGATCGTCGCCGCCGCGACCCCGAACGTCGTCATCAACCCCGGAGCCGGCTCACCCAACCGCCTGCTCTACATCGGCACCTTCGGGAGCTGATAGCGAGGCGACCGTCCGCACCGTGACCCGGTGCGGACGGTCGTCCTGTCCGTCTTGACCACCCGCCACCGACCAACGCACGCAGGCGCTCTCCACCTGCTCGGCCAACAGGGTGCGGTGGGCGGAACCTCCCGTCACCGCCTGGTGTCGGTCGGCAGGGAGGCGCGGTCAGCGGCCTGGCGGCCGGACTCCCAGCCGTCGCGGCTGTCCACCCGGATGGCCCGGGACCGGACCGTGTCCGGAAATACCCGCCGCATGGTCTCGCGGATCTGCTCGTCCCGAGCGGCGAGCACCGGCAGCAGGTCGGCCGGGTCGGTGCCCGCGCTCCCGTCCCGCCGATCGGTGGCCTGCGCCAACGCGACCTGCGCCGCGGCGGTCAGCCGTTCGTCGATCCGGTCGGCGAAGGCCACCAGGAAGGACTGACGGTACGCCTTCAGCCGGCTTCGGCCGGCCTTACCGCCCGGCGGTTCGGTCCGGGCCATCGCCTGGTGCGCCTGCACCAGCAGCGAGGTGTAGAGCAGGTCCACCGCGTCGATGTCGGTGTCGAACCCGAAGACGGTGCTGAACGCCAGCTCCGGTGACCAGACCGTGTGGCAGCGGTTCGCCTTGGCGACGGCGGCCAGCAGGGACGCCTTCTCCCCGTCGTGCGGGTGGTCCACACCGATCCGCCGCGCGTACGGCACCACCGGAGTCGTGTCACCGCTACGCGCTGCCAACAGCGCCTCGTCAAGACTGTGCCGGGTGACCAGTTCCTGCGCCTTGGCGGTGTACGCCTGCGCCTCGGCCGGAAACGTCGTCGACTCCGCCTTGGCGAGCAGGGCGCGTACCCGGTCCAGCAGCCGGGCGTCGGTCCGCGACGACCCCGACCCGCCGACCGGCGCGGCGGCGGACCCGGGCGGCGGGACGAGCACCTCGACCGGCGGGAGCGCGGCCAGGATGGCGAGCAGGCCCAACACCAGGTCGAGTACGGCCACCCGGTCGAGCCGCCAGCGGGCCACGAGCGCGTCGACGTAGCTTGCGTCGTCCGCCCACCAGACCTGTGCCCCGAGGGTGTCCGCCTGCGCCAGCCACCGCCCGTCGACCGTGGCGCGGGGAAACTGTCGCAGGTACGCGGCGACCGCGTCGGTCACCAGCTCGGCCTGGCGCGGCAGGCCCCGTCGCGCGACCACCCGGTGCAACTCGGCCGGCTGCCACCCGCCCCGCCACAGCCGCGCGAACGCCTCGTCCCGCTCCGCCACCAGCGCCGGGTCGACGTCGACCGACGGTGTGACGGTCAGCGCGTCCAGCCCCGCCTCGTAGTCGACCGACCCGGCGAGAACCGCCCTGATCCGTTCCCGCACCGATGTCACCAGCCCAAGCCTACGGAACCCAGTCGGGGGAGACGCAGCGGCGGGCGGGCCGACATGACGTCGAGCCCGCCCGGTTCGTCTCGCGCAGGTCTCAGGTGTCAGACCTGGCCGCGCAGTTGGTGGACCTGCGCACCGGTCAGACCAGAGATGATCATCTGGCCGCGAGGCGGAACTGCTGGTTGGTTTGTCCGTGGCAGTCGTAGAGCTGGATCTGGGCGCCGTTGGTGGTGTTCCAGGCGTCGAGGCAGCGGCCGGATTGGACGCCGCTGATGGTGCCGTTGGTGTTGATGTTCCATTGCTGGTTGGTCTGGTTGTGGCAGGCGTAGATCTGGACGGCGGCGCTGTTGGCGGTGCCGGCGGCGTCGAGGCACATGTCGCCGTAGACGCGCAGTTGTTTGGTCGTGGTGTTGTAGGTCCAGGTCTGGTTGGTCTGCCTGTTGCAGTCGTAGAGCTGGACGCGGGTGCCGTTGGTGCGGGACGAGTTGGGGACGTCGACGCACCGGCCGGACTGCGTACCGACGATCTCGCTGGCGGAGCCGGGCGGCGGCGTGGTGGGCGGCGGCGTCGTCGGCCCCGGAGTGGTGGGGGTCGGCGTCGGCGTTCCGGTCGGTGGCGGCAGCAACGGGCACGTGTTGCGGTAGGTGACCACGCCGCTGTTGTCCACCAGCGGGCAGAGGAACTGGGTGTACCGGGCGTCGTTGTCGACGAACGTCTTCAGGAACGGCAGCATGGTCCGGATCAGCACCGGGTTCGACCGGCCGACCATGAACCCGTGGTCGCCACCGGCGACCTCCAGGTAGACGCTCTCCGTCGTGGCCGGGATGCTGTTGTACAGGCCGAGGGCGTAGGACGGGGTGACCACCGTGTCCGCCTGCCCAGAGATGATCATCGTGGGCACCCGGTCGTTGGCCAGGTTCGACGACGGCGAGTACGGCGTGATGCCGGCCACCGCCTTCAACGATGGGCGGCGCATCGCGGCGCTCAGCGCCCCGCCGCCGCCCATCGAGTGACCCGCGACGGCCAACCGGTTCGGGTCGACCCGGGTGCGGACCGTGCTCTGCTGCGTCAGGTAGTCCAGAGCGGCGAGCAACTGGGTGCCGCGAGCGGTGTCGAAGTCGTTGCGGCTGTTGGTCTCGATGCCGATCACCACGAAACCGTGCGAGGCCAGCCACGGTCCCATCCACGCCAGTTCGGCGGAGAACAGAGCGGTGTATCCGGGCGAGATCGCGATGGCCCCGAAGGTGCCCTGGCTGGTGTCGGTCGGGTAGTAGATCCGACCGCCGTTGAAGCCGTTCCCGCTGGGGACGCTGACCGACGTGTTGGCGAACGGGCCGTTCTCCGCTGCGACGCTGTTCCGGGTGGGGTCCGGGCCCCGCTGGTACGGGTTGTCGGCGGCCGACGCGGACCCGGTCGCCAACGTCACGGTGAGCAACCCGACGGCGGCGGCGAGTCCGGCGGCGGCGAGCTTGAGCAGTCGTCCCCGAAAGCCGGGCGACGCTCGGTGAGCGTCAGTGATCCCCGAGGGCAGGGGAGGGGGCGCATGTCCTCGCACTGTCGATACCTCCTGGTGGTGGGGGTGGGTGTGGGATGGGCGGGTCCGGTATGCACCGGACCCGCCCGCGCCGGCTGTGCCCGAGCCGGACCTGCAAAGGGTCAGCGTTGCAGGGTGAGCAGTCCGGGGCGGTAGGGCAGGAGGCCGTAGTCGCCGCCGGAGTTGGGGGAGCGTCCTTGGTACAGGAACTGGAGGTTGCAGGCGTTCACGGTCATGGTCTGGTCGGCGTTGGTGCGCAGCAGCTCACCGTGGCTGATGTCGTTGGTCCAGGTGGCGCCGCTGTTGGCCTTGCCGGCGAAGGGGTTGCTCTCGGTGGCGGCCTGGGGGGTCCAGGTGCCGCCGAGGCTGGTGGCGGTGAACGATCGGAAGTAGCGGCCCTGCGAGCCGATGGCCTCGACGAGCATGAGGTACCGGTTCTCGCCTTCGAGCTTGTAGACCTGCACGCCTTCGAAGAGGTTGTTCGTGGTGTCGGTCATGATCGTCGTGTAGTTCGAGCCGAAGCTGCCCGGGAAGTTCCCGATGGGCATGCTGGCCCGGTAGATGCGGCCGTTGTCCCCGGCGAAGAAGAGGTACATGTTCTGGTCGTCGCCGATGAGTGCCTGGTCGATGGGGCCGGTGCCGGAGTTGGAGATGGATCCGGTGAACAGGGTCTGTGCCGGTCCCCAACTGTTGACGTTGGTGGGGTCGGTGGAGGTGCGGTAGGAGAAGGCGGGGCCGCCCCACTGGTAGGCCAGGACCCAGACGTTGCGCGGTGCGAAGTAGAACAGTGACGGGGCGACGGCGGAGAAGGGCATGGCGTTCTGGCTGGCCGAGCCCATCTGGTTCCAGTTGGAGAAGAGGCCGAAGTTCATCGACCCCCAGCTGGTGCCGGTGTCGTGGGTGGTGGCGTAGACGAGCTGCTGACCGTTGTAGGGGGCGTGGGTGAAGTCCTTCAACGACACCCAACCCGAGCGGGGCTGCGCCAACGCGCCGGTCGAGGACCACCGGTACGACGACGGCAGCGAGCAGTTGCCCGACGGCGGCGGGGTGGTCGGCGGCGGCGAGGTGGGGCCGCCGAGGGAGACCAGCCGGAACTGCTGGTTGGTTTGTCCGTGGCAGTCGTAGAGCTGGATCTGGGCGCCGTTGGTGGTGTTCCAGGCGTCGAGGCAGCGGCCGGATTGGACGCCGCTGATGGTGCCGTTGGTGTTGATGTTCCATTGCTGGTTGGTCTGGTTGTGGCAGGCGTAGATCTGGACGGCGGCGCTGTTGGCGGTGCCGGCGGCGTCGAGGCACATGTCGCCGTAGACGCGCAGTTGCTTGGTGGAGCTGTTGTAGGTCCAGGCCTGGTTGGTCTGCTTGTTGCAGTCGTAGAGCTGGACGCGGGTGCCGTTGTCCCTTGAGGAGTTGGGCACGTCCACGCACCGGCCGGACTGCGAACCCACGATCTCACTGGCGGAGCCGGACGGAGGGTTGGTGGGGCCCGGCGTGGTGGGCGTGGGGGTGGTTCCGGGACCGGCGCTGTTCAGCGCGTCCAGGGTGGCCGTGTACGCGGCCTTCTTGTTGCCGCTGCCGTCGAAGAGCAGCGGGGTGCCGCCGGAGCGCCACGAGTCGGTGTCCCGGATACCCCACACCGTGATGCCGGTGCAGCGGGGGACCGCGAGACAGTCGTTGACCACACTGCGGTAGGTGTTGGCCTGCGTCGTGCCGGAGCCCTCGATGTCCAGCTCGGTGATCTGCACGTCGACGCCGAGCGCCGCGAAGCTGGACAGCGTGGTGCGGTAGTTGCTGTTGTACGCCGACTGGGCGTTGAAGTGCGACTGGAACCCGACGCAGTCGATCGGTACGCCCCGCTGCTTGAAGTCCTGGACCATCCGGTAGACGGCCTGGGTCTTGGCCCAGTTCCAGTTGTCGGTGTTGTAGTCGTTGTAGCAGAGCTTCGCGCCCGGGTCCGCCGTCCGGGCGGCACGGAACGCCGCCTCGATCCAGTCGTTGCCGGTGCGCTGCAGGTTCGAGTCGCGCCGGGCGCCGCTGTCACCGTCGGCGAACGCCTCGTTCACCACGTCCCAAGAATGGATCTTGCCCCGGTAGTAGGTCGCGACCCGCGTGACGTGGTTCAGCATCGCGTTACGCAACGTGGTGCCGGACATGTTCTGCATCCAGCCGGGCTGCTGCGAGTGCCAGGCCAGCGTGTGGCCACGCACCTGCCAACCCCGGCTGAGGGCGTGGTTGACGATCCGATCCGCGTTGGTGAACGTGAAGTTGTTCTGCTGCGGCTCGGTCGCGTCGATCTTCATCTCGTTCTCGGGCGTGACGCTGTTGAACTCGCGGTTCAGGATCGTCGTGTACGCGCCGTCGCTGAGCTTGTTCGCCGCCACCGCCGCACCGAAGTACCGGCCGGACTGGTTCGCGGCCGCACCGAGGGTGGACTCGGCGGCGTGGGCGAGTGTGGGTAGCAGCGATGCGACGAAGACGGCGACCAGCGCGGCGGCTCCGGGAACGTAGAGCGCTCTGAGTCGACGCCTGGGGGGACGGGGCCGGGAGATCATGCTGATCCTCCAGTGATGGGATGGGACGTATCTGTCACTGATCGGGTGCGCTCGCCAGGGCGCCCCGCAATGCCGGGTCCGCCGATCGAGGCCAGGACTCACGACCGGCATCCGTGCGGTGGTGAGTCGTGTTCGGCCGTCTGATCGGCAGGTGAAGGGTGGCGGTGATCGAGCCCGTCGCCCGCCGGGACGTGGTCGCGGGCGATGAACTCTGGTGTGGACGTGTCACCCGGACGGTCGGGCCTGGTGACGGTGCGAGACACCTCCATCGTGAGAAAGATCAATGTTAGCGATCTCATCGATTGATGCCTATCAGGCTGGCAGAATGTTCCAGGGTTTTCAACCGGTAGTTTCGGAAACATGCCGGAACTGTTTCGGCGGGCGCTCGTTGCCACGCCGAAGCGGCGACCGCCCGGACCAGGACGGCGATCGCGGCCGTGAGAAGGAGTGGTGATGGCGCGGACGGCAGTGGTGATCGGGGCCGGTATCGGCGGACTGAGTGCGGCCATCGGCCTGCGCCGGGCGGGCTGGGACGTGACCGTGCTCGAACGGGTCGCGGGTTTCCGGGCGGTCGGCGCGGGCCTGGTGCTCCAGGCGAACGGCATGCGTTGTCTGGACGTACTCGGCCTCGGCGCGCCGGTACGGGCACAGGGCCGCCCCGACATGTCCGGCGGCACCCGCCGGTCGGACGGTCGATGGCTAACCCGGGTCGCCGCAGGCGACCTGGAACGGGTGCTCGGGACGTCCGCGATCGGGGTCCACCGCGCCGCGCTCCACGAGATCCTGCTCGGCGTGCTCCCGGAGGGCACGGTGGTCACCGGTGCGCAGGTCACCACCATCACCGAGGATGGCGAGGTCGGCTACGACGGCCCGACCGGAGCGGTCCGGACCACCGCCGACCTCGTGGTGGGCGCCGACGGCATCCACAGCACGGTGCGCCGACTGATGTGGCCGGATGTCGCCCCACCGGTCCACATCGGCGTACGGGCGTGGCGCGGGGTCACTCAGGTCTGGGACGGAGACCTCGTCGCGGCGATCACCTGGGACCGAGGCGCCGAGTTCGGCATCGTGCCGATGGTGGACGGTCGCGTCTACTGGTTCGCCGCAGTCAACGCCGTCCCCGGCGGGCCGGTGGGCAACGAGAAGGCCACGGTGCAGGCCCGGTTCGGCACCTGGCACGACCCGATCCCCGCCCTGGTGGCGGCCACCGACACCATGCTGCCCGATGACCTGGCCTGCCTGGACGAGCCGCTACCGACGTACGTCCGGGGTCGCGTGGCGCTCCTCGGCGACGCGGCGCACGCGATGACGCCGAACCTCGGCCAGGGCGCCAACCAGGCACTGGAGGACGCCATCGTTCTGGCCGCCGTGGCCGACCGGTCGGACGGGCTCGCCACCTACGACGCTCACCGCCGTCCCCGCAGTCAACAGGTGGCGAAGGCATCCCGGGCGATCGGCCGTTTCGGCCAGCAACTCGAGAACCCGATCGCCGTGGCCGCCCGCAACACCGTCATGCGCCTGACCCCGCCACGGCTGGCATTGCGCTCGATGGCTCGCTACGCCGACTGGCATCCTCCGACCCGGACCTGACAGACGTACGCCCCCGTCAGGTGCTTCCGGCCCGCCAGGCAGCACTCAGTCCAGGAACGCGTTGGCGACCACGAACTCGGAGACTGCCGTTCGGTGAGGGCGGGTCACCAGTGCCGGAGGTAACGGTCACAGGGGTCGACTACCCTCGCCGCCGTGGACACTGCGGAGATCGATGCCCCCGTCGTCGGCGTCACCGTCTATCCCGACCGGGCCCGGGTCACCCGCCGCGGCGGTCTCCGGTTGCCGGCCGGTCAGCATCGCGTACGCATCGCACCGCTCCCGCTCGGCCTGCGCCGGGACTCGGTCCGGGTCGGCGGTCGGGGCGCAGCCACCGTCCTCGGCGTGGACGTGACCACGTGGCGGCAGGCGCGCAGCACCGACGCGCAGGTCGTCGCCCTGGAGCAACGCCGCCGCGAGGTGACCGACGAGTTGGCCGAGGTCGACGACGCGGACGGCATCGAGGAGCAGCGTGGGCAGTTCCTCACCCGGTTGGCCGAGCGGGCCGGCGGCACGTACGCCCGCGCGCTGGCCGCCGGTGATGCCGCGCCCGGCGACGTGGCCGCCTTCACCGACTCGGTGGCCGCTCAGCTCGCCGACTCGCGTGCCAGACGACGCGGACTGACCCGTCGGCGCACCGAGTTGGGGCAGGAGTTGGCCGCGGTCGGGCGCGATCTCGACGCCCTGCACGGCAAGCAGCAGCCGGACCGGCTGGCCGTCGAGGTGATCGTGGCGGTCGACGCCGACGACACCGACGTCGAGCTGGAGCTGACCTACCTGGTGGAGGGCGCCCGGTGGCAACCCTCCTACGATCTGCGGCTGGTCGACGAGACCATGACCGTCACCTGGTTCGCGATGGTCAGCCAGAGCACCGGGGAGGACTGGCCCGAGTGCGACCTTCGCCTCTCCACCGCACGGCTGGCGGCGACGACCGGCGTACCCGACCTGTCGCCCTGGTATCTGGACCGGCGCCGGCCGCCACAGCCGCGCATGGCGCCGGACATGGTGGCCGGGATGCCGGCGTTCGGTGCGGCGCCGGCCGCCAGCCCGGCCCGTGCCGCGCCGCCGGTCCCGCAGAGGCTGCGGGAGAGCGTCGCCGAGGTCGAGCAGGGGATCACTGCGGCCACCTACCGACCGGCCCGGCCGGTGGCGGTGCCCGCCGACGGCAGCGCCCATCGGGCCACCATCGCCGTGCTGGACCTGCCGGCCCGGCTGGACCATGTCACCGCCCCGGTCCGCGCCGCCGAGGCCCACCTGCGGGCCACGATCCGCAACACGTCGGAGCACGCGCTGCTCGCCGGCCCGGCCGCGGTGTTCCACGACGCCGACTTCGTCGCCTCCACCCGGCTGCCGATGTGGGCGCCGGGTGAGGAGACCGAGGTGGCGTTGGGGGTGGACGACCGGATGCGGGTGGAGCGGAAGCTGCACCGACGCGCCGAGACCAAGGCCACGCTCGGGTCGACCCGGCGGCGCGAGGTGGAGTACCGGATCACCGTCGACAACCACACGTCCCGCCCGGCTACCGTCGAGGTGCGTGATCAGCTTCCGGTCTCGCGGGACGAGGCGGTGGTGGTACGCGAGACGACCGTCGTACCGCCGCCGGTCGAGCGGACGGAGCTGGGCGAGGTGACCTGGCGGCTGTCGCTCGCGCCGGGCGAGAGCGGCGAGATCGCGCTGGGCTTCCGGGTGGACCTGGCCAAGGGGGTCGAGCTGACCGGCTGGCGGGAGTAGGCACCGCCCGGTCTCACGGCTGCGGCCGGCGGTGCACGATGACCTCATCGAGTACGTCGCAGGGCACCGTCGGCTCGCCGTGGACGTGCAGGTGCGCTCGGGTGTCGGTCTGGTCCGCCGCGAAGAAGTCACGCTCGACCGCGAGCCAGTCGAGCCACGCATCGCGGTGCTGTTCACCGTCGCGCGCGATGCCGCGCCGCAGCCGCGATGCTTCGGGGGCGTCCACCCAGATCCGGTACGCGTAGCGGTCCGCCACCGCGCGTCGGGTGGACGTGACGCCCTCCACGATGACCAGGGCGCTGGCGACGGTCGTCACCCACTCGCCGGTGGCGACTCCTGCGGTGTCGGTCGCCCAGTCACGGGCGCGGAAGTGGGCGTCCCGACCGCTGGCGAGGGGCACGAGGACGTGGTCGACGAAGTAGTCCCACCACGCGGGGTCGTCTCCCCAGGTCCAGAACTCGTCCACCTCGACCAGGACTGCGCCACCGAGCGCCGCCAGCCTCTTCGCCACGGTGCTCTTGCCGCTCGCGCTCGGGCCGTCGATACCCAGCAGTACGGGCGTTGCGCCTTCGGCGTGGTCGCGGGCCTGCGACAGCACGTCGACCAGGCGGAACCGACGTGTCGTAGCGTCGTCCAGGCGTTCCACGCCGGAGAGTGTACGAGCCGCCGTGCTCAGCCGAGAAGCGCGACCGCGAGGTGGCTGCTGAGTGCGAGCGCGGCCAGCCCCGCCAGGACGCTCCCGACGGCGTTGGCGGCGGCGCGCAGCGGCGCGCCGGTCTCGGTCAGGCGGACCGTCTCGACGGAGAAGGTCGAGTAGGTGCTCAGCGTCGCGCACAGCCCGGGACCGATCAGGTGCTGCAGGGCAGGGGGCACGGCGGTCGCGGTGCTGACGCCGGTGAGGACGCCGAGGCCGACGCAGGCGAGGAGATTGACGGTGAAGGTGCCCCATGGGAAGGCGGTGCCGAGCCGGGTGTGGACGGTGCGGTCGATCAGGTAGCGCAGCGGTGCGCCGACGAGGGCGCCGACGATGACCATCAGCCAGTTCATCCGGCGTCTCCGTCCCGGGTGGGGCGGGTCGGGACGAGCAGTCGGGTGAGCGCCGCCGCACCCCACACGGCAGCCAGCGCCGCCACGAGGGTGACGGCGAGGTAGAGCACCGCGATGCCGGCCCGTCCGCCGTCGATCAGGTGCTGGGCGTCCAGCGCGTAGGTGGAGAACGTGGTGTAGCCGCCGAGCACGCCCGTGCCGAGGAAGGGCCGCACCAGTGGATGCGCGGTGCGCCGTTCGGTGATCAGGACCATGAGCGCCCCCATCACCGCGCAGCCGGTGATGTTGATCCAGAACGTCGTCCACGGGAACGCCCCGGGCGCGGTCGGAAACAGCACGACGGCGCCGTAGCGGGCGCAGGCGCCGAGTACGCCGCCGGCCGCGATCGCGGCGAGGATCTCGAACTGTCGCGGTACTCGGCCGGTGCCGGGCGGCCACGGGGGCACGTCGACGTCGGGATCGACCGGTGCGCGCGGCCTGCCGGGAGCGGCGGGGTCGCGGTGGTGGTCACGCGGCACGGACACGGGCTCCTACCTGGTCGGTCTGCACGCCCGGGCGCGGGGCGTGCACGAGGATCATCAGGTAGGGACCGTTGGTGGCCGGAAACGGCACGGTTCGGGTACGGCGGGCCCCACCGCCGTGCCGCCGTCTCGGAAGACGGCTGCCGGTCCAGGCTACCGCCCCGCACGCCGGAGAGGCTGCGCGGCTCAGGCACGCGGACGTCGCGTCATGGTCATCCGCGCAGGTCCAGCGTGCCCCGGTCGAGGACCGGGTGGCGTCATCGACAACGTCCGGGACATCCTGCGCTCGGTCGGCGCCGACCTCGACGACCTCGTCCAGATCACCACCTACCTGGTCAACATGAACGACTTCGGCGGCTACAACGAGGTCTACGCCGAGTACTTCGACGAGACCGGGCCCACCCGCACCACCGTCGCCGTGCACCAGTTGCCCCACCCGCACCTGCTCATCGAGATCCAGTCGGTGGCCCGACGACGGTCCTGACCTCGACCGGGTGGGGTGACCTCGTCGAGCTTGCCGGGCCGGCCGTCCGCAGCCGGCCCGGCACCCGAGCGATCAGGTGAGGGCGCGGCGGGCCCAGGTGCGGAAGTCCGTGGTGGGCAGGCCGAGTGCCTGGGCGATCTCCGGTCGAGCGGGGGTGCCGTTCTCGTTGATCTGCTCGACCACATTGATCATGAACGGCGGCAGGCCGCGCGTGACCGCTTCCTGCGGGGTGAGGACCGGCGCGGTGACGGTCCGGCCGGTGATCTCGCTGAGGATCGCGGCGACCTCGGTCATGGTGCGCATGTCGCCGGCGAGTTCCACCTCCTTGCCGTCGAGCGTGCCCGGTTCGGTGAAGGCTGTGGCTGCGGCTGCGCCGATGTCGTCCACGGCGATCCAGGCGATGCGGGTGTCCTCGGCGAAGCCGGTGACGATGGTGCCGCTGGACCAGTCGCCGAACAGGAAGGACTTTTCCAGCAGGTTCTCCATGAAGGTCGCGGGCTTGAGGATGGTCCAGCGGGCGAATCCGCTGCTGCGGACCAGTTCGTCGATTCCTGCCTTGCTCTCCCAGTAGTGCCGGTCCCAGCGGCCCTCGGCCCAGCCCGGCTGGTTGCGGTGGAAGTCACCGGCGCCGGCGACGCTGCTGTGGACGAACTGCGGCACCCCGGCCCTGCGGGCGGCCTCGACGAGGTGCCGCCCTCGGCGCAGCTCGGCATCGCCCTGCAGATCGGTGAGATCCGGGAAGGGGATGGAGAAGACGCCGTCCGCTCCGTGCGCTGCGGCGAGGAGCGAGGCGGGATCGTCCAGGTCGCCCCGGACAAGTTCGGCTCCTCGGTCGCGGAGGGCGAGTGCGGCCGCGCTGGTGGTGTCGCGGACCAGGGCGCGTACCGCGACGCCCTGGTCGAGCAGTGCCCGGGCGGTGGATCCGCCCTGCTTGCCGGTGGCGCCGATGACAAGGACGGCCATGTCTCCTCCTCGGAACAAGTGGGGTGGCACCCCACTTCCTGCCGGTTACGATATGGGGGGACACCCCACTTATTCAAACGGCAGGCGATGAGAGCTGACGCACAACGCAACCGCGCGCTGATCGTCACGGCGGCCAGCGAGGCGGTCGCCCGGGACGGCGCGTACGCGTCGCTGGAGGAGATCGCCCGAGCCGCCGGCGTGGGCTCGGCGACCCTGCATCGGCACTTCCCGTCCCGTTGGGCGCTGCTGGAGGCGGTCTTCCACGACCGGGTCGAAGCGCTCTGTGCCCGCGCCGGTGAGTTGTCGACCGGGCCGGACGCCCGCCAGGCACTGACGACCTGGCTGTGCGAGCTGGCGGTCTACAGCACGACCACGCGCGGCCTGGTCACCTCCCTGCTCAAGGCGCCACCGGAGAGCGAGTCCTGTTCCGCGATGCTCGTGGCGGCCGGTGAACCGCTGCGGCGACGAGCCGTCGAGGAGGGGACAGTGCGGGACGACGTCGAGATGATCGACCTGGTGACCCTCGTGAAAGCGATTGCACTGGCGGCGGAATCGACGAGCGCGGCCGAGGCGGAGCGGCTGGTGCGACTCGCCCTGGAAGGAATCAGCCCGTCCCGGCAGTGAACCCACGCAGGGGGTGACGCCGCCGCGTGGTGTCCCGTCAGATCGCGGCCAGGGCTTTGGTGACGTTCCACTCGGCGAGGTCCCGCATCCACTGGCTGTTCGGGAAGTCGGTGTCCGCGATCCGAAGAGGTCCCTCGATCAGCGACAGGACCTGGGCGTACCGGTAGAGCTCCAGCCGGTCGAGGTCGAGGTCTACCGGGCGTAGCGCCCGGTAGTCGTCACCGAAGCGCATCTGCAGCCAGGCGTGCTCCCACTCCACGTCGAAGTACGTCAGGCCTTCGATGTCGATCAGCGCCGGTTCGCCGCAGGCCGTGACGAGCACGTGGTCCGGCCCGAGTTCGCCGTGTACCAGCCCGTACTCCTGGCGGGCGGTGACCGCACTCCGCAGGTCGCGGACATGGCCCGCGACGCGGTCGCGGGCGTCGGCGAGCCGAGCCACCCGCACGGCCGCCGCGTCGAGGTGACCCAGGGCCCGTTCCTGGACGACGTCTTCGGTGCTACGGGACTGAGACGCCGCACCGGACGCGATGGCGGTGAGTTTGCCGTAGCGCGAGCCGCGTGTGGTGTGCATCCGGCGCAGCGCTTCCCCGAGTGTCGACAGTGGTGTTACGGCCGCGGCCGGATCCCGCGCCATGAGGGTCTCGAGCGTCACCCCACCGACATCCTCGACCAGCGCAAGCGGCGACCCGAGATGGCGACCATCGCGATCGAGCATCAGCAACCGTGGCGTCCGCACGCCCGCAGCGGTGATGGCCGCGTAGTTGGTGGCAAACAGGTCGACGCCCGACGCATCGGTGAACGGATCGTCGGGGACACCAGACACCGGCGGCCAGTAGTTCTCGCTGCTCGCCCAGACATAGAGAATCGCGGTGGCGTGGTCGTCGAGGTGTAGCCGGTAGACGCCCTTCTTGCTGCCACCGGTCAGGCGGTGCAGGGCAGTGAGTCGCCGATCGGCACCCCACTGCTCCGCGACCAGGTCACGCAGGTCGTCAGGTTGCAGGAACACCCGTGTCATGAGGCCCTTTCCTCAGAGCGCGTTTCACATGTCTGTCAGTCGGGTGTGTTGAAGGTGCGACGTTGTTGGCGGGTGGCAGGACCGCCTCGGGTGAGGCGGCCGAGCATGC
>NZ_JBEOWP010000013.1:0-181161 GCF_040296095.1 Micromonospora sp. NPDC002389
GGGCGGCGGCGGGGCCGCAGTAGTAGAAGTTGGGCTGGGCTTCGTAGCGGACGTCGAGCTGACGCTCGCTGTTGCCCTTGCGGTCGGCCTGCACGGCGGCGGCGGGCGGGCCGGCCGGTGCGGCGTACGCGGTGGTGATGGGGCCGGCGATGGCGCCGCCGGTGAAGGCGAGGCCGGCAGCGGTCAGGGCAGCCTTGCGGAAGATAGCGGTACGCATGATGTCTGCACCTTTCGTTCGGGGGTGCGCGCGGCCCACGTAGGGGGTGTGCCGGGGCCGTGCGAAAGGGGGGAAGTGCGATCGGAACCGTCGGGGGCCGGGGGCCGCTCACGACGTCCGAGCCAGGTGTAACGCCGGGGGGTGCGGGGTCATTCCGACCCGGTCCCGGGGGGCGGCGCCGGGGGAGGCGTCGCGGTCATGCCATGTACAACCCCCGGCCCGGGCCGATGATTCCGCGATCGGGGTGGCCGGGACCACCCCGCGAATGGTGCAAATCGGTCAAGCGTGCATGAATATTATCGGATTAGTCGGACTTAATGGTCGAACCGGGCAGCACCTCGCGCCTGGAGCGCCCCGTCGCCGAGACCTCGGCACTGCCTGTTCCGCGCGCACCCGCCCACGCCTGAGGCGCGGTGTTAGGAGGGGTCCCCTGCTATGCACGAGGCGTTAGCAGGGGACCCTTCCTTACATCTGGAAGGCGGGGGGCGGGGATGTCGGCGTCGGTCGGCCAGGGGATCTCGGGTGCGCGGTGGAAGGTGATGGCGGCCCGGGTCCAGCGCGGGCCATGCCCGGCCAGTCGTCGACGGAATGCGTCCCAGTCGTGGGTACGGCGGGGTGACCAGGCCAGCTCGGCGATGGCGGGCAGGCGGGGCAGCAGCATGAACTCGATCTCGGCGAGGTTCGTCACCGATTCGGTCCAGAGCGGCGCCTCCACCCCGAGCACGGCTTCGGCCGGTACGCCGGTCAGGTGGGTGGCGGGGTCCCACTCGTACGCCCGGCGCACGTCGACGAGGCCGGCCCAGTCGTGTCCGATCGGCGTGTCCGGGGCGTACTTCATGTCCAGGTATGCGTGGTTGCCGGGGGAGAGGATCAGGCGGGCGCCCCGACGGACCGCGTCGGCGGTCTGCGGGTCGTCGCCGTTCGTGCCCCACCACTGCAGGATCCGCCCGTCGACGTGCCCGGCCGGGGCGATCTGGTGCCATCCGACCACCGTCTTGCCGAGCCCGGCGACGATCCGCTGCACCCGCTCGACGAACGCGGCGTAGACGTCGGCGGGCACCTTGAACGCCTCGTCGCCGCCGATGTGCAGCCACCGTCCGGGGGTGAGAGCGGCGAGTTCGCCGAGCACGTCGGCGACGAAGTCGTACGTCCGCTCGTGTGCCGGGTCGACGTAGCTGAACCCGACCTCGGTGCCGGTGTACGGCGGCGGGGCGGTCCGGTCCGGGGCGAGTTCCGGGTAGGCGGCCAGCACGGCGTTGGTGTGCCCGGGCAGGTCGATCTCGGGGATGACGGTGATGTGCCGGGCTGCGGCGTACGTCACGATCCGGCGGTAGTCGGCCTGGGTGTAGTACCCGCCCGGCCCGCCACCGACCTCGGTCGCCCCGCCGACGGTGCTCAGCCCAGGCCAGGAGTCGACGGCGATCCGCCAGCCCTGGTCGTCGGTGAGGTGCAGGTGCAGCCGGTTGAGCTTGTACCGGGCCAGGTGGTCGATCACCCGCAGCACGTCGGGTACGCCGAAGAAGTGCCGGGCCACGTCGAGCATGACGCCCCGGTGCGGGAAGCGCGGCCGGTCGAGGATCGATCCGCCGGGCAGCACCCAGCGTCGGGCCACCGGGGTGGGGCTCTCGATGTCGGCGGGCAGCAGTTGGCGCAGCGTCTGGACTCCGTGGTGCAGACCGGCGGCGGTGCAGGCGGTGAGTCGTACGCCGTCGCGGGTGACGTCGAGCCGGTAGCCCTCCGCGCCGAGGTCGGGGTCGCCGGTCAGGACGAGGGCGATGCCGCCGGCCGGAGTGGGCGCGGTGGTGTCGGTCACCGGCAACGGGTACCCGGTGGCGGGGCGCAACAGCGCGGCGAGTTGCTCGGCGACGGCCAGGGCGGCGGGTTCGGCGCTGACCCGGATCACCGTGTCGGCGGTGAGCGGGTGGTCGGCGGTGGCGTCCGGGGTGACCCGTTCCGGGGCCGGGACCACGTCGTCGAGCCGGACCGGCGCGGGCCGGGCGAGCTGCGCCGCCGCCTCCCGTGCGGCCGTCTCCGCCAGCTCCCCGGTGGTGCGTACCGCCCCGCCGACCGGGTCGACGGCGGCGACCTCCCGAGCGGCGACCGCGCCGACGGCGGTGGTCTCCGGCGCGGTGGGTGGCGTGCGGTCCGTCGTGCCGCCGGTCCGCGCGGCGGGTACGCCGGCCGGGCCGGTGCTCTCGGGCGGTACGGGGGCGGTGGCGGGGGGTGTGGACACGACGACGGCTCCGAGGGGTGTAGTCGCGGCGGTTCTGGCAATGGTGCGAGCGTGACGCTGCGTGCCGTCAAGAGTACGGGGAGGTCGGCCATTGCGTATTCGTGCACGTGGAAACGTTCCCAAAGACCGTGACGAACGCGTGCGGTCGTGATTGCTGTGCCCATTGTCACCGAATGGTCCCGAGGCTCGCGAAGTTCGCTTAGCCTTCGCCCACCGATCGGAAAAGTCCCCCGGATTACCAGTGGTCGATCCCGGGGTACTCGGAAACTGAACTCTCGTTAAGTGTCAATCCGGGCGCGTGGGAGGCTTTGGTGACGCAGGAAACGGTCGAACACAAGTACGTCTACGACTTCGCCGAGGGCAACAAGGACCTCAAGGACCTGCTCGGCGGCAAGGGTGCCAATCTGGCCGAGATGACCAACCTCGGCCTGCCGGTCCCGCCCGGCTTCACCATCACCACCGAGGCATGCCAGGCGTACCTCGCCACCGGGGCGGAGCCCGACGGACTGGCCGACCAGATCGCGCGCCACCTGGATTCCCTGGAGCAGGGGATGGGCCGGCGGCTCGGCGACCCGGACGACCCGCTGCTGGTCTCGGTGCGGTCCGGGGCGAAGTTCTCCATGCCCGGGATGATGGAGACCGTCCTCAACGTCGGGCTCAACGACCGCTCGGTGGTGGGCCTGGCCCGGCAGGCCGGCGCCTCCACCGGCCCGGCCGCCTCCAACGGCAGCGCCGGTCCGACCGTATCCGGCGGCAGCGCCGGTCCGACCGTATCCGGCGGCAGCCCGGCCGCCTCCGGCGGCAGCGACAGGTTCGCCTGGGACTCCTACCGGCGGCTGATCCAGATGTTCGGCAAGACCGTCTGCGAGGTGCCGGGGGAGGAGTTCGAGCAGGCGCTCGACGAGGCCAAGCGGGCCCGGAACACCACCGACGACCTCGACCTGGACGCGGACGACCTGCGGGGACTCGTCGACACGTACAAGAAGATCTTCCGGAAGCACACCGGTCGGGACTTCCCGCAGGAGCCGCGCGAGCAGCTCGACCTGGCCATCCGGGCGGTCTTCGACTCGTGGAACGCGGAGCGGGCGGTGGTCTACCGGCGGCAGGAACGCATCCCGGCCGACCTCGGCACCGCCGTCAACGTGGTGGCGATGGTCTTCGGCAACCTCGGGCCGGACTCCGGCACCGGCGTCGCCTTCACCCGCGACCCGGCCAGCGGCGCGCAGGGCATCTACGGCGACTACCTGGCCAACGCCCAGGGTGAGGACGTCGTCGCCGGCATCCGCAACACCGTGCCGTTGCAGGAGCTGGAACGGATCGACCGCACGTCCTACGACGAACTGCTCGACTACATGGCCCGGCTGGAGCGGCACTACCGGGATCTGTGCGACATCGAGTTCACCATCGAGCACGGCAAGCTCTGGATGTTGCAGACCCGGGTCGGGAAGCGGACCGCCGCCGCCGCGTTCGTCATCGCCGGTCAGCTCGTCGACGAGGGCCTGATCGACCTCGACGAGGCGCTGCACCGGGTCAACGGCGCCCAACTGGCCCAGCTCATGTTCCCGCGTTTCCAGCTCGACCACGGGTTCCAGCCGGTCGCCACCGGCATCGGCGCCTCGCCGGGTGCCGCCGTCGGCAAGGTCGTCTTCACCTCGGCCCGCGCCGTGGAGTTGGCCGGCGAGGGCCAGGACGTGATCCTGGTCCGTCGGGAGACCAACCCGGACGATCTGAACGGCATGATCGCCGCGCGCGGCATCCTGACCTCGCGTGGCGGCAAGACCAGCCACGCCGCCGTGGTGGCCCGGGGGATGGGCAAGACCTGCGTCTCCGGCGCCGACGAGCTGGACATCGACGTGCCCGGCCGGCGATTCACCGTGGCCGGGCAGACGGTCACCGAGGGCGACGTGGTCTCCATCGACGGCACCACCGGCACGGTGTACCTGGGCGAGGTACCGGCCACGCCGTCCGAGGTGGTGCAGTACTTCGAGGGCGAACTCGACCCGGAGAGCACGGACGACGCGCTGGTCCGGGCCGTACACCGGATCATGTCGCACGCCGACGCCGCGCGGCGGCTGGCGGTACGCACCAACGCCGACACCGCCGTCGACGCCGCCCGGGCCCGGCGCTTCGGTGCCGAGGGCATCGGGCTCTGCCGCACCGAGCACATGTTCCTCGGCGACCGGCGTGAGCTGGTCGAACGGCTCATCCTGGCGCGGGAGGCGGAGGAGCGGGAGCAGGCGCTGGCCGCGCTGCTGCCGTTGCAGCGGGCGGACTTCGTGGAGATCTTCCGGGAGATGGACGGGCAACCGGTCACCGTCCGGCTGATCGACCCGCCGCTGCACGAGTTCCTGCCCCCGCTGGAACAGCTCGCGGTCGACGTGGCGGTCGCCCAGGAACGCGGCGAGGACGTCGCCAAGGAGGAGGCGCTGCTGGCCGCCGTCCGCCGGATGCACGAGGAGAACCCGATGCTGGGGCTGCGCGGCGTACGCCTCGGCCTGGTGATCCCCGGCCTGTTCGCGATGCAGGTACGGGCGATCACCGAGGCGGCGGTGGAGTGCACCCGGCAGGGCGTACGCTCCTGCCCCGAGATCATGGTGCCGCTGGTCGGGGCCGTGCAGGAGCTGGAGACGGTACGCGCGGAGGCAGAGCGGATCATCGGCGAGGTGGTCGGCGGCAGCGACGTCGAGGTGCTGATCGGCACGATGATCGAGGTGCCCCGGGCGGCGCTGACCGCCGGGCAGATCGCCGAGGCGGCCGAGTTCTTCTCCTTCGGCACCAACGACCTGACCCAGATGGGCTGGGGGTTCTCCCGCGACGACGTCGAGGGTGCCTTCTTCTGGCGCTACCTGGAGCTGGGCATCTTCGGGATCTCACCGTTCGAGTCCATCGACGCGGACGGGATCGGCCGGCTGGTGCGAATCGCCGCCGAGGAGGGACGGGCCGCCCGCCCCGGGCTGAAACTCGGGGTCTGCGGCGAGCACGGCGGGGATCCGGACTCGGTGCACTTCTTCCACTCGGTCGGGCTGGACTACGTCTCCTGCTCGCCGTTCCGGGTGCCGGTCGCCCGGCTGGAGGCGGGGCGGGCCGCGGTGGTCACGGCGGGTTCGGACAGCCGGTGACGCGGACGGGCCGGTGGACTGGCGGTCCGCCGGCCCGGCACCGGCCCGGTGCCGTCGGACGGTGGTGCCGGGTTCACATCGGCGGGCGACGCCAGGTGATGTACGGGTCGCGGTGCGGGCGCCGGCTGGGCAGGGTGGCCATCGGGGTGCGTACCGCCAACGGGGCGTGCGGATCGGGGCGCTGCGTCGGCAACGTCGGGCGGTGTCGGGCGGCGAGCGCGGCACCGGTCCGGTCGACCAGGCCCCGGGCCTCCTCGCGCAGTGCGACCAGATCCGCGCCCGGCTCGGCGACCAGGGTCAGCAGGGCGTCGCGGCCGGCGGGATAGGTGACCACACAGCCGGCGGCGGTGTGCACCACGGACTCGTGGAACTCACCCCGTCGGACGGTGGTGGCCATCCGGTGGCCGAGGCCGAAGCTGGCGGCGGCCAGGGCGGCGAGGTGGGTGGCATCGGTCGTGGGCAGGTCGCTGGAGATCAGCAGGCCGTCCATGCCGGCGAGGACCACACCGGCGATCTCGGGGCGACGGCGACGCAGCCCGCGCAACTCGGTGCCCATCATCGTTTCCGCGTTCACGAGCGTGTCTCTCCCACCGGTCGTGTCTCCGCCTCAACAAGTGACGTTCCGCAGTGGCGACGCTACCTGTCGGCGTCAAGTTAGGCGATCCCGTGACCGTCGGCAATCGGTCGGCAACTCTCGACTGATCGGGGGATGTGACCACGACAGGGGCACGTCGTGGCCGGGCCGCACCCGCCGACCGGGCGTAACCTGGGCTCGCCCGTGGACCGTCGTCGCGAAGGGTGGCCGGATGGAATCGCGTACCGCACTGCTGGGGAGTCGTGCCGACGGCCGGGCGGCGGTGCCGGCATGACCAGCGTCTGGACGCATCTGACCGTGGACGCGCGCGACCCGGGGCGGCTGGCCCGCTGGTGGGCCGAGGCGCTCGGTTACCAGGTGGTGCGCGAGCTGCCGCACGAGGTGGAGATCCGCGAGTCCGCCGACCGGCTGCCCGGTCTGCTCTTCGTGCGCGCAGGCGGGGTCAAGGAGGGCAAGAACCGGCTGCACCTCGACCTGCGCCCGGCCGACCGGGAGGCCGAGGTGGAGCGGCTGGTCGACATGGGGGCGCGGCACGTCGACGTCGGCCAGGACGGCGACGACTGGACGGTGCTCGCCGACCCGGAGGGCAACGAGTTCTGCGTGCTGCGGCAGGCGGCGGATTGAACCCTGACGGCGCCGAGGCGCGCTGGGTGGCCGAGCCGGCCAAGGACGCCGGCCACGGCCGGTCGCCGTACGAGCGGGACCGGGCCCGGGTGCTGCACTCGGCGGCCTTCCGGCGGCTCGCCACCAAGACCCAGGTGCACACGGCCGGCACCGACGATTTCCTGCGTACCCGGCTGACCCACTCGCTGGAGGTGGCGCAGATCGCCCGCGAGATGGGCGCGCGGCTGGGCTGCGACCCGGACGTGGTGGACACCGCCGGGCTCGCCCACGACCTGGGGCACCCGCCGTTCGGCCACAACGGCGAGGCGGCGCTGGACGTGGTCGCCGCCGACTGCGGTGGCTTCGAGGGCAACGCGCAGACGTTGCGGGTGCTCACCCGTCTGGAGGCCAAGGTGTACGCCGCCGACGGCACCTCGGCCGGACTGAACCTGACCCGCGCCGCGCTGGACGCCGTCGGCAAGTACCCGTGGACCCGCCGACCCGGCCGGCGCAAGTTCGGGGTGTACGCCGACGACCTGCCGGTCTTCCACTGGCTGCGGGAGGGGAGCCCGGCCGGCGAGCGGCGCTGCCTGGAGGCGCAGGTGATGGACTGGGCCGACGACGTGGCGTACTCGGTGCACGACGTCGAGGACGGCATCCACGGCGGGTACCTCACCCTGGAGCCGCTGCGGGCCGACGCCGACGAGAGGGCCGGGCTCTGCGCCGACGTGGCCGCCGTCTACTCGGCCGAGTCGCCCGACTACCTGGGGCAGGCGCTGCTGGACCTGCTGGCCGATCCGGTGTTCGCCCCGCTGGCCGGGTACGACGGCAGTCACCGGGCGCAGGCCGCGCTCAAGGCCACCACCAGCGTGCTGACCGGCCGGTTCGTGGCGACCGCGGTGGCGGCCACCACCGACCGGTACGGGCCCGGGCCGCACCGCCGGTACGAGGCCGACCTCGTCGTACCCCGGCCGTTGCGGGCCCGGTGTGCGCTGCTCAAGGGCATCGCGCTGCGGTACGTGATGCGCCGCCCCGGCGCGGCGGCACGGTACCAGCGGCAACGGGAGATCCTGACCGACCTGGTGGCGGTGCTGGCGCGGCGGGCACCGGATCTGCTCGACCCGGTGTTCGCGCCGTCGTGGCGGGCCGCGCCGGACGACGCCGCCCGGTTGCGGGTGGTCGTCGACCAGGTGGCCTCGCTGACCGACCCGGCCGCACTCTCCTGGCACACCCGCCTACTCGGCACCTGACCGACCGGGGCGCGGATGTAAGGGGGTGCGGTGCAAGGGGGGTGCGGTGCAAGGGGGTGCGGTGCAAGGAAGGGTCCCCTGCTAACGCCTGGTGTATAGGAAGGGACCCCTACTAACGTCACACCCCGTCGCGTGCCGTCGCGTGCCGTCGGGGCAGTCGGGGACGGTCGGGGGCGGGGATCGGGCACCGGGGTGGACGACCCCCGGGCGAGTTAGGTTAGCCTAACCAGATGACGGAGCGCCCGATCAAGGTCACCACCGCCCGCGTGCTGCGCACCGAGCGGCCCACCGCGCACGTGATCCGGCTGGTGCTGGGTGGGGAGGAACTGGTCGGGCTGCCGCTCGGCGAGTACACCGACACCTACATCAAGATCGTGTTCCCGGTCGACGGGGTCGACTACCCGCGCCCGATGGACCTCGCCGCGATCCGGCGCGAGCTGCCCCGGGAGCACTACCCCCGGCTGCGGGCGTACACGGTCCGGAACTGGGACGCGGCGACCGGGGAGATGACCGTGGACGTGGTGCACCACGGCGACGAGGGCCTCGGCGGGCCGTGGGCCGCCGCGCTGCGCCCCGGCGACGAGGTGCTGTTCGTCGGCCCCGGCGGGGCGTACGCGCCGAGCCCGGAGGCGGACTGGCACCTGCTGGTCGGTGACGAGAGCGCGATGCCGGCTATCGCCGCGTCGCTGGCCCGGCTGCCGGCCGGCGCGCCGGCGTACGTCTTCGTCGAGGTGGACGGCCCGCTCGACGAGCAGCCGCTGCCCAGCCCCGGCGCGGTGGCGGTGACCTGGCTGCACCGGGGTGCCCGGCCGGTGGGCGAGGCGCTTGTCGACGCCGTACGCGGGCTGGACTTTCCGCCCGGTGCGGTGCAGGCGTTCGTGCACGGCGAGGCGGGTTTCGTCCGCCAGTTGCGCAAGCTGTTGCGGGTGGAGCGGGGTGTGCCGCGCGACGCGCTCTCCATCTCCGGCTACTGGCGGCGGGGCCTGGACGACGAGGGCTGGCGGGCCAGCAAGCCCGACTGGAACCGTCAGGCCGATCTCGACGAGCAGGCTCCGGTCCCCGCTCCGGTCGGTTGATCAATGGCTTGACGAGCCCTTTCCCTCGAACCCTGTTAACGTCATGATCCAATTGGGTTCGAGGTGCCCGAACCCTCCGTGACGTTCCCGTCCCCGTCGGCGGCCACTGCGTGCCGCTGATCCCCTGGTCCCGCCAGGGTGATTCGTGCTGATTACGGCACGTGGCGGCGCGGGAACCGGAGGATTGGTTCGGGGTGACCATGAGTGACGAGGTACCGCAGCGGCCCGATCGGACGTCCGGTGAGATCGACCGGATAGTGCTCGGGCTCAGCATCGGCGGAGTGCTGGCCGTGGTGGTCTGGGGCGTGCTCGCGAGCGACTCACTGGCCAGCTTCGGCGAATCCGGCCTGGCCTGGGTGACCAGCACGTTCGGCTGGTTCTTCGTGGTCGCCGCCAACGCCTTCCTGGTGCTCGCGGTGGTGCTGGCGGTGTCCCGGTTCGGCCGGTTACGGCTCGGCAAGGACGACGACGAGCCGGAGTTCAGCACGCTCGCCTGGATCGCCATGATGTTCAGCGCCGGCATGGGCATCGGCCTGGTCTTCTTCGCCGTCGCCGAGCCCATCCAGCACTTCACCACCCCGCCACCGGCCAGCGGCGTCGAACCGCAGACCGAGGCGGCCGCCGGGGCGGCCATGCAGTACACGCTGTTCCACTGGACGCTGCACCCCTGGGCGATCTATGCGGTGGTGGCGCTGGCGTTGGCGTACTCGACGTTCCGCAAGGGCCGGCAGAACAGCATCTCGGCGGCGTTCCGGCCGCTGATCGGCGACCGGGCCGACGGGGTTCTGGGCCGCTCGATCGACCTGCTGGCTGTCTTCGCCACCGTCTTCGGCTCGGCCACCAGCCTCGGCCTCGGCGCACTCCAGATCGCCGCCGGCCTCGACCTGGTCGTCGGCATCCCGGACAGCACCGCCGTGGAACTGGTGGTGATCGCCGCGCTCACCCTGGCCTTCGTGATCTCCGCCTTCACCGGCCTGCACAAGGGCATCAAGTGGCTCTCCACCACCAACGTGCTGCTGGCCCTGGCGCTGATGCTGTTCGTGTTCGTGGTCGGTCCGACCATCTACACGCTGGAGGTGCTGCCCGCCTCGATCGGCAACTATCTGGACGACCTGATCGTCATGTCCACGCGTACCGGAGCCTTCTCGGACCCGTCGTGGCTCGGTGGCTGGACCATCTTCTACTGGGCGTGGTGGATCTCCTGGGCACCGTTCGTCGGTACCTTCATCGCCCGGATCTCCCGGGGCCGCACGGTCCGGCAGTTCGTGATCGGCGTCCTGCTGGTGCCCAGCGGCGCCAGCGCCGTCTGGTTCGCGATCATGGGCGGCAGCGCGCTGCGGATCCAGACCACCGGCACTCGTGACCTGGTGGCCGACGTCGCCGCCAGCACCGAGCAGGCGCTGTTCGGGTTGCTCGACGCGCTGCCCCTGGCGGCGCTGACCAGCGTGCTGGCCGTGGTACTCGTCGGGCTGTACTTCGTCACCAGCGCCGACTCGGCCTCGCTGGTGCTCGGCTCGCTGACCTCGCGGGGCGCGCTCCGGCCGCACCGGGTGCTGGTGGTCTCCTGGGGTGTGCTGATCGGCGCGGTCGCGGCGGTGCTGCTGCTCGCCGGTGGGCTCGACGCGCTCCAACAGGCCACCATCATGATCGCGTTGCCGTTCGTGCTGGTGATGCTCGGGCTGGCCGCCTCGCTGGTCAAGGACATGTCCGACGATCCGCTGCTCAAGCCACCGAGCCGCCCTCGGCGGTCCGGCCTGGCCGCCGCCGTCCGCACCGCCCGCTCCTACGGCGAGGAGGACCCGCCGACGGTCCGGCGCTACCTGCGTCGTCGTCCCCGCTGACGCTTGGTGGGTGTTAGGAGGGGACCCCTGCTATACCGCAGGCGTTAGTAGGGGGCCCTTCCTTACACCGTCAGTAGGGCAGGGCAGGATGTAGCCCGAGGAGGTGGCCGACATGGCGGGGCGGATCCGGGACGAGGACATCGCGCTGGTCCGCGAGCGTACGTCGATCGCCGAGGTCATCTCCGACACGGTGACGCTCCGGTCGGCTGGCGGCGGCAACCTCAAGGGGCTCTGCCCGTTCCACGACGAGAAGTCTCCCTCGTTCAACGTCTCGCCCGCCCGTAACGTCTGGTACTGCTTCGGCTGCGGCGCGGGCGGCGACGCGATCAAGTTCCTGATGGACGCCGAGCACCTCAGTTTCGTCGAGTCGGTGGAGCGGCTCGCCGAACGGGCCGGCGTGCAACTGCGGTATATCGAGGACGACCGGTCCGCCCCGCGCGCCCGCCCGCAGCAGGGCCAGCGGCAGCGGCTCGTCGCCGCGCACGCCGCCGCCGTGGAGTTCTACACCGGGCAGCTCACCACCGCCGGGGCGCGGACCGCCCGGGAGTTCCTGGCCGAGCGGGGGTTCGACCGGGCCGCCGCCGAGCGGTACGGCTGCGGTTTCGCTCCGGAGGGCTGGGACCCGCTCACCAAGCACCTGCGCCAGCGCGGGTTCACCCACGACGAGCTGGTCACCGCCGGGCTGTCCCGACCGGCCCGCTCGGGCAGCCTGATCGACCGCTTCCGGCGTCGGCTGCTCTGGCCGATCCGCGACCTCACCGGCGACGTGATCGGCTTCGGCGCCCGCAAGCTCTTCGAGGACGACGACGGCCCGAAGTACCTGAACACCCCCGAGACGCCGATCTACAAGAAGTCGCACGTGCTCTACGGCATCGACCAAGCCAAGCGGGAGATCGCCAAGCAGGGCCGGGTGGTGGTGGTCGAGGGGTACACCGACGTGATGGCCTGCCACCTGGCCGACGTGCCGACCGCCGTGGCGACCTGCGGCACCGCGTTCGGCGCCGACCACATCGGCGTACTGCGCCGGCTGCTGCTGGACACCGACGCGGTGGCCGGCGAGATCATCTTCACCTTCGACGGGGACGCCGCCGGGCAGAAGGCCGCGCTGCGGGCCTTCGAGGACGACCAGCGGTTCGTCGGACGGACCTTCATCGCGGTCAGCCCGGACAACATGGACCCGTGCGAGCTGCGCCTGGCAAAGGGCGACCTGGCCGTACGCGACCTGGTGGCCCGCCGCGAGCCGCTCGTCGACTTCGCGCTGCGGCACATGCTCAACCGCTTCGACCTGGACACCGTGGACGGTCGGGTGGAGGCGATGCGCCGGGCGGCCCCGCTGGTGGCCAAGCTCAAGGACCAGGAAAAGCGTCCCGAGTACGTCCGCAAGCTCGCCGGTGACCTCGGCATGGAGATCGAGCCGGTCCAGCGCGCGGTGCTGGCCGCCGCCTCGGGACGTCCGGCGGATACGCCGACGCGTTCCGCCCGCCCCGACCCGGCGGTGGACAGTCCGCAGTCGATGGTCGAGCGGGAAGCCCTCAAGCTCGCCCTCCAGGAGCCGGCGCTGGCCGGGCCGATGTTCGACGCGGTCGAGGCGAGCGACTACCGGCACCCGGTGCACGTGGTGGTCCGGGAGGCGGTGACGGAGGCCGGCGGTGCCGCCTCGGCGGCCGGTGGCGCGGTGTGGATCGAGTCGGTCCGGGACGCCTGTGTCGACCTGGCAGCCCAGGCCCTCGTCGGTGAGCTGGCCGTGGAGCCGCTGCGAATCGACGGGGAGCCCGACCCGAGGTACGTCTCGATCACCATGGCCCGCCTCCAGTGGGGCTCGGTCACCGCCCGCATCCGGGACCTCAAGTCGCGGATCCAGCGGATCAACCCGGTCAACAACAAGGACGAGTACTTCGCCACCTTCGGCGAGTTGTTGTCGCTGGAGCAGCACGCCCGCGCGCTGCGCGAGCAGGCGGCAGGAGGGCTGTAGAGATGGGACTGTTCCGCCGCCGACGCAAGCTGCCGCAGGCCGACCGGCCACCGCTGGAGCGCGACGAGCGGGTGCTGGCCTGGTCCGCCGCCGGCAACGGCGAGGGCGACGGCGTGGTGGTGGCCACCAACCTGGGGCTCTGGCTGCCCGGACGCGGCCACCGGATCGGCTGGCACGACATCGTCAAGGCGGTCTGGTCCGGCCGGGAGCTGACCGTCACCCCCGGCGAGCAGGTCACCGAACGGGACGGGTACGTGGTGGTCGCCGACTGTCCGGCCGAGCGCTACCTGCTGCTCGATCCCGGTGAGCTGCCGCACCAGATCCGGGCCCGGGTCACCAAGTCGGTCGCGTACACCCAGCACCACGCTGTTTCCGGCGGCGCCGGTCGGGTCGTCGGCCGGCGGGTGTCCGGCGTCGACGGCCTGACCTGGATGGTCCGCTACGACCCCGGCACCCCCACCGACGACCCGGCCGTACTCGCCGAGACCGACCACCTCGTCGCCGCCGCCCGCGCCGCCACCACCCCCACCGACCTCTGACCCGCTGCTCCCGCCGCCCGGTCGCCTTGCTCCGGCGGCTGTCCTCGCCGTCCGTCGGGGCGGCCGCTCACGCCGATCAGGCGGCCGCTCACGCCGATCATGGACTTGTGGCACCCGGAAGGATGTGTTTTGCCCTCTTCTGTCCTCGCCACAACTTCATGATCGGCGCGGAAGCGGGCGGCCAGGGCTTCCGGTGAGGAACTGCCATCCAGGTCACCGGCGGCGTCGTACATCATCGAGCCGAGGTAGACGAGCAGGCCGGTACGGTTCTCCCGGTACTCGCCCAGCAACGCCAGCCGGGCCGGCGAGCACGGCCAGCGGGCACCGCACACCCGGCACCGCCAGGACGGTCGGGCCGCGACGTGGGGGCGGTAACGGGCCATCAACGGTCCCTGTCCCCCGGGAGCGACGGTAGCCACCGCCCGGCGTTGGCCCGCCACCGTCCGGCGAGGGTGAGCCACCCCAGTGGGCCCGGGCCGTTGAGCGGAAGCATCTCCGTCGGCGCGGTCGCCCAGACAGGACGCACGACGGCGGCCTGCCCGGTGACGGGTCGCTCGTTGGCACTCCGCTTGGTGGTGGGTGGCTCGCTTGGGAGGCGTGGGGCGGACGGTTGCCCGGTAGGCGGCTGCGCGAGCGTGGTCGGCGGCGGGTTGGTGTGCGCTCCGCGCCGGGGGAGTGGGACGGGGGTTGTCGGGGGCGGGCATCGCCAGAACCGGAATCGCATGGGTGGGCCTCCGTCGAGGTGAATGGGGCGCCGGCCGAGTCGGGTACGCCGACGCCCCGGCCTGGTTCCGCCCGCCGTCCGATCCTGTGAGCGGTCCCGCTGCGTGACAGTCTGGTGAGGACGCGACTACGGTGGGAGGCTTGGCGCGGTGACGACGAGCGAGTCCCGAGCCATTCCCAGGCGGTACGACGATGTACGGAGGGTGTCCGTGGACCGCTCGTCCATGCTGGAGCACTTCGCGGAGGAACTGCGGCTGGTCCGAGCCACCGCCGACATGTCGCAGACCGCGCTGGCCGAGGCGCTCAGCTACTCGGCGGCGCTGGTGGCGAAGGTGGAGACCTGCGAGCGGAAGCCGAGCCTGGACTTCGCCCGCCGCTGCGACGCCGTCTTCGCCGCCGACGGACGCTTCGAGCGCATCCAACGCCGACTCAGCCGGGAGTCCGTGGTGCCGTGGTTCCGCGACTGGGCAGGCATCGAGGCAGAGGCCACCGCGCTGCGCTCGTTCGAGCCGCTGTGTGTGCCGGGGCTGCTGCAAACCGAGACATACGCCCGTGCGTTGCTGTCGGGTGGCGGATTGTTCGCTGACGACGAGGTCGAGCAGCAGGTGACCAACCGGTTAGATCGCCAGGCGGCGCTGACCCGTGACCGGCCGCCCCTCTTTACTGTGGTCATCGATGAGTATGTCCTGCGCCGCCGGATCGGCGGGCAGGAGGTGATGCGGGAGCAACTGCGACACCTGGGGAAGACAGGCTCAGCCATGCCCCGGGTTCGGATTCAGGTCGTGCCGCTGGCAGCCGGAGCATATGCAGGGCTTGGCGGCCCCTTCGTGATCGCCACCTCGGCCAACGGAGACGATGTCGTCTACCTGGAGGGCCAACGCCACGGACAGGTGATCGACCGTCTCGACTACGTTCAGCAGATGGTCGAGGTTTGGGAGTCGATCCGGGGTGAGGCACTATCGCAGCAGCAGTCCCTCGATCTGATAGCGGAGTTGACAGAGACATGGAGCTGACCGGCGCCCGATGGCGCAAGACCACCCGCAGTGGTCCCGATGGAGGCAACTGCGTGGAGGTGGCCGACAACCTGTCCGGTGTGGTGGCCGTACGCGATTCCAAGGATTCAGCCGGGCCGGTGCTGGTCTTCGGCCCCGACTCTTGGCGTGCGTTCGTCGCCCAGCTCGCCGAGCGCCCGTAGCGGCCCTCGGCACGTAGAGTTCGCGTCAATCTTGGACAGTTTTCGTTAGCTCGTAACGGCAACTGTCCAAGATTCGGGTGCGGGTGCGGGTGGGCACGGTGGGCAGATGACGTCCCGATTACGGAAGTGGCGGAGACATGGAACTGACCGGCGCCCGGTGGCGCAAGAGCACTCGCAGTAACGGCCAGGGAGGCAACTGCGTGGAGGTGGCCGACAACCTGTCGGGCGTGGTGGCCGTACGTGATTCCAAGGATCCGGCCGGGCCGGTGTTGGTCTTCGGTCCCGGCTCCTGGCGTGCGTTCGTCGCCCAACTCGCCGAGCGCCCGTAGCGGCCCTCGGCGCGCGGAGTTCGCGTCAATCTTGGACAGTGCCATTAGCTCCTCGTAACGGCAACTGTCCAAGTTTTGGGTGCGGGTGCGGGTGCGGTGGGCACGGTGGGCCGATGGCGTCCCGATGACGGAGGTGGCGGAGACATGGAGCTGACCGGCGCCCGGTGGCGCAAGAGCACTCGTAGCAACGGGCAGGGTGGTGCCTGCGTGGAGGTGGCCGACAACCTGTCCGGTGTGGTGGCCGTACGTGATTCCAAGGATCCGGCCGGGCCGGTGTTGGTCTTCGGCCCCGACTCCTGGCGTGCGTTCGTCGCCCAGCTCATCGAGCGCCCATAGCGGACGCCGGACGGGACCCGAACAGATCCTGGTACGTGAGCACCCCTCCGAGGGCACTTTCGTACCAAGATCTATCCGGATCGGAACCACCCCCCACGCAAGGCGGGCGGGGTCAGCCGCCCCGGTAGTAGCGGGCGGCGCCGGGGTGTAGGGGGATCGGGTCGGTGGAGGCGGCGCTCTGGCGGTCGAAGTTGCGCGCTTCGGGATGTGCCATGGCCAGGTCGGTCTGGTACGTGAAGAGGAGTCGGGTCAGGTCGTACGCCAGTTGTTCGGGCATGTCGGCGTTGACCAGGATCACGTTGGCCACCGTGACGGTGGGGGTGCCACTCGGCGTGTCGTAGGCGTCCTTGGGCAGCTCGGCGGTGGTGTATACCGAGCCGTGTTCGGCGTTGAGCGACTCGACCAGCTCGGCGATCGGCAGCAGGGCGAACCGGCCCGGTGCGCCGCTCAGCAGGTCGGCGATCCCGGGGGTGGGCAGGCCGCCGGAGAAGAACATCGCGTCCAGGCTGCCGGCACGCATCCGGGTGACCGTCTCGGGCAGCGACAGCCGGGCCCGGCGTACGTCCCGTTCGGGGTCCAGCCCGGCGGCGGTGAGCAGCCGGGCGGCGATGACGTCCGTGCCGGACTTGGGTGAGCCGGTGGAGACCCGCTTACCGCGCAGCGCCGCGAGGTCGGTGATCTGGGCGTCGGCGCGGACGATCACGTGGGTGTAGTTGCTGTAGACCCGGGCCAGGGCCCGGACCGGTTGGGGTTGGCCGTCGAACGCGCCACGGCCGGCAACGGCGTCGGCGGCGGTGTCGGCCAGGCTGAAGGCGATCTCCATGTCGCCCTCGACCAGGCGGGTGATGTTCTCGCCGGAGGCTCCGGTCGGTTCGGCGCGGGCCTCGTAGCCGGGCAGGTGTCGGCTGATGATGTCGGCGTACCCGCCGCCGAGCTGGTAGTAGACGCCGGTGGTGTTCCCGGTGGCCAGGAAGATGCGCCCGTCGTGCCACGGGCGCGGCTCCGGAGTGGCCTCGGCGCCGCAGCCGGCGACGAGCGCGACCGCCAGCACCGCCGCCACCAGACGCCGACCCCGCCCGCGAACCCCGGCATCCGGCCTGCGACCTGCGGCGGCAGGCACGGGAGCGCAGACATCCGGCCCGTTCACGCCGGTACCCCGCCGTGTTCCGCCCAGGTCCGGGTCGCCGGTTCGAGGGCCTCGGCGACCCGCTGGACCAGAGTGGCCGTCTCGTAGCCGATCTGGCCCAGGTCGCATCCGGCGGAGGCGAGCACCCCGATCAGGGCGCGGTCACCGACCGCCATCACCAGCAGCACCCCGCCGTCCATGTCGACGATCTGCTGGCGTACCCGGCCGGCGGACATCAACCGCGCCGCGCCGACGGTCAGGCTGGCCAGACCGCTGATCACGGCGGCGAGCTGGTCCGCCTGGTCGGTGGAGAGGTGGGGCGAGGCGGCCAGTCGCAACCCGTCACCGGAGACGGCGAGGGCGTGCGACACGTCCGGAACCTGCTCGGCGAAGTTCGCCAGGAGCCAGTCCAGGCCGGCGCTGACGTTGGGCATCATTCTGGTCTCCCGGTGTGTCTGGTCTGCTGGTTGCGTCGCATCGCCTGGGCCACCCCGGCCGACAGGGCGGTGAGTCGGGCTCGGACCACCTCGGGGTCGAGCAGGTCGGTGCCGGCCGGTGGGGGTGGCGTGTCGTGCAGTTCGGACTGCAACCCGCCGCCACGGGTACGCCGGGGCAGCCCGCTCGCGGTCGCCGCGCCGGCTGCCGACCAGGCGGGCTGACCGTCCGTCGGCGCGGGCGACGACCAACTCGGCAGCGCGTGGCCCGCCCCGGCACCGGGCCAGCTCGGCGGTGCCTGGCCGGGCCCGACGCCTGTTCCGACGCCCGGCCCGCCTGCGCCGACGCCCGGCCCGACACCCGAGCCCGGCCCGACACCCGCGCCCGGCCCGACACCCGCGCCGACGCCCGACCCGACACCTGCGCCGGCCCCAGACCAGCCGGACGAGCCGTTGGCGGCGGCGCGGACCACCGGCAGCGTCATCGTCGGGGCCCGGTGGACGTTGAACTGCTCCGGCGCGGTGCCCACGTCCACCCGGGGCCGCGGAACGCCGATGCCGCCGGGCGTACCGTCGGGCGACCGGAACCAGGCGGCACCCGGCGGCGTGGCCCGGGGTGCGGCGGACGGCCGCCCCTTGACCTCCTCGACGCGGGTGAGGATCGCCTCGGGGACCTCCACCTGGGCGACCGTGCCGGCACCGGCACTGTGCAGTCGGACCTGCACGCCGTGCCGCGCGGCCAGGTGGGCCACCACGTGCAGGCCCATGCTGCCGGCCGCCGCGCTGGACAGGACGGCCGGTGAGCGCAGCCGCTCGTTGATCTCGGCCAGCCGGCCTTCGCCGATGCCGATGCCCTGGTCGTGTACGCGCAACGTGAGCCCGTCGACCGTGCGTCGACCGTCGACGTGCACCGGTGCGTGCGGCGGGGAGTAGGCGGTGGCGTTCTCCAACAGCTCGGCGAGGAGGTGGACGAGGTTGCCCACGGCCGAGCCGTGGACTGCGGCGGGCGGTACGTCGATCTCGACCCGGGCGTACTCCTCGATCTCCGACGCGGCACCCCGGACCACGTCGGCCAGCAGGTGCGGGCCCTCGTGCGAGCGGCCCGGTTCGCCACCGGCGAGGACCAGCAGGTTCTCCCCGTTACGCCGCATCCGGGCGGCCAGGTGGTCGAGCGCGAACAGCCGGGCCAGCGCGTCGGGATCGGTCTCCTCCTGCTCGAACTCGTCGAGCAGGCGCAATTGCCGGGTGATCAGCGTACGGATCCGGCGGGCCAGCGCCTCGACCATCCGGGTCACGTCCATGCGCAGCTCGGCCTGCTCACCGGCGAGCCGCAGAGCGGCCCGGTTGACCGTGTCGAACGCCTCCGCCACCTGGGCGATCTCGTCGCGCCCACGACTGATCCCGGCGGTGGCCTGGGAGGCCGGACCGGCACCGGAACTGCTGTCGCCGGCCGAGATCGCGGTGATCCGCTCGGGCAGTTCCCGGTGCGCCATGGTCAACGCGGCCACCCGGAGTCGCCGCAGCCGGCGGCTGGTGCGTACCGCAAGCATCGCGGCGGCGATCAGCGAGGCCAGTGCCAGCGCGCCGGTGGAGCCGCCGGTGACCAGCGCCCGCTGGCGGGCGTCGGCGGCCAGCGCGGCGGCCCGGCGGTCGAGTTCGTCGGAGAGTTCGCGGCCCAGCAGGTTGTATCGGCGGATGGTGCCGCTCTGCGCCACGAACCAGGCGTCGCCGTCGGTGTCGAGCGCGGCCGGCTCGCGGTCCGCGTTCAGCGCGCTGTCGCGCATCCGCCGGGCGGTGGAGACGTCACTGCTCTCCATCAACCGGGTGTACGCGGCCGTGGCGCCCGCACCGGCGATCCGGGAGAACTCGGCCTGGCGCTGTTCCGCCGCGCCCCGCAGCCGGCCCAGCCGGACCAGTTCGCCCTCGGCCAGCTCGCCCCGGACGAAGACGGTTCGCAGCAGGTCCCGTTCCAGCGACGCCAGGTGCTCCTGGGCGGCGACCGCGGCCACCTCCCGGGCCCGGTTGGCCAGCTCCGTGTCGCGGACCTGGGCGGGCAGCGCGTCGGCGACCGTGAGCAGCGACTCCACCAGCGCCACGTAGGTCGGGTCGGCGGTCGCGGAGCCCAGTGCGGCCACTCGTGCCTCGTCGAGCTGGACGAGGTGTTCGTCCACGCCGTCCAGCGAACGGCCCAGGTCGGGAGCGGCCCGCCGGGCGTCGCCGCTGGCCGACCGGTACCTCGTCACGGCCTCGTCGACCCGCTGCCGCTGGGCGTCGACCAGTTGCCGGCCGGAGGTCCCGCCGCGCTGACGCAGGGCTGCCGTCTCGCCGAGTTCCCGCTCCACCTCGTGCACCAGCGACACGGTGGCGGTGGCGGTGCCGGCCAGCACCCGGGCGCGTTCGGCGTCGCGGGTGGTCGACAGGGCGCTGTCGGTCTGGATCGCGCCCAGGGCGAGCAGTCCGGCGGTGGCGACGAGGATCGGTGCGAGGAGCTGCGTACGCACCGACCACAGTCGACCCGTGTGATCGGACGGACGGTTGTGCCGGCGTACGCGCGCCAGTGAGGGCAGCGGCACGGGGGTCTCCCGAGGTAGTGGTGGCCGGGCCGGGCCTCCACGGAGGCACCGGCCCGGCCGGGGTCGGTCAGCTCGCGCCGAGGTCCTGCAACGCCTTGTCCGCCCCCCGGTGCAGACCGACCGGGTCGGTCTTGCGGGCGGTGTCCAGAGCGATGCCCTTGGCAGCAGGGTTGGCCTGGGCCAGCGCGTCCTTCTTCTCGAACACCGTCCGAGTGATCGCGCAGGCCACGTTGGCGTCCAGGTCCTTGCGGACGAGCAGCACGTTGGGGACCACGATGGTCGGGGTGTCCGCCACAGTGGAGTACACGTCCTTGCCGATCGTGCCGGCCTGGTACGCGGGGTTCAGTTCGCTCATCTTAGGCAGCAACGGCGTGATGTCGATGAACTTGACCTTGTCCCCCGCCGTGGTGAAGAGGTCCGTCACACCACCGGTGGGTACGCCGCCGGACCAGAAGAATCCGTCCAGGCTGCCGTCCTTGATGCCCTCGACCGTCTTGGTCAGGTCCAGACGCTGCGCCTGGACGTCGGCGGCCGGGTCGAGTCCGGCGGCCTCCAGCAGGCGGTTCGCGATGACCTCGGTGCCGGACTTGGGGGAGCCGGTGGAGATCTTCTTGCCCTTCATGTCGGCCACGGAGTTGATCCCCGCGTCGGCCCGGACGACCACCTGGGTGTAGTTGTCGTAGATCCGGGCCAGCGCCTCGACCGGCTGCGGCGCGGTGAAGGTGCCCTTGCCCTGCACCGCGTTGACGGCGGTGTCGAAGAGCGAGAACGCCACGTCGTACTGGCCGCCGACGAGCTGTTCGATGTTCTGCACCGACGCGCCGGTCTCGGCCGCCGTGCCGGTGAGTCGACCCTCGGTGCTGTTCGAGAGCTGCCCGGCCAGGGCGTTGCCGACCACGTAGTAGACGCCGGTGGCGTTGCCGGTGGCGATGCCCACCCGGGTGTTCTCGGCCACCTCGCAGGTGACGGCGTTCGCGGTGTCGTCCGTGGCGGCGGCGCCCTGACGGCCGCCGCAACCTGCGGTGCCGGCCGCGACGAGGGCGAGTGCTCCCACTCCCGCCACGAGCCGCACGTTGATCCGTCCCACTCTTGCTCCTTCCTCGGTCATGCCGGTGATCCGGCTCGCGTCCCACCGGAGGAGCCGGCGGATCCGCGTCGTACGAAAACGCCCACCGCCATGGCGCCGGCCAGTACGGCACCGATCGCGACGGGTACGGGTTGCAGCCAGAGCAGCGTGAGCCCGGCGATCGCGCCGAGCACGCGTTCCGGTGCGCCCGCCGGGCCCACCCCGGGCAGCCAGCCGCCCGCCGCCACGGCAAGCACCGCGACGCTGAGCGCGGTGACCGTCCCGGCGACGAGGATCCGTTGTGGACCACCCATGCCGAGCAGGCCGAGCCCGGTCGGGGTGACCACGAAGGCGAGCGGGATGAGGTAGGCCGGCAGCGCGTACCGCAGGGTGTGCCACATGGTCGGCACCACCCGGCCGCCGGTGATGGCTGCGGCGGCGACCGCGGCGAGCGCGGTCGGCGGCGACACCTCGGACAGCACCGCGAAGTAGAAGACGAACATCGCCGCGGCGGGGGCGCTGACGCCGAGGTCGAGCAGGGCCGGGCCGATGATCACCCAGCCGATCACGAAGGACGCGGTGACCGGGATGGCGAGTCCGAGCAGGCTCAACGCGACGGCGGCGAGCAGCGCCGTGAGCGCCAGCACCACGGCCGGGTTCGAGCTGACCGCACCGGCGGCGTCGACCAGCAGCGCGGCGGCCTGTGGCCCGAGCCCGGTCTTGGTGGTGGTGGCGGTGATGATGCCGGCCGCCGCGCAGACCACGGTGACGGCGAGGACCCCACGGGCGCCGCCGGAGAGCGCGTCGAGCAGCCGGGGCGGGGTGAGCCGGTGCTTCCGGTCCAGGTAGGAGAGCACGATCGCGAGCAGGGTGGCCAGCACCACCGCGCGGGTGGCCGACATGCCGACGGCGAGCAGACCGACGATCGCGAAGAGCGAGGCGAAGTGGTAGCCGGAGCGGGCCAGCAGCCGCCAGGCGGAGGTGGCCGGCAGGGCCGCCGCGCGTACCCCGGAGCGCCGCGCGTCGATCTCCACCGAGAGCACGATGCCGAGGTAGTAGAGCACCGTCGGCACCATCGCCCAGCCGAGCACCTGGAGGTAGGAGACGCCCAGGTACTCGGCGATGATGAACGCCGCCGCACCGAGCGTGGGCGGGGAGAGGATGGCCCCGACACCGGCCGCCGCGAGCATGCCGCCGGCCCGCTCCGCCGGGTATCCGGCGCGGCGCAGGATCGGCCAGGTGACCGCGCCGATGCTGACGGTGGTGGCCGCACCCGACCCGGAGACGGTGCCGAGCAGGAAACCGGAGGCCACTGCGGTACGGCCGGCGGCGGTGCGGGAGCGACGGAACGCCGCAGCCGACAGGTCGACGAAGAACCGACCCGCGCCGGAGCGGTCGAGCACCGCGCCATAGATGGTGAACAGCACGATGTAGGTGGCGGCCACGTCCAACGGGGTGCCGTAGAACCCGCTGTCGGAGTTGTAGAAGGCGTCCACGAGTTGCCCGAAGTCGAGCCCGGCGTGGGCCACCGCCCAGGTCTGCGGCAGCAGTCCGCCGTAGTAGCCGTAGCCGAGGAAGAGCAGGCACACCACGGGCAGGATCCAGCCGGTGGTGCGCCGGCACGCCTCCAGCAGCAGGAGCAGCAGGACGGTGCCCATCACCACGTCGGTGCCGACGAGCAGGCCCTGCCGGTCGAGGAAGGCGTCGTAGCCACCGCCACCGCCGGCCAGCGCGACCGGCAGCACCGGATAGAGGCAGGCGGCCAGCGCGGCGACGCCCAACGCCCAGTCGACCCCGCTCGGCCCGGTGCGCGGCGGCCGGGCCTGCGCCGGGGACGTGACATCCCGGTCGGTGCTCGCGTCCCGGTTGCGGCGCAGTCGGGGCAGGCGCAGGTCGGCCGGGTACGCGAGGAAGACCAGCGGGAGCACGCCGGCCAGGAAGAAGATCAGGTAGTACTTGCTGCCCTGGGCCAGCGGGCGGAACACCTGCCAGAGCGCGAGCAGTGCGACGGCCAGGGTCGCGCCGGTCAGCAGGACAGCGATCGGCCCGGTCAGCGTACGGCCGGGCTTCTCGTCCTCGAACCGGCTGGCCAGCTCCCGCGCGTCCACCTCCGGCGGCGCGTCGGTGTCCCCGGGGGCGGGACGGTCGCCGGGCGGGGCGCTCGGGTCGGTGGCGCGATCGGGGCCGGACCGTTGCCGGGGGACGGTGGCCGGAACGGTCCCGACGGTGCGCGGATCGGCCTCGGGGTCGGCCTCTGCCACGCGGGCACGGGCGCGATTGCCCTCGGGTCCGGAATCATCGGTGAATCGGATAGCCGACACGAGGGGGGACGATACGCGAATTGACACTTCGTTGGAAACATTGTCGATCATCGTTTCCCTGAGTGACTTTCATTTTGTTTCAGTCACTCCCCGCTGCGGATGTTTCAGAATCGGTTTCGCGATCCGCGCCGGACGTGCGCGTTGGTCTGTCGGGCGCTCGGAGCGGGCCCGTGTGGCCGTGCCCGTTTTCTCCTTCTTGAGGCATTCGGCTGTCATATGTTGGCGTCGAAATGACAGCGAATCCATTACTCTCCGTGCATGTGGTGACGGAGCGTGGCGGCGCCGATCGAGTGGCTCGCGGCGGTCGTGGAGGCGGTGGCGCGGGTGCCGGCGCGATGCCTGGCGCGATTCGGTCGGCGCGTCACGGTTGACAACGCGCAGCCGATGAGACGTGCCTCTCCGGCGCTGTACGCGCCATTCTCCGTACGCATTTCCCGGACCCGGACCGGATTCGCGACGGCCGGTGGCGCGGCGGGGTGGCAACGGCGCAGCGATGTGGTCGGCGGCACGACCCACCCGCCGGTCCGCGCCCAGGGCTGGTGGGTGGGGTTACCCGAGCGTGCTGGCCGGGCATGTCTCGGGCGAGAACGTCGAGGTGAGGGGAGGGGCGATGGCCTCCGAGAAGTCTTCCCGCCCGGACGGGCGCGACGCGGTGCGGCGGCCCGCCGAGGATCCCGGCAGAGGTGCGGAGCACCCGCCGGCCGACCGGGACGCGCCCGACGGGCCGACCCGCCTGTCCCGGGACGAGTGGGTGGCGGCGGCGCGGCGGACCGTACGGGAGTTCAGCTCCGACGGCCTGACCGACTGGGCCGCCGCACTCACCTACTACGGCGTGCTCTCGATCTTCCCCGGCCTGCTGGTGCTGGTGTCGCTGCTCGGACTCCTCGGCCCGGGCGCCACCCAGGGCGTGCGGGACACCATCGACCAGGCGGTGCCGGAGCAGAACATCCGCCAGATCATCGACGCGGCCATCGACCAGGCGCAGCAGAACGGCGGCCTCGCCGGTCTCGCCGCCGTGGTGGGTCTGCTGGCCGCCTTCTGGTCGGCCTCCGGCTACGTCGCCGCGTTCATGCGCGCCTCGAACCTCATCTACGACGTGCCGGAGGGGCGCCCGATCTGGAAGACCCTGCCGATCCGGGTCGGGGTCACCGCCGTGATCGGGGTGCTGCTGCTGGCCAGCGCCGTGATCGTGGTGTTCACCGGCCGGTTCGCCCAGCAGGTCGGTGACGCGATCGGAGTCGGCCGTACGGCGGTGACGGTCTGGGACTACGCCAAGTGGCCGGTGCTGCTGATCCTGGTCAGCCTGATGTTCGCCATCCTCTACTGGGCGTCGCCGAACGCCCGGCAGGGCGGCTTCCGTTGGGTCAGCCCGGGCGGGATTCTGGCGGTGGTGATCTGGCTGCTGGTCTCCGGCGTCTTCGCGCTCTACGTGGCCAACTTCGGCTCGTACAACAAGACCTACGGGGCCCTCGCCGGCGTGATCATCTTCTTGGTCTGGCTCTGGCTCAGCAACGTCGCGATCCTGTTCGGCGCCGAGTTCGACGCCGAGCTGGCACGCGGCCGGGCGATCGCGGGCGGCCTGCGGCCGGTCGACCGGGAGCCGTACGTCGAGCTGCGCGACGACCGCAAGCTGAAGGACGAGGGCGAGGCGCATTGAGGACGCCCGCTAGCTGATCAAAGGCTGCCCGGGTCCGACCGTCGGTGATCGACGGACGGGCCCGGGCTTGTCGTGCCCGGTCGGATCCGCGTCGCGCTCCGGGACGCCGGCTCACCCGGGTGGGTGTCGGCAGGCCGGCGACCACCATCTGCCACGGCACGAACCGTCTGAGCAACCCTTTTCTTGATCCACTTGAAGCTTTTGTCTGTCGGGACAAAAGTTGGCGGAATGTCGGCCGAAGATCTGGACAGGCGGCGCGGAAGGCGCCTACTGTGTCGGGCACAACACATCGGCGTTGCGTCGATGTGAATGGCATCGATGAAAGGGGTCCCGATGCGGACCGTCGAACCCCTGCACGTGCGCCTGTTGCGGTTGCTCCGCGACCAGGGGGCCGTTTCCCGAGCGGAACTGGCGGACCGCCTGGAGATACCCCGTCCCCGGCTGCTGGCAGAGCTGGAGCGTCTGGTCGGACACGGCTACGTCGCCGAGGCCGGTATGGCCGCCTCGCGGGGTGGCCGCCGCTCCACCCTGGTCGAACTGAGCCCGGACCTTCGGTTCGCGGCCGTCGACCTCGGGGCGAGCTCCATCGACGTCGAAGTGCTCAACGGTCGCCTGGAGCCCGTGGCGGCGTACGCGGAGTCGGCCGACATCCGCTCCGGCCCCAAGGTGATCCTGCACCGCGTGAACGAACTGCTGGCCAAGGCCCGGGTGGACGGCGTCTACGACCGGCTGAACGCGGTCGGCATCGGGGTGCCCGGTCCGGTCAGTTTCCGCGACGGGGTGCCGGTGTCGCCGCCGATCATGCCGGGATGGGACCGCTTTCCCGTCCGTGAGCTGCTGACCCGCGAACACGGCTGCCCGGCGGTGGTCGACAACGACGTGAACATCATGGCGATCGGGGAGCGGCACGGTGGGGTGGCGCACTCGGTCGACGACTTCCTCTTCGTCAAGATCGGCACCGGCATCGGGTGCGGGATCTATCTGAGCGGCGAGGTCTACCGGGGCACCGACGGCTGCGCCGGGGACATCGGCCACATCCAGGTGGACGGACACGGGCCGGTCTGCTCGTGCGGCAACGCCGGCTGCCTGGAGGCGCTGTTCAGCGGTGCCGCGCTGGCCAAGGACGCCACTGCGGCAGCGCGTACCGGTGCCTCGCCCGCGCTGGCCGAACGGCTGCGCGTGCAGGGGGCGGTCACCGCCCAGGACGTCGCCGCCGGTGCCGTCGAAGGGGACGTGGCCTGCATCCAGCTCATCCGCGAGGGCGGTCGACGCGTCGGCAGCGTCCTGGCCGGACTGGTGAGCTTCACCAACCCGTCGATGATCGTCATCGGCGGGGGACTCGCCCACCTGGGCCACGTACTGCTCGCCGAGATCCGCAGCGTCGTCTACCGGCGCTCCCTGCCGCTGGCCACCGGCAACCTGCCGGTCGTGCTCTCCGAGCTGGGGCCGCGTGCCGGTGTCGCGGGAGCCGCGGTGCTCGCCAGTGACCTGGCCTTCCAGGAGGCGGCATGAACAGTCAGGGTGACGTGAGCGACGCGCCGCTGGTCGAGGCCCCGGACGACACCGTCGCCGGCGAGGTGGTCCTGCGCCTGACCGACGTGGTCAAGACCTTCCCGGGCGTACGCGCGCTGGACGGCGTGCAACTGGAGGTGCGGGCCGGTGAGGTGCACTGCCTGCTCGGCCAGAACGGCGCCGGCAAGTCGACGTTGATCAAGGTGCTCGCCGGAGTGCATCGACCGGACTCGGGGCTGGTCGAATGGCGCGGAGAGCCGGTCACCTTCGCCAATCCGCAGGCCGCCATGCGGGCCGGGATCGCCACCATCTATCAGGAACTCGACCTCGTCGAGGACCTGTCGGTGGCGGAGAACGCCTTCCTGGGGCACGAGCCGCGCCGTCTCGGCTTCGTCCGTCGGGGGCAGATGGCCCGGCGTACCCGGCAGATCCTCGGCCGGCTCGGGCACGCGGAGATCCCGCCGGGCCGGATGGTGCGGGCGCTGCCCGCAGCCGGCAAGCAGGTGGTCAGCATGGCCCGCGCGCTTTCCCACGAGGCCCGGCTGATCATCATGGACGAACCGAGCGCGGTGCTCGCCCACGACGAGGTGGAGAACCTCTTCCGGATCATCCGCGAGCTGACCGCGCAGGGCATCGCGGTCATCTACATCTCACACCGGCTGGAGGAGATCCGCGAGATCGGTGACCGGGTGACCGTCCTCAAGGACGGCCGGACCACGGCCGCGAACCTGGCGGCCCGGGACACCCCGACCGGGGATTTGGTCTCCCGGATGACCGGCCGGACCATCGAGTACGTCTTCCCGGACCGTCCCGCCGACACCGGCGTCGGCGACGAGCTGCTCCAGGTCGACGGGTTGACCCGCGCCGGGGAGTTCGCCGACGTCTCGCTCTCCGTGCGGGCCGGTGAGATCGTCGGCATCGCCGGGCTGGTCGGCTCCGGCCGGTCCGAGCTGCTGGAGACCATCTACGGCGCGCGCCGGGCCGAGGCCGGCTCGGTGCGGATGTCCGGCCGGGCCCTGCGACCGGGCAGCGTCGGCGCGGCGGTCCGGGCCGGCATGGGCATGGCCCCGGAGGAACGCAAGAGCCAGGCGCTGCTGCTCGGCGAACCGATCTACCGCAACGTCACGCTGGCCACCTTCAGCCGGTACGCCCGACTCGGGTTCACCGACGTCGGGAAGGAACGCGCCGAGGCGGACCGGATCGCGGAGAACCTGGAGATGCGCCCGCGCGACGTACGCCGGGCGGTGCGCACCCTCTCCGGCGGCAACCAACAGAAGGTGGTGGTCGGGCGCTGGCTGCTCGGCGACACCAGGCTGCTGCTGCTCGACGAACCCACCCGGGGCGTGGACGTGGGCGCCCGCGCCGAGCTGTACCAGGTGATCCGGCAGCTCGCCGCCGAGGGCGTCGGGGTGCTGCTGGTCTCCAGCGAGGTACCCGAGGTGCTCGGTCTGGCCGACCGGGTGCTGGTGATGCGGGAGGGCCGGGTCGTGCGTACCGCCCCGGCGGGCGAACTCGACGAAGACACCGTGCTCGACCTCGTGATGGCGGGGTCCCTGATGGAAGGCGGAGTGCCGGCATGAGCGAGCGATCGCCCGCTACCACACAGTTGCCGGCGCAGTCGCCGCCGGTGGACCCGGCACCGACCGGGGTGACCAAGCACGATCCGTCTGGCGGGTCGAGGCGCGGGCTGTCCTTCTGGAGCGGTGAGGGCGGCGAGGGCGCCAAGCGGAACCTGGCCCTGATCGGGGTGTTGCTGGCGCTCTTCGTGATCGGTGCGGCCACCCGCTCCGACCTGTACTCCAACCCCGACTGGGTCTGGGCCAACATGCTCAGCATCCTCAAGCTCGCCTCGGTGGTCGGCGTGGTCACCGTCGGGATGACCTTCGTGATCATCGGAGGCGGCATCGACCTCTCCGTCGGCGCGATCGTCGCGCTCGCCGGGGTCTGGTGCACTACGGTCGCGACCCAGAGCTTCGGCGCCGGCGGCATGATCTTCACCGCGATCGTGGTCGGGGTGGCGGTCGGCCTGGTCAACGGGACGCTCATCGCGTACGGGCGGCTGGTGCCGTTCATCGCCACGCTGGCCATGCTGGTGGCCGCCCGGGGACTGGCCGCCGAGATCTCCGACAAGCAGACGCAGATCTCGCAGAACGGCGTCATCAACGGCATCGCCAGCAACGACCTGCTCGGCATCCCGCTGCTGGTCTACATCCTGGCCGCCGTCGTCGCCGCCGGGTGGGTGCTGCTCAACCGCACCACCTTCGGTCGGCGTACGGTCGCCGTCGGCGGCAACCCGGAGGCGGCCCGGCTGGCCGGCATCAACGTCCGGCTGCACACCCTGCTGCTCTACGCGCTCTCCGGCCTCTGCTGCGGCATCGCCGCGATCATGCTCACCGCCCAGGCCACCTCGGCCCAGGCGGCGATGGCCAACCTCTACGAGCTGGACGCGATCGCTGCCGTGATCATCGGTGGCACGCTGCTCAGCGGCGGGCGGGGCACCATCGTCGGCTCCCTGCTCGGTGTGATCATCTTCGCCACCATCACCAACCTGTTCGCGATCAACGGCCTCTCCACCGAGGCGCAGAACATGGTCAAGGGCGGCATCATCGTCGCCGCCGTCCTGATCCAGCAGGTGCAGTTCGGCACCCTCACCCAGTTCTTCCGCCGCAACAACCGGCTCACCACCGGCTGACTTCTCTCGCACTTCCGCACCACACCGGGCCACCCGAGCGAACGACGGTGGCCGGGTAGCGCACACCCAATTTCCCTCCACCACCTGACATCAGGAGGTCGTCATGACCCAGCACAGTCGCGACATGTCGCGGCGCCGGATGCTCTTCGGCGGGGCGGCCGTCGGTGCCGGCGTCCTGCTCTCCGCCTGCACCAGCAACGAGCAGGGGACGCCCACCGAGGCACAGACCAAGGCGGCCGAGGGCGGCGGCAACGCCGAGCCCGGTGAGCGGGTCACGATCGGTTTCTCCGCGCCGGCCGCCGACCACGGCTGGATCGCCGCGATCACGAACAACGCCCGGGCGCAGGCCGGCGCGTACTCCGACGTGGAGTTCAAGACGGTCGAGGCCGGTGCGGACGCGGCAGCCCAGCGGGCGGCGCTGTCCACCCTGATCTCGCAGAAGCCCGACGTGATCGTGCTGCTGCCGCACGACGGCAAGGAGCTGAACTCGTTCGGTCTGGAGGCGATGGCGGCCGGCATCCCGGTGGTCAACCTGGACCGGGCCTTCCCGGACGCCAAGGCGTACCGGTTGCAGATCAAGGGCGACAACTACGGCATGGGCGTCTCCGCCGCGACCTTCATCTACGAGCAGCTCAAGGCCAAGGGCGTGAGCAACCCGGTGATCGCCGAGATCGCCGGGATGGACGAGTTGGAGCTGACCCAGGAGCGGACGAAGGGCTTCAACGACACCCTGGCCCAGCACGGCCTGCGGGTGGCCAACCGGCGGGCGGCCCGGTTCACCGTCGACTCCGGCCAGCAGGAGACGAGCCAGTTGCTCCAGGCGCTGCCGAAGATCGACGCGGTCTGGAACCACGACGACGACCAGGGTATCGGCGTGCTGGCCGCGATCAGCCAGGCCAACCGCAACGAGTTCTTCATGGTCGGCGGCGCCGGCTCGAAGAAGGCGATGGAGGACATCCAGGCCGACAACACGGTGCTCAAGGCCACCGTGACCTACAGCCCGTCGATGGCCTCGTCGGCCATCTCGCTGGCCCGGCTGATCGGCCAGAACCGGGGCATGTCGGATCTGGTCGAGCTCCAGGTGCCCAAGGAGATCGTCCTCGCCTCCGAGACGATCACGAAGGAGAACGCGAGCGACTACCTCAAGCTCGGGTTCTGACACCACGGGGGGAGACCCACCTTGTCCACGACTGACAACCAACTGCGGGTCGGCATGGTCGGCTACGCGTTCATGGGCGCCGCGCACTCGCAGGCCTGGCGGACCGTGAATCGAGTGTTCGACCTGCCGGCGCGGGCCCGGATGGTGGCCGTCTGCGGGCGTGATCCGGGAAAGGTGGCCGACGCCGCCGACCGGCTCGGCTGGGAGGAGCACACCACGGACTGGCGGGAGCTGGTGACCCGACCCGACATCGACGTGGTCGACATCTGCACACCGGGGGACAGCCACGCCGAGATCGCCCTCGCGGCGTTGGCCGCCGGCAAGCATGTGCTGTGCGAGAAGCCGCTGGCCAACACCGTCGCCGAGGCGCGGGAGATGGCCGCCGCGGCAGCCACCGCCCAGGCCAGCGGGGCCCGCTCGATGTGCGGGTTCAACTACCGGCGGGTGCCCGCGGTGGCGCTGATGCGTCAGCTCGTCGCCGACGGGCGGCTGGGCCAGATCCGGCACGTCCGGGCCAGCTACCTGCAGGACTGGATCGTGGACCCGCAGTTCCCGCTGGTCTGGCGGTTGCAGAAGGACCAGGCGGGCTCCGGCGCGCTGGGTGACATCGGTGCGCACATCATCGACCTGACCCAGTACGTCACCGGCCAGCGGATCGCCGGGGTCAGCGCGGTCACCGAGACGTTCGTCAAGGAGCGGCCGTTGCCGTCCGGGTCGAGCGGGCTGGCGGCGCAGGCCGACGGTGCCGCCGCCACCGGACCGGTGACCGTCGACGACGCCGCGATCTTCGTGGCCCGACTCGACGGCGGCGCGCTGGCCACGTACGAGGCGACCCGGTTCGCCACCGGTCGCAAGAACGCCCTCCGGGTGGAGATCAACGGGTCGCTCGGCTCGGTCGTCTTCGACCTGGAACGCCTCAACGAGCTGGAGTTCTACGACGCCACGCGCCCGACGGCCGAGCAGGGCTTCAGCCGGATCCTGGTGACCGAGAGCGAGCACCCGTACCTGTCGGCCTGGTGGCCGCCGGGCCACATCATCGGGTACGAGCACTCCTTCACCCACCAGATGCGCGACTTCATCGAGGCGGTGGCGATCGGCGTCGACCCGTCGCCCTCGTTCGTCGAGGCGTTGCAGGTGCAACTGGTGTTGGACGCGGTGGTCCGCTCGGCCGAGCTGGGGTCCGCCTGGACCGAGGTGGAGCCGACCTTGGCGACGGTCGCCGCCTGAACCGCCTCCGGTACCGACCGGCGAGGGCCGGCCGCGGTTGCGCCCCGCGGCCGGAACGGGGTCGGTACCGGAGGTCGTGCCACCGGCCACCCGGCCCGGTGGCACGAGGAACGCGGTGCCTCCGGTGCGGCCGGACCGGGATTCCCCGGCCGCACCGGAGGACCGCCACCGGCGGCAACGTCGCCGCCGGTCGGGAGATCCCGCCGGGTACGCACCACCCGATCTTCCCCGCCTCTGGGCGGACCTGTTCGCCACGAGTCGTCCGGCCCGGTCACCGATGCCGGTGGCCGACCGGTTGCGGGGGAGGCAGGGGCGCGACGCCGACCGCCCCTGCCTGCTAGCCCCGTCCGTCCGCACCGCCCGAATGCCGGCTGGCGTCGTCGCCGCCGACCTCGACGCCAGCCGGTGAGTTTCATCGGGCGGCGCGGCGGACGGGGCGCATCCGCCCGAAGTGATCCGAAGGAGCGCCATGCGTACGGGTGTCTGGCTGGTGGGGGCGCGCGGCTCGGTCGCGACCACCAGCATCGTCGGGGCGCTCGCCCTGCGGGCCGGTCTGACCGGGCCCACCGGGTGCGTCACCGAGCTGCCCGAGCTGCGCGGCCCGGCCCTGCCGACCTTCGCCGAGCTGGTGTTCGGCGGCCACGACGTGGTCACCACGCCGCTCGCCAAACGTGCCGAGGCGCTCGCCACCGCCGGCGTGCTGCCGGTCCGCCTGGTCGCCGCGTTGACCGAGGAACTGGCTGCCGTGGAACGCGACCTGCGCCCCGCGCCGATCGGCGGCAGCCAGGCCGACCGGGCCGCCGCCACCGTCCGTGACCTCGTCGACTTCCGCGAGTGGCACGGGCTGGACCGGGTGGTGGTGGTCAACGTCGCGGCCACCGAGCCGACGCCCCGACCGCACCCCGGCCACGCCGACCCGGACGCGCTGCGGGCCGCCCTCGCCGGCCCCGACGAGGTGCTGCCACCCAGTTCCCTGTACGCGTACGCGGCGGTGACGGCGGGCTGCCCGTACGTCGACTTCACCCCGTCGACCGGGCTCCGGTTGCCGGCGTTGACCACGCTTGCCGACACGCACCGGGTGCCGTACGCGGGACACGACGGCAAGACCGGGGAGACGCTGCTCAAGTCGGTGCTCGCCCCGATGTTCGCGATGCGCCACCTCACCGTCCGGTCCTGGTCCGGACTCAACCTGCTCGGTGGCGGTGACGGTGCGACCCTCTCCGAACCGGCCGCCAACGCCGCCAAGGTCCGCAGCAAGCAGCGGGTGCTCGGCGAGACGCTCGGCTACCTGCCGCAGGGCGACACCCGCATCGAGTACGTCGAGGAACTGGGCGACTTCAAGACCGCCTGGGACCTGATCACCTTCGCCGGCTTCCTGGGCACCGGTATGCGCCTGGAGTTCACCTGGCAGGGCTGCGACTCGGCGTTGGCCGCTCCGCTCGTGCTCGACCTGGCCCGGCTCACCGCCGCAGCGCACGCCGCCGGGGTCAGCGGGCCGCTGACCGATCTCGCCTTCTTCTTCAAGGACCCGCTCGGCACCGCCACCCACTCACTCGGCGACCAGTGGACCCGGCTCGCCGCGTTCACCCGTCGCCTGCACGCCGGAGGTCGCGATGCCTCGCGTGGCTGACCTCGCCGAGCTGGTCCGGGCCCCGGCCGCGCTCTCGGTGCCCGGGGACGTGGTGGCCGGTGCCGCGGCGGCCGGTGCGCTCGGCCCGGGTACGCCCGTGCTGGCCACCGCGTCGGTGCTGCTCTATTGGGCCGGGATGGCCGCCAACGACTGGGCGGACCGGCGGCTGGACGCCGTCGAGCGCCCCGAACGCCCGATCCCCAGCGGCCGGGTCCACCCCGGACTCGCGGTCGGCCTGGCCGCCGGCCTGACCGTGGCCGGCGTCGGGCTCGCCGCGCTGGGCGGGGGCCGTCGCGCCACCGCCGTCGCGGTGCCGTTGGCCGCCGCCGTCTGGGCGTACGACCTGGCCGCCAAGAACACCGCCGCCGGGCCTGCGGTGATGGCCACCTGCCGGGGACTGGACGTCCTGCTCGGTGCCGCCGGTGGCCGACCAGCTCGGGCGTTGCCGGCGGCGCTGACCGTCGCCGCGCACACCTGGACCGTCACCGCCCTGTCCCGTCGCGAGGTCACCGGTGCCGACCGGGCGCTGCCGAGACGTACCCTCGCCGGCACCGCGCTGGTCGCAGCGAGCGCCGCGCTGCCGTCGGGCCGGGACGCTCCGACGGCCGCCGGCCGGGTGGCGGCGACGCTGCCCGGGGTGCTCGCTGGTTGGTACGCCGTCCGGTACGGCACCGCCCAGGCCCGGGTCGCCGCCGACCCGAGCGCCGGCCGGGTCCGCGCGGCCGTCGGCGCCGGGATCACCGGGCTGCCCGCGTTGCAGGGCGCGCTGACCGCGCGGGCCGGTGCCGGCCTGCTCGGGCTGGCGGTCGCCGCCGCCGCGCCGCTGGGCCGCAGGCTGGCCCGGAAGGTCTCACCGACATGACCGCCGCCGACTCCGCGAACCCGGGCGGGCTGCGTTTCGGGTACGGCACCAACGGCTTCGCCAACCACCGGCTGGACGACGCGCTGTCGGTCATCGCCGACCTCGGCTACACCGGCGTGGCGCTCACCCTCGACCACGACCACCTCGACCCGTTCGCGCCGGGGCTGGCCCGCCGGGTCGACGCCGTCGGCCGCCGACTGGCCGACCTCGGTCTGGGTCTGGTGATCGAGACCGGGGCGCGGTACCTGCTCGACCCCTGGCACAAGCACGCGCCGACGCTGCTGCACGACGACCCCGCGCTGCGGATCGAGTTCCTGCGCCGCGCGGTGGCGATCGGTGCAGACCTCGACGCCGAGGCGGTCTCGTTCTGGGCCGGTGTCCGACCCGAGTCGGTCCCACCGGCCCTCGCCTGGGATCGCCTGGTCGCCGGCTGCGCGCCGGTGGTCGCGGCGGCCGACGCCGCCGGGGTGACCCTCGGCTTCGAGCCCGAGCCGGGCATGCTGGTCGAGGACATCGCCGATTGGCGTCGCCTGTACGCGGCCCTCGGCGCCCCGCCCCGGCTGGGCATCACCCTCGACATCGGACACTGTCGCTGCCTGGAGCCGATACCGGTGCCCGACTGTGTCCGCGCGGTCGCCACGCACCTGGTCAACGTGCAGATCGACGACATGCGGCGCGGCGTGCACGAACACCTGGAGTTCGGCGCCGGCGAGATCGACTTCCCGCCGGTGCTGGCCGCCCTGCGGGAGGTCGGCTACCGGGGCCTGGTCGCGGTCGAGCTGCCCCGCCACTCGCACACCGCCCCCAGCATCGCCGCCCGCTCCCTGGACTTCCTGCACACCGCCGCGTCGACCGCCGCCGCGTCGACCGCCGCCGCGTCGACCGCCGCCGCGTCGACCGCCGGTGCGGGCGAGGCGACAGCGGTCCCGGGGGCCGCGTGACGGTGAGGCGGACTTCGGAGCGCGGAGAGTGCTGACTGGCGAAGCGGAGGAAGGGGTGCGGACGGCGATGACACCGGACGAACTGCGGGCGGCCCTGCGGGGCGTACCCGACCCGGAGTGGCTGGCGACGGCGCTGCGGCGCGTCGCGGCCGAGCCCGCCACGATCGCGCGGCTCTTTCCTGCCGCCGGTCGGCACTGTGGTCGGGCCGAGCTGCCCGACCTGCCCGGCTGGACCGCCGACGAGGCGGCTCGTGCGTTGCTGCTGACCGCCCTGATGACCGGGCACGCAGGGCAGGCCGAGCAGGCAGGGCATGTCGAGCAGGCCGGGCTCGCCGAGACGTTGTACCGGGACGGCGACGCGGCGGAGAAGCGGGCGGTGCTCAAGGCGTTGGCGCTGCTGCCGATCGGCGCGGCCGGGGTGCCGCTGCTGCACGACGCGATCCGCACCAACGACACCCGACTGGTCGCCGCCGCCCTCGGCCCCTACGCCCGTCATCTCGACCCGCCGGCCTGGCGGCAGGCGGTGCTCAAGTGCGTCTTCACCGGCGTACCGCTGGCCGTGGTGGCCGACCTCGACGCCCGCGCCGACGGGGAGCTGGCGCAGATGCTCGGCGCGTTGGCCGACGAGCGGCGGGCCGCCGGGCGGGACATGCCCGCCGACGCCGTCGCGTTGCTGGACCGGCTGACCACCCACCACAGGGAGGTGTGATGCGGATCTTCGACCCGCACATCCACATGACGTCCCGGACCACCGACGACTACGAGCGGATGGCCGCCGCGGGGGTCCGGGCGGTGGTCGAGCCGGCGTTCTGGCTCGGCCAGCCACGCACCAGCGTCGGCTCGTTCACCGACTACTTCGACTCGCTGGTCGGTTGGGAGCCGTTCCGGGCCGGGCAGTTCGGCGTACGTCACCATGCCACGATCGCGCTGAACCCGAAGGAGGCCAACGACCCGCGCTGCCGGGCGGTGCTCGACGTGCTGCCCCGCTACCTGGAGAAGGACGGCGTGGTGGCGGTCGGCGAGATCGGGTACGACTCGATGACGCCGGAGGAGGACGAGGTCTTCGCCGCCCAACTCGCGCTGGCGGTGGAGCACGAGCTGCCGGCGCTGGTGCACACCCCGCACCGGGACAAGGCCCGGGGCGTCGAGCGCACCCTCGCGGTGGTCGTCGAGTCGGGGATCGGGGCGGGGCGGGTGGTGGTCGACCACCTCAACGAGGTGACCGTCCGCGCCGTGCGGGACAGCGGGTGCTGGCTCGGGTTCTCCATCTATCCCGACACCAAGATGTCGCCGCCCCGGATGGTCGAGCTGCTCAAGGCGTACGGGACCGAGCGGGTGCTGGTCAACTCGGCCGCCGACTGGGGTCGCTCGGACCCGCTGCTGACCCGGGCCACCGGCGAGGCGATGCTGGCGGCCGGGTTCACCGACGACGACGTGGACCTGGTGCTGTGGCGCAACCCGGTGGAGTTCTACGGCCAGTCGGGACGGCTCGACCTGAGCGACGTCGACGCCGAGCCCACCTTCGCCGGCAACTCGATCCTGCGTGGCGGTGGCTGATGCGGCTGCGCCATCCCGGCGGGCGCACCGTGCACCTCGGGTACTGCACCAACGTGCACGCCGCCGAGGACCTCGCCGGCATCGTCGCCCAACTCGACCGCTACGCGGTGCCGGTCCGGGAGACGCTCGGCAGCGACCTGCTCGGCCTCGGGCTGTGGCTGGCCGCCCCGGTCGCCGCCGAACTCGCCGCCGACCCGGACGCCCGTCGTCGGTTGCGCACCGAGCTGACCGTACGCGGGCTGGAGGTGGTCACCCTCAACGGTTTCCCGTACGCGGCTTTCCAAGCGCCCGTGGTCAAGGGCGCGGTGTACCTGCCGGACTGGACCGACGCGCGGCGGCTCCGGTACACCCTGGACCTGGCCCGGGTGCTGGCCGACCTGCTGCCCGACGACGCCGTGCGGGGCTCCGTCTCGACCCTGCCGCTGGCCTGGCGTACCCCCTGGGACACCGCCCGTGCGGACGCGGCCCGGCAGCGGCTGGACCAACTCGCCGCCGGGCTCGCCACGGTGGAGCGGGATACCGGCCGGACGGTGCGGGTCGGCTTCGAGCCGGAGCCCGGCTGTGTCGTGGAGAGCAGCGCCCAGGCGGTCACCGCGCTGTCCGGGACGGACACCGAGCGGCTCGGCATCTGCCTGGACCTCGCCCACCTCGCCTGTGCCTGGGAGGAGCCGGCCGCCGCCCTCGACCGGTTGGCCGCCGCCGGGCTGCCGGTGGTGAAGGTGCAGGTCTCCGCCGCGCTGGAGGCGGCCGACCCGGTCGGCGACGCCGATGCGCTGCGCCGCTGGGTCGAGCCGCGCTTCCTGCACCAGACCCGTGCCGCGAGCTGTGCCACCGCCACCGCCAGCACCGGCCCGGCGGCCTCGTCGTCGGCGGGGGACCCGGCCGACCCGGCCTGGGCGGCCGACGACCTGGACGCGGCGCTCGACGCGGCGCTGCCCGGCCCGTGGCGGGTGCACTACCACGTGCCGTTGCACGCCCCGCCCGAGCCGCCGCTGGGCTCGACGCTGCCGGTGCTGCGCGCCGCGCTGGCCGTCCTGCTCGGCGGCGCCGACGCGGGCTGCGACCACCTCGACGTCGAGACGTACACCTGGGGGGTGCTGCCGGTCCGGCGGCGCCCGCGCACCGATGCGGAGCTGGCCGCCGGGATCGCCGCCGAACTGGCCTTCACCCGCGACGAACTGGTCGCCCTCGGGCTGACCCCGACCGAGACGGTGGCGACGCCGTGACCGACCCTGGAGGACCGTCGTGAGCCGACCCCTGGTGGTGCTGGACGTGGTGGGGCTGACCCCCCGGCTGCTGGCGCACATGCCCCGGCTGCGGGCGGTCGCCGACGCCGGTTTCCAGGCCGAGCTGGGTACGGTGCTGCCGGCGGTGACCTGCTCGGCACAGTCGACGTTCCTCACCGGGGCGCTTCCCACCGAGCACGGGATCGTCGGCAACGGGTGGTACTTCCGGGACCTCGGCGAGGTGCTGCTGTGGCGGCAGCACCACGCGCTGGTCGGCGGGGAGAAGCTGTGGCAGGCGGCCCGCCGGGCCGAGCCCGGCTACACCGTGGCGAACGTCTGCTGGTGGTACGCGATGGGCGCGGACGTGAACTGGACGGTCACGCCCCGGCCGGTCTACTACGCCGACGGCCGCAAGGAACCGGACTGCTACACCGACCCGCCCGAGCTGCACGACCGACTCACCGCGCGGCTGGGCACGTTCCCGCTGTTCACCTACTGGGGGCCGGGCGCGGGGCTGCCGTCGTCGCGGTGGATCTGCCGGGCCGCCCAGCAGATCGTCGAGGAACAGGCACCGGACCTGACCCTGGTCTACGTCCCGCATCTCGACTACGACCTGCAACGCTTCGGCCCCTCGTCGCCCCGGGCCGCTGCGGCGGCGGCCGAGTTGGACGGCGTACTCGGGCCGCTGCTGGACGCCGCGCGGGACCGCGAGGCGACCGTGGTGGTGCTCTCGGAGTACGGCATCACCGACGTGTCCCGGCCGGTCGACGTCAACCGGCTGTTGCGGGCCGAGGGGCTGTTGCGGGTCTACACGCAGGCCGGGATGGAGTACCTGGACCCGTGGACGTCGCGGGCCTTCGCGGTCGCCGATCACCAGGTCGCCCACGTGTACGTGCGGGACCCGGCGGATGTCCCGGCGGTGGCGCAGCTCTGCGCCGGGCTGCCGGGAGTGGCCGAGGTGCTCGACGCCGACGGCAAGGCGGCGTACGGGCTGGACCATCCGCGCGCCGGTGAACTGGTGCTGGTCGCCGAGCCGGACGCCTGGTTCACCTACTACTACTGGCACGACGACGCCCGCGCGCCGGACTTCGCCCGACTGGTCGAGATCCACCGCAAACCCGGGTACGACCCGGCGGAGCTGTTCTTCGACCCGGCCGCCCCGGGTGCGGCGAAGCGACGGGCCGGGGTGGCCCTGGCCCGCAAGAAGCTCGGCATGCGGTACCTGATGAGCGTGGTCGGCCTGGACGCCGGGGCCGCCGCGGTGCGTGGTTCGCACGGCCGGCTGCCCGCCGACCCCGCCGACGGGCCGGTGCTGCTCTGCTCGGACGGGTCGGCGGCGCGGGACCGGATCGCTGCCACGGAGGTGAAGGGGCTGCTGCTGCACCTGGCCGGGCTCCCGGTGCGGTGACCGTCACGGTGCCGTCCGCCGACGCGGGCGCGTTACGAGCCAGGTTCGACGCCGAGCTGACCGCGTTCCTCGACCGGCAGGACCCGGACTGGCCGGACGGCGCGCCCCGGGGCGTCTTCACCACGCTGCACCGGTTCGTGCTGGCCGGCGGGAAGCGGCTGCGTCCGCTGTTCTGCTACTGGGGCTGGCGGGGCGCCGGTGGCCCGGACGGCACGCCGATCGTGACCGCCGCCGCGGCGTTGGAGCTGTTCCACGCGTTCGCGTTGATCCACGACGACATCCTGGACGGCAGCGACCGTCGCCGGGGTGAGCCCTCGGTGCACCGGATCTTCGCCGACCTGCACGCCCGCTCGTCGTGGCGGGGCGACCCCGAGGCGTACGGGCGCAACACCGCCCTGCTCTGCGGCGACCTCTGCGCGGCCTGGTCGGACCAGATGTTCCACGAGTGCGGGCTGACCGCCGAGGCGGTGCACCGGGGGTACGGCGTCTTCGCGTTGATGCGGACCGAGGTGATCGCGGGGGAGTACCTCGACCTGGTGTCCGGAGTGGGCGACGGCTCGGTGGCCAGCGCGCTCACGGTGATCCGGATGAAGGCGGCCCGCTACACGGTGACCCGGCCGTTGCAGATCGGCGCCACCCTGGCCGGCGCGCCACCCGAACTGGTCACCGCGCTGGTCGAGTTCGGCGACCCGTTGGGGGACGCCTTCCAGCTCCGCGACGACGTGCTCGGAGTGTTCGGCGACCCGGCGGTCACCGGCAAGTCCGTGCTGGACGACCTGCGCGAGGGCAAGCCGACGGTGATGATGGCGCTCGCCCGCGCCGCCGCCGACCGGTCGCAGAGCGCCCGGTTGCGTGAGCTGTTCGGCAACCCGGACCTGGACGGTGACGGCGCCGCCGAGCTTCGCAAGATCATCGAGAGCACCGGTGCCCGGGACGAGATCGAGCGGATGATCCGGCGACGCGCCGAAGCGGCGCTGACCGTACTGGCGCACGTCCCGGTGACGCCGGAGAGCCGCGCGGCGCTGAGCGCGCTGGCCAGACAGGCGATCGATCGTCGGCACTGACCCGCCACCCCGGCAACTTTTGATCGAACTGACGAAAGTCAGTGCCGACTCGGCGGAAGATATAGACACATCGACCAATGTCGTTTAGTGTCATCGCCAGCACCGGATTGTTTCGTCGAGGTGAACCGGCGGCGCGGGAACCCACGACAGCACCACCGCACCCCTCCCGCTACGGCATCCGGCGCGACGGCGCGCGCCCCGCCCTGGCAGTCACTCGTCAGGAAGGGACAGGACACGCATGTCCACCCACCACCACCGCCACCCCGCACGGTGGCTCACCGGCGCCTCGGCGCTGCTGCTGGCCGTCACCGCCGGCACAGTGGCCCTCGGTGCCGGGCCGGCCGCTCTCGGCGGCCCCACCCCGGCCCAGGCCCACCCCATCGTCGCCACCGACTTCCAGCAGGTCACCCTCGCCAAGGGCGTGGCCGAGGTCGGCGAGCCGATGACCCTCGCGGTGCTGCCCGACCGCTCGGTCCTGCACACCGCCCGCAACGGCACGCTGCGCCGCACCGACGCGGCCGGCACCACCACCGTGATCGGCACCGTCCCGGTCTACACCCACGACGAGGAAGGGTTGCAGGGCGTCGGCGTCGACCCCAACTTCGCCAGCAACCGGCACGTCTTCCTCTACTACGCCCCGCCACTGTCCACCCCGTCCGGTGACGCCCCGGCGACGGCCACCGACTTCTCCGCCTGGCGCGGCGTCAACCGGCTGTCCCGGTTCACCCTCAACGCCGACTTCACGCTCAACCAGTCCAGCAAGGTCGACGTGCTGGACGTCCCCGCCGACCGGGGCATCTGCTGCCACGTCGGCGGCGACATCGACTTCGACGCCGCCGGCAACCTGTACCTCTCCACCGGCGACGACACCAACCCGTTCGACTCCGCCGGATACTCACCGATCGACGAACGGACCAACCGCAACCCGGCGTACGACGCGCAGCGCAGCGCGGCCAACACCAACGACCTGCGCGGCAAGATCCTGCGCATCAAGGTCAACGCCGACGGGACGTACGCCATCCCGGCCGGCAACATGTTCGCCCCCGGTACGGCCGGCACCCGCCCCGAGATCTACGCGATGGGCCTGCGCAATCCGTTCCGGATGAGCGTCGACAAGGCCACCGGCATCGTCTACGTCGGCGACTACGGGCCGGACGCCGGCTCCACCAGCAGCCGGGGCCCCAGCGGGCAGGTCGAGTTCAACCGGATCACCGCGCCCGGCTTCTACGGCTGGCCGTACTGCACCGGCACCAACACCACCAACGAGACGTACGCCGAGTGGAACTTCGCCAACGGCACCGCCGGCCCGAAGTACAACTGCACCGGCGGGGCGACCAACAACTCGTTCCGCAACACCGGCCTGACCACCCTGCCGGCCGCCAAACCCGCCTGGATCCGGTACGCCGGAGACGCCGGCAGCCCGCCGGAGTTCGGCAGCGGCTCCGAGTCACCCGCCGGCGGCCCGGTCTACCGCTACAACGCCGCGTCCACCTCGACCACCAAGTGGCCGCAGAGCTTCGACGGCCAGTTCTTCGCCGGCGAGTTCGGGCGCGGCTGGATCAAGCCGATCCACATCAACAGCGACGGCTCGGTGGGCGCCATCGACGCCTCCTTCCCGTGGAACGGCAAGCAGGTCATGGACATGGCCTTCGGGCCGGACGGCGCGCTCTACGTGCTGGACTACGGCACCGGGTACTTCAACGGCGACGCCAACTCGGCGCTCTACCGCTACGACTACGTCGGCGGCGGCAACCGCGCCCCGACGGCGGTGGCGTCGGCGAACCGCACCTCCGGGGTCGCCCCGTTGACCGTGAACTTCTCCTCGGCCGGGTCGTCGGACCCGGAGGGTGGGGCGTTGACCTACTCGTGGGCGTTCGGCGACGGCACCACCTCGACGGCCGCCAACCCGAGCAAGACGTACACCGCCAACGGCACGTACAACGCCACGCTGACCGTCCGCGACCCGCAGGGCGCCACCGGCAACGCCAGCGTGCAGATCCGGGTCGGCAACACCGCGCCCACGGTCACCATCAACGGCCCGGTCAACGGCTCACTCTTCTCCTTCGGCGACACCGTGCCGTTCAGCATCACCGTCACCGACCCGGAGGACGGCACGATCGACTGCACCAAGGTCCGGATGACCTATGTGCTGGGCCACGACAGCCACGGCCACCAGATCACCTCGCAGACCGGCTGCTCCGGCTCCATCACCATCCCGGTCGACGGTGAACACGACTACGCGGCGAACATCTTCGCGATCTTCGACGCCGAGTACACCGACACCGGCGGACTCACCACCCACACCCAGCACATCCTCCAGCCGCGCAGCCGACAGGCCGAGCACTACAAGACCTCGTCGGGCATCGCGGTCTTCGACAAGGCCCCGGCCGAGGGCGGCAAGACGGTCGGCAACATCAACAACGGCGACTGGATCGCGTTCGAGCCGTACCGGATCAACAACGTGACGTCGTTCAGCGCCCGGGTCTCCTCGGCCGGCACCGGCGGCACCCTCCAGGTCCGCGCCGGCTCGGCCACCGGCACCGTGCTCGGCTCGGCCACCGTCCCGGTGACCGGCGGTTGGGAGACGTTCACGACCGTGAGCGGCGCGATCACCAACCCGCCGAGCGGCACCACCACGCTCTACCTCACGTTCGCCGGCACCGGCACCGGATCGCTGTACGACCTGGACTCGTTCACCTTCACCACGGGCAGCGGGAACACCGGCGGCACCGGCCCGATCACCGGTCTGGCGGGCAAGTGCCTGGACGTGCGGAACGCGGCGACTGCCGACGGTACGCAGATCCAGATCTACACCTGCAACGGCAGTGCGGCGCAGACCTGGTCGGTGACGCCGAACTCGACGATCCGCGCGCTGGGCAAGTGCCTGGACGTCGACGGGGGCGGGTCGGCGGACGGTACGAAGATCCAGCTCTGGACCTGCAACGGCTCGGCTGCCCAGAACTGGTCCGCGCAGTCGAACGGGACGCTGCGGAACCCGCAGTCCGGTAAGTGCCTGGACGTGTCGAACAACAGCTCGGCCGACGGCCAGGCGGTCCACCTCTGGACCTGTCACACCAACGCCAACCAGCGCTGGGTCCTGCCCTGACAGAAGGAGGGGTCCCCTGCTAACGCCTCGTGTATAGCAGGGGTCCCCTCCTCACACCACGAACCGTAGGGAGAGCGACATGCGCAGACTCCTCAGAAGACCCGCCGCCGGCCTGGCCACCGCCGTCCTCGCCGTCCTCGCCTGCACCGCACCGGCCACCCCGGCCAGCGCCGCCGACGCCCCGTACGACGTGCTGGTCTTCTCCAAGACCGCCGGCTTCCGGCACGACTCCATCGCGGTCGGCACCCAGGCCATCCGCGACCTGGGCGCGGCGAACAGCTTCACCGTCACCGCCACCGAGGACGCCGCCGCGTTCACCACCGGCAACCTCGCCCAGTACGAGGCGGTCGTCTTCCTCAACACCACCGGCGACGTGCTCAACGCCACCCAGCAGACCGCCTTCGAGTCGTACATCAACGCAGGCGGCGGATTCGTCGGCGTGCACGCCGCCGCCGACACCGAGTACGGCTGGTCCTTCTACGGCAACCTGGTCGGCGCGTACTTCCGCTCGCACCCGGCGATCCAGCAGGCCACCGTACGGGTCGAGGACCGCGGCCACGCGGCCACCGCCCACCTGCCGCAGAACTGGGTACGCACCGACGAGTGGTACGACTTCCAGACCAACGCCCGCTCCGGCGCGCGGGTGCTGGCCAACCTGAACGAGTCGACGTACTCGGGTGGGGTGATGGGTGCCGACCACCCGATCGCCTGGTGCAAGACGGTCAACTCCGGGCGGTCCTTTTACACCGGCGGCGGCCACACCCAGGCCACGTACGCCGAGCCGGCGTTCCGGGCGCACCTGCTCGGCGGCATCCGGTACGCGGCCGGCCGCACCAAGGCCGACTGCCGCCCGGAGACCGGCTACACCGCCCTCTACAACGGCTCGACCACCGGCTGGTCCCAGGCCGGACCGGGCAGCTTCACCAACTCGGACGCCACGCTGACCTCGGTCGGCGGGATGGGCCTGTACTGGTACAGCGCGAAGCAGTTCACGAACTACTCGCTCAAGCTGGACTGGCGGCTCGCCGGGGACGACAACTCGGGTGTATTCATCGGCTTCCCGCCGTCGAGCGACCCGAACTCGGCCATCAACAACGGCTACGAGGTGCAGATCGACCCCACCGACGCCGCCGACCGGACCACCGGCGCGGTCTACGGCTTCAAGTCCGCCGACCTCGCCGCCCGCGACGCCGCACTGAACCCGGCGGGGGAGTGGAACACCTACGAGCTGCTGGTGGAGGGGGAGCGCCTCCAGGTCTTCCTCAACGGGGCGAAGATCAACGACTTCACCAACACCGACCCGGTACGGTCGCTCGCCGGCCACATCGGCATCCAGAACCACGGTACGGGTGACGACGTGTCCTTCCGCAACATCCGGATCAAGGAGTTGGGCGGCACGAACCCGCCACCCACCGGCACCGGACGGATCACCGGTCTGGCCGGCAAGTGCCTGGACGTGCGGAACGCGGCGACCGCCGACGGTACGCAGATCCAGATCTACACCTGCAACGGCAGCGCCGCCCAGACCTGGACGGTCACGCCGAACTCGACGATCCGCGCGCTGGGCAAGTGCCTGGACGTCAACGGCGGTGCCTCGGCCGACGGTACGAAGATCCAGCTCTGGACCTGCAACGGCTCCGGCGCCCAGAACTGGTCCGCGCAGTCCAACGGCACGTTGCGTAACCCGCAGTCCGGTAAGTGCCTGGACGTGTCGAACAACAGCTCGGCCGACGGCCAGGCGGTCCACCTCTGGACCTGTCACACCAACGCCAACCAGCGCTGGGTCCTTCCGTAACGGTTAGGAGGGGTCCCCTGCTATGCACGAGGCGTTAGCAGGGGACCCTTCCTTACACCCTCCGCGAGCGCGTTACACCCGCCGCAGCCGCAAGCGCACTGCACCTCCGCAAGCGCGTTACACCTTTCGCTACCGTGCGGTGCGCGCCTAGAGTGAAGGCGGCGACCGCGAGGTGGCCGGTGCACCGACGGGAGGCGCAACCCGTCGGTCCCAGGTGCCACCGCGCCCACCGGTCCACCCCCTCGCAGGCCGCCACGTCCGGCCGCCCTCGCCCCGGTCACGCAGGTACGGAATCCCCACCATCGCACAGGGGAGAAGAACTATGGCGCGACCGATCACGCTGTTCACCGGCCAGTGGGCCGACCTTCCATTCGACGAGGTGTGCCGGCTCGCCGCCGAATGGGGCTACGACGGGCTGGAGATCGCCTGCTGGGGCGACCACTTCGAGGTCGACAAGGCCCTGGCCGACGACTCGTACGTCGACCGCAAACGGGAGACGCTGGCCAAGCACAACCTCCAAGTCTTCACGATCTCCAATCACCTGGTCGGCCAGGCGGTCTGCGACCACCCGATCGACGAGCGGCACCAGGGCATCCTGCCGGCCAGGATCTGGGGCGACGGCGAACCCGAAGGCGTACGCCAGCGGGCCGCCGAGGAGATCAAGGACACCGCCCGCGCGGCGGCGAAGCTCGGCGTCAACACGGTCGTCGGCTTCACCGGCTCGTCGATCTGGCACACCCTGGCGATGTTCCCGCCCGTGCCGCCGTCGATGATCGAGCGCGGCTACCAGGACTTCGCCGACCGGTGGAACCCGATCCTGGACGTCTTCGACGAGGTCGGGGTCCGCTTCGCCCACGAGGTGCACCCGAGCGAGATCGCGTACGACTACTACACCACCAAGCGCACCCTGGAGGCGATCGGGCACCGGACGGCGTTCGGGCTGAACTGGGACCCGTCGCACTTCGTCTGGCAGGAGCTCGACCCGGTCAACTTCATCTTCGACTTCGCCGACCGGATCTACCACGTCGACTGCAAGGACGCCAAGGTACGCACCGGCGACGGTCGACGCGGTCGGCTGGCCTCGCACCTGCCCTGGGCGGACCTGCGGCGCGGCTGGGACTTCGTCTCCACCGGCCACGGCGACGTGCCGTGGGAGGACTGCTTCCGCGCCCTGAACGCGATCGGCTACGACGGGCCGATCTCAATCGAGTGGGAGGACGCCGGGATGGACCGGCTGGTCGGTGCGCCCGAGGCGCTCCAGTTCGTCCGGCGCCTCGCCTTCGACGCCCCGTCCGCCGCCTTCGACGCCGCGTTCAGCAGCAAGGACTGATCCCCGCCGACTCCGCACGGACCGAGCCCCGCCGGCTCCGCGCAAGGACGATCCCCGCTGAGTCGGCAAGGACCGATCCCTGCCGACTCGGCAGGGAGAACTGACCTCCGCCGACCGGGGGCCGACTCTCCGGCCCCCGGTCGACGCACGCCTGCTCAGCCGACGGTGAAGACGTGCTCGCTGGCCAGCCGGGCCGCGCCCACCAGGCCGGCCCGGTCGGCCAGGTCGGAGAGGACCACCGGCATGGTGCCGGTGGCCGTCGGCGCCGACCGGCGGTAGACCACGCCGCGTACCTCGGCGAGCAGGATGTGCCCGAGCCCCTCCGGCGCGCCACCGATCACCACGATGCCCGGGTTGAAGAAACTGACCAGGCCGACGAGCACCTGGCCGAGGCGGCGCGCGGCGTCGCGTACCAGAGCCTGGGCCGTCGGGTCCCCGGCGAGCGCGGCGGCGGCGACGTCCGACACGGTCAACGTGCCGGCCTCGGCCAGCCGCGCGGCCAGCGGCGCGCAGCGGCCGGTCCGTGCCGCGGCCGTCGCGGCCCGGGTCAGTCCGGCGTCGCCGCAGTACGCCTCCAGGCAACCCACCTCTCCGCAGGCGCAGGTCGGCCCGTCCTCGGACAGCGGCAGGTGCGCGATGTCGCCGGCGCTGCTGGTCGAACCCCGGTACAGCGTGCCGCCGAGCACCAGCCCGCAGCCGATCGCCGTGCCAAGCTTGAGATAGAGGAAGTCGTCGAAGGTGCGCCCGATGCCGGCGTGCTGCTCGCCCAGCGCCAGCACGTTCGCGTCGTTGTCGACCAGCGCCGGGCAGCCCAGCTCGGCGGCGAAGGCGTCCCGGACCGGGAAGCGTTGCCAGCCGGGCAGCGCGGTCGGCGCGATGGAGGCGCCGTTGTCGACCGGCCCGGGTAGCGCGACACCGACGCCGGTGGGTTCGCCGCCCCCCGACTCGGCGCGGAGCTTGCCGATGAGTTCGACGCACCGCCCGATCACCGGCTCGGGTCCCCGACGGACGTCGGCCGGCTCGCTGGTCTCGGCCAGCACGTTCAACTCGCCGTCGGTGACTGCCACGCTGATCCGGTCGGCCCCGACGAGCACGCCGACGAACCGCACCCCGGCGGCGAGCCGCAGCAGGGACGAGCGCCGTCCGCCCCGAGAGGCGGCCGGACCGGCGGTCTCGACCAGGCCGCGGGCGACGAGGCGATCCAGCTCGGTGGTGAGAGTGGTACGCGACAGGCCGAGCAGATCACCCAGCTCGACCCGGGAACGAGGGCCCTCGTCGCGCAGCAGCCGGACCAGTCGCGCCTGCTGCGGGTTCTCCGGCCGGAGAAGGGCCATCCCCACCACCTCCGGTCCGGAGTCTTCCACGACGGTGTTTCGGCACTGTGGCCGGAACCGTCGCCCGGCCCTGCCCGACCTCGACCTCCGGCCGCCCCTTCCTGTTCCGGCCGCCGCGCTCCTGTCCGGCCGCCGGTACGGCCCGCCCGGCTGTTGCTTGAGCTGCCACCACGTGACCCGTCACCGTGCGGCATGGCGCGGTCTGTGGCGGTGTGGTCCGTGACCCGCCCGCCATGGCGCGGTCTGTGGCGGTGTGGTCCGTGATCCGCCCGCCATGGCGCGGTCTGTGGCGGTGTGGTCCGTGATCCGCCCGCCATGGCGCGGTCTGTGGCGGCGTGGTCCGTGACGGCCCGCCCTCGCCACGGCCGCCCCGTCATCCCCTGGCCCCTCGCCGGGCGACGGCCTTGCGCAGCCCGGGGTGGCCGGGTCGCTGGAGGTGGGGTTGCGCAGCCTCGGGCGGCTTGGGGTGGGGCGGGGTTGCGCAGCCTGGGTGGCCGGGGCGCTGGAGGTGGGGTTGCGCAGCCTGGGGCAGCCGGGTGGCTTGGCCCGAGGCGGCCCGGTGTGGCCTGGCGTAACCCGGTGTGGCCTGGCGTGAACCGGGGCGGCCTGGCGTGAACCGGGGCGGCCTGGCGTGAACCGGTGTGGCCGGCGGTGGTGGAACTCAGAGGTGGTCCGGACCGTCACGACTGCGCTGGAGATGCCGTGGAGGCGGACGGGACCGTGTGGTGGGTAGATTTGTTGTCGCTCCAGCGACAACAAATCTACCCACCATGTCGCCCGGCGCAGCCGAGCGGACGTTCGGACATGTCGTGTGACGTCTGCGTCGGCCGGCGGGCAGGGGGAGATGTCCGTGTGTCGCTGGCGTGGACCGGAGAGCAAGGTCGGTGCCGCGTGGTGCCGGCGTCGATCGGCGAGCAAGGCGGGGCCGCGTGATTCGGCGTGGGCCTGCTGGCGGGCTGGGCTGGTGCGGTGTCCAGGAACGTTGGCGGTGTCGCGGCGAGGTTCAGGCGGCGATCCGGCAAGGCGGAGGCTGGCCCGGATACCGGTGTTGTATCCGGGCCAGCCTCCAACGCCGCCGGGCGTCGTTTGAATCCGGCGCGGCCCGGTGAACGTTCCTGGACACCGCACTAGGTGCCGCGTGAGTGCTTGGTGGACCGTCGGGCGGGGGAGGGGACGCCATCGTGCGTCGACTGACGGGCGGCCGGAAGTGCCACGTGACGCTGGCGCGGACGAGCGGAAGACCGGATGCGCTGCGCGATCTTGACGGCGACTGGTGGGCGGCGCACAGCGACAGGCCCGGCCGCCGAGGTGGCGGCCGGGCCCGATCGCGTACGGCTCTAGAGAGTGCTGCCGTTGGTACCGGTCGACTTGCTGCGGGGGGTGGCCGACGTCGAGCTGGTCGCGCTCGACGAGCTGCTGCCCGCCTTGCTGCCTGCCGTCGCCGGAGTACCGGCGTAGGTGTCGTCCGCCGGGGTCAGCCCGTGCTTGCCGTTGCTGTGCAGCTTCTCGCCCAGCTTGGAGTGCTCGAGCTTGTCCTTGCCCTCCTGGTAGAGGCGGTTGGCCTGGGCCTGCGCGACCCCGGCCGCCTCCTGGACCGTCGGGTGGTCGAGGACCTTGCGGCCCTGGACCATCAGCTCCTCGTACTTCTCACGGCCGGCACGGGCGCCCAGGACGAACCCCGCAGCCAGCCCGCCAAGGAACATGATCTTTCCGCGCATGGCGGCTCCTTTCGTACCTGGCGCACTGTCTTCCGTGCCCGAAGTCCGGGCGGCGGTCGATCACACTCGCGCCTACGTCATGTCGTCGGCAGTTATCTACCCATCCTCCTCTCCGCTCATACCTCCTTGGGCCGCGATGACGATTTATCCGCTTGCGTCCGGTTAGCAACCTGTCCGGCGGGAGGGTAACCCCCTAGCCCGCGACCCCCCGGAATCCTGTACTCTTGTGCCGGTCGCGCGGCGCGGAGAGATCCGCACCGAGCGGTGGCACGGTCCCCCGTAGCTCAATTGGCAGAGCAGCCGGCTGTTAACCGGCAGGTTTTTGGTTCGAGTCCAAACGGGGGAGCTTTACCTTCTCGTCCCGACGCCCACCGGCACCCGGTGGGCGTTCGTCGTATCCCGGCCCGCCTGAGCCGCCCCACCCCGGGACCGGCCCACCCCGGGCACAGCCCACCCAGGCCCACCCCAGGCTCGCCCCACCCTGAGCCCGCCCCACCCCGGGACCGCCCCACCCTGAGCCCGCCCCACCCTGAGCCCGCCCCACCCCGGGGCCGGCTGACCCGGACCTGCCCGCACGGCGGCGTCGGGCAGCGAAAACGGGGACACCGGAGCCGAAGATGATCACCTATTATCCTCGCTGTGCCCGCACCCCTCCCGCCGGTGACCTTCGACGTCGCTGCGGCATATCCGCAGGTAGCGGCCGGTCGTGACGCCCTGGCCGCCGGCGACTGGCCGGCCCTGCGCGCGCTCGTCGACGCTCAGGACGCGCACGGCCGGACCGTCCTGGTCGGCGAGGTCGGCGGTGCCCCCGACGCGGAGCCGGTGCTGCGCGGGGTGCTCGCCGAGCACCCCGAGGATCCGGTGGCGGGAGCGATGCTCGGCGCGCACCTGATCCGGGTCGGCTGGCGCATCCGCACCGCCCTACGGGCCCAGCATGTCAGCCGGAAGCAGTTCGCCGACTTCTTCGACCACCTGCGCCGCGCCGAGCAGATCCTGATCGAGGTCACCGCCCGCCACCCACAGGACGCGGCAGCCTGGACCCAGCGGGTCACCAGCGGCCGGGGCCTACAGGTGGGGCAGGCCGAGGCCCGCCGTCGGTACGACCGTCTCGCCGCACATCACCCGCACCATCTGCCGGCCCAGGCATCGCTGCTCCAGCAGTTCTGTCCCAAGTGGAGCGGCACCTGGGAGAAGACGCACGCGTTCGCCCACGAGTGCGCCGAGGCCGCGCCACCCGGCGCCGCCAACGCGGTACTCGTCGTCGAGGCGTACCTGGAACAGGCCCTGGACCACGACCGGGTCGCCGCGGCGAGCCAGTTCCTGCGCGAGCCGGCGGTGGCCGCCGGGATCCGCGCGGCGGCGGAACGCTCCGTCTGGCACCCCGACTACCGCGACGGCTGGGGTTGGGTGTGGGTACGCAGCACCTTCGCCCTCGCCTTCTGCCTGATGCAGGAGTGGCACCCGGCGGCGCGCGAGTTCGCCGCACTCGGCGGCTTCGGCGACGAGTCGATGTTCGGCTATTTCGGTGACGGGGCGACCGAGTTCCAGCGGCTGCGCGCGAAGGCGTACGCGAAGGCTGGCCGGCCGTGATCGCGCACCTGGACACCGACGGGGTCCCCACGCTGCTCGCGCCCACCGGCGGGCCGATACGGGCCGGGCTGACCTTCCGGGTCGGCACCGCCGACGAGACCCTGGCCCGGCACGGCATCACCCACCTGCTCGAACACCTCGCCCTCGCCCCACTCGGCAGCGCCGACTACCACTTCAACGGCGCCACCGGGCCGGTCTTCACCACCTTCCACATGCAGGGCTCCGAGCACGACATCGCCACCTTCCTCACCGCCGTCTGCGCCCACCTCACCGACCTGCCCACCGAGCGGCTGGAGGTGGAGAAGGACATCCTGCGGACCGAGTGGAGCAGCCGGGGCAGCGCCGCCATCGACGACATCCCGCTCTGGCGGCACGGTGCCCGCGACTTCGGGCTGGGCAGCTACCCCGAGTGGGGACTCGCCGCGCTCACCGCCGACGACCTGCGCCAGTGGGCATCGCGCTGGTTCACCCGGGAGAACGCGGTGCTCTGGATCGCCGGTGACCGGGTCCCCGACGGGCTGACGCTCACGCTGCCCAGCGGTACCCGGCAGCCCGTACCGGCCGCGTCGTCGGCGCTGCCCGCCACCCCGGCGTACTTCGTGCGCGGCAACCAGGCCGTGGTGCTCGACGCGGTGGTGCGGCGCGGACCCGCCGCCGGTCTCTTCGCCGACGTGCTGGAACGCGAACTGTTCCGCGCGCTGCGCCAGGACGCCGGCCTCTCCTACACGATCGCCGGCGGCTACGAGCCGCGCGGCGACGGCCACGCCGTCCTGCGCGCCCTTGCCGACGCGCTGGCCGAGAAGCAGGACGCCGTCCTCGGCGGCTTCGTCGACGTGCTGGCCAAGCTGCGGGTCGGCCGGATCGAACAGAGCGACCTCGACGCCGCCGTGGCCAAGCGCATCGAGATGCTGGCCACCGCCGAGGCCGACGCCGCCAGACTGACCGGGTACGCCTTCAACCTGCTCACCGGCGAGCCCAACCTCAGCCTCGACGAGCACCGCGCCGCGTTGAGGGCGGTCACCGTGGCCGACCTGCACCAGGTCGCTCAGGAGGTGCACGCCTCGGCCCTCCTGATGGTGCCCGAGGGCACCCGCGCCGACTGGGCCGGTTTCGTCGCCGCCCCCACCACCACCGAGGCGATCCCCGCCGGCACCACCCACCGCTCCCGCGACGACGACGGCCAGCTCCGCGTCGGCCCCGACGGCATCAGCTACCTCGGTGACGGCGGCCCGCTGACCGTCCGGTACGCCGACTGCGCCGCCATGCTCGCCTGGCCCGACGGCGCCCGCCAACTGATCGGCCACGACGCGATCGTGCTGCACGTCGAGCCGACCCTGTTCGACCTGCGCCCGCCCGGACTGGCCGTGCTCGACACCGCCGTACCCGCCGACCGCCAGGTCGCCATGCCGCCCCGCGACCCCCAGCAGATCCCACAACCCGGCGGCGTACGCGACGACCGCGACCGCCGTGATTACGTCCCCCGCCCCCGGCGTGCCCGGCGGGAGACGTTGCTCCTGGTGCTCGGCGTCCTGGCCGTCCTCGGCCTCGGCGGCCGGGCCCTGCTGCTCACCATCGACGTGGTCCTAGAACCCCTCACGGACAACGCCGGCGGACGGTGGGGTGCGGTCGTCCGAGGCTGGCTGCTCACTGTTATCCTCGCGTTGCCCATCGTGCTGTTGGCGCGGGGGCGACGCCGGTGAGAAGCGGCCACCGATGCTGGCCGGTGATCGACTGGGCGGGATAAGATCCGCGCGGTGCCGGGGCGGTAGCTCAGCCGGTTAGAGCAGGGGACTCATAATCCCTCGGTCACGGGTTCGAGTCCCGTCCGCCCCACACACTCCTCTGAACGCGGCTTGGTCGTGATGCGACCGTCACGCGGACCCGCTGGTCGATGGTTCGAGTCTTCCTGGGCAGTGATCGATTATGCATGCATAATGAATGCATGGTTGCTCTTCAGATTCGGGATGTGCCAGAGGAAGTACGAGACGCGCTGGCGGCGCAGGCTAAGGCGCGCGGGCAGTCGCTCCAGACGTACCTGCTGGAACTGGTGGAGACGCAGGCCCGCCGGCTGGGCAACACGGCGGCCCTTGATCGCTTCGCCGGCCGATCGGATGGTGCTCGCTCCCTCGTGGGTGAGAGCGCCGCCGAGTTGAGCGACCAGCGAGAGCAGCGCGGACCGTGGGGAAGTGCCGCATGATCGTCGTGGATGCGTCGGTTTTGGCCGATGCCCTGGTCGATGACGGGCCGGTTGGCGATGCGGCACGGGCGGAGCTGACCGGAGATCCGCACTGGGCCGCGCCGGGGCACCTTCTGGTCGAGGTCATGTCTGTGATCAGAGGCAAGGTCCTCGGTGGGAAGCTCGGCCTTGCCCGGGCACAGGAGGCGATCGACACCCTGCCCTCATTGGTCATCGACGAGGTCGGCGTCGCGGCGTTGCTTGACCGTATGTGGCAGATGCGGGGCAACGTCACAGCGTACGACGCGGCTTACGTCGCGGCGGCGGAGTTGATGGCCTGCCCACTCGTGACCGGTGACGGTCGGCTCGCTAAGGCCAGTGGTGTCCGCTGCGAGATCCGACTACTCGCGACGTCCTGACGGCGGCCGGGCGAGGATCATCGGCCTCACGCCTTTGCGCTGACCAGCCTGAGCGGAAGCGGCTCACCGGCGATCGTCGCAGCGCGGTTCGCATGGTGACGCCTGCGGCGGCCTTGACCTCGACGTTGGTCGTGTCCCCGCCCGACGCGCACAGCGCCCGCACCAGGCTGTCCAAGTCCTCAACCACGACACGAAATGTAACCACCCGAGAGTTGCATTTCGTGTTCATGGGTTACATCTGGCGCTTCGACACCCCACAGCGGCAGCGGATCAACTGATGCTCGTGCCTGGTGGCATCTCCGGCGCACCAGGTCAAACCTAGATCAGATGGGGCGCGGACGGTGAGCCAGCGTCCCGACTGCGACGTGCGCGGCGTGCATGGGGTTGAGCCGGTTTGGTCCGAGGTCTGGTGACCCATCGCTGTCCGGCTCGGGACAGAGCGCGTCCGGGTGGCCGACGATGCCGTCATCATCGTCGATATCCACCCCTCGCGCGACTCGCGTCTGAACGGAGAAACGATGCGGACGCATGCCCGACTGCGGTCGATCGCCACACTGGCCGCCGCCCTCGTCGCCACGCTCACCGTCGCCCTGCTGCCGGCCGCGCCGGCGCTCGCGCTGCCATCGGGCACCGGCTGGTCGGCGTCGTGGAACTACTACCACCCCACCGCCTACCAGTACTCCGGCACGCTGCCCGGGGTACGTCTGACCGGGTACGCCACCGACAACGCCGGCATCTCGTCCACGGTCGGCACCATCGAGGACATCGCGGCGGACGGGCGCTGCGCCCGGGTGCTGCTCTACGCCGCCGGCGTCGGCTACATCGCCGACCGCACCACCTGCGGCAACGGCACCTACCTGACCTACAACACCGGCACCTACAACCAGGGTCTCCTGGTGATCGTGTACCGGATGATCGACGGCACCACCACGTACGACAAGGGTTTCCACCTGTTCATCCCGGCCTCGGCCACGGACTCCGGGCTGCGGACGGTCGGCACCGGCGCGAGCTGGTCGTACTACACCTCGACCGCCTTCCAGTACGCGATCACCCGCGACGGCGTCAGCTCGGTGGGCTACGGCGCACACCAGTCCGGTGACCTGCGCTCCTCGCTGAGCACCGTGGAGAAGACCGCAGGCACGGCGGGATGCGCCACCGGCAAGGTCACCGGCGGTACGACGGTCAGCGGCAGCACCTGCGTCAACGGTGGTACGGCCTCGTTCCATCGGTTCGACCACAGCTACAACCTGGAGGCGTCCGCCTGCTACCAGCCCACCGCCGGCACGCAGCGCTGCCTGGCGGTGAACATCCCCGAGCCCTGGTGACAGATCGACGCCGTCGCGCCGCAGACGTGCCGCGACCGGGCCGGGCCGAATCGGGCCGGCCCGGTGGACGGGGTCAGCGGCGGGTCTTCGGCAGGTCGAACTGGTCGGCGCGGCGGCAGTCCCGCTGGTTGCCGATCGCCTCGGGACCCAACCGGTCGAGTACCGCCCGGGCCCGGTCGCGGCCCCGGTTCCAGGCGTACCACGGGTCCGGCTCGGCCAGGTCGTCGGCGATCCAGCTCAGGGTGCACCGGCGTACCGGGTCGGGCAGGGCGGCGAGGGCGGGCGTGGCGTCGGCCGAGAGCGCCCGCAGATACCAGGCGTCGATCCGGCCGGTCTCCTGGTAGCGGTCGATGTTGCGGCGGGCCACGTAGTCCTCGGGGTTGAGCGCCGCCAGCCCGAGCAGCATCACCACCGCGAGCGCCGTGGTGAGCCGGGGGATCCAGTCGCCGCGCCACCGGACGCCGGCCACCAGGACCATCAGGAAGACGGCGCCGAGCAGCAGCTCGAACGCCATCACGAAGACGCGCTCGCCGGTGAAGCTGTAGACCTTCTGGTAGGTCCACATCCGCGACAGTGCCGACACCACGATCACCACGCTCAACGCGCTGAGCAGGCCGAGCAGGATCCGTAGCAGTACCCGGTCGCGCGGGGTGTCCCGGCGGGCCCAGCGGGTCACCCCGCCGAGGATCGCCAACGTCAGCACGGTCACCGCGACTAATTGCCAGAAGCCGCTGCGGGCGTACTCGGAGTAGCTGAGGCCGGTGGTCGACAGCACGTGCCGTTGCCCGCCGAACAGGACGGTGAACTGCACCAGCACGAAGCCGCCGAAGAGGGCGGTCAGGGCGGCGATCGGCGGGGCCCACTCGACCAGGCTGAGCCGCCGGGCGGTGGGCAGGTCCACCAGGGACAGGTCCGGCGGTGCCGCGAGCGTGTAGAGCGCGGCCACCGCGATCAGGCCACCGACGGCGGCCAGGAACAGCCACCGGACCACCCCGCCGCCGCTGACCTCGGGGATGAGGACGCCGAGCGCCTGGGAGAAGGCGGCGTCGGCGGAGGAGAGCAGCGCACCGAAGACGACCAGGACGGCCACGGTGGCGGTGACCGAGCCGACGACGCGGCGGGTGGTGCCGTCACCACCGGGCGCTCTGATGTGGGCGCGCACCCACGGCAGTCCGCGTAGCGCGGCGAGTGGAGCGGCGCCCAGGCTGAACAGGATCGAGCGCATCCGCCGTCCGCCGACGATCGCCAGGGCCGCGCAGCACAGCGCCGCGAGCACGCAGAACGTCACCAGCCACCAGGCGTTGCGGAAGGCCAGCACCGCGAGCAGCGCCAGGGCGGCACCGGCCCAGCCGGCCCGGACCCACCGCTGTGCCCTGGGCAGGTCGGCGGTGTGTCGGCGGACGGCGACCAGCACCCCGGCGGTCAGCACCAGCCAGCCGAGGAACCAACCGACGCCGGCACGCCCCAACGGCACGAACGCGGCCACCCCCAGCGCCCCGGCCAGGACCGCCAGCGGAGTGGCCCGATCGCGGGCCGGTGCCGGGCCGGGCCAGGCCCGATCCAGGAACGACGGTTGGAGTGGCCGGGACCGGAACTCGTACGGCGAGCCGGTCATCCGGTAGCCGGGCACTGACGGAACAGGAGTGCCCATCGACGTCGCCGGTGCCGGTCCGGACACGGCAGCCACGGCACCGCCACTGTCCGGTCGCGCCGGTGTCGCCTGCGCGGACGCCACCGGCGTTCCGTCGGAGGTCCGCGCCCGAACCGCCGTGTCGGGTGCTGGCGGCGTCGCCTCGGGAGCCCGCTGGCTTGCCGCTGCCGTCTCCGGAATCCGCTGCGCCGGTGGTGATGCGGCCTCCGCGTCCGGCTCGGTCGGCGGGGATGACTCCGGTCCCTGCGTCGTCGACGACAACGCCGGGCCCGATGAAGCTGGAGCCACCGTCTCCTCGCGAGGGGCCCTCTCCGGGCTCGGTTCGTCCGCCGCTTCCGCACTCCGCGGGGCTGGCGCGTGCGCCGCCGGAACGGGGGAGACCGGGGGAGTCGCGGGCGGGCGAGCGGAGACCGGCGCGGCGGCCGCCGGTGGGGTCGTGGAAGCGGCCACCATCGAGGTGCCCGGGGCGGTGGCGGCCGGGTCGTCGGCCGCCACCAGCGGGAGGAAGATCGCGTACCCCCGGGTGCCCGGCGGCACGGTCACCGGGATGGCCCAGGCGGGCTGGTCGGCGGCGCCGGGCCAGACGATGGGTGACAACCCGTCGGTGGGCGGCAGGACCAGCAGCCGGGGTGGTGTCCCGGTGGGACCGGCGTCGGGTGGCACAGGGATGTCGCCGGGTTCCTCGGTCGGGAAACGCTCGGCGGGTGGCGGCTCGGACACCGCGCCCTCCTCGATGGACGAATTGCCGTCACTCTAAGGGCGGCACACCTCTGCGCGTTGTCCCCTCTGCCCGGGATGCGGCGACCCGTCGGCCCACGCTCACTCGGGCGTGCCGGTGCCCCGGCCCCGGTCGTCCAGGACCAGCGGAGCACGGCCGCGTACGGCGTACCGGATGTGGGTGACCTCGGGGGTGGGCACCACCCGGATGGGGGACATCTCGATCGCCTCGAAGTCGTCCAGGCCCAGGTCGGGGTCGAACAGGCGCAGGCCGTCGCCGAGCACCACCGGCACCACGTGCAGTTCCACCTCGTCCAGCAAGCCGGCCCGCAGCACCTGCCGGACCAGGCTGCCGCCGCCGGCCACCGCCACGTCCTTGCCGCCGGCCGCCTCGCGGGCCTGTGCCACGGCGGCGGCCACCCCGTCGGTGACGTAGGTGAAGCTGGTGCCGCCCTGGCGCAGCAGCGTCGGACGGGGCCGGTGGGTCACCACGAACACCGGGGCCCGGAACGGCGGCTCGTCGCCCCACGGCACCTCACCGCCGTCGGCCATCCGCCGCCCCATCACGTACGCACCGGCCGCGCCGAACGACTCGGCGACGATCTCCGAGTTGACGTCGTGCTCGCCACCGGCGAAACCCTGCCGTTCGCGCCACGACATCGCGGCGGTGACCCAGCGGGTGACCCGGAAGAAGCCGTGGCTCTCCGCCGAGTGCATCCAGTCGCCGGTCCCGTCGTGTCGTGGGCCGGCGTAGCAGCCGTCCAGCGACACCGACAGTTGCGCGGTCACCTTGGTCATCTCCGTACCTCCGCAGTCTGCGGCGGGCACCCGCCGCTCACCGGTGGATCGGAGCCGGACCGGCCACTTCTACCGATCGCCGCTGTGTCCTGGGTCACTCTCGCAGCGGGCGGCGCGGCGTAGCAGGTGCCGCCGTTCAGCGTCATTGCCGGCGAGGTCGGCCGCCCGACGCCAGGCCACCGCCGCGGCGCTCCGGTCGCCGGCCAGCTCCAGCAGGTGGGCGCGGACCGCGTACCGCCGGTGGTGGTCGGCGAGCAGGCCCGACTCCACCTCGGCCAGCAGCGCCAACCCGGCCTCGGGCCCGCGCACCATGCCCACCGCCACCGCCCGGTTCAGCGTCGCCACCGGGTTGGGTGCCATCCGCTCCAGCACCTCGTAGAGGGCGAGGACCTGCGGCCAGTCGGTCTCCTCGGTGTTCGGTGCCTCGGCGTGCACTGCGGCGATGGCGGCCTGCACCTGGTACGGGCCGGGCGGCGAGGTGGCGAGGCTCGCCGCGACCAGCGCGCAGCCCTCGGCGATCGCCGTCCGGTCCCACCGCCCACGGTCCTGCTCGGCCAGCGGCACCAGTTCGCCCTCCGGGCCGACCCGGGCCGCCGCCCGCGCCTCGGTCAGCAGCATCAACGCGAGCAGTCCGGCGGTCTCCCCGTCGTCCGGCAGTCGCTCGTGCAACCGGCGGGTCAGCCGCAGCGCCTGCCGGGTCAGGCCGGCGCGGCGCAGGTCGGGGCCGCTGCTGGCGCTGTACCCCTCGTTGAACATCAGGTACAGCACCTGCCGGACCACGGCCAGCCGACGGCCCTGTTCCGCCGCCTGCGGCGTGGCGAACCGTGCGCCCGCCTCGCGCAGCCGCTGTTTGGCCCGCACGATCCGCTGCCCCATGGTCTTCTCCGGCACCAGGAAGGCGGCGGCCACCTCGGCGGTGGTGAGCCCGCCGACGGCCCGCAGGGTGAGCGCGAGCTGCGCCGGTGCGGGCAGTGCCGGGTGGCAGCAGAGCAGGAACAACTCCAGCAGGTCGTCGCGGGGCGGTGCGGCGGCGTCCGGTGGCGGCGCGACGAGCGCGTCCCGCGGCAGGGCGTCGTGAGCGGTCCGTTCCCGGCGGGTCCGGGCCGTCTCGGCGCGGACCTGGTCGACGTACCGGCGGGCGGCCACGGTGTGCAGCCAGCCCGCCGGGTGTTCCGGTACGCCCTCGCGCGGCCACGCCTCGACGGCCGCGACCAGCGCCTCCTGGACCGCGTCCTCGGCGGTGGCGAAGTCGCCGTAGCGGCGTACCAGGGTGCCCAGCACCTGCGGGGCGAGGCGGCGCAGCAGGTCGACCGTGGGCTCGTCCAGGCTCAGTTTCCGGCCCCGTCCTGGGTCATCAGCGGCCAGATCTCCAGGCCGCCGCCGATCCCGGTGCCCATCCGCAGCCCCGGATACGACCGGGCGATCTCCAGCGCACGCTGCTCACTGTCCACGTCGACCACGAAGTACGACCCGACGTACTCCTTGGCCTCCAGGTACGGCCCGTCGGTGACGACCGGCGCGGCGTCGACCATGCGGACCGCCCGGGGTCGGACCTCCAGCCCCTGCGAGTCGACCAGTTCACCGGAGTCGCGCAGCGCCTGGTTGAAGGCGTCCACCTCGCCGATCAGCGTGGCCAGGTCGCCCTCCGGCAGGCTGCCCCAGACCTCTTCGTTGCCGTAGATCAACATCAGGTACTTCATGCGCCATCCTCATAATAATCGATATGTCCGTAAATAGACAGGACAACGGGCCCTCTCCTGACGCACTGTTGTAGCAGGTGGAGAGGCTGCGGACGGCGGGCCACGTCCGACTGGGCCGCCCGGTGACCGGGTGGATGCCCCGCCCCGCCCGACAGCGACGTCGCCACCGTCATCACGCCGAACCCTCCACCGGACCGGGCATCCGCCCGCTCCGGCCGTCGCCGCACCTCCCGCCGGGCCGACGGGGCAGCCCGCCGGTCACCGCGACCAGGAAGGAGCCGTCATGGCCGCTCCCACCGTCACCGCCGCCCTCAACGCGAGCACCTACGCCCCCGGGGCGCAGATGCTACTCACCGTCACCTACGGCGACCCGGACACCAAGACGCTCACCGTCACCGTCGTGGTCACCGACGCGCAGGGCAACAGCAGCGCGCCGGCCAAGGTCACCGCCGTCATCGACCCGCTCACCATTACCGTCACCGACGCCTCCGGCCGCACCTGGACGCGGGTGTCGGACAACGGATCGGTGGCCGTGTACCGGGCGGTGGCGTGATGGCCCGGGTCACCGTCACCGTGCGCGACTCCACCGGTCAGGCCGCCAGCGCCGCCGTCGACTACGCGATCACGCCGCCGGTGCTCGGCGGCTACTACCTGGCCGGGAACGCCGACCCGACCGCCGACATGGCCGGCGGCAACTTCCGGTCGCTGACCCAGTACCGCAGCTTCGCCGACAGCTACGTCTTCCCCGGGTACAACCGGCCGTGGCTGGTCACACTCGGCCGTGGCGGGATCCAGATCAACATGGTGCTGGAGCTGAAGCACTACGGGGCGGCCGACACCGGGGCGCAGACCTTCACCGTCGACGGGGTGCGCTACGTCGTGCCCGCCCCGGCGATGACCATCCAACAGCGTCCCGGCGCGGTCTGGCCCAAGGCGTACGGCTATGACCAGGTGCTCGCCGGACAGTGCGACGGACTCTTCGCCCGGGCGCTGTCGCAGTACCGGACGATGGGGTTCGGGGTGAACATCCAGCTCGCCTCCGAGCTGGACACCGACCACGAGTTCGGCACCACCGAGTCCGGCCGGGCGTACACCTGGGCGGAGTCGGACGTGCGTGCGGTGCAGGCGATGACGTACATCGTGAACTGGTTCCGGGCCAAGTCGCTGCCGCAGGGCACCACCTTCTCGGTCGGTCTCGGCGGCTTCGACCGGCCCTGTTTCCAGCGCACCCACCCGGAGTCGCTGATGTCGCGGCTCGACTTCCTCCAGTGGAACGTCTACGCCACCAGCGCCTCGCACACCGCGTTGGACCGGTTCCGCAGGACCAAGGACTGGGCCGTGGCCGACCTCGGCCCGGTGGCCCTGGCCCGCCCGGTGCTGATCGCCGAGTGGGGCGTACGCGTCGCCGAGATCCCCGACCAGTCGGCCTGGATCGCCACCGTGCCGGCCGCCATCGCCCGGCTCAACGCCGAGCGCGGCCCGTTCATCGCCCGGACCAACTACTTCAACTCGGGCTGGGGCACGCTCAGCCCGAAGGCGCCCGGACTGGCCGCCCTCCGGGCCGCGTACGCCCGTCCCCCGTACGCCTGATCGCTACGGGGCGGGCGGCGGGCCGAGCAGGTCGGTGAGCGCGTCCAGCAGCGGCGCGGTGACCTGGTTGTTGACGCTCCAGAGACGCCGGGCGCTTTGGCACGGGGTGTGCCGGACCCAGAATTCGGCCGTGGCGCCGGTCGCGTCGGCCACGGTCAGCGTGTCGAACGCGGTGGGCGCGGGGTAGCCCGGCCACTCGCCGCAGTCGCTGCTCTCGGCCTTTCGGTCGAACGTGTCGTTGAGCACCGGGCGCAGGTCGTCGGCTCCCGCGCGCCGTCGCTCCTGCCGGACCAGTTCGGCGGTGTCGTCGGCCACCTCGTACCGGCAGGCGGTGACCTCGACCAGCGGGGTCGGCAGGACTGTCACGTAACGGTCGCTGTTGTTGAGCCGGATCCGGTCCGGCGGCCCGGGGTTGGACGGCTTGTTCCGTACCCGGTCGGCGGGGATCGTGGCCGGGCAGTCCGGGGTGGTGATCGCGGCCGGGTCGGTGGTCACGGCGAGCTGCTCCCGGTACCGGTCGAGGAACGTCGAGAAGACCTCGAAATCGGCTCCCCGCCCGTGGGTGGCGGTGACCGCCACACGGCAGGCGCCGCTCATCCAGACCGTCACCGGCTCGCGGTCGGAGTAGCGCAGTATCAGCACCGTCTCGCCGTCTACCCCTGGTGCGGTGCACACGATCTGCCCGGCCGGCACCGGTCGCCCGGCTCGGTCCGTTGGTCTGAGCGGCTGGGCGTTGAGCAACCGGACGATCTCGTCCACCCCGGTGGTGAGGGTCCGCGGGCCGGGGTGCTCCTGTCCGATGCCCGGAGGGTCGACCTGCACCTGGCAGTTGGTGATCTCGACCGCGCCGGGCGGGACGAGCGGCTCGTCGTCGCCGTAGCGCACGGCGTCCAGGTCGGGCTGCTCGGCGAGGCTGGTCGGGCAGACGACCTCGCCGATCGGGTCGGTGGTCGTCACCGGTGGGCCGGTCCGGTCCGGCGTCCACAGCGCCGGTAGGCCGACGCCGAGCGCCACGACCAGGGTGACGGCCGCCGCCGTGCCGGTGACCATCCGGCGACGGTGTCGGCGTACCCGGGTCCCGACCTCGGCGATGCGGTCGCGCGGGGCGGGCAGTGGGGGGACGGCGTCGGCGAACAGTCGGCGGATGTCCTCGTCGTCACGGGTCACGACACGACCTTCCGTTGGGTGAACAGGTCCAGGTTCGGATCGGTACGCAGGCTGCGCAGGGCACGGGACGACTGCACCTTCACCGTGTTCGTCGAGCAGCCCAGCACCTCGGCGGTCCGCTCCACGGAGAGGTCCTCGGCGTAGCGCAGCACCACGATCGCCCGCTGTTGGCGGCTGAGTCGGGCCAGCGCCCGGCGGAGCGCGTCGCGGTCGGCCGACTCGCGGGCCGGGTCGCTCCGGCCGGCGTGCTCGGGCGGTGCGGCGGACGGGATCTCGGCCCGCCACCGGCGGCGCCACCACGACACGTACGTGGTGAACAGGGCGCGTCGCAGGTACGCCTCGGGATGTCCGGTGGACACCGTCGACCAGCGCTGCCAGGCGGCGGCGAGCACGGTCTGCAACAGGTCCTCGGCCCGCCCGGCGTCGCCGGTCAGCAGCCAGGCCGACCGGAGCAACGCGGGGGACCGGGCTGTCACGAACTCGGCGAAGCCCTCCGGCGGCGCCGGGTGTCCGTCGGTCATGCGCACCTCCCGGTACGTAGACGCGCACGCCGGGTCGGAAGGTTAACGGTCCGCACCCCGGCTTGACAGCGGCACCGCTTCGGTTGCATGGTTAGTTACATGAGTAGTGAACCGGCTAACCAGGGCGGCAGGCCAGGGCGGCGGACGTGATGGAGGACGGTCGACCGATCTTTCTCCAGATCGCGGAGCTGCTGGAGAACTCGATCCTGGACGGGACGCTGGCCGAGGAGGCACAGGTGCCGTCCACGAACGAGCTGGCGGCCTTCCACCGGATCAACCCGGCGACCGCCGCGAAGGGGGTCAACAAGCTCGTCGACGACGGAACGCTCTACAAGAAACGAGGAATCGGGATGTTCGTCTCCTCCGGCGCCCGCGCCGTGCTACGCGGTCGACGCCGCGACGAGTTCGCCCGGCAGTACGTGCAACCGCTGCTCGCCGAGGCGCGCAAGCTCGGCATCGACCCGGCGGAACTCAAGAGCATGATCGACACCTGGGAGGGGGAGCGATGAGTCCCGTCGTCACTGTCACGGACCTGACCAAGCGGTACCGCGGCGTCACGGCGCTGGACCGGGTCAGCTTCTCGCTCGCCGGAAACCGGATCTACGGCCTGCTGGGACGCAACGGCGCCGGCAAGACCACCCTGATGCAGATCCTCACCGCGCAGAACTTCGCCACCTCCGGCGAGGTCGCGGTCTTCGGGCAGCACCCGTACGAGAACGAGAGCGTGTTGTCCCGGACCTCCTTCATCAAGGAGAGCCAGACCTATCCGTCGAACCTCCAGGTGCGGCACGTGCTGCGGGCCGCCGCCCTGGTCCACCCCGGGTGGGACGAGCAGTTCGCGCAGCAGTTGGTCGAGGACTTCCGGCTGCCGCCGAGGCGCAACGTCCGCAAGCTCTCCCGGGGCATGCTCTCCGCGCTGGGCATCATCGTCGGGCTGGCCTCGCGGGCACCGCTGACCTTCTTCGACGAGCCCTATCTCGGGCTGGACGCGGTGGCCCGGCAGATCTTCTACGACCGGCTGCTGGCCGACTACACCGAACACCCCCGCACGATCGTGCTCTCGACCCACCTCATCGACGAGGTCAGCGACCTGATCGAGCACGTGCTGCTGATCGACGCCGGGCGGCTGCTGCTGGACGAGGAGGCGGAGGCGTTGCGCGGCCAGGTGCTCACCGTCTCCGGCCCGGTCGCAGCCGTGGACGAGTTCAGCCGTACCGCCACCGAACTGCACCGGATGCTGCTCGGCGGCACGGCCCGCGCCACCGTGCGCGGTGACTTCGGCCCGGCCGAGTGGGAGCGGGCCCGGTCCCTGGGCCTGACCCTGGAGGCCGCGTCGTTGCAGGACACCGTGGTGCGCCTGACCACCTCGACCGACGGACACGCCGCCGGCGCGACCAGCACGGAGGCTGCCCGATGAATCGTGCCCTGACCGTCGCCCGGCTTCAGTTCGTCGCCTGGCCCAGCGTGGTCGGCTGGCCCTGGGGGATCCTCACCCTCAGCTTCCTCATCAACCTGGCGCTCTTCACCTCGATGAACGAGACGATCGACCCCACGCCGACCACGGGTGGACTGGCCAGCATCTATGTCGTCATGTTCATCGCCTGCGTCAACAGCATCACGCAGGACTTCCCGTTCGCGATCGGGCTGGGCATCTCGCGCCGCAACTTCTATCTCGGCAACGTGGTCAGCTTCGGGGTTCAGGCGATCATCTACGCGGCCGTGCTCTACCTGCTGTCGCTCGTGGAGGAGGCCACCGGTGGCTGGGGCATCGACCTGACCTTCTTCGGCATTCCGTTCCTCTGGGTGGAGAACCCGGTGCTGCGGTTCCTCGGCTTCGCGCTCCCATTCCTGTTGCTCGGCTTCCTGGGGATCGCGATCGCGCTGGTGTTCAAGCGGTGGGGCGTCAACGGCATGCTCACCCTGAGCACCGTGGCGCTGGTCGTGATCGGTGGTGCCGTGGTCCTGGCGACCTGGCGCGGCTGGTGGTCGGCGGTCGGTGGCTGGTTCGCCGACCAGTCGGGTGCCGCCCTGCTGGTGGGCTGGCCGGCGCTGCTCACGCTGCCGCTCGCCGTCGTCAGCTACCTGATCATCCGGCGGGCGACCCCCTGACCGTCGACGGCCCGGTGACGGACGCCCGAGGGGGGCGCGGGGGACCGTCGACCGAGCAGAACGGGGGCGGCCCCTCCCGACCGGGTGTCGGGAGGGGCCGCGTGCGGTCGGTCGTGGTCAGCGCCAGGTGTCGGTCAGGGTGACCGAACCGGTGGCGGTGGCGGTGCGGTTCCCGCCCGACTCCCAGACCACCTGGCCCGAGTCGGTGCGCTTGACGTACTTGTAGGAGAACGTGGTGCCGGCCGGCACGCCCAGCCCTCCGGTCCAGACCGGGTAGGCGGTCGGTGACAGCCGGACTCCCTTGGCCGGGTCCCAGCCGCCGAGCGCGGGCAGGTCACCGACGACGTAGAGATTCTGGCCGAGCGTCGTGGTGGCGGTGGCCCGGAAGGAGACCGTGGTGGCGTCCGGCGGGTTGCTGACCTGCTGGTTCCAGGTGGCGGTCAGGGCGGTGCCGGCGGTGCCGGTGCGGTTCGGGTCGTTCTCCCACTGCACGGTGCCGTTGCCGACCTTGACCAGCTTCCACTCGAACGCGGTGCCCGACGGCACCGACACCGACCCGGTCCAGGTCGGGTAGCTGCCGGACGTGGTGGAGAGCTTGACGCCGTTCGCCGGGTTCCAGGAGCCGAGCGCGGGGATCGAGCCGACGACGTACACCTCCTGGCCGGGGTTGGTGGAGACGGTCGCGGTGAACCTCGTCGACCCGGCCGGGACGGACGGGCTGGCGGTCGGGGTCGGCGAGCCGGTCGGGGTCGCCGTCGGGGTCGGCGTGGCCCCGTCCAGGCGAGCCTCGACGTGCAGGGCTACCGCCTGGTCGGCCGCGATCGACGCGGTGAAGGCACCGCCGGAGACGGTCACCGCACCGCCGGGGCAGGCTCCGGTGGACCGGTCGTACGCGCCCCGGCCGACGTTGCAGTAGCGGCCGTCCGGCAGCGATGTGGCGAAGCTACGGCTCCAGGCGCTGCTGGTGGCGTTGAAGGCGGCGTACCCCCGGTTGCCCCGGGCGAAGGCCAGCCGCCCGTTGCCGTCGGTGACCACCGACCCGATGCCGGTGCCGGCGACCGCGTTGCGGAAGCCCGGCATGCCCGCCACACCCGGGTTGCGGTGCTCGCAGATCCAGGCGCTGCCGGTGCAGTCGGCGGCCAGCGTGGTGCCGTTGGACGAGCTGGGCGGGCCCTGCCCGTGCACCGAGCCGAACGCGTAGCTCGACATGAGCTGGGGCCGACCGTACGGGTGGGCCATCATGAACGTGTCCGCCAGGTAGTAGCGGGCGCCGCTCTTGTAGGTCAGCGTCGGGTTTTCGCGCTGGGTGTCGTGGTTGTCGACGAAGACGACCGCCTGCCCGGCGGTGAGCCCGCCGTAGTTGGGCAGGTTGCCCAACTGGGCGATGTTGCCGTCGCGGAACGCCGAGGAGACGGCGCGCTGGTAGTCGAAGTTGGTCACCCCGCCGTACGGCGCGTACGCGGTGTAGGGGATCGTCCCGTCGCCGTACACCTCGTGGAACAGGTCAGGCCGACCGCCGAAACCGGGTACGTCCCGCAACCGGTTGATGATGTCGCCCAGGTGTGCCTCCTGCACGTGCTTGGCCGCGTCCACCCGGAAGCCGGCCACGCCCAGGTCGATCACCGCGTTCATGTACTTGGCGATCTTGCGCCGCACCTCGGGGTCGGCGGTGTTCAGGTCGGCCAGGTCGAGCAGTTCGCAGTCCTGGACCTCCTGCTTGTTGCCCCAGTTGCTGATCCGCCGATAGCAGGGCGCGAAGTCGCCGTATCCGTAGCTGTCGCCGGAACCGTCGTTGAACAGGTTGGGGTAGCTGTACTTGCTGTAGACGGTGCCGGCGCTGCCCGGGCCGCTGCCCGCCGAACCGGTGCCGCTCATGTGGTTGAGCACCATGTCCACATAGATCTTCACGCCCTGGGCGCGGCAGCGCTCGACCATGTCGACGAACTGGGCCTTGGTGCCGCGCCGGGTCGAGTCCAGCCGGTACGACACCGGCTGGTAGTCCTGCCACCACGGGTACGTGGCGCCCTCGGCGCTGGGCAGCACCACGTGCTCCTGCGGCGGGGAGACCTGCACGCCGCCCCAACCCTGGGGCCCGAGGGTGCTCTCGCACTCCTGCGCGACGGAGTCCCACCGCCACTGGAACAGGTGGACGATCGCGTCGCCGTTGACGCGTACGTCGGCTGCGCTGGCCGGCGCGGTGCCGGCGGCGACGACGGTGAGACCGGCCGCGACGAGTGTCGCGGCCAGGGCCGCGGGTATCGCGGCGCGGGGACGGGGGATTCGCACGGGCCCTCCTCGGGGGACGGTCAGGCAGACGTGGTGACAGCACAGATTCCTGCAAGCTATGCAAGAAGTTGCGGTGATGGCGTGACCGTAACAGTGACGTCGATGCTTGGGAACCTCTGATTCACACGTCGACTCAACTGCGAGCAGCCTCTTGCGGATGACTGAAAACGCTGCAAGAATTTGCGTCCACCTCGGCTGGAACGGTCGGTGACTCACACCCGAGGGCGACGTCCGTCCGTGCCGAAACGTAGATAGGCCAGCACCGCCAGCACCGCGCACACCGCCTGGACGGCGACCCAACCCCAGCCCGGTTGCACCGGACCCAGGAGGGCGACCAACGTGGGCGCCGCGAACAGCAGCACGTCCGTCCCGTTGAGCAGCCACAGCACCGGGCCGGGCGAGAAGGCGCCCATCGGGGTGACGACCAGGGGCAGGGAGTGGTCGATCCGGCCCGCCTGTGCCCGCCGGACGGCCATCATCGCGGCCGTCGGGCCGAACGCCAACCCCAGCGCCCACCAGGGGCCCGGCGGCAGGTCACCGAGCAACCCCAGCACCGCCACGGCCAGTCCGGACCAGGCCGTGGCCAGCACCGTCGGCACGACCAGCCGGATCGCGACCGCCCGCCGGCCGGTCAGCCCGAGCAGCCGCAGCAGCGCCGGATGGGCCGCGTCGTGGCGCAGCGCGTCGAGGGTGACCCCGGCGGTGGTGACCGCCCCCAGGACCAGGGCGGTCGCCGGCAGCCAGCCGGCACCGGCGGTGAGCAACGCCGGCAGTGGAGTCGCCACGGCCAGCCAGCCCAGCCGCCACCCGCGTCGGCGCAGCACCAGCAGGTCCTGTTGCAGCGGCACCAGCCGGCCGAACCGGGGACGCAGCGGCCGGGAGCGCAGGGCCCGCCGCCGCCAGTACCGGCGCTCGCGCAGGTCGGCGAGGAACGACGGCTCGACGGCGTACGCGGCGTCCAGGTACGTGCCGACGGTCAGCGACGGCTCGTGCAGCCGGACGTCGGGCAAGCGCGCCAGGTCGCGGACGGCCACGGCGGTGAGGCTCGCGACGAGGAGCAGGACGCCGAGGGTGAGCGGGAGCGGCGGCGCGTCGACGCCGGACAGTGTCGGCATCGGTCGTACCCGGGTGAGCAGCACCGTCGCGCCCAGCGCCACCAACAGCGCCGGCAGCGTGGCGTCCAGCACCCGGGCGTACCCCGGCCGCTGCTGCGCGGCCATCGCGAGCAGTGCCAGGAGCGCACCGGCGGCCGTACCCAGGGCGAGCCAACCGGCCAGGGCGGACCCGGAGACCGGGCGGACCGCCAGGCGGGCGGCACCGGCCAACGCCAGCAACGCGCCGATGACCGCACCGACCGCCAGCGCCCGCACCAGCGCCGGCAGCAGCAGACCACGCCGGGGCACCGGCGCCGGCAGCAGCCACGTCAGCTCACCACGCCCCAGGACCAACGGACCCGCCTGACGCAACAGCAGCATCAGGCCGACAGCACCCGCACCCAGCAGCACCAGCACCACCAGCCGGTCCGGCGGGGCCGCCCCCGCCGCCGGCCACATCGCCGACCCGACCCCCGGACCGAACAGCCCGACCGCCATCGCCACCGTCAGCACCAGCAGGTACGCGCTCTCCAGCGAGAGCGAGGGGGCGCGTTCGGCCCGCCGCCGGCGCACCCAGCGGCGCAGCCGGCGGGCGGTCGGCGGCAGCGGCTCCCGGCGGGTCGGCGCCTCGGCCACCCGCGTCATGTGCCCGCGTCGGGCGCCGGTGACCATGTGCCCGGGTTGGGCGCCGGTGACCATGTGCCCGCGTCGGGCGCCGGTGACCCGGTGTGCAGCCGGAGGACCGGACAGTCGAGGGCGGCCACGAAGACCGGATCGTGACTGGCGAACAGCAGGCTCCCACCGGCGGCCAGATGGTCGCCGAGCAGACCGGCCACCACCGGCCGGATCGCCGCGTCCAGCCGCTGTTCCGGCTCGTCCAGCACCAGCAGCTCCGCCGGACGGGCCAGGGCAGCGGCCAGCAGCAGCCGTTGCCGCTCGCCCGAGGAGAGTCGGTCCGGGGTACCGTCGCCGAGGTCGCGCAGGCCCAACACGGACAGCAGTTCGTCCACCCGACCGTCGGCCGGGTCGGCGCCACCGGCCAGCCGGACCAGCTCCACGTGCTCCCGCACCGTCAGTCCGGCGTACCAACTGGGCTGCTCGACGGTGGCCACCACCCGGCGCCAGAACGCGGCCGAGCCGTCCGGCGCGGCCCCGAAGACCCGGACCCGGCCCGCGCTGGGGTCGGTCAGGCCGGTGACGCAGCGCAACACGGTGGACTTGCCCGCACCGTTCTCACCGACCAGGCAGAGCGCGCCGCCCGCCGGCAGGTCGAAGCCGACGTCCCGCACCACGGTCACGCTGCCGAACGTGACGTGGAGGTCCGCGACGGCGACGACCGGTTCACCCACCGCACCACCCTAGATGGGTGGCACAAGTCGGGCGGTACGGCGCTGGGCTTTCTATGCTCGGTCCATGGAACTGCGGATCTTCACCGAACCTCAGCAGGGTGCGACCTACGACGACCTGCTGGCCGTGGCCCGCCGCGCCGAGGAGACCGGCTTCGGCGCCTTCTTCCGCTCGGACCACTACCTCAAGATGGGGTCGGTCAGCGGCGAGCCGGGCCCCACCGACGCCTGGACGACCCTGGCCGGGCTGGCCCGGGACACCCGCTCGATCCGGCTCGGCACGCTGATGACCGCCGCGACGTTCCGGCTGCCCGGCCCGCTGGCCATCACCGTCGCGCAGGTCGACCAGATGAGCGGCGGCCGGGTCGAACTGGGTATCGGCACCGGGTGGTACGACGCCGAGCACCGCGCGTACGGCATCCCGTTCCCGGCGCTCAAGGAGCGCTTCGACCGGCTGGACGAGCAGCTCGCCGTGATCACCGGTCTGTGGCGTACCCCGCCGGGGGAGACGTTCGCCTTCACCGGCCGCCACTACCAGGTCAGCGACTCACCGGCGCTGCCCAAGCCGGTGCAGCAGCCGCACCCGCCGATCCTGCTCGGTGGCATGGGCGCGAAGCGGACCCCGCAGCTCACCGCCAGGTACGCCGACGAGTTCAACCTGCCGTTCGTCTCGATCGACGACACGGTCACCCAGTTCGGTCGGGTGCGTGCCGCCTGCCAGGAGATCGGCCGGAACCCGGACGAGTTGACCTGGTCCAACGCGCTGGTGCTCTGCTGCGGCAAGGACGACGCCGAGGTGGCCCGGCGGGCCGCCGCGATCGGCCGGGAGGCGGACGAGCTGCGCGAGAACGGGCTGGCCGGCACGCCCGCCGAGGTGGTCGACAAGCTCGGCCGGTACGCCTCGGTGGGCAGCCAGCGGGCCTACCTCCAGGTGCTCGACCTTGGCGACCTGGACCACCTGGACCTGGTCGCCTCGGAGGTGCTGCCGCAGCTATGAGCGGTGCGGCTGCTCTGGGCGGGCGACTGCTCTGCGCGGGCGGCTGCTCTGGGCGGTGCGGTGTCGACCCCGGTCCGTCAGGGGGCCGGGGTCCGCAGCACGGTCTCCAGCCGCCCGTCGCGGTCGTTGTCGAGGTAGGTGACGTCCGGGATCCCGTCGCCGTCGAGGTCGTACTGCACCACGTCGGCCACACCGTCGCCGTCGAAGTCGGTGACCACCGCGACCGAACCGTCCAGGTGCCGGCTGACGATCGACCGGGCACCGCCCTCGATCCGAGGCGGCGGGCCGGGGGTCGGCACCGGCGACGGCGCCGGTCCCGGCGTGGGCGACGGCTGCGGGGTGGGCTGGCCCGCCGGGTACGCACCGGTCGGCGCGCTGGCCGGGAACACGCCGCTGCCGGTCGGGTCGATCTCCTCCTCGGAGGGGTACACGTCGCCACGAGGGGCGGGATCACGGTAGCTGCTCATCGGCGTAGGGTTCCCCGACGGAGCCGACGGTAACCGTCGGCGCGGAAGGGAGAGGTCGCGTGTCGACGCAGCGCAACTGGGCGGGCAACATCCGGTACTCCGCGCGGGCGTACCACCGGCCGTCGTCCGTGGACGAGCTGCGCGAGCTGGTCGCCGGCAGCGAGCACATCCGGGCGGTGGGCAGTGGGCACTCCTTCAACCGGCTCGGTGACACCACCGGCGACCTGGTCGACCTGTCCGGGTTGCCGGACACGATCCGGCTCGACCCGCAGCGCCGGACCGTCGACGTCCCGGCCGCGATCCGCTACGGCGACCTGGCCACCTGGCTGCACCAGCGGGGGTACGCGCTGGCCAACCTGGCCTCCCTGCCGCACATCTCGGTGGCCGGCGCGGTCGCCACCGGCACCCACGGTTCCGGTGTCACCGTCGGCAACCTGGCCACCGCCGTCGCCGGACTCGAACTGGTCACCGGCACCGGCGACCTGCACACCGTCGACCGGGACTCGGCCGACTTCGCCGGCACGGTCGTCGCCCTCGGCGCGCTCGGCGTGGTCACCCGGGTCACCCTGGACGTGGTGCCCACCTACGACATCCGGCAGTACGTCCGGCTGGACCTGCCCCGCGCCGCGCTGGACGAGGCGCTGGCCGCCGCGTACAGCGTCAGTGTCTTCACCGACTGGCGCTCCACCCTCGGCACCCAGGTCTGGCGCAAGCAGCTCGCCGACCAGCCGCCACCGCCCGCCGACTGGCTCGGCACCACGGCGGCCGACCGGCCCTGGCACCCGGTGCCCGGCATGCCCACGGTCAACTGCACCGAGCAGCTCGGGGTGGTCGGGCCGTGGCACGAGCGGTTGCCGCACTTCCGGCTCGGCTTCACCCCGAGCAGCGGCGACGAGTTGCAGTCCGAGTACCACCTGCCGCGCGCCGACGCCGCCGAGGCACTGGCCGCGCTGGACGAGGTGGCCCACCTGATCGCCCCGGTGTCGCAGACCAGCGAGCTGCGGACCATCGCGGCCGACAAGCTGTGGTTGAGCCCGCAGTACGACCGGGACACCCTCGCGATCCACTTCACCTGGATCGCCGACACCACCAAGGTGCTGCCGGTGCTCGCCGAGGTGGAACGCGCCCTGGCCCCCTTCGCCCCACGCCCGCACTGGGGCAAGGTCTTCACCCTGCCGCCCGAGGCGATCGCGGCCACCTACCCCCGCTGGGCGGACTTCGCCGCGCTGCTCACCCGGCTGGACCCGACCGGCAGGTTCCGCACCGAGGAACTGGACCACCTCTTCCCCCGCTGACCGCGCGTCGCCCCCGCCCCTCGTGCTCGCCCCCGCCCCTCGTGCTCGCCCCCGCCCCTCTCCCGTGGCCGCCCGGCATTCAAGATCGCACTCGATCCTGGATCGAGTGGCCTCGGAGCGGTGCTGACACCACTCGATCCCGGATCGAGCACTCAGCAGGCGCCGCGCTGGCGCTCGGCGGTGTCGTCAGCGGCCGGCGGTGACCTGGTCGCGCATGCTGCCGCGCTGCACCGCCCGGCTGATGTCGCTGGGTGAGACGATGCCGACCAGGCGACCGTCGGCGACCACCAGCGCCCGCCCGTCGGCGCAGTCGCTGAGCCGCGGGAGCAGGTCGGTGAGCTGCTCGTCGGGGGAGGCGAGCACCAACTCGTCGGAGCGGCAGGCCACCGACTCCAGCGTGGTGCTGCCCCGCGCGTCACTCGGCACACCGCGTACCCGGTCGAGGGTGACCAGGCCGACCGGTCGGCCGTCCTCGGTCAGCGGCAGCGCGGTGTGCCGGTAGGCGAACAGGTAGTTGTCGACGAAATCGGCCACCGTCATCTCGCCCGAGGCGGTCTGCGGCTGCGGCGTCATCACGTCGGCCACCCGGATCCCCCGCAACGCTGAGCCCACCCGCGCCTGCCGCTCCTCCAGACTGGCCGCGCCGATCAGGAACCAGCCGATCAGGGCCAGCCAGAGCCCACCCACACCGGCGCCGGTGAGGAACCGGAACAACCCGAAGCCGATCAGCGCCAGCCCCAGCACCCACCCGGCCCGCGCCGCCACCACCGTCGCCCGGGTCCGGTCCCCGGTGGCCTTCCACACCGCCGCCCGCAGCAGCCGCCCACCGTCCAGCGGGGCGGCCGGCAGGATGTTGAAGACCGCCAGCAGCAGGTTGATCCCGCCCAGCCAGGCCATCACGCCCAGCCACAGCCCGTGCACCCCGGCGAGGTTGAGCAGCATCGCGAGTACCCCGAAGAAGGCGCCGATGATCAGGCTGACCAGCGGCCCCACGCCGGCGATCCGCAGCTCGGCACCGGGCGTACGCGCCTCGCCGCGCAACTCCGCCACCCCGCCGAACAGCCAGAGGGTGATCCCGCCGACGCCCAACCCGTTGCGCTTGGCCACCACCGCGTGCGACACCTCGTGCGCCAGCAGTCCCAGGAAGAACACGACTGCCGCCGCCAGCCCCGCCAGCACGTACGCGACCACCGACCGGTCCGGGTACGACGTCGGGAACAGGTTGGCCGACAGCCCCCACCAGATCAGCGCGAAGATGACCAGGACGCTCCAGTTGACCCCGACAGGTACGCCCACGATCCGGCCGAGCCGGAAACTCGCCCTCATGTGTCGTAGTTACCCCCGCAGGTCGTTTCCATGCCAGCCCGGAACGTCACCACTGCGGCTACCTGCCGGTTTCCCGATGACGGTCGAACATGGCGGACAGCTCCGACCGCCCCCGATCCACCACGGCGACGAGCGGGGCCAGGTCGATGCCGGCCGGGACCGGCATGTCGGTGACGAGGTCGCGTACTTGGAACCGGCGCTCCAACCAGCGATGCAACGCGCGGCGGTCTTCGGTCTTCCGGTCGTGGTCCGGCAGGTCCCATACCCGCTTCGAGTACAGCGTGTCGTCGTCTCCGAGCGCCGCGAGGAGCCCGGAATGGCGCATGAGGCACGGATAGCAGTGGCCGCAGTGCAGCTCCGGATGGCTGCTGGAAGCGCGACCACAACTCACCGTGTGCCGGGTCAACGTCGTCGGCGTCAGACCCGCGTTCAGTGCGCGACGGCACACCTCACCCTTGGTGAGGTGCAGGTACGGATTGACCACCTCGACGGCGCCACCGACCTGCCGGATCAGCTCGTTGAGAAGCCCCAACGTGAAGGGGTGCACCGATCGGGTGGAACAGGCCGCCACCCGGGCCGGCGTCAGTGCCGGATTCAGCGCCAACTGGCCGTTCTCCGGCACGGCGACCTGTGCCACCCGGTGGGTGGCGGCGAAGAAGACGGCGGTCGCCGCGTAGAGCAGTCCTCGGGTACGCGCGGACTTCTCCAGCCTTGGACGCCCGGCGCGTACCTGCTGTGACGACACGAACTGCGACAGCCCTCGGCGCCGTGAACGATCGATCGCACCGAACACGGCATCCTGCGGTGTCTTCCACTTGGGCTCGAAGTAGGAGACGAGCAGCAGGTCACCTGCGGGCACCAGGGACCGCTCCGCCACGTACGCGGTGGAGTCGAGACCGCCGGAGAAGAGGGCGACCTCCTCGATCGAGGTGTCGTAGTGGCTTCTGCCCTGATGCGGCAGGGGCGGTGCACCGGGGCGGACGCTGATCCGCCAGCGGTCCGCAGTGAGAGCCCCGACCAGCGACGAGAACAGTTCGAGCGCGTGTCCGTGCCAGACGTCCGCGTTCGTCACCTGGACCCGAAGGTTGACCTGTCGGGTCCAACGGTCGTCCGCCGTGTCGCGGAGGGAGAGCTTGTCGGCGAGAAACACCGCCCGAGCGATGTGCAGTAGGTCCTCCGCCCAGGCGGGACGGCGCCACGGCACCTCGCTGAGGGTGCAGAGCGCCTCGGGGGCGGCTTCGAGGTAGCCCCGGCCGATTCTCTCCCGGCCGTTCTCGTCCCGGGAGGTCGGATAGTCGTACGCATAGGTGGCTGGTCTCATGCGGCCAGTTCCAGTCCGTGGTCGCCGAGGCCGACCGCTTCGGCTACCGTCTCCGCGAGCAGATCCCGGGCGACGTCGGCGAGGCGGGGCCGCTCGGGCTCTCGTACGGCGGCCACCGCGCAGGGATCGGGGAGGATCTTCACCACCTGGTCGGCGACGAGGCCGGCCACGGTACCCGTGGGATCGAGCGCCAGTACGGGCACGGCGAGCTTGACGTGCTCGGCGATCAGGACGTGCACGAACTCGCCGACCATGCCCCCGAAGAACAGCCGGTAGAGGTCGCAGAACAGCTCGCCGCTGATGCCGTTCGTCCGCGTACCGGCGAGAACGCCGCCGTCCGCGTCCACGAGGCGTTCGGCCACCCGTCGCGCCGTGCAGCGGGTGACCGCGTCGACGATTATTCGACCGTCGCCGCCGACCTCGTCGACGAACCGCCGGACGAACTCGTCCTCAGGTGTGATCGCGCCCTGATCCGTGATGTCTCGAAGCAGCGCCGGATCGGGTCGGCGCAGGTCGTCCAGGACGGTGACCAGACGCTCGCCGCCTGCCCGGGCCGCCTCCTGGAGGCCGAACCGGTCCGGATCCTCGCGGAGCGCGTCGCGCAGTGCCCGTCGGAGGTGTGCTGCGGTCTCTTCGAAGAAGCGCTGGTCGGTGGTGGCGAGTTCATCCGGCTGGCTCTCCGGATCAGGTGTCCAGCCGCCCAGGCGGCGCTTGGTGCTGGTCCAGCCGCCTGTGGTCGGGCCGGGTAGACGGGTCGACGTGCCCAAGGCGACCTCCCGGAGGGGACGGGAAAGCGCGCGACCGCGAGTCTATGGAAACCGAACGTACTTGTTCAAGTGCTGAGTGTATTGATGGCTGGCGCGAATCGTCACGGCCAGGCCGCTGGCGGAACTTGAAGAGGGCCGTTGCCGGAGGCGCCCGCACCGTCTGTCGCTGTCTGGATCGCTGTCGAGCTGATGGCGCAGGCGGTTCGACCCCCGGTCGACGTGGCGTCTGGCTAGTGCGTCTACATGGTTGATCGGATCGAATCGATCTGACTCCAGAGCAGGGCTCCCGCCACGCTGGCCACCACGGACGCCGCGACGAACGTCGGCCAGGACCTCGTGGCCCTGCGGTAAGCAAGGAGAACGGTGACGCTCACCGTGGCGAGCGCGACGCTGGCCCCGGCAGCGACGAGGTTGCCCAGGAAGAACGGGTCGTCCAGGACATGCCATGCCTGGAAGGTAGCCACGAGGTGCAGCCCCTGGCCGGCGAGCAGTCCCACCGCCGCCCCGGCGGCGAGCGAGGCTCGCAGTCGTGTTCCGCGCCGGACGGTGGTGCCCAGCCAACCGAGCGTCACCCCGGCGGCGACGGAGGCGACGAGCCAGAGCGCGGAGTGGCGGCCCACCGAGGCCAGGCCCGACATGGCGGCAGAACTGCCGTCCGCCAACTGCCCGGAGTGCCAGCGCCGCCCGTGCACCAGGATGAGCCCGTAGTACGCGACGGTGGCGACGAGCAGCAGCGTGGTGGCGTTGCGGATGGCGCTCCTGGGATGGGGCGACGCGTACCCGGCCAGCAGGGCTGCCATGCCCCAGACGAAACCGGTGCTGGTCAGGGTGAGGATGACCAGTCCCGCCACACCCGGTACCTCGTCGCCGACGAAGGCGAACAGACCGAGGACCCCACCGCCCCCGAGCACCGGCCACCAGAACCGGGCCTGGTGGGGCGCGGTCTCCGGTACCGCAGCCGATGGCGTCATCCGGTCTCCTCGCTGGCCTCGTTCACGCGGTGGTCGGAGGGCGGTCGATCACAGGTCCGGGATCTCGCCACCGCCGGTGCCGCTGAGCATGCCACCGTCGACCAGGACGCTCGTACCGGTCAGGAAGCTCATCTCGCCCGAGGCGAGGGCCGATCGTCGTCGCCGCGCCCGAGGGTGAGCGGGACGTCGAGGTACGTGAGCTGAAGAAGGTGCTGCGCGGCTACCTGGCCCCGATCGTCGGCTGAGCCGGGTGCGGCGGCCTGCCGTGTGTCGGCGGTCTGCTCAGGCGGTGGCCGGTGCGGCGGGTAGTTCGTCGACGACCACCACGGGGCTGCCCTCGGGCACCTCCTTGAGCAACAGGCGCTGCCCGCTGGGGGTGAGCCGGATGCAGCCGTTGGTGGTCTGCCGACCCAGTTCGCCGTCGTGGTACCAGGTGTGGATGCCGATGTGGGCGCCGCGCAGTCCGGCCGGCACCGAGTCCGGGTCGTCGGGGATCGAGCCGAGGGCGTAGATGTCCACTCCGCCGTACACGCTCTCCGGCGGTGGGGTGCGGCCCAGGACGAAGGTGCGGCCCAGCGGTGTCTCCTGGCCGCGCTGACCCAGGCTGACCTGCCAGGTGCGGCGGGCGACCCCGTCGCGGTACCAGGTGAGGCGGTACGGCACCCGCTCCACCACGATCTGGTCCCGCAGCGCGACGGTCCGGAAGCCGCCGGGTGGCAGCCAGGCCAGCTTGCGGTTGGCCGACGGCAGCAGGACGGCGGTCCAGCCCTGCTCGCGTCGGGCGATCGGCACGGTGAGCGGCACCTCGCTGATGGTGGGCATCAGGAAGGCGACTGGTCGCCCGCCCGGCCCGTCGTACGCGGCCAGTCGTCGGGTCGGCCGCAGCCCCTCGGTCAACGGGGTCGTGTCCAGAGTGTCCGGATCGTCGGGGAAGCCGGTCGGCGCCGGGTCGTAGTCGATCTCGGGCAGGTCGTCCGGTGCCGGTGCGGCGGACGCGACGATCTCGTCGAGCGGTGGCGGCGTCGGACTCGGCATCTCCGCCCGGTCGCTCGGCCGTGCGATCGGTGCCGGCTCCGGCGACGGTGTCAGCGCCCAGCCGACGTACGTCGACCCGCCCAGCAACACGGCAACCCCGACCGCCGCGACGACTCCCCGTCGCCCCCTGCCCCAGTCCCCAATCCGCACAACTAACCCTAACAACCCAACCACCCCAAAAACCCCATTTCCTCCCGTGGCTCCCACCCGACCTCGTTGATCAAGAAGTTCGCGTCGGAATCGACCAGAACCCCGACACAAACCTCTTGATCAACTCGCCGAGGGCGGGGCGGGGGAGTGGGGGTTAGGGGAGGCGGGCGTTTGTGTGGAGGGCTATGGCGTCGTGGGCGGGGACGGTGGCGGCGAACCAGCCGTTGGCGTCGACGGTGATGACCGGGCCGCTGCAGGTGCCGTTGGCGAAGGTGCCGTGGATGACGTCGCAGTAGCGGCCGGCGGGCAGGCCGGTCTGGTACGAGCGGCCGGTGATCGGGAAATCCTCGTCGTTGATGGTGACGAAGCCCCGGCCGGTGCGGCTGAAGGCGATGTGCTGGTAGCCGTTGTCGTACCAGTTGCTGACCCCGGTGCCCTCGGTGGCGTTGCGGAAGCCGACCATGTTGGCGATGACCGGCCAGCGGTGCTCGCACTCCCAGCCGGAGTAGCAGGTGGTGTTGAGCGTCTTGTTGTTGCTGTCCGAGGGCGGGCCCGCGTCGCGGTTGGTGATGGTGTAGCTGGACATCACCGTTGGCGACCCGTACGGCCAGGCCAGCATGAAGGCGTTGGCCAGGGCGTACGTGCCCCGGTCGCGATAGGTGAGCACCCCGCCGTCGTCGCGCTGGGTGTCGTGGTTGTCCACGAAGACCGACGCCACCGAGCTGGGCAGGTGCCCCCAGCCCTCACCGAAGTTGCGCAGGTAGGCGAGCCGTTCGGAGCGGAAGACCCGGGCCAGGTCCTTGCCGTAGCGGAACTCGTGCACGTCACCGTTGCCGGTGTACTCCTCGGGCCGGATCGGCTCGCCGGGACCGTAGATGACCTCCTGCACCACGTACGCGGGGCGGTTCAGGCGGCGCAGGATGTCGGCGATGTCGGCGGCGGGCATGTGCTTGCTGGCGTCCAGCCGGAAGCCGTCCACGCCCAGTGACAGCAGGTCGTTGAGGTACCCGGCCAGCCGGGACCGGACGTACTCGGAGCCGGTCTTGAGGTCGGCGAGGTTGACCAGCTCGCAGTTCTGCACCTCGTACCGGTCGAGGTAGTTGACGATGTCGTTGTTGCCGTTGCGGCCGCAGTAGTGGAAGTCCTGCGCCTGGTAGATGCCGGGGTAGACGTGGTGCTGGTAGGACGAGCCGGCCCAGCCGGTGCCGCCGTTGGTCTGGCCGGACATGTGGTTGACGACGGCGTCGACGATCACCTTGACGCCGGCCGCCTGGCAGGTGGCCACCATGGACCGGAACTGCTCGCGGGTGCCCTTGCGGGACTCGATCCGGTAGCTGACCGGCTGGTAGGCGACCCACCACTGGTTGCCGCGTACGTGTTCCTGCGGGGGTGAGACCTGGACGTAGCCGTAGCCCTTGGGGCCCAGTGTGCTGGTGCACTCGGCGGCCACCGAGGGCCAGTTCCACTCGAAGAGGTTGGCGATGACCTTCTTGCCGCCGGTCGGGGCGGCGGCGGCCGGGGGTGTGGCCACGGTGCCGGGTGCGAGGAGGCTGGCGATCACGGCGAGAGCGATGATCGCCGGGCGGAGTCGACGTCGACGCATCGGGTGCTCCTGGGGTGCCGGAGGACGGGGACGGCGGTGCGATTGCCCGGATCTTGCAACCGGGACTGAAAATTTCGGCAAGATTACAAGCGCGTTTCATCGGCTGTCAATGTTAAGAGGGGGCCCGTGCTATGCACGAGGCGTTAACAGGGGGCCCTTCCTTGCACCTCAGGCGATGGACGTCGGTGACTGTCTCCGACAGGGTGGCGGAGCCGCTACACGCGCCGGGCGGGGAGACGGTTCGACAACTCGTCGAGAAATTTTCGGCTGGAGCTAATCCGACTGAACGCTCCGGACGTACTGGTGGGGGGAACAGGGTCGGCCGGCGGTGCGCCGCCGCGAGACGATCGAGGAGCTAATGGCCCGGGCTACGCAGAACGAGAAGGCGCCTGCCGTCCGTACCAGCACCAGCACCAGAGGCATCCGGGTACGGTCCCGCAGCCAGATCCTGGCGCTGTCCGCGTCCGGGATCGCGGCGCTGTGGGCGCTGATGATGCTCACCAACGTCGGCCAGCGGGCGTACGCCATGGGCTTCTTCTTCACCGAGTTCTTCGCCGGTGTGATCGCCCTGGTCGCGTTGAGCCTGACCGTGATGATGGGGCTGCTCGCCACCGACCGGCTGGTGCTGCTGATCCGGCACCGGGTGCTGTTGCAGTCGGCGCACCGGGCCACCGGCATCCTCGGCGTCGCCGGCCTGGTCTTCCACGTCATCACGAAGATCGCCAGCGGTCGGGCCGGGGTCACCGACATGGCGGTGCCGTTCGTCGGGGGCCGGGGACTCTACGTCGGCCTCGGCACCATCGCCGCGCTGCTCATGGTGGGTGTGCTCTGGACCGGCATCATCCGGGCCCGGTTCGCCGACGTCGGTCCCAAGTGGCTGTGGCGCGGCCTGCACTCGATGGCGTACCTGTCCTGGCCCTTCGGCATCTTCCACGGCCTCGGCGCCGGACGTGCGCCGGCCACCTGGGTCACCCTCAGCTACTGGCTCTGCGTGGTGCTGGTGGTGGTGGCGCTGCTGGTCCGCCTCTCGGTCAGCCTCCAGCGCCGCAGTCGCGAGCAGCACCAGGCCGCCGCGCTCAACGAGGCGATGACCGGCAGCAAGTCCACCGAGGAGACCCGGGGCAAGGGCCTGCTCGGCACCCTCACCGGCCGGCGCGCCGAGGGCGAGGACGGCCGCGAGAAGCGGGTGCGCCGCGACATGAGCTGGGCCGAGAGCACCTCCGGCACCTGGGCCAGCCCGACCATCCGGCGCAACGACCCGGAGCGCTTCACCGTGCCGGTGGTCCCCGAGCCGGGCAGTCTGCGCGAGCCGGTACGTCCCGGCCGGGACCGCCTCGACGAGGACCTGGAGCCGGTGGTGCGGCGTCCCTCGCGTCGCGAGGAGGAGGAGTTCGAGCGGGCCATCCGCCGGGAGACCGAGCTGATGGAGCCGGTGTCCCGACGGCGTGACGAGGAACCGGTCGGCCGGCGTGCCGTCCGCCGCGACGACGAGCTGGAGTCCACCGGGCGGCGCGCGTACCGCCGGGACGAGGAGGAGCTGGAGCCGGTGGGCCGCCGGGTCCGCGAGGACGAGGAGCCGGTCCGGCGCCGTGCGTCCCGCCGCGAGGAGGAGCGCGAGTCGGTGGGCCGACGCTCCGCGCGCCGCCGCGAGGAGGAGTCGGAGTACGAGCGCGAGCCGGGCGGCCGACGCCGCCGCGACGACGAGGAGACCGGCCGGTACCGCCGTTCCCGGGTGGACGACGACGCCGGTACCCGCTACTCGTCCCCGCCCCGCCGCCGCGCCGACGAGCCGGAGGAGCCCTGGGACAGCCCGCGTCGCTGGGAGTCGAACGCCCCGATCTCGGCCGGTCCGATCTCCGGTGCGCCCATCTCGGGTTCGCCGATCTCCGGTACGCCCATCTCCGCCGAGCCGCGCAGCGGAGGCGGGCGGCACAGCGTGGAAGACGACGTGCCGGAGGCGGAGAACGACTACTGGCGGCCCCCGGCCCGGTACGCGGCGGAGGACGACGTGGACGACGACACCCCGACCCTGGTCGACCTCGCCTCCCGGCGCGCCCGCCGGGCGTCGGACAGCCGGCGTCGCCGGGCCGACCCGGAGAAGGTGGACGGCGCCTACTGGGCCGGGCTGCGAGGGGAGGCCAAGTGACGGAGCGTGCCGTGGTCCCGCCGGTGGCCTGTGTCGGTGAGCCCCGGCTCACCGCCGGGTTCGCCGAGTTCGGCCGGCTCGACCTGCAGGCCCACGAGATGGTGCACGGCCCGATCAGCCCGATGGAGCCGTCCAACCTGCTGCGTCTCGCGGAGGGCATCCAGCTCAAGGGCAAGGGCGGCGCCGGGTTCCCGTTCGCCAGGAAACTGCGGGCGGTGCTGGAGTCCTGTGAACGCCAGGACCTGCCGCCGGTGGTGGTGGTCAACGCCACCGAGGGGGAGCCGGCGAGCTGGAAGGACAAGGTGATCCTCACCCGGGCCCCGCACCTGATCCTGGACGGCGCGGCGCTGGCCGCCTTCGCGTTGGACGCCGAGGAGATCGTGCTCTGCGTGGCCGACGACCTGGTCGGCCGGGACTCCCTGATGGAGGCGCTGGACGAGCGGCGGATGCCGGTGCCGACCAGCGTGGTGACGGTGCCGCACCGGTTCATCAGCGGGGAGGGCGGCGCGCTGGTCAACGGGATCAACGGGCTGCCGCACATCCCGCCCGGCACCAAGAAGCGCTCCAGCGACTCCGGCGTCAGCAACCTGCCCACCCTGCTCTCCAACGCCGAGACGTACTCGCAGCTCGCGGTGGCCGCCCGCCTCGGCCCGTACGAGTACGCGGCGCTCGGCACCGACGACGAGCCGGGCACCGTGCTGCTCAGCGTGACCGGCGCGGCCAAGCGGCACGCGGTGGTGGAGTGCGCGGCCGGCACCCCGCTGCGGGAGATCCTCGAACTCTGCGAGGTGCCCGACGGGCCGGGCATCCTGATGGGCGGCTACCACGGCAAGTGGATCACCAGGGAGGCGGCGGAGAAGGCCGAGGTCTCCCGCAAGGGACTCGCCGCGGTCGGCGGCACCCTCGGTGCCGGCATCATCGTGCCGCTCGCGAACGACACCTGCCCGCTCGGCGAGGCCGCCCAGGTGGTGCGCTACCTGGCCGGCGAGTCGGCCGGGCAGTGCGGGCCGTGCAAGCGGGGCCTGCCCGACCTGGCCCGCGCGGTCGACCTGGCGGTCTCCGGCAGCGCGCCGGTGGAGGTGGTGCGAGCCGCCGCCGGTGACGTCAAGGGGCGCGGCGCGTGCAGCCACCCCGACGGTACGTCCCGCTTCGCGCTGTCGGCGATGGAGGTCTTCGCCGACGACCTCAAGAAGCACACCACCGGCGAGGGCTGCGGCCGGCGGGTCAAGGGCATGATGGGCCTGCCCGGCGCCCCCGACCCGGACCCGCAGAAGCTGGTCCTGGACTGGTCCCGGTGCGACGGCCACGGCCTCTGCGCCCACGTGGTGCCGGACTTCATCCGGCTCGACCAGAACGGCTATCCCGCCTTCCCGCCCACCCCGGTGCCGACCTGGCTGCGGGAGGGCGCGTCGAAGGCGGTCAAGGTCTGCCCGGAGCTGGCGCTGCGGTTGACCAAGGCCTGAGCGTGCCGCGACCGAAGCCGGTACCGGGCACGCGTGCCGCGACCGAAGCGGGAGTGCGTACGCGTACCGCAACCGAAGCGGGAGTGCGTGCCCGTGCGGTGACCGAAGCGGGACCGGGCGGGCGGCCGGTGGCCGTACCAGCGAACCGAAGGAGACACCGATGAGGCCGGTCCGACCGACGCGACGTGCCATCGGTGCGGTCGCCGTCCTGCTCGCCGCCGCGCTGGCGGCCGGCGGCTGCGGTGCCGCGGACTCGGTCGAGGAGGCTGCGGCCGTACCGGAGTCCGCCTCCGCGCCCGCACCCACCCCGGCGTCTGCGGAGCCCGCCGGACCGACGCCCGGCCCCACCACTCCGGTGCCGGTACCCGACACCCTGCGGTTCACCGGGCAGACCCTGGCCGGTGCGGATTTCGACGCCGCCGCCCTGGCCGGTCGTCCGGTGGTGCTCTGGTTCTGGGCGCCCTGGTGTGCCACCTGTGCCAGCCAGGCGTGGACCATCGCCGAGATCGAACCGGGCTTCCGGGACACCGTGCCGATCGTCGGCGTCGCCGGGCTCGGCGAACGCAAGGCGATGACCGACTTCGTCACCGAGTTCGAACTCGGCCCGATGCCGCAGATCGACGACCGGCAGGGCACGCTCTGGAAGCGGTTCGGGGTCGTCGAGCAGAGCACCTTCGTGATCATCGATCGGGAGGGCAAGGTCGCGCACAAGGGGTGGCTGGACGGGGAGGACCTCACCCGGCGGGTCACCGCGCTGGCCGCCTGATGGAGGCGCCGCTCCTGCTCGCGCTGACCGCGGGCATGCTCGGCGCGGTCAACCCGTGCGGCTTCGCGATGCTGCCGGCGTACCTGTCGCTGCTGGTCGCCGGGGCCACCGACACCCGGGGCGCCGTCGGCCGGGCACTCACCGCCGCCGCCGCGCTCACCTGCGGGTACGTGCTGGTGTTCGGTGCCTTCGGCCTGGCCCTGGCCCCGTTCGCCGGGTGGCTGCGTCCCCGGCTGCCGTGGTTCACCGTCGGGCTGGGACTGCTGCTCCTGCTACTCGGCTGCTGGCTGCTCGCCGGACGACGGCTGCCCAGCCTGCGCCCGCTGACCCGGGCGCCCCGACTGACCCGCAGTTGGCCGTCGATGGTGCTGTTCGGCATGGCGTACGCGACCGCCTCGCTGGGCTGCGCCATCGCGCCGTTCCTGGCGATCGTGGTGACCAGCCTCCAGGCCGGATCGACCGGACGCGGGCTGGCGCTGTTCGGGGCGTACGCCCTGGGGATGGGGTTGGTGGTCGCGGTGGCCGCGCTCGGCGTGGCGCTGCTGCGCGGCGAAGTGGTCGCCCGGCTGAGGGGCGCCGGCGCCTGGGCGCCCCGGGTCAGCGGCCTGGTGCTGCTGCTCGCCGGCGGTTACGTCGCCTGGTACGGCTGGTACGAGGCGCGGCTGGCCGCCGGTCGTCGCGAGGCGCTCGCCGATCCGGTGGTGAGCGCCGTCGCCGGTGTCCAGCGTTCGCTGGCGGCGGCTCTGGACAGCGCGGGTCCGGCGGTGCTCGTCGCGGTTGCCGGCGTGCTGCTGCTCGCCGGCTTGCTGCGAAGGAAGGGCACCTTATTAACGCCTGCGGTAGAGCAGGGGTCCCCTGCTAACACCGCACTCCGCCGCGAGCCGCCGGACGCGAGCGCACGGAGCGGCACTGCACCGAGCGGCGCCGCACCGAGCGACGCCGCACCACCGGTCGATACCGCGCGCAGCGGCAGTGCGCCGGTCGGCGTACCGGGCAGCGGGTCGGAGCGTCGGGGGCCGCACGCGGCGACCCCCGACGAACCGGTCAGCGCGGGGTGAGTCGGTCGGTGCCGATCCGGTCGCGGAGCACCTCCGGCACCAGCACCGAACCGTCGGCCTGCTGGAACTGCTCCAGGATCGCCGGCAGCAGCCGGCTGGTCGCCAGCGCCGAGCCGTTCAGCGTGTGTACGAACCGGGTCTGCTTGCCGCCCGGCTCGCGGTAGCGGATCGCCGCCCGTCGGGCCTGGTAGTCACCGCCCCAGGAGACCGACGAGACCTCCTTGTACTTGCCGGTGCTGGGCATCCACACCTCGATGTCCAGCGTCTTGCGCATCGAGGCGCTGGAGTCGCCGGCCGCCAGCAGGCTGCGCTGGTAGTGCAGGCCCAACCCCTCGACCAGGCTCTCCGCGTGGGCGACCATCTGTTCCAGCGCGGCGTCGGCCTGCTCGGGCAGGGTGAACTGGAAGATCTCCACCTTGTTGAACTGGTGGCCCCGCACGGTGCCGCGCTCGTCGGAGTGCGAGCCCGCCGCCTCGCGGCGGTAGCAGGGGGTGTACGCGAACACCCGCAGCGGCAGCTTCGCGGCCTCCAGGATCTCGTCCTGGTACGCGCCGAGGATCGCCGTCTCCGCCGTCGGCAGCAGGAACTGCCCACGCGGGGCGGACTGCTTGTCCAGGTGGTAGACGTCGTCGTAGAACTTCGGGAACTGGCCGGCGGCGAAGCCCGCGGTGTCCAGCAGCAGGTGCGGCGGGAGCAGGAACTCGTACCCGGCCTCGATGTTGCTCTCGATCAGCCAGTTGACCAGCGCCCACTCCAGGCGGGCACCCAGGCCGGTGTACATCCAGAAGCCCGACCCGCCCAGCTTGACGCCGCGCTCGTGGTCGACCAGGCCCAGCGCCCGGCTCAACTCGACGTGATCACGGACCTTCTCGATCGCCGGAGGCGCGCCGAAGGTCTTCACCACCCGGTTGGCCTCCTTGCCACCGGGGACCACGTCCTCGGCGGGCAGGTTGGGCAGCTCGCTCATCACGGTACGCAGCCGTGCCTGCACCTCGTCGAGTTCGCTCTCCAACTCGGCGATCTGCTTGCGGCCGACCTCGGAGGTCGTCTCCGGCTCGACACCGGCCCGCTTCGCCTGCGCGTACGCCCGTGCCTCGGCCTTGCGACGCTGGCGTTCCCCGTCGATCTCACTGATCAGCCGGCGACGCTCCCGGTCGAGCTGCTGGATGTCGTCCAGCGCCCGGTCGACCTCGGCGGCCTCCAGCCGCTTCGCCAGCGCGGTCGCCACCGCGTCGCGATCCTTCCGGATCAACTCCATGTCGAGCATGCTGCTCCGTACGCCTCCGTCCGGAAGTCGGGTGGACTACCAGATGCTACCGCCGCGCCCGGATCGCCCCGACTCCCGCACCCGCCCGACCGATCCTGCTCAGCGGCGCGCTTCGCGCTGAGCCGGTGGCGCGCTCGGCCGGCGCGCTCGCTCAGAGCTGGTGGGGACGCTCGGCGGGCGCGTTCGGTCAGAGCCGGTGGGCACGCTTGTGCCGAGACAGCGGCGCGTTCGGTCAGAGCCGGATCGGCATCAGGCGCGTTCGGTCAGAGCCGGATCGGCATCAGGATGGAGAAGGCGCCCTCGTCGTCCGGGCGGCGGATCGCCAGCGGGGTGACCGGGCTGTCCAGTTCGAGCACCAGATGGCCGCTCCCGGCCGCGTCCAGCGCGTCGAGCAGGTACGCGCCGTTCACCCCGACCCGCAGGTCGTCGGCGTGGTGCAGGTCGTCGGGGCCGAGCAGGCGCAGCCCGTCGCCCGTCCCCAACCCGAGTACGGTCACCGGCAGCGGAGCACCGGCGTACTCGCGCGTCAGCGTGGGACCGCCCGCCCGCAGCGCGCCGGCCAGCCACTCGGCGTCCACCGCGATGCGGCGGATCGGCCCGTGCTCGCCCGCGCGGGGCAGCAGCACGTGGTAGTCGGGGAAGTCGTCCGGCAGCGCCGTGGCGTGCAGCTCCCGCCCGCCCACGTCGGCGTGCAGCCGGGACGTGGTCAGCGTCAGCCGTACCTCGTGCGCGTCGACGTCCGGGTCGGTCACCAGTCGGCTCAGCCTGTCCACCCCCGCCAGCGGCAGCAGCGTACGCACCGCCGGGCCGTCCACCGTCGCGTCGGCGCTCGCCACCGCCAGCCGGTGCTGGTCGGTGGCCACCAGCCGTACGCCCGTGTCGGTCACGTCGAACAGGACACCGGTGAGCGCCGGCAGTTCCGGGTCGGTCCCGACGGCGAAGCGGACCGCGTCCACGGCGGCGGCGAGTCCCGCGCGGTCCAGGGTGAGCCGGGTGGCAGCGTGCGACTCCTCGACCGGCAGCAGTGCCCGGATCCGGGACACCTCGCGGCGCGCGTCGGCCAGCCCGTCGGCCAACCGTCGGAGTTGGGTGTCGAGCAGCCGGTGCACGACGGCTGGTTCGGCGCGTACCGCCTGGGCGATCTCGGCCACCGGCAGGCCGACCCGGCGCAGCCCGGCGACGAGCCGGGCCGAAGCGACCTGGTCGTCGGTGTAGCGGCGGTATCCGGTCACCGGGTCCACCAGGGCCGGCACCAGGACCCCGGCGGCGTCGTAGAACCGCAGGGCACTCACGGTCAGCCCGCTGTCCCGGGCTACCTCGCCGATGCTGCGCAGGTCACGCTCCACCCCGCAGATCCTGCCGCCTCGACCAGGTCGAGGGTCAACCGGGCGCCGGGCGGATGTTAGGAGGGGTCCCTTCCTATACACGAGGCGTTAGAAAGGGACCCTTCCTTTCACCAAAACCGTTCGCCCAGCACCGTTCACTCGACGACGCGGAAGGTGAGGCCGGCGGTGGTGAGGCGGGTCAGGAGTGCGTCGCCCATCGCGGTCACTGGTGTGACCTGGCCGGACGTGGCCGGCAGGTCGTCCAGGGCCAGGCAGAGGGCGGACTCGGCGAGCATCTTGGCGGTCTCGTCGTAGCCGGGGTCGCCGCCGGCCACCTCGGTGACCACCCGCCGACCGCCGCCGGTGCCCACGAAACGGACCCGGAACCACGACTCGGCCCGCTGCTCGGCGCTCGGGCCTTGGCCGGAGGCGAGCCGGCCGAGCAGCCAGCGCCGGGCCGGGGGCAGCCGGGTGAGTCCGGCCAGCGCGCCCAGGCCGACGCCCGCCACCAGGACGGTGGGCAGGCGCTTGACCGCCGCGAAGTGCCGGTAGCGGAAGTCCGGCCCGTACTCGGGGCGGGCGGCGGCCGAGCGGCGTACCACCTGCGGGTCGATGGTCGGCAGCGGCACCGCCCAGACCGGCAGGTCCCGCGACCGGGCCAGCTTGCCCGGCACGGCCCGGACCCGGCGGTCGGTGGGGCGCGGTTCGGCCGCCCGTCGCTCGCGGGCCACCCGGGACGTCTCGGCCTGCCGGGAGAAGGCGGTCAGCGCCGAGTGGTACGTGCCGCCGGAGAACCGGCCGCCGGCCCGTACGTAGCCGTCCACGGTGATCGGTACGTCGGCCGGGAGGTGCTTGACGGTGAACCAGACGCCCAGGTCGTGCGGGATCGAGTCGAAGCCGCAGGCGTGCACCAGCCGGGCCCCGGTGCGGGTCGCCTCGGCGTGGTGCCGCAGGTACATCTGGTCGACGAACTCGGGTTCGCCGGTGATGTCGAGGTAGTCCGTGCCGGCTGCCGCACATGCCGCGACCAGCGGTTCCCCGTGGTGCACGTACGGGCCGACGGTGCTGGCCACCACCCGGGCCCGCTCGGCGACCGCCCGCAGCGACGCCGGGTCGGTGACGTCGGCGGTGAGCAGCGGCAGGTCCGCCAGGTCCGGCGTGATCGCGGCCAGCCGGTCCCGGACCGCAGCCAACTTGTCGGGGTTGCGTCCGGCGATCGCCCAGCGCAGTCCGGCCGGCGCGTGCCGGGCCAGGTACTGCGCGGTCAGCTCACCGGTGAACCCGGTCGCCCCGAACAGCACGACGTCGTACGTCCGTTCCGCAGCCATTCCGCGATGATGTCATCCACCGGGCCGACCGTCGATCGATAGCGGCTCGTGCGGGGTGAACACGGCCCGCAGGCAGTCGTCGGGGTGGTCGCGGAACAGCGCGTACCCCTGGGCCGCCCGCTCCAGCGGGAAGTGGTGCGTGGCCAGGTGTTCGGTACGCAGTTCGTCGCGGGCCATCCGGTCCAGCAGCATCGGGATGTACCGCTGGCCGTGCTGGCGCGCTCCGCGCACGGTGAGCCCCTTGTGCACCACCGCGCCGGTCGGGAACGCGTCGACGACGCGCGTGCCGCCGTTGAGCACGAAGACCGTGCCGCCCTTGCGGCAGGCGTGCACCGCCTCGCGCAGCGCCTCGGGCGCGCGGCGGCGTCCGGTGAAACGCTCCGCCAGGGACCGGGGCTCCTCGGCCGCGCCGCCGACCGCCTCCACACAGACGTCCGGTCCCCGCCCGCCGCTGAGCTCGCGCAGTTCCGCCAGCACGTCGGTGTGGCGCAGGTCGAGGGTTTCCGCGCCGGTGTGCTGCCGGGCCATCAGCAGCCGCCCCGGGTGCCGGTCGACGACCACCACCCGGTCGGCGCCGAGCAACCCGGCCGCCCGGGCGGTCAGTTGCCCCACCGCCCCGGCACCCCAGACGGCCACCACGTCCCCGGGGCGGACCGTGCCCAGGTCGGCACCCATCCAACCGGCCGGGGCGGCGTCCGAGGCGAACAGGGCCCGGTCGTCACCGACGGACTCCGGCACGGTGAACGCCCCGACGTCGGCGTACGGCACCCGGACGTACTCGGCGTGGCTGCCGGCGAAGCCTCCGGCGGCCCGGGGCTGGCCGAAGCAGCCGGCCACCGGGTGCCCCCACTCCGCCTCCCCGGCGGCCGGCTCGGTGCTGCCGTTGTCGCAGCAGGCCGGCAGCCCGCGCCGGCAGTACCAGCAGGCACCGCAGGCCACCGAGGCGCAGACCACCACCCGGTCGCCGACCCGGTGCCGGCGGACCGCCGGACCCACCTCCAGCACGTCGCCGAGGAACTCGTGGCCGAGCACGTCGCCGGGGGACAGGCCGGGTGTCCGCCCGGCGAGCAGCGACAGGTCGGCGCCGCAGGTGGCGCTGCGGCGTACCCGGACGATCATGTCCTGGTCGTTGCGCAGCTCCGGGTCCGGGACCTGGCGCACGGCCAGGTCCCCGCCGGAGGTCCAACACAGCGCCCTCATCCCGGCGGGCGCGCCGGTCGGTCGGTGGACGGACGGTCGGCGCGCAACACCTCACCGGCCTCGACGAGCTGCTTGACCTGCCACAACGCCTGGCGCACCAGGAGCTGCGGGTCGTCGCCGACCAGGTGGGCGGCGAACCCTGGCGGGGTGGCGTCGGTCCGTGGTCGGGCGGCCAGTTCGACGCCCCGGTCGCCGGGCGCGGCGCGCAGTGCGACGTCGACCGCGCCGTCGAGCCGACGCAGCGGCTCGGGCCAGCCGCGTGCCGGCAGGACCTCCTCCGCCGGGCGGTCGACGGTGACCACCTGCCAGCGCCCGGTGCGGGCGCCGTCGGGTCCCCGGCGGCGTGTGGCCCACCGGCGGGCGACCACCGACCGGGCGGTACGCGCCGCCGCCCCACCGAGGACGCCGGCCACCGCGACGACCGTCCTGACCCGTCCCACTCGCACCTCCGGATCCGTGTCCGCCCCGATCGTCCGGATCGGCGGCCCCGACCAGCGGACGGAACCTCTCCACGCTCGCCCGGGGTGAGGTGAACCCGGCTCGCCCCGAAGGGGTGAACGGCTGCCGGTCGGGTAACCGCCCGCCGCAGGACCGGGGAGGAGTACGCGTCCGTGGGGGTGGGCCGGATGCCGGATGACCGCAGCACCGTACGGACCGCCGGGGCGGTCGGCGTACCGGCCGGCCCGCCCCTGCTGGCGTCGCGGCTGACGCCTGCCGTGCTCCCGAGACCGGTGGTGCTGCGTCCCCGGCTGGCCCGGATGTTGGACGAGGGGGTGACGTCGCCGGTCACGCTGGTCCGCGCGCCCGCCGGGTGGGGCAAGACCACGCTGCTCGCGTCGTGGCGGCAGGCCGTGACCGAGGCCGACCCGGACGCCCCGGCACCGGCCTGGATCTCGGTGGAGGCCGGCGACGACAGCGACCGTCTCTGGTCGTACCTCGCGGCAGCGCTGCGGTCGGTCGCGGACCCGGGGGCGGACCCGGCCGCGACGCCGGTGCCCGACCGGGCCCCACGCCCGGACGAACTGGAGGTGCTCGCCGCCGCCCTGGCTGCCCGGGAGCGACCCGTGGTGCTGATCCTGGACGACCTGCACCGCGTCACCGATCCGGCCGCCCTGGCCGGGCTGGAGTTCCTGCTGCGGCACACCGAGCAGCGGTTGCGGGTGGTGGCGGCCGGGCGGGCCGGCCTGCCGTTGGCGGTGCACCGGCTACGGCTGGCCGGTGAACTGACCGAGATCGGTCCGGGTGACCTGGCCTTCACCGCCGACGAGGTGGCCGACCTGCTGACCGCGCACGGGGTGGCGGTGCCGGCCGCCGCCGTCGAGCGGCTGCGCGGACGAACCGAGGGGTGGGCGGCGGCGTTGCGGATCGCCGCGCTCGGGCTGCACGGCCAGCCGGACCCGGACCGGTGGATCAGCCAGCTCGGCGCGGACCAGCCGGAGATCGCCGGCTACCTGCGCGAGGAGGTGCTCGCCGGGCTGGACCCGGCCGATCGGGACCTGCTGCGCCGCGCGGCGGTCACCGACACCGTCTGCGCCGGACTGGCGGTGGCGCTGACCGGTGACGGCGACGCCGAGGGGCGACTCGGCGCGCTCGCGGCGGACGCCGGACTGCTGCACCCCGACGGCGGGCGGCCGGTGTGGTACCGGTGCCATCCGCTCCTGGCCGACCTGCTGTACCGCGAAGTGTCCCGGCTGCCCGCCGAGGAGCAGCGTGACCTGCACCTGCGCGCGGCGAGCTGGTACGCCGGCAACAGCCGACCGGCCGACGCGCTGCGGCACGCGCTCGTCGCCGGCGACTGGACGAGGGCGACCGACCTGTTCGTGACCGGCTGGCCCGAGTTGGCGTACGACCGGGGCGGCCGGACCGGGCCGGTGCCCGCGCCACCCCCGGCGGAGGCGGTGTCGCGTGACCCGGAACTGGCGCTGGCCTGCGCCGCCCAGCGGGCCCTCGACGGCGACGGCGACGCCGCCCACCGGCATCTACGGCTGGCCGCCGGGCACGCCCGCGCCCTGCCGGAACCGCGCCGCAGCCGGTTCGCCCGGCTGGTCGTCGCCGTCGAACTCACCCTGGCCCGGCTGGCCGACGACCCCGAGGCGGTACGCGCCGCCGCCGCCCGCCTGCTCGCCACCCGCCCCACCGCCGCATCGCCCACCGCCGCATCGCCCACCGTCGAGGAGCCCACCGCTGTCGCGGAGCCCGCCGTCGTGGAGGCCACCGTCGTGGAGGCCACTGCGGGACGGCACGCTCTCGTCGCTCCGGACGGGGGCGCGACGGTCCGCGCCGACGACCCACGGGCCGGCACCAGGGACGACGCCGACGTGCGGGCGGTGGCCGGTACCGCCTCGGCCCTGCTCGCCCTCGACGCCGGTGACCTGGCCGGTGCGGCGAGCGGGTTCGCGGCGGCGCTGGCGGCGGCGCGGTCGGCCGGTCGGCCGCGCACCGAACTGGTCTGCGCCAGCCGGTGGGCGCTGCTCGCGGCGCTGCGCGGCGAGCTGCGCGCGGCCGAGGAGGCGGCCCGCGCGGCGCTGGCCCTGCCGCCCTGCCAGGGCTGGTCGGCGCAGCTCGACTGCGGGTACGCCTACCTGGCGTTGGCCCTGGTGGCGCTGCATCGGGACCAGCCCGCGGAGGCCGAGGCGAACCTGGCCCTGGCGGCATCGGCGAACGAGGAGGCGGCGGCCGGCGCGGTGGCGGGCTGGTGCCGGGCGTACCTGCGCGGCGACGAGGGGGATCTCGCGGTGGCCCACCGACTGCTGGTGGAGGCCCGGAGCCGCTGGTCCGGCCGGGGCGGCGAGCTGGACGTGCGGCTGCGGGCGGCCGAGGCGGACCTGCACAGCGCCCGCGGTGACGTGGCGACGGCCCGGGACCTGGCCAATGGCCACCCGGAGTCGTCGGCGCCCCCGCTGGCGGTGGCCGCCGCCCGGGTCGAGCTGCGGGCCGGTGACCCGCGCGCCGCCGCCCGCCTGCTGCCGGACTGGTCGGCGCCGTCGTCGGCCGACTGGCCGCTGCCGGTACGCCTGGAAGCCGCGTTGCTCGACGCGGTGCTCGCGGCCCGGAGCGGGGACGGGCGGCGGGCCGGCCGGACGGTGGAGCAGGCGCTCGACCTGGCGGCCCCGGACGGGTACCGGCGGCCGTTCACCCGGGCCGAGCCGGGCCTGCGGGACCTGCTCGCCGCCCACCTGGACTCCGGCACGGCGCACTGGCCGACGGTCAGTGACCTGGTCCGTGCCGTCGAGGTGTCGGACGGGCGGGGTACGCCCGGCGTGCCGGTGGCGGCACTGGACGAGCCGTTGACCGAGCGGGAGCTGACCATCCTGCGGTACCTGCAGAGCATCCTGTCCAACGTGGAGATCGCGGCCGAGCTGTCCGTCTCGGTGAACACCGTCAAGACGCACGTCCGCAACATCTATCGCAAGCTGGACGCGACCCGCCGTCGGGACGCGGTACGCCGGGCCCGCCAACTGCGTCTCATCTGATCCGGGTACGCGACGGTGGCGGGTGAGTGCTCGCCCGCCACCGTCGCCACCGCCTCGGCCACTGTCAGCCGGTGGCGTCGTCGACCACGGTCAGGAGGGTGCCCGGGTCGACGTCGCCGTCGTGGCGGTCGCCGTTGACGAACAGGGTGGGGCTGGCGTCCACGCCGCTACGGATCGCGCCGACGAAGTCCTGCCGGATCCGGTCACCACCGGCGTGCCGCCCGATCTCCGCGTCCACCTCGTCGACCGGCAGGCCGAGCTGCTCGATGCCGAGCGTCAGGTGCACCGGGTCGAGTTGGTCCTGGTGCTCGTAGAGCCAGTCGTGCATCTCCCAGAACCGTCCGCGCCGACCGGCGGCCTCCGCCGCCTCGGCGGCCCGCTCCGCGTACGGGTGGATGTTGGCGATGGGGAAGTGCCGATAGACGAGGCGGACGGTGTCGGACCGCTGCCGCTGGACCTCCTGGAGGTTGCGGTGGGCCGTCCCGCAGAACGGGCACTGGAAGTCGCCGTACTCGACGATCGTCACCGGCGCGTCCACCGGGCCCCGGACGTGGTCGTGCTCCGTGACGGGTGTGCGGAGCCGCGCAGTGACCTGCAATGGCGTGGTCAGCCGATCGGTCATACCCGCCAGTCTGCTGTCCGGCCGGGTGAGGCGGGGTCACCCGGCCGGGGTGGTTGGGCGGCCGGGACGGCTCAGCCCAGCACCGGGGCCACCGCGATGTGGTTCTGCACCTCGCGGATGCCGGGAGCGGACCAGACGACCCGTTCGACCTCGGCTCGCTCGGGCATCGAGTGCACCAACCCGCCCAGCAGCACCGTGTCGCCGTGCACGCGTACCGTCACCTGCTCGGCCTGGGTGGCCTGGTTGCGGGCCAGCGCGTCGACGATCCGCTGGGCCAGCACGGCGCCGTCGGGGCGTACCGAGGGTCGGACGACGAGACCGTCGCTGACCCCGCGTACGCCGCCGAGCCCGGCGACCGCCTGCTGGGCGGCCCGGCGCTGGTACTCCCACTCGACCTCGCCGTGCAGGGTGACCCAGCCCTGCGAGACCGTCACGTCGATCTGCTCGACCGGCACGAACGCGTGCCACTGGAGGGCGTGCGTCACGGCGGCGGCGATCTCCGGGTCGGTACGCTCCGCGCCGGTGGCCGTGTGCACGGCGAGGTCGTTGGCGACGGCCCGGACCTGGGCCACCCGGTGGGCGGCCCGTTCCGCCGCCCACTTCTTGGCGTAGCCGTCCACCCGTCCGGTCAGTGTCACCACGCCCTCCGCGACGCTCACCCCGATCTCGTGCGGCCGGACCCGGGGCTCCCAGTCGAGTTCGTCCAGCACCGCGGTCCGGATGTGCTCGTCGGTGCGCTGGATCGTCGAGATGCTGGCCATCTCCTCGCTCCTCTCGCGGTGTCGGGCGCGGACCCGATACGGGTCCGCCGGGACCGAGCCTGGTGGGGGTCCGGGTGATCCGGCCTCACCCGGCTCGGGCGAGATGCCGCGCACAAATGCAAGGAAGGGTCCCCTGCTATGCACGAGGCGTTAGCAGGGGACCCTTCCTTACATCGAACTGCCGGTCGGGCGGTGCCGTCAGGTCAGCGGGCCGGCGGGGGAGTCCGGGCGCTCGACGTCCACGAACTCGATGTCGTCGACGGCCCGATCCCGGCTGCCGGCGGCCCGCGCGGCGCTGCCGGCGGCCCAGCCGATCGCGGCGCCGACCAGGGCCGCGCCGATCAACAGGGTCCAGGGCAGCGCGGGACGGCGTCCGGCGAGCGCGTCGAAGGCCACGCTGGCCCGGTGCCGCGCCTCCTCGGCCGCCGATCCGACCAGGTCACCGGCGTCGTCGGCGAAACCGGCCGAGGTGTGCCGCGCCGAGCGGGCGGCGTCCCGGATGCTGTCGCCCGCCGAGACGAGGTGTTGCCACGCCTGGTCCGTGATCTGTTCCGGCTTGCTGCGACGGTCCAGCAGGTTGCTTCCGAACATGTGGTTCCCTCCTCGACAGTGCCGAAGCCGGTGGCCGGGGCAGACCTCGGACGTCGGCGGTTCGCCACCGACGCTGTGCCCCGCCGGACGCCACCGCAAACCAGCGTGCCTGCGTGGTCGGTGCCGGCCGCGTGGACGCCGCCCGCGCACGGTGCGCCAGCGGCGTACCGGATCACCCCTGGGACACCACCGCGACGACCGCCGCGCGGGCGAAGTCGTCGTCATCGTCATCGTCGTCGTCATCGCCCCCGCCGCCGAACCCGCAGGCGAGCAGGAGGGCGAGCAGGGCGCTGACACCGGCCAGACCGGCGAGCCTGCGAAGCATCGCGTCGTCCCTTCGTCGTGGTCGTCATCGGTGATGCTAGGCACACTCCGCCACCGGCACCGGCTGGTCGCAGGTCAGGCCGTCGGCTGGCGGGGGCACGCCGGGGTCCCGGATATCGGACGGGCGAGCCGCGGCCCGCTACCCTGGTTCGTCGGTGCGAGCCTCGGCTTGCTCCGAGTGATAGGACGTAATAAGTCCGGATATGGGCGATTTGACGCGCCGATGTCCGCGAATTGCTCATCCCGAGGGGTGGCGACCGAGGCCGTCGGAGGAATACTCTCGGTCGCGGCCCGCGTACTGATGAGGCGCCCGTCGTACGGGCGAGTGGAGGTGCTCGCGTGAGCCTGTCGATCCTGCAGACGGTTCGGCCCGGTGGTGTCATCGAGATCGCCCCTCGGGGCGAGATCGACGTCGACACCGCGTACGAGGTGAAAGAGGCCATCGCCGAAGTGCTGGCCAAGGGGCGGCCGGCCCGGATCGAGCTCAACATGCGGCTGGTCACCTTCATCGACTCGGTGGGCATCAGCGCGATGGTCGCCGGCTTCCAGACGGCTGAGGTCAGCGGCGTCAAGCTGATCGTCACCGAACCCAGTCGGTTCGTGCACCGACAGCTCTGGGTGACCGGGCTGCTCGGTCTCTTCGGCGCGCCGGAGCCGTACTACGCCGGTGCCGCCGCCACTCCCGAGGTCCTTCCCGGCGGCTGACCGTCAGTCGCCGTCGAGACCGGTCAGGTTCACGTCGGACACCTCGGTGACGGCGCGGACCGCCGTCACCGAGGCGTACCCGTCGGCGAGCCACGCCAGGTCGGTCCCGGGCTGCACCGCCTGACCGGGCTCCTCCAGCGCGGTCCGCACGAAACCGTGGCCGGCCTCGGCGACGGTCATCTGCACCTGACCGAAGGTGGCCAGCCCCGCCCGGCGTACGCCGCGCAGCCGGCCCAGCGGCACGTCCGGCGAGTTGACGTTGAGCACGCTCTCCACCGGACCGGCGGTCAGCCGGGGGAGCAGGTCCAACGCCACGTGGGCGGCGGTGGCCCAGTTCCGTTCGGCGTCGCGTACCCGGGCCGCGGCGGCCACCGCGGCACCTCCGCTGACGGCGGTCGCCTCCCCGACGGAGAGCACGTCCAGTGACACCGCCAACGCCCGGCAGCCGTTGGCGGCGGCGGTGAACGCCGCACCCACCGTGCCGGAGTGCAACACCGCCCGGCCCGCGTTCGCCCCCCGGTTGATGCCGGAGAGCAGCACCGACGGCGGCGGCCCGAAGGCGCCGTGCACGGCGATCAACGCGATGAAGCCGGGTGAGCCGCCGACCCCGAAGGCCGGTACCCCGGCCAGCTCCGGCAACGGATGCTCACGGACCACCACCTGCCCGTCCTGCTCCACCGCACTCATCGCGGCGCTGGTGCCGCTCGCCTCCTCCAACGGTGCCGCGACCACCACGTCCAGCCCTCGGTCGACCGCCGCCCGGGCCAGTGCATGGATGCCCGGCGCGGCGATCCCGTCGTCGTTGGTGATCAACACTCGCAGGGTCATGCGCCACCCACCCGGTGGGCCAACTCGTCGGGGGTGGTGCGTTCCTGCCGGCGGACACCGGCCGGCTCCAGGCGTACCCGGTCCACCAGGCCGGTGATCGAGTCCAGCCGCCCGGTGCCCAGCCCGTGCCGGGTGACGTTCAGCGCGCCGGCCGCCGCGCCGGTCCGGATCGCGGTGCGTACGTCACCGCCGCGCGCCACCACGGCGGCCACACTGGCGGTCATCGAGTCCCCCGCACCGCGCGGATCGGCCGCCTCCAGGCGGGGCATCTGCACCTCGAAGACCTCGCCGTCGACGAGGGCCAGTGCCGGCTTGTCGGCACGGCTGACCACCACGTTCTCGGCGCCGGTGGCGTGCAGGTCGTACATCGCCCGGGTGAGCTGCTCCTCGTCGTCGTCGGCCGCGCGGCCGTCGGCGATCAGCTCCTCGTGGCTGACCTTGACGAAGAAGACCCCGCTGTCCAGCACCGCCGTGAGGTGGTCGCCGCAGAGGTCCACCACCACCCGGCTGCCGTTGGCGCCGAGGTCGGCGGCGAAACGCCGGTACAGGTCGGCGGGGACCAGCGACGGGTCGTTCGGGCCGCTCAGGATGCTCACCGCCGCCCGCAGCCCCTCGCCCAGCGACAGGTTGTAGAGCTCGTCCAACTCGTGTCGGCTCAGCGGCTGCCCGGTCACGTCGACGATCTCCTGCCGGGTGCCCTCGCGGCGGTCGTGCACGTACCCGCCGCTGCCGCCGGAGTCCCGCGCCACCACCTTGAGGTCGACGCCCTCGCTGACCAGCAGCGGCTCCAGCACCTGCCCGATCTCGCCGCCGAGCGCGGTGCAGAGCACCACGTCGACGCCGTGCGACAGCACCATCCGGGCCTGCCAGACGCCCTGACCGCCGGGGTGCAGGTGCAGCTCCGGAGTCTCGTTGGGCTGGTCGATCGTGACCGTGAGCAGTGGGGTCGGCGCGAAGACCATCACATGTCCGGTCGCCGCACTCACGACGCACCGTCGCACTGGGTCCGCTGCGGTCCGCTCATAACCGTTCCTCCCGGTCGCCACGAAATGTCCGCTTCGATGTCGACGGTAACCAAGGTGGCCGGAGAGCGCGCGGCGACGGGCGGGGCGGAACCGAGGCAGCCGCCTCGGAGTGCGGGAACGACGACGCCGGGTGGACCACCCGCGAGGGCGGCCACCCGGCGTGCCGTGTGGATCAGTACACCGACAGGTGCACGTGGTTGGTGTGGTCGCTGGACGGGTCGCCCCGCGCGCCGCTGTACGTCCGCCAGCCGCTGCTCGGCAGCCAGATCTGCTTGTACCAGATCACGTAGAGCACGGCGAGACGGTCGGCGTTGTTGACGTAGAACGCCGCCAGGTTGTTGCCGTACGTCCGGTCGCCGCCGGTGGCGACCCCGCCGAAGCCGTTCTTCTGCGCCGCGAAGTCGCAGGCCCGACCCTTCGGGTGCTCACCCGAGCCGCCCGCGCGGTAGCAGGAGACGTACCGGGTGAAGCCGGCCGCCTTGGCCTGGTTGAGCGCGTGCAGGGTGCGGGGCGTGATGCAGCCGTTGGCCGGGGTGGGGTCGTTGACGCTGCACGACTCGGCCGGCCAGGAGCCGTTGGCGTTGCGCGGTGCCGGCTTGGCCGTGGGGCTGCTGGAACCGCCGCCGCGTGCCGGGGTCCGGCTGGCCCGCTCCTGTGCCGCAGCCCGCTCGGCGCGCTCGGCGCGCTCCTCGGCCACGGTCAGCGAGCGCTCGGCCTGCTCCTTGCGCTTGGCCATCACGGCCACCTGCTTGCGCTGCTCCTGCACCTCGACATCGAGGGCCTGCTTGGTCTTGCTGACCTCGTCCCGGGTGGTCCGCAGGTCCCGCAGCGCGCGTTCCTCATTGGCCGCCACCGCGTCCAGCGCCGCCGCGCGGTCCATGAAACCGGCCGGGGAACCGCTGTTGAGCAGCGCCGACGCGGCACCGAGTCGGCCGCCGCGATACGCCTGCGCGGCGATCTCGGCTACCTTGTCGCTGCGTTCGGTGAGCTGACCCTCGGTCGTGGTGAGCTGCTCGGCCAGCTTCTTCTGCCGGTCGACCGAGCGGTCCAGGGCGGTCTTGGCGTCGAGGTAGCCCTTGCTGGCCGCCTCCAACTGGGCGCGCAGCGCCGGTGTGCCGCCCTCGTCGCCGACGTCACCGGGGGCTGCGGAGGCGGCGCTGAAGGGAGCGAGCGCGGCGCCCAGGGCGAGGGCGAGCCCCGCAGCGATCAGGGCCGCCGTACGGGCGGCCGGTCTCACGGTTGCCACTGCTGGCATGCACATGTCCTTCCGTCAGCCGCCGACCGGGTTAGCTGACGGGTTCGGGACGGAAGATCCCTACCGCTGGACGCGGATGCACCCCTGGAACATGGTTCCCCGGTTCGCCCTGGCAGGCGATTAGGCGGCGGTCACCGCCGGCACCGTCGAGTGCCGCCTGGCGGAGACCGGGTCCGAGCCTACCGGTGCTGGTGGGGCTGGTGCAGCCGGTGTGACTCCTGGTGTTCCCCTGATCACCAGTAAACCAGACATAACGGATTTTGGTTGCTTTTTGTCCAGTGCCCAAACGGTCCAGGCGACGATCCGGCGAGTGGCTTTTCAGCTATGCACTGCTCAGCCAGTCGGTGGTGCGACGGACGTCGGCGGCAGTGCGGCAACGGATGGTCTTGTCCGCGACCAGACTGACGAACTGCTCAAGCGTGCGGGTTCCGTTGGCCCCGTCCCGTTCATGCAGTTGCTCGGCTGTCGCGAGGGGTCGGGAACGGTAGCTGCGCGATCCACGCGCTACGCGGACGGCTGACCGGACATCCCAGTCACTGCCACCGCGTAGTCGGTGCTCAATCGCGCGCCGCACTACCCGCCAGGTCGTCATCCGCGTCGGCAAGTCGAGCCAGACGACGACGTCGGCAGCGTCGCGCAACGCTGAGGTCCAGCCGGCATACAAACCCTCCGCCACCCAGGTTTCAGTGGTGGCGAGTTCGGCCGCGCGTTCCCGACGGACACCATCAGAGGTCCGTGTCCACTGCCAGAACGGAGCCTCGTTACGACCGTCCGGAGAGTCATACGCCAGCCTGTCCAACTCGCGACACGGCGCGGACAGCAGCGTTGCCAACGTGCGTGCAAGCGTCGTCTTTCCACTGCCAGGACCGCCGAGGATGAGCACGCGCTTCGCCTTCACAGGACGCGCCCGAAGTTCGTGTGCTGGCATGACGGGCACCCTATCCGGCGCGCTGATCACAGCTGCTACACAACCCTGGACGACCGCCCCGTCAGCCGTCTCCCGGCCCAGGGGAGCGAGGCCCCTCAGCCCCGCCCACACCGAGGACGACGTTCTACACCACATGGAGACCGGGCGATGGTCCGGACTGCTGACCCTCTACACCGGCCGCTACGGCTACCGGTGGCGCCGCAGGTTCACCGCAGAGTGGCGCAAGGCAACGAATACCGCGTCCACATCTCCGGTCGGTGCCTCCGGCTCAGCCGGTCGGGTCGATCGTGGTCAGCCGCTGGGTGGCCCGGGACAGGGCGACGTAGAGCGTACGCACGCCGGAGCCCGGATCGGCACGGATCTCACCGGGGGCGACCAGCACCACGCCGTCGTACTCCATGCCCTTGGCCTCCAGGCTGGTCACCACCTGGAGGCGCTCGCCGCCGAGCCCGCCCAGCCAGGCCGCGACCTCGTCCCGGCGCGGCACCGGCGTGATCACCCCGACGGTGCCCTCGACCTCGCCGAGCAGCGCGCTCGCGGCGGTCAGCACGCTGGTCTCCAGCTCCGCCGCCGGCACCACCAGCTCCACCGGGTCGACCCCGGTGGTCCGCACCGCGGTGGGCAGGGCCAGGTCCGGGTACGCCCGCCGGATCTCGGCCGCCGCCACCGCGAAGATCTCCGCCGAGTTGCGGTAGTTGGTGGTGAGCGTGAAGCGGTGCCGCCGACGGCGACCCAACGCCTGGTCCCGGGCCCGGGACAGCTCCTGCGGATCCCCCGTCCACGCGGTCTGCGCCGGGTCACCCACCACCGTCCACGAGGCCAACCGACCGCGCCGGCCGATCATCCGCCACTGCATCGGTGACACGTCCTGCGACTCGTCCACCACCACGTGCGCGTAGTCGCGGTAGTCCTCGGGCCGCTCCCGGGCCGCCTGGCGGGCGGCCCGCTGCCGGTCGGCGTACGTGCTCAGCTCGCGTACCCCACCGGCGAGCTGGAACGGGTCGCGCTTCGCGCGGGCCGGACGCACCGGCTTGCCGAGCAGCGCGTCCAGCTCGTCGAGCAGCGCCACGTCGGCGACGGTCGGCCCCTCGGCGGCCAGCCCCCGGTACGCCTGCTCCAGCAGCCGGATCTCGGCCCGGGACAGCAGCCCGGCGGCGTACCGGCGCAGCCGCTGCGGATCGGCCAGCCAGCCGAGCACGTGCCGGGGATGCAGCCGGGGCCACCACGCCTTGAGGAAGTCCCGGAAGTCCGTCCGGTCGATCAGCTCGTCCTCGAAGGCCCGCTGCTCGGGCAGCCGGGCGATGCCCAACCGGCGGGCCTGCGCCCAGAGCGCCGCCAGGACACCGTCGAAGCCGGCCCGGCGTACCTCGTTGCGTCGCGCGCCCCGGGCCAACGCCCGGTCCCGGATGGCGTCCAACTCGGCCCGCTCCAGCCGCAGCAACTGCCCCCGGTAGAGCAGCCGCAGCTCGGCCGGGGAGTCGGGTACGCCGTCCCGGGCCGCCCGCTCCAGCAACCGGCGCATCCGCAGCGACCCCTTGACCGCGGCCACCTCGACCGGGTCGGTGCGGGTGGCGACCAGCCCGGGGAAGAGGGTGCCCAGCGAGTGCAGGGTGGCGGTCTCCTCGCCCAGGGACGGCAGCACCGAGGCGATGTACTCGACGAAGACCGAGGAGGGGCCGACCACCAGGATGCCGCCCCCGGCGTACCGGCTGCGGTCGGAGTAGAGCAGGTACGCGGCACGGTGCAGCGCCACCGCCGTCTTGCCGGTGCCCGGCCCACCCGAGACCAGCGTCACCCCGGAACCGGGGGAGCGGATCGCCTCGTCCTGCTCGCGCTGGATGGTCGCCACGATGTCGCGCATGCCCCGACCGGTGGTCCGGGACAGGTTGGCCAGCAGCGCGCCGTCGCCGACCACCGCCATCTCCGCCGGTGCGGCGTCCGGGTCGAGCAGGTCGTCCTCGATCCGGGTGACCCGCTCCCGGCTGGACTGGATCGTCCGGCGGCGTACCACGCCGAGCGGCTCGGCCGGGGTGGCCTGATAGAACGGGGCGGCGGCCGGGGCGCGCCAGTCGACCACCAGCGTGGCGGCGTCCTCGTCGCGGATGCCCAGCCGTCCGACGTGGAACACCTGCCCGTCGCGCAGGTCCAGACGGCCGAAGACCAGCCCCTCGTACTCGGCGTCGAGCACGTGACGGCGCTGCGCGGCGTGGAACACCATCGCGTCCCGCTCCACCAGCGCGCCGAAGTTGCCGACCCGGGCCAGCCGGTAGCCGTCCCGCTCGGCACGGACCGCCGCGCGGCGCAGCTCGGCCAGTCGTGCGTACACCCGGTCGAGATGCCGCTGCTCGACGGCGATCTCCTGGTCCAGGGTGCTCTGGTCCACCGCTTCGTTCTCCTCGTCACGCCGGCCCGGCCAACCGCACGAGATTACGCCCCACCTCGCGGGCGTGCGGAGGCACCGGGCCCGGGTGCGATCTCTAGCGCGGTGTCCAGAACGTTCACCGGGCCGCGCCTGGACCTCGCCGCGACACCGCCAACGTTCCTGGACACCGCACTAGCGGCGGCGGGTGCGGCCGGCGGCGGCGCGACCACCGGCGCGTCGGGCGTCGGCGAGCACCTGACGCAGCACGCCGGAGAGGGCCGCGGTGACCTCCTCGGGGCGCTCCATCATCAACATGTGCCCGGCGCCGGGGCAGACGGTCAGCTCGGTGGCGGGCAGCGCGGCGGCGATCGACTCCGCGCACGGCGGCGGGGTGAGCCGGTCCCGGTCGCCGACCAACGCCGCCGCCGGCAGATCCGCCAGCGCGGCCAACGTCTCCAGCCGGTGCTGGGCGCCGAAGGAGGCCCGGAACCCGCCGATCGAGCGCAGCGAGGCGCGCGCCACCGCCGAGGTGACCAGGCGGATGTCGGTCGGGTCGCAGCGGTCGCCGAAGAGCATCCAGCGGATGCTGGGGCGGAGCGCACGCAACAGGGCCCGGGGCGGACGCCAGGCCCCGCAGCGGGCGAGCACCCCGGCTCCGGTGGTCTCGGCCAGCCGGATGATCCGGGCGATCCGGGGCGACAACCCGTAGACCGTGTGCGTGTGGCCCTCGGCGGTGGTCGAGACGAAGACCAGCCCGGCCACCCGGCGGGCGAAGTGCCCGGGGTGCCGGTGCGCGTACTCCATGATCGTCATGCCGCCCATGGAGTGACCGACCAGCACCACCCGCCCGTTCGGCACCACCGCGTCCAGCACTGCGGCCAGGTCGTCGCCGAGCTGGGCCAGCGTCGCCGTGGGCAGCGTCATGCAGCTCGACCGACCGTGGCCACGTGCGTCGTAACTGACCACCCGCACCGACCGGTACGCCGTGCGCAGCGCCGTCACCTGCCGGTGCCAGCTCCGCGCGTCGAGCGTCCAGCCGTGCAGCAGCACCGCCGTGACCTCGGCGTCAGCCGGGCCGTCGACGTCCACGTGCAGGCGTATGTCGTCGCCCAGTCGCACCTCGACCGGATCTGGCATCGCCACCTCCCCAGGCACAGGCGGATGCGTAACACCGGGGATACCCGGTGGTAACACCGGCTACCCGTCATGAGACCACGCGGATCGGGGTGCTGAGAAGATCCCGGAACCGGGTACGTCGACGGGAGGATCCGGTCAAGCTGTGACCATGGCGATGCCACGGACGGCCGATCCACGACCGGACGACCGGGCGGCCGGCGGGACCCCACGCGCCGCACTGGCCGCACTGCTCGCCGGCAACAGGCGCTTCGTCAGCGGCCAGCCGGTGCACGGACACGACGTCACCGCCGCCGCCGCGAGCGCCTCCGGAGACCAGCAGCCGTACGCCGTCCTGCTCGGCTGCATCGACTCGCGGGTACCGCTCGAAGCGATCTTCGACCAGACCTTCGGCTCGATCTGCGTCATCCGCACCGGCGGCCACGTGCTGGACCGCGCGGTCCTCGGCTCGATCGAGTACGTCGTCGACGTGCTGGGCGTACCACTGGTGATGGTGCTCGGGCACGAACGCTGCGGCGCGGTGGCCGCGACGGTCGACACGCTGCGTACCGGTCGACGCCCGGCCGGGGCCTTGGCCCACCTGATCGACCGGATCGCGCCCGCTGTGACCGAGGTGGGGCTGGACGACCCGCAGGTCCAGCCCCTGGCCGTACGCCGCCACGTCCGGCGCACCGTCACCACCCTGCGCGCCGACCCGCTCCTGGCCCCCGCCGTCGCCTCCGGCCGGGTCGCCGTGACCGGCGCCCTCTACACCCTCACCACCGGCGAGGTCTCCCTGGTCGCCCCCACCCCCTGACCACCCCACCCCACCCGTCCCCACCCGTCCCGCTGGCCGCTGCCCGCCCTGTCTCGCGCGATCATGGACTTGTGGCAGAGGTTTTGGGCCGTTATCCGACCTTTTGTCGCTGCCACGGCTCCATGATCGACGCAGTGGAGCGAGGGGTGCGGCGAGGCAAGGCAAGGTGCGCGAGGCGAGGTGGGGTGCTGCGAGGCGGGGTGCTGCGAGGCGGGGTGCTGCGTCGGCGGGTGCGGCGCGGGCGGGTCGGGGTCGGGGTGGGGACGCGCGAACGCCCGCCGGGTGAGCCCGGCGGGCGTTCGTGGTGGTGCGGGTGGGGCGGTGCTCAGCCCTCGAAGACGCCGGCCTCGACCAGGCGCTTCTCGGTGGCGTCCCAGCCGTCGCCCGGGTGGGCGGCGTTGAGGCCGTTGATCTCCGCCCGGATCTTGGTGGCGTGACCGGCGGCGGCCAGCACCCGGATCTCCTCGATGAAGGCCTCGGAGTCGGTACGCAGGTGCGCGGTCTTGCCGTTGGTCAGGTTCCGCACGTAGGCGTGCTTGCCGCCGTTGAGCGGAATCAGGTACTTGAACTCGCCCAGCACGCTGAGTGCGCCACCCTGGCCAGCCTGGCCGGCCCGGACTGATGCGCGCGCGGTCTTAGAGGTGTTGCTCGCCACGGAGGTACTCCTTGCAAGACGTACGGAGGACGGGGAACGTCCGGGGGCTGATGCGGGCGGTACCGAACGGGTGACCCGCAGAGGCTGTACGCGGCACAGGCCGCCGATGGAACTGTACACGAGCCACGATCCCGGCTGGTCACCGCGGCGTCACGAGGTGGAACCGCAGTCACCTGTCCGGGTATTCCGACCGGCGGATTTCCCGATTCGCTGGCGCACCATCCGTCACAGGAGTCATCATGTGTTCCAGCAACGCACCCGGTCCGGGTCGAGGTCGTAGGGGAAGACGCACCTCGCTCTCCGGGAGGTCACCGTGCCAACGCGTGGCGTCGTATACGTCCATTCGACCCCGCTCGCCGTGTGCTCACACGTCGAGTGGGCGATCGCGCGCGTCCTTGTCGCGCCGGTCAACCTGCAATGGACGGCTCAACCCGTCGACCCCGGCGCCCGCCGGGCCGAGTGCGGGTGGTCCGGTCGCCCGGGGACGGGCGCCGAACTGGCTGCTGCCCTCCGGCAGTGGCCCATGATCCGTTTCGAGGTGACCGAGGAACCCAGTCCGGGCGCCGACGGCGAGCGTTTCATGTATGTGCCGGGACGCGGGCTGTTCCGGGCCACGGTCGGTGCCGCCGGTGACATCCAGCTCGGCGAGGACCGGCTGCGCAGCATCATGGCCGGGGCCCGGGGACCGGAGGCGCTCGCGCACGCGCTGGACAAGGCGCTCGGCACCGCCTGGGACGCCGAGCTGGAGCCGTACCGCTACGCCGGTGACGGCGCGCCGGTGACCCTGCTCACCCGGGTCGGCTGAGCGGCCGGACCCGAGGCCCGCCACCTCCGGCGGCGTACCGGCACGCCCGTCCCCTGGTTGACGGTCGAGTTGCCCCGATACGCGGTGAGCTGGTGGACTGGGCCGCGTGTCGACTACCCCTCGGCGCGTCGTCGCCGCGTTCGTCGCCGTGACCGCGTTACTCGTCACCGGCTGTTCGGGAGCCGGGCAGCGACCGGGGGCCGCCCCGTCGTCGGCCCCGGCGACAGAACCGGCACCCCCGTCGAGCGCACCGCCGGACGACCCGGCCACCCGGGCCGCCGCGCTGGTCGCCGAACTCGCCGACGAGGACCTGGTCGGCCAGGTGCTGATGCCGTACGCCTACGGCGACCAGGCCACCAAGGTCTCGGCCGGCTCGGCCGCCGGCAACCGGAACCTCGGCGGCGTGGACACTCCGGCCGAGATGATCGAGAAGTACCGGCTCGGTGGCCTGATCCTGGTCGGTTTCAGCGCCGACGACCCCACCCAGGGCAACCAGCCGACCACCAACGTCGACAACCCGAAGCAGGTCCGCCAGCTCACCACCGGCCTACGGGAGGCCGCCGACAAGCTGCCCGCCGGCACGGCGCCGTTCCTGATCGGCACCGACCAGGAGTACGGCGTGGTCACCCGGATCACCGACGGGGTGACCATGCTGCCCAGCGCGCTCGCCGCCGGTGCCGCCGACGATCCGGCGTTGACCGAGGCCGCCTGGCGGGCCGCCGGCACCGAGTTGGCCGCGATGGGGATCAACCTCGACTTTGCGCCGGTCGCCGACGTGCTGGTCAAGCGCAGCACGGTGATCGGGTCCCGGTCGTTCGGCGCGGACCCGACCCGCGCCGCCGGACAGGTCGGCGGTGCGGTCCGGGGGCTTCAGGCGTCCGGTGTCGCGGCCACCGTCAAGCACTTCCCCGGGCACGGGCACAGCGCCGTGGACTCGCACGAGGACCTGCCGGTGCTCACGCAGTCGCGCAAGAAGCTCGCCGCCGAGGCATGGCCCCCGTTCAGCGCCGGCATCCAGGCGGGCGCCCTGGCCGTGATGTCCGCCCACCTCGACGTGGCGGAGATCGATCCGGGAGTGGCCGCCACCTTCTCCCGCAAACTGCTCACCGACGTGCTGCGCGGCGAACTCGGGTTCCAGGGCGTGGTCATCACCGACGGGATGAACATGTCGCCGGCCCGCCGCTGGGGGCCGGGTGAGGCGGCGGTACGCGCACTCAAGGCCGGCAACGACCTGATCCTCATGCCGCCGCACGTCGGTCAGGCGTACGACGGGCTGCTGACGGCGCTGCGGGACGGCTCGCTGCCCCGGGCCCGACTGGTGGAGGCGGCCACCCGCGTACTGACGATGAAGTTCACCCTGGCCGACAAGCCGGTGCCGGAGATGTCCACGCTGCGGGCTCCGGCGCATCTCAAGGCCGCCGGTGACCTGGCCGCCGCCGCGGTGACCGTGTTGAAGGGCCGGTGCGACACCAGCGGGGTCAAGGGCCCGGTCACCGTCACCTCCTCCGGCGGGCGGGCGCACACCCGGACCGCGCTGACCGAGGCACTCACCGCCGCCGGGGTGGAGGTGGTGCCCAGCGGCGGCACGGTCGTGCACCTCGTCGGGTACGGCGACGGGGCCGGCGACCTGCGCTCCGGAGCCGCCGTCACCGTCGCCATGGACACCCCGTACGTGCTGGCGCAGGCGACCTCGCCGACGCTGCTGGCCACGTACTCGTCGAGCCGGGCCTCGATGACGGCGCTCGCCGACGTACTCGCCGGCAAGGCTGCCCCGCGCGGACGGTCCCCGGTGAAGGTCTCCGGACTGCCCGCCACCACCTGCGGCTGACCCGCCGACCGGCCCGGAACACGCATCGGCCCCGCCGACGCGTGGTGCGTCGGCGGGGCCGATGCGGTGCTGCCGCAGCCTGCGCCGCCGGGGCGGCTCAGGCCCGGGTGAAGACGAGCGCCACGTTGTGCCCGCCGAAGCCGAACGAGTTGTTCAGCGCGGCGGGGATGTCCATGTGGCGGGCCTTGCCGGCGGCCACATCGAGGTCGAGGCCGTCGTCCGGGTCGTCCAGGTTGATCGTCGGCGGGACCACGCTGTCGCGGATCGCCAGGATCGTGGCGATCGACTCCAGCGCGCCGGCCGCGCCGAGCAGGTGCCCGGACATCGACTTGGTGGCGGTCAGCACCGGGTGGTCGCCCAGTGCCGCGTGCAGTGCCTTGATCTCGGCGATGTCGCCCACCGGAGTGGACGTGGCGTGCGCGTTGACGTGGCTGATGTCGGCCCGGTCCACGTCCGCGTCGGCGATCGCCTTCGCGATGGCCCGGATCGCGCCGGCGCCCTCCGGGTGCGGCTGGACGATGTCGTAGCCGTCGGAGGTGATACCGGCACCGGCCAGCCGCGCGTACACCCGGGCGCCCCGGGCGGCGGCGTGCTCGGCACGCTCCAGCACCACGATGCCGGCGCCCTCGCCGAGGACGAAGCCGTCCCGGCCCTTGTCCCACGGCCGGGAGGCCCGCTCGGGCTCGTCGTTGCGGGTCGACATGGCCCGCATCGAGGCGAAACCGGCGATCGGCAGCGCGTGGATCACCGCTTCGGTGCCACCGGCCACCACCACGTCGGCGCGACCGGCCCGGATCATGTCCAGACCCAGCGCGATCGCCTCCGCGCCGGTCGCGCAGGCACTGGCCACCGAGTGCACACCGGCCTGGGCGCCGAGTTCCAGACCCACCCACGCGGCGGGACCGTTGGGCATCAGCATGGGCACGGTGTGCGGGGAGACCCGCCGGGGGCCGGACGCCTCCAGGATGTCGTCCTGGTTGAGCAGGGTGACCGCGCCACCGATGCCGGAGCCGATGCTGACCCCGATCCGTTCCGGGTCCGCTCCGGCGTCGACCAGGCCGGCGTCGGCCCAGGCCTGGTGGGCGGCGATCAACGCGATCGCCTCGGAGCGGTCCAGCCGGCGCAGCTTGACCCGGTCCAGCACGGTGGAGGGATCGACCGCCAGTTGGGCGGCGATCCGGACCGGCAACTGACCGGCCCACTCCTGGGTGAGCGCACTCACCCCGGAGCGGCCGGCGAGCATGGCGTCCCAGGTCGACGCGACGTCCCCGCCCAGCGGGGTGGTCGCGCCGATCCCGGTGACGACGACGTCAGGACGACTCATGATCAGGACTGCGCCTCGATGTAGCTCACGGCGTCCCCGACCGTCTTGAGGTTCTGGACCTCGTTGTCCGGGATCTTGACGCCGAACTTCTCCTCGGCCGCCACCACGACCTCCACCATGGAGAGCGAGTCGACGTCCAGGTCGTCGGTGAAGGACTTCCCCTCGGCCACGTCGTCCGGGTTCACCCCGGCAACCTCTTCGAGGATCTCGGCGAGGCCGGTGGTGATCTCGTCACGGGTCATTGCGGTGGGTTCCTCTCATCGGGATTTCTCGACGGGCGGCGACGCCGTCCGTCACACCTCTGCGCCTGCGCGCCGAGGGGGTATCAGGGGCAGCGGACGACCTGACCGGCGTAGGTCAGGCCACCGCCGAAACCGAACAGCAGCACCGGCGCGCCGGAGGGCACCTCGCGGCGCTCCACCAGCTTCGACAGGGCCAGCGGGATGCTCGCCGCCGAGGTGTTGCCGGACTCGATCAGGTCCTTCGCGATGATCGCCTGCGGGATGTTCAGCCGCTTCGCGATGCCGTCGATGATCCGCGTGTTGGCCTGGTGCGGAACGAATGCGGCCAGCTCCGACGGGTCGACCCCGGCCCGCTCGCACGCCTGCAGGGCCAGCGGCGCCAGGGCGGTGGTGGCCCAGCGGAACACCGTCTGACCCTCCTGCGCGACGTACGGGCGCCAGCCCTCGATGCGTACCGCGTCGCCGCGTTCCGGCACCGAGCCCCAGACCACCGGGCCGATACCGGCCGGCTCGCCCTCGGGTGCGGCGGTGACCACCGCGGCGCCCGCCCCGTCCCCGAAGATGATGCAGGTGGAGCGGTCGTTCCAGTCGATGAAGTCGGACAGCTTCTCCGCGCCGATCACGATGGCGTTGCGGCTGGCACCGGCGCGGACCGCGTGGTCCACGGTGCCCAGCGCGTACGCGAACCCGGAGCAGGCCGTGTTCAGGTCGAACGCCCCCGGGGCGTCGATCCCCAGCTTGGCCGCGACCCGGCAGGCCACGTTCGGGCTGCGGTCGATCGAGGTGCAGGTCGCCACCACGACCAGGTCGATGTCGGAGGCGGTCAGCCCCGAGTTGGCCAGCGCCTTGTCCGCCGCGGCGGCGGCCATGTCGGCGACCGTCTCGTCACCGGCGATCCGCCGGCTGGCGATGCCGACCCGGTCCCGGATCCACGCGTCGTTGGTCTCCACCAACTGGGCGATCTCGTCGTTGGTCACCACCCGGGACGGCTGGTAGTGCCCCAGGGACAGGATGCGACTGCCGCTCATGACGAGCCCTTCCTACGGTCGATCTCGGCACGGGAGTCGGACGGACTGAGGCGGCCAGCGCTCACGCCTGCCCTCCGGCGACGCGGGCGATCAGGTCGCGGGCGGCGGGCAGCTTGTCCGGGGTGTTCAGGGTCACGATCTCCGGCAGACCGGGGCCCTTGAGCTCGCGCTTGACCAGGCCGGAGAGCGTACCGGCGGGCGGCAGCTCGATCACGCCGGTCACCCCGAGGTCGGCGAGGGTGGCCATGCACAGGTCCCAGCGGACCGGGGCGGTGACCTGCCGGACCAGCCGCTGGAGCATCTCCGCGCCCTGCCCGACGGCGGTGCCGTCGAGGTTGGAGAGCAGGATCCGCGTCGGGTCGGCGGTGGTGACGTCGGCCGCCACCGTGGCCAGCGCCGCCTCTGCGGGAGCCATGTACGGGGTGTGGAAGGCGCCCGCGACCTGGAGCTTGATGACCCGCGTCTGGGTCGGCGGCTCGGCGGCCAGCTTCTCCAGGCCGTCGACCGCACCGGCGGCGACGACCTGCCCGGTGCCGTTGCGGTTCGCGGCGTGCAGCCCGTGCCCCTCGATCGCGGCGAGCACCTCGTCCGGGTCGCCGCCGAGGACCGCGGCCATGCCGGTCGGTTCCAGCGCGCAGGCGGCGGCCATCTCCCGGCCGCGTACCCCGGCGAGGGAGATCGCGGCGTCCGCCGGCAGCGCGCCGGCCAGCGCCGCCGCACCGAGTTCGCCGACGCTGTGCCCGGCGGTCAGCGCCACGTCCTGCATCGGCAGGTGTTCGGCGGCGAGCAGGGCCGCGGCCACCAGCAGCGGCTGGGTGCGGGCGGTGTCCCGGATCTCGTCGGCGTCGGCCTCGGTGCCCAGGTGCACCAGGTCGACGCCGGCCAGCGCGGACCAGTGACGCAGCCGCGCCTCGGCGCCGGGCAGGTCGAGCCAGGGAGTCAGGAAGCCGGGTTTCTGAGAACCCTGGCCGGGGCAGAGTACGGCGAGCACGTCTATGACTCTCCCGGATACCCACCGGTTGCGCTGTGCCGACCGGTACCAAACCGCACTAGGACCTTTGGAGAGATCCTACAAAGATTGGTGCTGATCATCGCCGACCTGTGATCTTTTACCGGTCGGTGGGGCCAATGTCGGGGTCGGCACCACCGGATCCAACCGACCCACGGTCAGCGCCACCCGCAACGCGAAGGCGTCCCGGGGCGACAACGGGCTGAATCCGGTGACATCCGAGATCCGCCGCAGCCGGTAACGCACCGTGTTCGGGTGCACGAACAGCGCCCGGGCCGCGCTCTCCAGCGTGCCGCCTGCGGCGAAGAAGGCGTCCAGCGTCTCCAGCAGCTCACCGCCGGCCCGCACCAGCACCGCGTACACGTCGTGCCGCAGCCGCCGCCGGGCCTCCGCGTCGCCGGCCAGGGACCGTTCGGGCAGCAGGTCACCGGCGTAGACCGGCCGGGGCGCGGCCGGCCACGCCGGGGCCGCACGGTAACCGGCCAACGCCGCCCGGGCCGACTCGGTTGCCTCGTCCAGGCTCGGCACCGAGGGGCCGACGACCACCGGGCCGTCACCGAAGGCGGAGAGCAGCTCGGCGGTGGCCGCCACCGGGTCCGCCGCCCCACCCAGCACGATCACCAGACGGTCACCGTGCACGCCGCCGATCACCTCGACCCCGACCCGCCGGGCCTGCCGGTAGACGGTGTGCAGCACGGCGGCGACCTCGCCGCCGGGGGAGGGGCCGACCGCCACCGCGACCGGCGGCGCGTCCGTCCAGCCGAGCGCGGCGGCCCGGCTGGCCAGCACGTCCGGGGAGTCACCCCGCAGCAGCGCGTCGACCAGCAGGGCCTGGAGCCGGGCGTCCCACGAACCGCGCGACTCGGCCGCCCGGGCGTACACCCGGGCCGCGGCGAAGGCGATCTCCCGGGAGTAGCGCAGCACCGCCTCGCGCAACTGCGCCGCCTCGCCCGGGGCGGCCAGGTCGTCGACCTGCTCCTCGACCACGTCGATGGTCACCTTGATCAGGGCGACGGTCTGCTGGAGGGTGATCGACCGGGCCAGCGCCTGCGGCGCGGTGGCGAACACCTCGTCGGAGACCTCCTGGGTGCCCTTGTTGCGGCCGCCGTCGGAGCGCAGCCACTGCACCAGGGAGCGCGCGCCGGCCTGCGCCACCAGCATCACCCAGGACCGCTGGTCGGCGGGCAGTTCGCGGAACCAGGGCAGCGTGTCGTCCATCCGGGCCACGCTGTCGGTGGCCAGCGCACCTGCGGCCCGCTCGATCCGGCGCAGCGTGGCCGACAGGTCCGTCCCGCCCGACTCGCTCACCCGCCTAGCCTGACATGTCCTGAGCTGGACCTCGCCGGCAGGCGTCGGCGGGACCGACAGCACCCACCCGGTACGCGCTGCACGGGCCGTCGGAGCCGGCCAGTACGGTAACGAGGCACGTCGGGTGGGCACCGGCGGGTGAGGGCGAGCGTGAGGAGACACCGATGGCGCACGGGGAGGCTGACCACGGCTGCGCCCAGGGAGAGCCCTGCCGACCGGGACCGCACGAGCAGCCAGCCGTCGCCAAGCACCACCGTCGGCTCATCGGCCTGGCCCACCCGGGCGAACCCACGCCGGTACGGGCGGCCGAGCGTCCCGAGGAGGACGTCGCTCCGGTACGCCCGCGCCCCGTCGACCCCGTGGTGCCCCGTCAGCGTACGGGCGAGACCGCCGTGCCGGAGCCGGTCACCGGTGGCTGTCGCAGCGACCTGCCCGGCTGGGCCGGCGCCCACCGGCACGGCCCGGTCCGGCCGGCACTGCGGGCGGTACGCCGGGAACGGCCCCCGCGCCGCTGGTGCTGAGGCTCAGCCGGAACGGCGCTGTTTAGCCGGCCCGGCGCTGCTGGTTGCTGAGGCTCAGCCCGGCGGCGCTGGTGCTCGGTGCGTCCGGCGGCGCGCTCGTGCTCAGGCTCAGGCTGGCGGTGCTGGTGCGCGGAGGTTCAGCGGGTCCGGCGGCGGACCAGCAGCGCGATCCCGGCCAGCCCGAGGGTGATCACCAGCATCACCGCGACGTTCAGCAGGAGCAGGCGGCGCAGATCGCTGAAGGCCTCGTTGATGTCCTGAGCGGGGTTGAGCGCGTCCTCCGGAATGATCCGTTCGCCTCCACCGACCCCGCCGCTGACCGCCTCGTACGTCCGCTCCAGCGGCACCCCGACGGTGCGCAGCGTCTCCGACATGGTCATCCGCCCGAGGAACCAGGCCGCCGTGGTCTTGCGGGCGTCCGGCTGCTTGGCCGGCCGATAGACGCGCGGTCCGCCGACCGCCTTCGGATAGAGGTCGTAGGTCTGCTTCGGAGTGTCACCGGCCAGCACCACCACGGTGTACTTCGGACCGAGGTCGGCCTTCTTGGGCGCGCTGGCCCGCGCCAGGGATCGACTCACCTGGTCGATGACGGCGGTCACCTGCTCCGGGCTGCTGTCGTGGCGCAGGCGCAACGGCTCGGCCAACCCGTCTCCGGTGATGTCGACGCCGGCCGGCGGCGCCTTCGGCGCGGCCTTGGCCGGCTCGACGAAGGCCAGCGACAACAACACCGCAGCGACTCCACCGACCGCTATCGTGGCCAGTCGCCTCATCCGTCGGACCATGCCGCCTCCTCGCCCCGTCGATGGTCGGCTGTGCTGCAGGGGTCACGCGTTGGAGGGCCGACGGCGGTGACCGTGCCCACAGGACGGGTACCCACCACAAAGACTCCGTGGAACGACGATCGGTTGCAGCTGGTGAAACACTAATTGGAACTATCTGCGATCGCGAATCGACCGATGATCAGCCGTGGACACGCGGGGCGGATCTTACCGGTGCGGAGGCCGTGATGGGGGGCAGGGTAGCGCGTACGACGCGGTCCTGGACAGTGGTGTTCGGCGTGGCGCTCGGTGTGTCGTTGCTGCTGCCGGTGACCCCGGCCGCCGCGCCTCCCGCCGTTGACCCGGATGTAAGGAGGGGTCCCCTGCTATACACCAGGCGTTAGCAGGGGACCCCTCCTTACACACCAGAGCCTTAGAACAGGCGGGCGCGGGCGGCGCGTAGCCGGGTCAGGGTGCGCTCGGCGCCGAGCAGCTCCAGCGACTCGAACAGCGGCAACCCGACCGTCCGGCCGGTGACGGCGACGCGTACCGGCGCCTGGGCCTTGCCGAGCTTGAGACCGCGCGCCGCGCCGACCTCCTCCAGGGTGGTCTTCAGCGTCGCCGCGTCCCACGAGGTCACCGCCGCGTAGGCGGCGATGGCGTCGTCCAGCAGCTCGGCCGAGCCCTCCTTCATCGCCTTGGCCCAGGCCGCCTCGTCGATCAGCGGCGAGGCGAGGAAGAGGAAGTCGACGTTCGCAACGATCTCGCTGAGGACCGCGATGCGGGTCTGGGCCAGCGGCGCCACCGCGGCGAAGGTCGCCGGGTCGAACTCGTCGGGCTGCCACGGCGGCGGGGGGATGCTGCCGGTACCGGTCAGCCACGGCCCGCAGACCTCGACGAACTCCTCGACCGACAACGCCCGGATGTACTCGCCGTTGAACGCCCGCAGCTTCTTCTCGTCGAAGAAGGCCGGTGACGGGTTGACCTCGTCCAGCCGGAACTCGTCCTCGATCACCGACCAGGGCACGATCTCCCGGTCGCCGGAGGGCGCCCAGCCGAGCAGCATCAGATAGTTGCGCATCGCGGCGGCGAGGTAGCCCTCGTCCCGGTACGCCTCCAGCGCGACCTTGTCCCGTCGCTTGGACAGCTTCTGCCGCTTCTCGTTGACGACCACGGGAACGTGCGCCCAGATCGGCGGCTTCACCCCGAGGGCGTCCCAGAGCAACTGCTGCTTCGGGGTGTTGGGCAGGTGCTCCTCGGCCCGGATGACGTGGGTGATGCCCATCGTCATGTCGTCGACGACGTTGGCCAGCAGGAAGACGGGCGAACCGTCGCCCCGGGCGATCACGAAGTCCTCGATGAGCTTGTTCTCGAAGGTCGGCTCGCCCCGGATCAGGTCCACGACCACCGTGGTGCCCTCGTCGGGCGTACGGAAGCGCAGCGCGCGGCCCTCGCCGGGCGGCAGGCCCCGGTCGCGGCAGTAGCCGTCGTAGCCGGTGTACTGGTTACCGGTCCGGGCCTGCACCGCCTCGCGGGTGCAGTCGCAGTAGTACGCGCGGCCCGAGTCGTACAGTCGGCGGGCGGCGGCGCGGTGCTCGTCGGCGTTCGAGGACTGGAACCAGGGGCCCTCGTAGCTGCCCCGCTCGATGCCGATCCAGTCCAGCGCCGACAGGATGCCCTCGGTCCACTCCGGCTTGTTGCGCGCGGCGTCGGTGTCCTCGATGCGCAGCACGAACACCCCGCCCTGCTGCTTGGCGTAGATCCAGTTCTGCAGCGCCGAGCGGGCACCGCCGACGTGGAACATACCGGTCGGGGAGGGGGCGAATCGCACACGTACCGTCACGGCCCCCAGCGTACAGATGTTAGGAGGGGTCCCCTGCTATCGCCTGGTGTTGTACAGGGGTCCCCTCCTTACATCACAGCCTGTCAGGGGACGGAGCGGATCTTCAGCACCAGGACGCTGCCGAGGACGGTCACCACGGCGGTGGTGGCGTAGAGGGCCGGGTAGCCGCCCAGGTACACCACGATCGGGGCGGAGATGGCCGGTCCGAGCACCTGTGGCGCGGAGTTGGCGATGTTGATCACGCCGAGGTCCTTGGCCCGGTCGGTGGCCCTCGGCAGCACCTGGCTGATCAGGGCGGCGTCCACCGACAGGTACACCCCGTAACCGGCACCGAGCAGCAGCGCGGCGACGATCGCCATCGGCCAGGTGGGGGCGACGGCCAGCAGCAGGGCCGCGACCGCGATCACCATCCCGGCGACGATCACGAAGATCTTGCGTTTGCCCGAGCGGTCCGACAGCCGCCCGGCGACCACCGTGGTGGCCATCAGCCCGGCGGTGTAGAGCAGGATCAGCACCAGCAGGCCACCCTCGGGGTCGGCCACCCGGACCTCGTCGGTGAGGAAGTACAGCAGGTAGAGGGTGCCGAAGGCGTTGCCGAGCTGGACCAGGAACCGGGTGATCCAGGCCCAGCCGAAGTCGGGGTACCGGCGCGGCGACACCCACATGCCGGCCAGCAGGCCACGCAGCGCCGGTCGGTGCGTACGCGGCAGCGGGTCGTCCGTGGTGCGCAGGGCGAACGGCAGCGCGAACAGCAGCACCGCGGCGGCGATCGCCAGGTACCCGGCGGCGTTGCCGGTGACCACGGCGGTGACCAGCACGACGCCGAGCACCAGCCCGAGCGCCTGCGGGATGCCGACCCAGCCGGAGACGCCGCCGCGTTGGGCGACCGGAACCCTGTCCGGTACGGCGGCGGTCAGGCTGGCCAGCATCGCGTTGAAGCAGGTCTGTGCCGCGATCCAGCCGACGACCACGCCGAGCACGGTCTGCGCCTGGGCGAGCAGCGCCAGCGACAGCGCGCCGAGCACCGCGCCGCCGAGGGTCCAGACGTGCCGACGACCGAACTCCCGACCGCCGATCCGCAGGCAGGTCCGGTCCGACAGCGCCCCGACCAGCGGGTTGACGATCACCGCGGCCAACGCGCCGAGGCCGGTGACCACCGCCAGCATGGTCTCCTTGTTGGTCGGCGCGATCTGCCCGAGCTGCTGCGGCAGCAGCACCTGGATCGGGGTGAAGAACGCCATCCAGACGCCGAGGTTCGCGGCGAAGAGCAGCGCGATCCAGCCGCGCCGCACCGGGACCGTCGGCTCCGCCAGCGCCGCCGGCAGCGAGGCCGGCGTCGGGTCGATGGTGGTCACCGGGGAGGTTCCCGCCGGGCCGCCGCGATGACCTCGCGCAGCCAGGAGTACGACGACTTGGGCGTACGTGCTCCGGTGGCGAAGTCGACGTGCACCAGCCCGAAGCGTTTGGTGAAGCCCTCGGCCCACTCCCAGTTGTCCAGCAGGGACCAGACGAAGTAACCGGTCACGTCGACCCCGTCGGCCATCGCCGCGTGCACCGCGCGCAGGTGACCGTCCAGATAGTCGATCCGCTCCGGGTCCGGCACCCGGCCGTCGGCGTCCGGGGTGTCGTCGTACGCGCAGCCGCTCTCGGTGATCTGGATCGGTGGCAGGTCCGACCCGTACTGCCGGTGAAGCCAGCCGAGCAGGTCCCGGAGCCCGTCCGGCGCCACCGGCCAGTCGAAGGCGGTACGCGGGTACCCGGTGAGCGGCACCAGCTCGAACGGCAGCGGAGAGCCCTCCTCGGGGGCGCGTACGCCGGTCGGGTTGTAGTAGTTGACGCCCAGCACGTCCAGCGGGGCGGCGATGACGTCGAGGTCGCCGTCGCGTACCACGCTGGTGTCGAAGCCCAGCTCGGTCGGGTAGCCGCGGCCGAGCAGCGGATCGGTGAAGAGCCGGTTGTGCAGCGCGTCGTAGGCGTACCCGGCGGCGGCGTCGGCCGGGTCGTCGCCGAGCATCCGTACCGGCGAATAGTTGTTGGCGATGGCGACCGGGCTGCTGCTGCGGGCGCGCAGCGCGGCGACCGCGAGACCGTGGCCGAGTAGTTGGTGGTGGGCGACCGGGAAGGCGTCGAAGAGCAGCGCCTTGCCGGGGGCGTGCTCGCCGGTGCCGTGGCCGAGGCTCATGTGGATGAACGGCTCGTTGAGGGTGATCCAGAGCTTGACCCGGTCGCCGAGGCGGGCGGCCAGCACGTCGGCGTACTCGGCGAAGCGGTGCGCGGTGTCGCGGTGCAGCCAGCCGCCGGCGTCCTGAAGCGGCTGCGGCAGGTCCCAGTGGAACAGCGTGGCGACCGGGTCGATGCCGTGGTCGAGCAGCTCGTCCACCAGCCGCTCATAGAAGTCCAGCCCGGCGGCGTTGACCGGACCGGTGCCGGTGGGCAGCACGCGGGGCCAGGCCACCGAGAAGCGGTACGCGGTCACCCCGAGCCCGGCCATCAGCGCGACGTCCTCGGCGTAGCGGTGGTAGTGGTCGCAGGCCACGTCGCCGGTGCTGCCGTCGAGGATGCGCCCGGGGGAGTGGGCGAAGGTGTCCCAGATGGAGGGTCCGCGACCGTCCGCGTCGGCGGCGCCCTCGATCTGGTAGGCGGAGGTGGAGACGCCCCAGCGGAATCCGGTGGGGAAGTCGGGCAACGGAGCGGTCTGCATGCGCCCTCCCGGCGAAACGCGAAACGTGTTCGGAACTCTAGGGGTCGTGGGAGCGCTGCGCCATAGGGTGCCGAGGCGTCGATGGCAATACCTTTCGGCGTGTCTTCGTCAAACCCGTCCACATACGTCCGTTTTTGCGCATACAGTTCCGAATATTGTGGGATGTCCTCACTGGAGGAAGACGGAAATGATCCTCGTGGAACGCAGCGCGCACGTGTCGGCACCGGTGAACGCGGTCTGGGACGTGGTTCAGCGCGCTGAACAGTTGCCGGCCTGGCTGGCCGGCGTCCGTGCGGCCGAGGTCCTCTCAGGAGAGGGCTTCGGCAGACGGCAACTGGTCCAGGCCGGGCGCGGTGCCGCACATGAGGCCGAAGTGATCGCCTACCAGGAGCCGACCCTGATCGGCTGGCGGGAACGCGCCAAAGGTGCCGGTGCCCGAGCGGAGGCGCGCACCGAGATATACGTCCAGCTCACCTCGGACGAGGACGAGGGTGGGACGGTCGTGCGGCTCATCGTCGTACGCTGGCCGGCCGGCCCGGTCAAGGCCGCTCTGCTCCGGCTCGGCCTGCGGAGGGTCGGCGCCGATCTGGAGGACTCGCTGGCTCGGCTGACCGACCTGGCCGCCGTCGGCTGACCGACCACCTCCTGGCGTCACCCACGATGCGGTGGCGGCCCCGGTGTCCCGACCAGGTGCACCCGGGCCGCCACCGTTTTCGACACCTCGTCCGACCGCCTCACACGACCACGGTGAAAGCCGCGACGCGTACCTCGTCGAGGTGTCGGAACTCGAAGAACAATCGGTAGGTGCCCGTCGACGGCACGGTGATGCCGAACGCCACCACCGAACTGGCCTGGCTGGCCGCCGCCGGATGGACGTGCAGGTACGCCACGTCACCCTGACGCAACGCGACCAGATGCCCGTACGCGCCCAGGTGCGGTTGCAGGTCGTTCACCGGCTGCCCGAGGCGACCGAGCCAGACCAGCACCTGGTGGGACTCCCCGGCACGAAGGCCACCGTCCAGGGTGACCGTGTAGTCGTCGACCAGGACCGTCTCCTCGGGCGGATCGAGCGGCCGGACCGCGTACCGGCCGGGAACCGGCACGTCGGTCCCGAGGGTGACCCCCGCCTGGGCGCCGAGCGGCCAGAAGTCGGCGATCACCCGCAACGGGCCGGGTGCCGACGGTGTGACCCGCACCCGCCAGGTGCCGTCGGGCGACATCTCCGGGTGCAGGTGTTGATATCCGGAGAGGTCACGCCCGACGAGGATCAGGTGCATCCGTCGCTCGTGGTTCTCCTGGAACGTGGTCAGCGCCGCTCCGCTCTGGTCGGTGATCTGGAAGGCCAGTTCGTTCGGCTCGCCGACGGTCAGGGCCGACGTGTGCAGCGCCAGCGTCCAGCCGTCCCGCGAGACCTCCAGCCCACCCGGACCGTGGCCCGCGTGCCCGCCCGCCATGGCGGCGGTCGGCCGGGCCGGACCGCCGGTCGGACCGCCCGCCCGACCGGCGAAGAAGCCGACCGTCAGGGTCAGCGCGAGCACCAGCGCGATCGCCGCGTAGCGCGTCGGCGAACCTGACGTCGGTTCCGGAACGGGGGGACCGGTCGCGTACTCCGGATCGGGCGGCACGTCGACGGGGCCGACGGCCTTCGCCGCCGGCCCCTGACTGGTCGTCGTCACGGCAGCCGCGGCTGCAACACGAACAGCCCCTGTTCGATGCCGCTGACCACGACGACACCGCTCGGGAAGTACGGGTAGGTGCTCCAGGCCCCGTTCATCGAGGAGCTGTTGCTGGACGGGTAGACGTCGAAGTACCCGGCCTCGGTGGCTCGGCCGGCGGCCACGTCGGTGAGGTCCAGGATGCGCAACCCGGCCCGGTAGTTGGCCTGGTAGCTGTACCTCCCCTTGACGTACTGGTTGTGGTCGGTGGCGGCGACACCGGAGGGCGCGCTGTAGGTGCCGATGTGTCGCGGTGCGTCCAGGTCCGCCAGGTCCCAGATGTAGGTCTGGGTGTTCACCCCGCGACGGGACTCGTCCAGCTCGTCGTCGAGCAGGAAGTACCGCTGGTCCTCGGTGAACCAGCCCTGGTGGGTGTACGCCCGGCCGGTGTACCCGATGCGGGCCAACTGCCGCGGAGCGGACTTGCTGGTCACGTCCACCACGGTGACGGTGTCCTCGTTCGAGCTGACACAGATCTCCCGGCCGGTGTGGGCGGTGTCGGGACCCCGGTACACCACGCACTGGGTGTCGTGGGTGTATCCGTCGTTGCTGACGCAGCCGGCGTACGTCGGGGACTTCGGGGTCCGGATGTCGACCATGTGCAGGCCGCCGCTGCACGTGTTGGTGCCGACCGCGTACGCGAAGCCGGTCTGCTCGTTGATGGCAATGTTGTGCGAGTTGCCGAACTGGTTGTACTGCGCGTTGGTCGTCCAGGTCTGCGGCGTGGTGACGCCCCGCAACCGGGTCAGGTCGAAGACCTGCATACCGTGCCCGGACACGTCCGCCACCACGTACGCGTGGTCGCGGTAGACCTTGATGTCCCGCCAGACCGCCGTGCGGTTCTGGTACGCGGGCAGGTTGCCGAGATAGACCGGCGCGGTCGGGTTCGAGATGTCCACGAACGAGGTGCCGTTGCGGCGACCGACGATCGCGTACTCCTTGCGGGTCTGGGGGTCGGTCCAGCCCCAGATGTCGTTCGCCTGGCTGCCGCCGATGCTCGTCAGCGGCAGGAACGACAGCAGGTCGACGTTGCGGCACGGGTAACCCGCCGCCTGGCCGTTCGTGCAGGCCGTCGCGGCGGCGGCGACCAACTGCTGGGTCGGTTCACGCTGTGCCATGAACTCCTGGGCCGAGGCCCGCCCGGCGGGGGTGGCGGGATCGTGTGCCACCGAGGGCGAGCCCGGTCCGAGCGTCGACACCACCAGTGCGCCGACGGCCAGGGCCAGGCCGATCCGGACGATTCGCATCTGTGCTCCCTCTCGTCGCGCGGGGGCGGACGGCGTCCGAGCCGGCGGAGGACGGCGCGACAGGGGGAGTCCACCGGGCCGGCGTGGTGCCCGTGCGGAAGCCGGATGCCTATCGACGATTGTGGATTGGTGATGTTACGGGGGGAAGTCGCCTCCCGAGCTCGCCTGTGTCATACCGGCACGCCGTCCAGGGGCGGGCGTCGCCGCCGTTCTCGGCGCTCGTGGTGCGGGTACGTGTGTTAGGAAGGGGCCCTTGCTATACACGAGGCGTTAGCAGGGGACCCTTCCTTTCACGCACCCCCCGCGCAGCGCGAAAGAGGGCCCGACGCTATGCGCCGGGCCCTCTTTCAGTGCGTGCGGTACTAGCTGTCGCCGCCGGTCTCGCCGACCGGGGCGGCGTTCACGTCGTCGATGGCGTACTTCTTGGCCGCTTCGGCCGGTACGTGCGCGGGTACGACGCCACGCAGCGCGAGCTGCCGCAGCGTGGCGACCGCGATCGACTCGGCGTCGACGCGGAAGTGCCGGCGCAGCGCGTGCCGGGTGTCCGACAGGCCGAAGCCGTCGGTGCCCAGCGAGGTCCAGTCGCCCGGCACCCAGCGGGAGATCAGGTCCGGCACCGCACGCATCCAGTCGCTGACCGCGACCTTCGGCCCGTCGGCGTCGGCCAGCTTCTGCTGGATGTACGGCACCCGCTGCTCCGCGCCCGGGTGCAGGAGGTTGTACGCCTCGCACTCGACCGCGTCCCGCCGCAGCTCGGTCCAGGAGGTCACCGACCAGACGTCGGCGGCCACCCCCCAGTCCTGGGCGAGCAACTGCTGCGCCTTGAGCGCCCACTGCATGCCGGTGCCGGAGGCGAGCACGTTCGCCCGGGGGGCGTCACCCTCCACCGTCGGGGCCGCCGCGTAGCGGTAGATGCCCTTGACGATGCCCTCGGCGTCCACGCCCTCCGGCTCGGCCGGCTGGTGGATCGGCTCGTTGTAGATGGTGAGGTAGTAGAAGATGTTCTCCTGCTCCTCGCCGTACATCCGGTGCAGGCCGTTCTCCACGATGTGCGCGATCTCGAACGCGAACGCCGGGTCGTACGCGACGACGGCCGGGTTCGTGGCCGCGAGCAGCAGCGAGTGGCCGTCCTCGTGCTGGAGGCCCTCACCGTTGAGCGTGGTGCGACCGGCGGTGGCGCCGAGTACGAAACCACGGGCCATCTGGTCGGCCGCCGCCCAGAAACCGTCGCCGGTGCGCTGGAACCCGAACATCGAGTAGAAGATGTACATCGGGATCATCGGCTCGTCGTGCGTGGCATACGACGAGCCGGCGGCGGTGAACGAGGCGACCGAACCGGCCTCGTTGATGCCCTCGTGCAGGATCTGACCGGTGGTCGACTCCTTGTACGACAGGAACAGCTCCCGGTCGACCGAGGTGTACCGCTGGCCGTGCGGCGAGTAGATCTTGGCGGTCGGGAAGATCGAGTCCAGGCCGAAGGTGCGCGCCTCGTCCGGGATGATCGGCACCCAGCGCTTGCCGAACTGCTTGTCCTTCATCAGGTCCTTGAGCAGCCGGACGAAGGCCATCGTGGTGGCCACCTTCTGCTTGCCCGAACCCCGCTTGACGTCGGCGAAGCGCTCGCTGCCGGGAATGGCCAGGGTCTTGGCCTTGGTCCGCCGGCTCGGCAGGTAGCCGCCGAGCTGCTTGCGCCGCTCGTGCAGGTACTGCATCTCGTCGGACTTCTCGTCCGGCCGGTAGTACGGCGGCAGGTACGGGTTGTCCTCCAGCGCCGAGTCCGGGATGTCCAGGTAGAGCCGGTCGCGGAACATCTTGAGGTCGTCCAGCGTCAGCTTCTTCATCTGGTGCGTGGCGTTGCGGCCCTCGAAGTGCTGACCGAGCGTCCAGCCCTTGATCGTCTTGGCCAGGATCACCGTCGGCTGCCCGGTGTGCTCCGTCGCCGCCTTGTAGGCCGCGTAGAGCTTGCGGTAGTCGTGCCCGCCCCGCTTGAGGTTCCAGATCTCGTCGTCGCTCAGGCCGTCGACCATCTTGCGGGTCCGCGCGTCCCGACCGAAGAAATGCTCCCGGACGTACGCGCCGGACTCCGCCTTGTAGGTCTGGTAGTCGCCGTCCGGCGTGGTGTTCATCAGGTTGACCAGCGCGCCGTCGGTGTCGGCGGCGAGCAGCGGGTCCCACTCCCGGCCCCAGACCACCTTGATGACGTTCCAGCCAGCGCCCCGGAAGAACGCCTCCAGCTCCTGCATCACCTTGCCGTTGCCGCGGACCGGACCGTCCAGGCGCTGGAGGTTGCAGTTGATCACGAAGGTGAGGTTGTCCAGCTCCTCCCGGGCGGCCACGCCGATCGCGCCCAGGGTCTCCGGCTCGTCCATCTCGCCGTCGCCGAGGAAGGCCCAGACGTGCTGGTCGGAGGTGTCCTTGATGCCCCGGTGCTGGAGGTAGCGGTTGAACCGGGCCTGGTAGATCGCGTTCAGGCCGCCGAGCCCCATCGAGACGGTGGGGAACTCCCAGAAGTCCGGCATCAGCCGGGGGTGCGGGTACGACGGCAGACCGCCACCGGGGTGCGACAGCTCCTGCCGGAAGCCGTCGAGCTGGTTCTCGCTCAGTCGGCCCTCGAGGAACGCCCGGGCGTACATACCGGGGGAGGCGTGCCCCTGGTAGAAGAGCTGATCGCCGCCACCCGGGTGGTTCTTGCCCCGGAAGAAGTGGTTGAAGCCCACCTCGTACAGCGAGGCCGAGCTGGCGAAGGTGGAGATGTGCCCGCCGACGCCGATCTCGGGACGCTGCGCACGGTGCACCAGCATCGCCGCGTTCCACCGCACGTACGCCCGGATCCGGCGCTCGATGTGCTCGTCACCCGGGAACCAGGGTTCGCGCTCCGGCGGGATCGTGTTGAGGTAGTCGGTGGTGGTCAGCGACGGTACGCCGACCTGGCGCTCACGGGCGCGCTCCAACAGGCGCAGCATCACGTAACGCGCCCGCTTGGTGCCACGATCATCGATGACACCGTCGAGCGACTCGACCCATTCGCTGGTCTCTTCAGGGTCGATGTCCGGAAGCTGGCTCGGCAGTCCGGCCGTGATCACCGGGCGCTTGCGTTCCGTAGCCACAGGCGTTCCCTCGGTTGTGTGTGGGATAGGTCTCTAGCGCCATCCTGCCCCGTCGTGGCACTCGCCGTCACGTCCACCCGGCGCAAGGGCGACGCTCGACACACGTACCGACCAGTAACTTCAGGTCGCCGCGCAGGCCGCGACGGGTCGTAGACGATCTTGCCAGGAAACGCTCCCGAGCGCGCCGGTACAAGATCTCGTAACCGGGCAGAATGAGGGGTATGCGTAGTGAGGTGATCAGCATCCGGACCGGTTCCCGGCCGACCGTCCGGGACATCACCGCCGAGGCCGAGCAGTTCCTCGCCGGGCAGGGCGACGGACTGCTGCACGTGTTCGTGCCGCACGCCACCGCCGGGGTGGCCGTCATCGAGACCGGCGCCGGCTCCGACGACGACCTGCTCACCGCGCTGGACGCTCTGCTGCCCACCGACGACCGGTGGCAGCACCGGCACGGGTCGCCCGGGCACGGCCGCGACCACGTGCTGCCCGCCTTCGTCGCCCCCTACGCGACGCTGCCCGTGCTCGGCGGCCGGCTCGCCCTCGGCACCTGGCAGTCGGTCTGCCTGGTCGACACCAACGGCGACAACACCAGCCGACAGGTCCGCTTCTCCTTCCTGCCCGGCTGACCACCACGCCGGCGTAACGGCGGAGCTGCCCGAATCCGGCCGGAACGTAGAATCCGACCATGCTGCGACCACCCGTCACCCTGGTCGGCCCGGGTGGGGCCGACCGCTCCCGGGTGGCCGGCGACACGGTCCGGCGGATCATGCACGTGGCCGCCGCCCTGCGGCACCACCAGGACACCGAGATCGCCGCACTGGGGCTGACTCCGGCGGTCGCCCGCGCACTGTACGAGCTGGACCCGGATCACCCGCTGCCCGCCCGCGAACTGGCCGGGCAGTTGCGCTGCGACCGGTCCAACGTGACCGCGCTGGTCGACAAGCTGGAGCGGGCCGGGCTGGTGGAGCGCCGCGCCGACCCGGCCGACCGGCGGCAGCGGACGCTGGTGGTGACCGAGGCGGGCCGGCGGATGCGGGACCGGGTCCACGAGGTGCTGTCCGACTCACGACTGCTGGCCGGGCTCAGCACGGAGGAGCTGGCGGTCCTCGGCGAGCTGGTCTGGAAGGTCTCCGACGGCGGCTGCCCGGAGCAGTTCGGCGTCTGAGGCCGGTCGGTCGGGTGGGCGAGGCGTGCCTCGGTCGGTAATGCTGTCGGACGTGACCACCCCGCAGGATCTCGACGACCGGTTCCGGGAGGCCCTGGCCGCCCTCGCCGCGCCGGGGCGCCGCGCCGACCCGGCACAGCCGGTGGCCGACGGTGCCACGCTGACCGGCGCAGAGCTGTTGGACCTCTTCGACGCCCAGGTCACCAGCCGCCAACTCGACCTCGCCGGGCGCTGGCTCCGCAGCTTCGGTGAGGGCTACTACACGATCGGTTCGGCCGGGCACGAAGGCAACGCCGGGGTCGCTGCGGCGCTGCGCCCCACCGACCCGGCCCTGCTGCACTACCGCTCCGGCGCGTTCTACTGCGTACGGGCCGCTCAGGTCGCCCGCAACGCGGAGCCCGACACCGACCGGAAGTCCGACGCGGACCCGGCCGGAGGCGGCGACGGCCGAACCGCGAACGCGTTCGCCACGCCGCCTCCGTCGACCGTCGGCGCGACGGGCGACCCCGGACGCGCCGAGGGCACCACACCGGTGGACGGCGATCCGGGTTCGGCCGAGGGCACCGTACCGACCGAGGACGATGTCGAACCGGCTGAGGAGGTCGAAGCGCCCGCGGATGATGTCGACCCGGCCGGCGGTGCCGAACCCGCCGAGGGCGCTGCGGTGCCGGGGACGGCGGGTGGCGGGTCGGTTGGCGCGCGGGCGGTGGACCCGGGGTACGCGGACGCGGCCCGGGACGTGCTGCGCGGGATGGTGGCCTCGCGGGAGGAGCCGATCGCCGGGGGCCGGCACAAGGTCTTCGGTCGGGCCGACCTCGCCGTCGTGCCGACGACCTCGACGGTCGCCTCGCACCTGCCCCGGGCGGTCGGCATGGGCCTCGCGGTGGAGCGGCTGCGTCGGCTGGAGACGCGGCAGGAGCCGACCTGGCCGGGGGAGACGCCGGCGGCGACGTGGGCACCCGACGCGATCGTGGTCTGCTCGTTCGGGGACGCCTCGATCAACCACGCCAGCGCCACCGCCGCCTTCAACACCGCCGGCTGGTACGACCACACCGGCCTGCGCATCCCGGTGTTGTTCGTGTGCGAGGACAACGGTCTGGGACTGAGCCTGCGGTCCCCGCAGGGCTGGGTGGCGACGGCGCTGCGGTCGAAGCCGGGGGTGCGGTACTTCGCCGCCGACGGCACGGACCTGGTCGAGACGTACGAGGTGGCGGTCGAGGCGGCGGCCTGGGTACGGCGGCACCGGCGTCCGGCCGTCCTGCACCTGACCACGGTGCGGTTGATGGGGCACGCGGGCGCGGACGCCGAGAGCGCGTACCGGTCGGCCGGGGAGATCCGTGCCGACCTCGACCGGGATCCGCTGGTGGCCACCGCCCGACGACTCGTCGAGGCGGGCCTGGCCAGCGGCGCGGAACTGCTGGACCGCTACGACGAGATCGGCTGGCGGATCCGTCGGCTGGCCGAGGGGGTGCTCGACGAGCCGAAGCTGGCCAGCCCGGCCGAGGTGGTCGCCCCGCTGGCGCCCCGCCGACCGCTGCGGGTGGCCCGTGCGGTGGCCGAGGCGGGCGACCGGGCGGCCGGTCCGGGCGCGGGCGCGCGGGTCGAGGCGTTCGGCGGCAAGCCGCCGGAGCTGGTCGGCCCGCTGACGCTGGCGCAGAGCATCAACGCCGCGCTCACCGACGGGCTGCTCGACCATCCGCAGATGGCCGTCTTCGGCGAGGACGTCGCCGCCAAGGGCGGGGTGTACGGGGTGACGAAGGGCCTGCGGGACCGGTTCGGTGTCGCCCGGGTCTTCGACACGTTGCTCGACGAGACCTCGATCCTGGGCCTGGGGCTCGGTGCCGGGCTGGCCGGGATGCTGCCGGTGCCCGAGATCCAGTATCTGGCGTACCTGCACAACGCCGAGGACCAGTTGCGTGGCGAGGCGGCCACGATGAGGTTCTTCTCGCAGGGCGCGTTGCGCAACCCGATGGTGGTGCGGGTGGCCGGGCTGGCGTACCAGGAGGGTTTCGGCGGGCACTTCCACAACGAGAACTCGGTGGCGGTGCTGCGCGACGTACCCGGGCTGGTGGTCGCCGTACCCGCGCGACCGGACGACGCGGCGGCGATGCTGCGGACCTGCCTGGCGAGCGCGGCGGTGGACGGCAGTGTCTGTGTGTTCCTGGAGCCGATCGGGCTCTACCACACCCGCGACCTCTACACCGACGGCGACGGGGAGTGGCTGGCCGGGTACGCCGAGCCGGGCGCGTGGGCGGGCGCACACGTGCCGGTCGGGCGGGCCCGGGTGTACGGCGTCGGCTCGGCCGAGGACGTCACCATCATCACGTTCGGTAACGGCGTACGGATGTCGTTGCGGGCCGCTTCGGCGCTGGCCGACGAGGGCGTCGGCACCCGTGTGGTGGACCTGCGCTGGCTGGCCCCGCTGCCGGTGGCCGATCTCATCCGGGAGGCCACCGCGACCGGCCGGGTGCTGGTGGTGGACGAGACCCGGCGCTCCGGCGGGGTGGGTGAGGGAGTGCTGGCCGCCCTGGTCGATGCCGGTTATGTCGGTGCGGCACGACGGGTGGCAGCAGTTGACTCATTTGTACCATTAGGTCCGGCTTCCCGTCAGGTCCTGGTGTCCGAGGAGGCCATCACCCAGGGTGCCCGTACGCTGCTGGCACGGTAAATTTCGTTCCACCCGGTGCGCCACTTGCGCCGGAGGGCACAACTGTGTGGACTTTGCCTGACGGCGTTCGAGGGGACGCCGCGAACTCGCCACGAGATGAGGAGGCACGCGACAGTGAGCGCGACCGCTGGTCAGGCTGCCGACGGGGTACGCAGCCTGGCGGACCGGTTCGGCATCGAGCCGGGGATGGTCGTCATGGAGATGGGTTACGACGACGACGTCGACTCCGATCTCCGGGACGCCCTGACCGACCGTTGTGGTGATCTGGTCGACGAGGACACCGACGAGGTGGTCGACGCGGTGCTGGTGTGGTACCGCGACGGCGACGGTGATCTCTTCGAACTCCTCGTCGACGCCCTCGGCCCCCTGGCCGACAACGGGGTCGTGTGGCTGTTGACGCCCAAGGCCGGCCGTGACGGGCACGTGGAACCGAGTGAGGTCGCCGAGTCGGCACCGACTGCGGGCCTGCAACAGACCTCCACCATCAACGCCGGCAAGGACTGGAGCGGGGCGCGTCTCGTGCTGCGCCGAGGCGCCAAGGGCAAGAAGTGACCCTGCTCAGCGGTGTGACAGGCTGAGGCCGACCCGACCTGACTCCCGAAGGAGCTCGCATGCCGATCGAGGTTGGTGCCGAGGCGCCGGACTTCGTGCTGAAGGACCAGAACAACCAGGAGGTACGGCTCGCCGACTTCCGTGGCCGGCGTACCGTCCTGCTGGTCTTCTACCCGCTGGCCTTCACCGGCATCTGCCAGGGCGAGCTGTGCGAGGTGCGGGACAACCTCGACGAGTACGTCAGCGACGACGTCCAGGTGCTCACCGTCAGCGTCGACTCGGTGTACGCCCACAAGATCTGGGCGGACCGCGAGGGCTACCAGTTCCCGCTGCTGTCGGACTTCTGGCCGCACGGTGCCGTCGCCCAGGCCTACGGCGTCTTCAACGAGGTCGCCGGCATCGCCAACCGGGGCACCTTCGTCATCGACAAGAACGGTGTGGTCCGGTTCGCCGAGATGAACATGCCGGGCGAACCGCGCGACCAGCACGGGTGGCGCAAGGCCCTGGCCGAGGCCAGCGCCTGACCCGTCCCGAACGGTGGTAACCGTCCGTCCGGGCCGTTGGGCGGCAGGGTAGGCTTGCCACCCGCCGGCTCGGCCGGACGGTGTCCCGGGCGCGTAGCTCAGCGGGAGAGCACTCGCCTTACAAGCGAGGGGTCGCAGGTTCGAAACCTGCCGCGCCCACCAGATCGAACGACGGCCCGGAGACCAGTTCTCCGGGCCGAGTCCGTATCGGCGGTTGCGAGCCGGCCGCGTGACGAGCGACGGCGCATGAACGTCCATGGTGACGATCGAGATCGAGGTATATGTTCTGGATGTGAGCCGGTGGCGGGGTGTAGTGACGGCGGTTGCTTGTGGCCTGGCAGGGGGCCTTCTATTCGTGTTGCTGGCCCCCAGTAGTGATCACCCGGTGGTGTTGTACGTCGTCTGGGCGCTGGTGTGGACGCCCTTGTTCTATTGGTTCGTGCTCCGGCCGGCTATGCGGAATGAGCGATGGACGAAAGTCGCTCGCTCGGATCGCCGTACGGCAGAGCAGCGCGGCGACAACACACCGGGACTCTCCGAACCGTGACGGTATGGGCGGACACGCGTCGTCGTCTACGGCGAACCCGGCGCTCTGAATACAGACCGGCCGAGCGCTGGGCCCGTTAGGCAGACGTCGAGGTCGCCGACGTGCGGTTCGGATACGAGAATGCACGTCGGCGGCGACCTCCTTGGTTCCTAGTTCGGCGCCTGTCGAGCTGAACCGTTTGCGCTATCGCACCTCCGGGCGCGGGGCGCCGCAGGCCGGGACCATCCCACGCGATCCGTCAACGCTCTCAGCTCGACAGGCGCCCAACGGGGTGTCGACCAGGTCCCGAGCACCAGCCGGGCGCGGGCGCGGGCGGATCACTCGTCGACCGCGTGATGACAGGGTGCGGTCTCGGGCAATCGGAGCCGAGCCGGACGGGTGCCGCGTACCGTCGTCGTCGGGTCGGTGCCGACGCGGACAGGGAGGGGCGCGAGTGGGCTACGCCGAGGTCGCCGACGTGCGGTTCTGGTACAAGACACACGGCACCGGGCGGCCGTTGGTGCTGCTGCACGGCGGGTTCGGCGCGGTGGAGACCTTCGCCGCGATCCGGCCCGCGCTGGCGCAGCGCCGCCGGGTGATCAGCGTCGACCTGCCGGGTCACGGACGCACCGCCGACGTCGACCGTCCGATGCGGTACGAGTCGATGGCCGACGACGTGGCCGCGTTGATTGGTCACCTGGGCCTGGGCCCGGTCGACGTGCTGGGCTTCTCTCTCGGCGGCGGGGTCGGCCTGCGGATGGCGGTCCAGCACCGGCAGATGCTCCGCCGACTGGTGGTGGTCTCCGCGCCGTGCCGGCGTCAGGGCTGGTTCCCGGAGGTGCTCGCCGGGATGCCGGAGCCCGACGAGGCGGCGGGCGAGCGGATGCGGGGCATCCCCGCGTACGAGCTCTATCGGCAGGTCGCGCCCCGTCCCGAGGACTGGCCGAAGCTCTGGGCGAGGACCGGTGAGCTGCTGCGCCGCGAGTACGACTGGTCGGCGGAGGTGGCCACGCTGACCACGCCCACCCTGCTGGTCTTCGCCGACGCCGACTCGATCCGTCCCGCGCACATGGTGGAGTTCTTCGGCCTGCTCGGCGGCGGCCACCGTGACGCCGGCTGGGACGGCAGCGACCGGCCGGACGCCCGTCTGGCCGTCCTTCCCGGGCTCACCCACTACGACATCGTGGACTCGCCCGCCCTGCCGGCGGTGGTGCTCCCGTTCCTCACCCACGCCCTGAACACCCCGGACTGACCGCGCCGCCGACACCTCGCCGACTTGCCCGGCCAGCCCTCTTTACCGGGTGTAGCGCAGCATGACCACGCCCGCGCCGATGGGGGTGGCGTCGACCAGGGTGAAGTGCTGCAGGTCGAACGAGCGGTCGGCGAGCGGGATGCCGCTACCGGCGACGATCGGGTTGACCTTGACCATCAGTTCGTCCACCTCGGGCAGCAGTTGGCCGGCGAGCTGGCCGCCGCCGCAGAGCCAGATGTCGCCGCCGGACTGTTGCTTGAGGCCGCGGACGAAGGCGACGGCGTCGTCGGAGACGATCTCCACCGCCGGGTCGTCCGACGGCGGCAGCGAACGGGCGAAGACGTACTGCTTCAGGTGGGCGTACGGGCTGGCGATGCCGAGCTTCAGGGCTGGTTCGTAGGTGGCCCGGCCCATCAGGACGGTGTCGAACCGGCCCTGCGGGCTGTCGATGCCGAGCTGTGCGTGGGCGAAGGTCGGGAAGGTCTGCGGCCAGTGCGTGGCGAGGTGTTGCGCCACCTCGGGGTCGGGGCCGAAGAAGTCGAACGCCCCGTCGGGGGCGGCGATGAAGCCGTCGATCGTGCTGGCGACGTAGTAGACGAGCGATCGCAAACCGGTACTCCAATCACTACGGATGTTGTGGTTGTCGCCAAACTACAACACCTGTCGTGGTTGTTGCTAGGGTGTTCCCCATGGCACGCAACCCCGAGCGACGGGCGGCCCTGGCGGACGCCGGGCTGCGGGTACTGGCGGCGCAGGGCGCGCGGGGGCTCACCCACCGGGCCGTCGACACCGAGGCGGGCGTACCGGTCGGCACCGCCTCCAACTACTTCCGCTCCCGGGACGCCCTGCTCGGCGCGCTAGGCGAGCGGATCTTCGAGCGTTTCGCCCCCGACGAGACGGTGGTGGCCGGACTGGCCGCCCGGGAGCCCTCCACGGCGCTGCTCACCGACTACGTCCGGTACATCGTCGAGCGGACCACCCGGCAGCCGGAACTCACCCGTGCCCTGATCGAGTTGCGCCTGGAGGCGGCCCGTCGGCCCGACCTGGCCCGGATCCTCGGGGCCACCCTGCGGCAGGGTTACCGCGACGACGTCGCACATCAACTGGCCGCCGGGCTGCCCGGCGGCGCGTTCGAGGTGGCCCTGCTGCGCTACGCCGTGGACGGGCTGCTGCTCGACCTGCTCACCCCTTCGATCGACGCCGGGTTCGACCCCGACGACGTGGTCGTCGCCCTGGTGTCCCGGTTGTCCGCCGCGCCCTCCTGAACCCCGATCGCCGCTCGGGCGGTGCCCCCAGCGCGGCGAGGACTGTTCGCCGGTGCAGCGGGAAGACGTCGATGCGGACGCACCTGGGGAGGAGCGACGGATGACGCGTGCCGGACTGACCATCGGCGTGCTCGGCTCGTACGGCGGGCGCAACCTCGGTGACGAGGCCATCCTCACCGGCCTGCTGGCCGACCTGCGGGAACAGGAGCCGAACGCCCGGATCATCGTCTTCTCACGGAACCCGGCGCACACCGCGGCGGCGCACCCGGACGTCGAGGCGGTGCCGTGGGAGGGGGTCAGCCGCACCGACTCCGCCCTGGTGCTGTCGCAGCTCGACCTGCTCATCCTGGGCGGCGGCGGCATCCTCTACGACAAGGAGGCCCGTCGCTACCTGCGCGTGGTGCGGGTCGCCCAGGAACGCGGCCTCCCGCTGCTCACGTACGCGGTGGGGGTGGGTCCGCTCAGCGAGATGGTGGACACCGGGATGGTGCGGGAGACGCTGGCCGGCGCCACCCAGGTGACCGTCCGCGACCAGGAGTCGCGGATGGTGCTGGAGGAGGCCGGACTGCTCAACCCGATCACCGTCACCGCCGACCCGGCGTTCCTGCTGGAACCGGAGGACTTCCCGGCGGACCTGCTGCGCGAGGAGGGCGTCCCGGCGGGCAAGCGGCTGGTCGGCATGAGCGTACGGGAGCCCGGTCGGGCCGCCGAACGGCTCGACGTCGACGGCTACCACCGGCTGCTGGCCCAGATCGGCGACTTCCTGGTGCACCGGATCGACGCGCACGTGCTGTTCGTTCCGATGGAGCGCGACGACATCCGGCACTCGCACGGGGTGCTCTCGCACATGATCGCCGCCGAACGCGGACGCATCCTGCACGGCACCTACTCGCCGCAACAGGTACTCGGGCTGATGCGCCACTTCGACCTGGCCGTCGGCATGCGGCTGCACTTCCTGATCTTCGCCGCGATGATGGGTACGCCGTTCCTGCCCCTGCCGTACGCCGGAAAGGTCTTCGACCTGGCCCAGCGGCTCGGGGTGCCGGCGCTGCGCGGCGTGGAGCGGGAGGTGGAGGGGCCGCTGCTGGCCGAGGTCGACCAACTGTGGGACGAGCGTGACCAGCGGCGGGAGACCACCGCCCAGCGGGTCGCCCAGGTCTGCGAGGAGGCCCGGGGCACCTCGCGGGTCACCCGGTCGGTGCTGGAGAGCCTGCGCACCCGTTCCCTGGTCGAGGTCGGCGCCTGACCTGTGTGTTCGGTTGGTGGGCCGCGTCGTGCGCCGGGTGGATCAGACGGCCGGACCGCGCCAGCAGTAGCGCCACTGCTGGCTCTGGGCGTCGACCGACTCCAGCTCGTAGATGTCTGCCCCGGCCAGGCCGCCCGAGCCCAGGTGGTGGTGGGTCAGCGGGGGACGGCCGTTGGGGTCCAACTCGACGGTGACCTGCTGTCCGTCCGCCTCGCCACCTACCAGCGGGATCTCAACCGAGGATGCCATGCGCCCATCCTGCCCCGCCCGCCGCCGCCGTGCAGCGGATAGCCGGGGCGCGGGGGACAGCCGACGGGGCGGAACGGGGCTAGTGTCCGGTCATGGCGGAGATCGCGATAGACCCGACGCTCGGCCCGGTCGTCAACCGGGTGGCCGGCGAACGGGAGATCCTCGAATCGTTCCTCGACTTCCACCGGGCGGTGCTGCTGCGCAAGCTGCGCGGCCTCGCCGACGCCGACGCGGCCCGTCGGCTGCTGCCCTCGGCGACCACGGTCGCCGGGCTGGTCAAACACCTCACCGAGATCGAACGCAACTGGTTCCACATCCTGCTCGACCCGGCACCGGGCGAGGTGTTCCCGACCTCGGAGGAGGCGGCGCTGGCCAGCTTCACCCTGAGCGAGGCGGACACGGTGGAGAGCCTGGCCGCCGACTACGAGCGGACGTGTGACCGGTCGCGGGAGATCGCGGCCCGCTTCGACCTGGACCACGTGGTGCCGCAACCGCAGCTCGGTGAGGTGTCGCTGCGCTGGATCCTGGTGCACATGATCGAGGAGACCGCTCGGCACGTCGGGCACGCCGACATCCTTCGGGAACTCACCGACGGCACCACCGGCGCCCTCTGACCGTCGCCCACGGTCGGACAACGCGCGCGGCACCGACGGCCGGGCGGCCGTCAGGGCAGGGGGAGCAGCCCGGGCGGGTACTCCATACCGTCGTGGGTGCAGGCTGCGGCGGCCACCTGGGCCGCGTACCCGGCCGCCTCTGCCCAGGTCGCACCCCGCGACCGGGCCGCGACGACCCCGGCGGCGAAGGCGTCCCCGGCGCCGTTGGTGTCGATCACCGGGCCGGGCGGCACGGCGGCCGGCACCCGGTGCACGCGGCCGCCGAGATGCAGCTCCGCGCCGTCGGCGCCCCGTGTGACCAGCACCGGGCGCGGTGCGAACGTGGCGGCTGTTGCCGCCGCCCGGTCGCCCAGCGCCGCGCCGCTGACCAGCACCAACTCGGCGACCTCGGCGAAGGGCCGGTGATAGGGGTTGCGTCCGTCCCAGTCGTGCAGGTCGGTGGAGCTGCTCACCCCCTCGGCCAGACGGTCGGCGAGGGCGGGCAGCAGGTCCCGGACCCAACTCATGATCGACAGATGGACGTGGGTGGCGTCCTCGACCAGCGCCGCCACCCGCTCCATGCGGAACGGCGCGGGACCGTCCGAGGCCCGGGGGTCGTACAGCGACATCCGGCGTCCGGTGGGGTCGACCAGGTTCACCGAGCGGCGGGTACCGGCCGGGTCCTCGGCCAGCACGGCGGGTACGCCGGTCCGGGCCAGCGCGGCGCGCACCACGTCCCCGGCCGGGTCGGCGCCGACCGTGTCGATCACCGCCACCCGCAGCCCGAGCGCGTGCGCGGCGAGGAGCACCCCGGCACCCGTGTTGCCGATCCGCAGGTCGATCGGGTCGACAGTGACCGAGTCGAGAACCGGCAGCGGCAATCCGGGCACCCGCACCCGTACGTCGACACCGAGTCCACCGATCACCAGAAGGTCGTACATGGCGTCGACGGTAGCCGTGCGGTGGCGCCTAAGCTGTCCCGGTTGTTAGCAGGGGACCCCTCCTCTACCGGAGGCGTTAGCAGGGGTCCCCTCCTTACCCGACGAGGGGGCGTGGCGTGCTGGTCGTGCACGGGGTGTGGCTGCCTGGTCGCGGTCTCGCCGTCTGGGCCGAGGACAGCACCCGGGACCCGGAGGCACCGCGCCGACCGGGGCGGGCACCCCGGGAACGGCCGCACCCGTTCGCCGCCGACCACGCCGCGCTGACCGCCGTCGTGGGCGAGGCCGCCGAACCGGCCGACCTCGGCACCGCGTTGCTGAGCCTGCCCACCCGGGGCGGCTCGCCGCTGGACTCGCCGGAACTGGTCCGGACCACCGTCGTGGCACCGGCCCGGGGCCGGGTCGCCCTGGCCGGTTGGCGGGTGCCCGTGCTGGCGTACGGCCCGGACGCCGCCCTGGTGCTGCTACGCGGCCTCGACGGCGTGTCCGCCGTACCGGGTGCCGCCCTGCGACACCTGGCCGAGGTGGCCGCCTTCGCCGTCGACCTGGCCGGCCGGGGCCGCGTCCTGCCCAGCCTCGCCGCCCCGCCGACCCCTCACCCGGCCTCCCCGGCCCGCGAGGCCCACCAGGCCCACCAGGCCCACCAGGCCCACCAGGCCCACCAGGCCCACCAGGCCCACCAGGCCCACCAGGCCCACCAGGCCCGACGACGGTCCACTGCCCGGACCGGGTCGACGGCGGCCGGCGTCGGGCGACCGGGAGACGGCGTAGCCGCGCGTGCGGTGTGGCGTCCGCTGCTCACCGGCACCGACGCGGCCTGGGCGCGGTCGTTGGCGCTGGCCCTGCCGCCGGTCGCCCGCGCGGTGGTCGAGACGGACCTGCCCGCCCTGCCGGGGCCCGGCGGTGCCGTCGGTTCCCCGGGGCGCCGGACGAGCGGCTCGGCGCGCACCGCCCGGCGTAAGAGTGAAGAGGGGTCCCCTGCTCTACCGGAGGCGTTAACAGGGGGCCCTTCCTTACATCTGGGGGACGCGCTGGATGTGGTGACCGACGCGGCGGTGCGGGCGGCGCTGCCGGAGACCGCGCTGGCCAAGGGCGTACGCCCCGGCACGGCGGTGGCGTCCTGGCTCGGCGCGCTGACCGGGCCGCACCGCGAGTTCACCGCCGAGCCGGCGGCGCTGGACCTGCTCCGGTCCGAGCTGGACGCCTGGCAGCGGGACGCCGCGGGCGGGACGGTACGGGCGAGCTTCCGGTTGGTGGAGCCGTTGACCGAGGAGGTGTCCGGCCCGGTGACGGTGGTGCCGCTCGACCTGGAGGCGGCGGTGGCGGACCCGGGCGGGTGGCGGGTGGAGTTCGGGCTGCGCGCGGCCGACGAGTCGGGTCTGCACGTCGACGCCGGTCAGGTGTGGCGTGGCGGGGGCGGCACCGTCGCGGGTGCCCATCCGCAGGAGACGTTGCTGGCCGAGCTGGGCCGGGCCAGCCGCCTCTGGCCGGAGCTGGACACGGCGCTGCGGACCGCCACCCCGGAGGCGCTGGAGTTGGACGCCGACGGGGCACACCGGTTCCTGTGCGAGGGTGCGCCGATGCTGCACGCCGCCGGGTTCACGGTGCTGCTGCCGTCGTGGTGGCGGCGGCCCGCGTCGCGGTTGGGCGCGCGGCTGCGCGCGGGCTCGCGGGCCGCGCCCGGCACGGTCAGCGGCCCGACCGACCGGGTCGGGCTGGACGCCCTGGTCGACTACCGCTGGGAGGTGGCGCTCGGCGACCATCCGTTGACCGAGGAGGAGTTGGCCCGGCTGGTCGAGGTGAAGACGCCGCTGGTGCGGCTGCGCGGCCAGTGGGTCGAGCTGGATCCGAAGCGGCTCGCCGCCGGTCTGCGCCTGTTGCGGTCCACCGGCGAGCTGACCGTTGCCGACCTGCTGCGGCTCGGGCTGGCCGACGGTACGCAACCGGACGCTCTGCCGGTGCTGGAGGTGACCGCCGACGGGGCGTTGGGTGACCTGCTCGCCGGGTCGGTGGAGCGTCGGCTCACGCCGCTGGACCCGCCGCCGTCGTTCCACGGCACGCTGCGGCCGTACCAGCGGCGCGGGCTTGCCTGGCTGGCGTTCCTCCAGTCGCTGGGGCTCGGCGGGGTGCTCGCCGACGACATGGGGCTGGGCAAGACGGTGCAGTTGCTGGCCCTGCTGGCCGGTGACCCGGCCGAGGCCGGGCCGACCCTGCTGGTCTGCCCGATGTCGCTGGTGGGCAACTGGCAGCGGGAGGCGGCCCGGTTCGCCCCGGAGCTTCGCGTACACGTGCACCACGGCGCGCAGCGGGCGCGGGGCGACGACGTCGGTGCCGCCGCGCAGGAGGCGGACCTGGTGCTCACCACGTACTCGGTGGCGGCGCGGGACGCGGTGGACCTGGCCGGGGTGGACTGGCACCGGGTGGTGCTGGACGAGGCGCAGGCGATCAAGAACGCCGCCACCCGGCAGGCCGAGGCGGTGCGGTTGCTGCCCGCCCGGCACCGGCTCGCGGTCACCGGTACGCCGGTGGAGAACCGGCTCGCCGACCTCTGGTCCATCATGCAGTTCGCCAATCCGGGGCTGCTCGGTCCGGCCGCGACCTTCCGCAAGCGGTTCGCCGAGCCGATCGAGCGGCACGGCGACGCCGACACCGCCGAGCGGCTGCGCCGGATCACCGGCCCCTTCGTGCTGCGCCGGCTCAAGACGGACGCGTCGATCATCTCGGACCTGCCGGAGAAGCTGGAGATGGAGGTCGTCTGCAACCTCACCGCCGAGCAGGCGGCGCTCTACCGGGTGGTGGTCGACGACATGATGGCCCGGATCGAGTCCTCCGACGGCATCGAGCGGCGGGGCCTGGTGCTGGCCACGATGACCCGGCTCAAGCAGGTCTGCAACCATCCGGCGCAGTTGCTGCGCGACGGTTCCCCGCTGGACGGACGCTCCGGCAAGCTGGCCCGGTTGGCGGAGATCCTCGACGAGGTCCTGGCGGCGGGAGAGAAGGCGCTGCTGTTCACCCAGTACGCCGAGTTCGGCGGGATGCTGCGCGGTCACCTGGCGGCCCGGTTCGGCCGGGAGGTGCTGTTCCTGCACGGCGGGGTCGGCAAGGCCGAGCGGGACGAGATGGTGGCCCGCTTCCAGTCCGACGACGGGCCCGCCCTGTTCGTGCTCTCCCTCAAGGCCGGCGGGACGGGCCTGACGCTGACCGCCGCCAACCACGTGGTGCACGTCGACCGGTGGTGGAATCCGGCGGTGGAGGACCAGGCCACCGACCGGGCGTTCCGGATCGGGCAGCGTCGACGGGTCCAGGTCCGCAAGTTCGTCTGCGCCGGCACGGTGGAGGAGAAGGTCGCCGCGCTGATCGCCGAGAAGCGCGGCCTGGCTGCCTCGGTCGTCGGCACCGGTGAGCAGTGGATCACCGAGTTGTCCACCACCCAGTTGCGGGAGCTGTTCGCGTTGGAGGCCGGGGCGGTGGCCGAGTGACCGAGGGCAGGTTCGCCGACTACGGTCCGCCGCGTCGGGTCGACGGCGGGCTGCGCGCCCGCAGCACCCGGGGCGCCATCGGGGTGTCCTGGTGGTCGCGGCGGTTTCTGGAGGTGCTGGAGTCGTTCGCGCTCGGCACCCGGCTCACCCGGGGCCGGGCGTACGCACGAGCCGGGCAGGTGGTACGCCTCGACGTCCACCCCGGACGCGTGGACGCGGTGGTGCAGGGCTCACGACCTCGGCCGTACCAGGTCCGGGTGGCGTTCCCGCCGTTTCCGGCCGGCCTCTGGACGCGGATCGAGACGGAGTTGGCCGCCCAGGCGTTCTTCAGCGCCCGGCTGCTCGCCGGTGATCTGCCGGCCGAGCTGGAGGAGTTGCTCGCCACGCTCGGCGCACCGCTGTTCCCCGCTGCGGTGACCGACCTGGAGCAGCACTGCTCCTGCCCGGACGCGGCGGTGCCCTGCAAACACCTCGCGGCCACGTTCTATCTGCTGGCCGAGGCGTTCGACGCGGACCCGTTCGCCCTGCTGCACTGGCGCGGCCGCAGCCGGGACGACCTGCTCGCCCGGCTGCGCGAGCTGCGCGGCACCCCGACCGGGTCCGTCCACGTCGGCGAACCACCCGGGGCGACCGCCACCGCCCGGCAAACAGGCACCCCGACAGCAGGCACCCCGACGGCAGACGGCCCCGCAGCGAACGGTGCTGCCGACCGGTCGTCCGGCGGCGACGCGGGTCTCCCGGCGGCCGGTGCGGCACGGGTCCTCACCGATCTGCCGGCCCCGCCGCTCGCCGAGACGGTCGACCGGTTCTGGTTGCCGCCGGTGCCGCTGCCGGACCGCCCGCCGAGCCTGGCGAGCCGGCCGGACCTGTTGTTGCGGCAACTCGGCGCACCCGCACCGGCGATCGGCGGGCCGGGTCTGGCCGAGCGTCTGCGCCAGGCGTACCGGCAGCTCGGCGAGTGAACGGACCGCCGGTCAGACCCAGCGGTGCCGGTACCGCCACATCAGGGCGGTGTTGACGACCAGCAGGACGGCGTACACCGCCCCGGCCAGTCGGCCGGCGAGTACGGTCGTGGCCGGCAGGGCCGCCCACAACACGATGGTCATCAACAGCAGCAATCGGCCGCGTCGCATCCGGGAGCGGTTGTCGAGCCGGGCGAAGAACGCCGGATCGCTCTCCCGGAGATTGCGGGTGATCTGCTCGAAACGGCGTTGGTCCTCTTTGCTGAGCATGTGCCTTCCCCTCACGCGTTCAGCAACGGCGCGGCGGAATACCCACTGCGGAGACGACTCACGCTCTCTTGCTGGTCCTACTTTGGCCGGTCCGGTCGCCCGCACTGGCGGGAGCGCGGCGCAAGAGCGGAGGAAGGGCGGCGGGAGCGCGTCCGGACGCCTGAGCGCCGCCTTAGTCCTGCCTTAAATCTGCCTGTGGGGTCGAACCGGTCCGACGTCGACCGGGCAGGTGGGATTGTCACGTACGGTAAGTGGCTCGGGTCGTCCGTGCTGCTCGCGAGGTGCGTACCCGGGTGACCGGTGCGGGAGGCGACATCCGTTCGCATTGAGCGTTGCCTTAAGTCGCCCAGGGCGGGCCCGACGGCCTGTCTTGTCGGGTCACATGCCGCTGACTACCTTGCCGGGGCAACCCCCTCCGGCAGCAGTCGTCGCACCTCACCACCCCCGCTCGGCCGTGAGCGCGACGCTGGGTAGAAACGGGAACGGTGTATGGCCGACCAGCATGTGCCACCCCGCCGCGACGAACGCGGACAGGACCCCCGCCCGTACCCCCGATCCCGCCAGCCCCACCCGCATCCCGAACCCCGGCCGCACCACGTCCCCCCGCACCCCCAACCCCGGCAGCACCCGGCCGACCCGTATGCCGCACCCCGGCAGCACCCGGTCGACCCGTACGGCCATGACGGTCGCCCGCAGTGGATCGGGCCGGACGGACACGGGGTGCCGCCGATGCCGGTGGGCGGACCGCCCGATGCGGACGGTGACGACGACGGTGGTCGGCGGGTCGGCCGGCGTCGGGCGCTGGCCGCGCTGGGCGGTACCGCCGCCGTGGTCGCCGGTGGCGCGGCCCTGGCGATGACGCCGCAGGTGCGCGGCCTCTTCGGCGACGGCGCGGCGGTGGCCGGCGACGCCACCGGGACCACCACGACCGACGGTACGCCGGCGCGTCCCAGCGGGCAGCGGCCGAGCACGGTCCGCACCTACACCGAGCAGAACGAGAGCTACATGGGCTCCCGCGCCGGTGAGGTGCTGAAGAAGAACGCCCCCACCGGCGGTCGGGTCTACTCCGGCCCGGCGCAGGCCGCGGCGGAGACCAAGGTGACCGTCAAGACGGTGCTCAGCAAGGACCCGGCGGTGCACCTGGCCCGCCGGTTGACCTTCGGGCCGACCGCCGCCGTGCTCGCCGAGATCAAGCAGCGCGGCATCGACGGCTGGGTGCGCTGGCAACTGGAGCCGGAGAAGATCGCCCCGACCCGGGCCGAACTCAAGCTCGCCGAACTGCCCACCCTGAACCTCTCGGTCAAGGAACTGCGCGAGCAGCGGGACCAGCTCAACGAGCGGGGCGCCCAACCGGAGCGGGAGATGGTGGACGCCACCGTCGCCCGGCAGATCTGGTCGGACCGCCAACTGTTCGAGGTGATGGTCGACTTCTGGAACGACTTCCTGCACGTCGCCGCCGAATTCGACGGCGGTGAGGTATACCGCAACTCGTTCGACCGGGACGTGGTCCGCAAGCACGCGCTGGGCAGCTACCCGCAGATGCTGCTGGCCGCCAACCGGCACCCGGCCCTGCTGCTCTATCTCAACCAGGTGGACTCCCGGGCGGACGCGGTCAACGAGAACCTGGCCCGGGAGAACCTGGAGTTGTACTCGGTCGGTGTCGACGGCGGCTACACCGAGGCCGACGTCCGCCAGGCCGCGCTGCTCCAGACCGGCCGGGGCGTCCAGGACGGCGCGTACGTGTTCCGCCCCGACCGCCACTACGTCGGCAAGGTCAAGATCCTCGGCTTCCGCCACGCCAACGACTCGGCGGACCCGAAGCGGGCCGAGGCGGCGATCGACGCGTACCTCACCCACCTCGCGTTGCACCCGTCCACCGCGAAGTACGTGGCACAGAACCTGGCCGTCCGGTTCGTCTCGGACACCCCGCCGAAGTCCCTGGTGGACCGGTTGGCCAAGACCTACGGCGCGAACCATGGCCAGATCAAGCCGGTGCTGATGACGTTGTTCAGCTCCTCGGAGTTCTGGGCGGCGGTGGGGCAGAAGGTACGCCGCCCGCTGGAGTACCTGGTCGCCACGTACCGCACCCTCGGCGTCTCCCCGGACGCGGCACCGAACCACGACAACGGCGACAACCGCCGCACCCCGTACGCGCGTGGCCTGCGGCAGGTCTCCGACAAGCTGCGCGAGCTGGGCCACCATCCGATGGGCCAGCCCACCCCGGACGGCTACCCGGACGTCTACGTGGCGTGGACGTCGGCGGGCACGATGGTCAACGGCTGGAACGAGGCGAACGAGCTGCTCGCCGCCAACCGCACCGTGTTCACCCACACCCGGCCGGAGAAGCTGGTGGCCGACCCGCCCGCCACCGCCGGGGCGTATGTGGACGCGCTGGCCCGACGGCTGGTCCGGCAGAAGCTGTCCGACCGGGAACGGGCGCTGATCCTCGACGTGGCCGGGGTCTCCGCCGGCACGAGGGTCGACGCGAACTTCGACGGGGCGATCGCCGCCGTCGCGCGGGCGATCCTCGCCTCCCCCCAGCACCACCTCCGCTGAGGCACCCGATGGAGGAGCCCGTGTACTCGTACCCCCTGCACCCGGAATGCCCCGACGTGCGGCGACTGGCCGACAACCCGGCCGAGGCCCTGCTACGGGCCGAGGCCGACGTGGTGGCCGCCGAGAACGCCGCCGAGGCGGACCGTTACCGGCGGCTGGAGGAGCTGGAGGAGGCCCAGCAGGACGGACGCGGGGTGACCCGGCGGACCTTCGTCGCCGGTGCCGCCGCCACCGCCACCGCGCTGGCCACCGCCCAGTTCGTGACCACCTCGGCGTCGTTCGCCGCCACCAAGACCGGCACGCTCGTGCACGTCTTCCTCTACGGCGGCCTGGACGGGCTCAGCCTGGTCGCGCCGAACGACGACCCGGTGCTCGACCGGGCCCGCCCGGACCTGCTGCTGCCCGACGACTCGCTGGCGCTCGGCCGGGGCTTCAAGCTGACCAGCGCGTTCCGGCCGCTGGAGCGGTGGTTGCGCGCCGGGCAGCTCGGCTTCGTCCCGGGCGTCTCCGACGAGCGGCTGTCCCGCAGCCACTTCCAGGCCGCCGACGCCTGCAACCTCGGCGGGCTGCCCGGCGAGACCGGCGGGCGGGGCTGGTTGGACAGCCTGGTCGACGCGCTCGGCAAGGGCACCGCGTTCCGCAGCGTCGGTGTCGGCAGCACGCTGCCCCGCTCGCTGGTCGGCAACAACGGGGCCATCTCGCTGAACAGCGTCGGCTCGTTGCGCCTCGCCGGTGACGAGCGGTACCGGGAGGCCACCGAGAAGGCGATCCGGGGCCTGTTCACCGGCATCAACCACCCGGTCGAGGAGGCGGTGCGCTCCGGGCTCGGTGCGCTGGCCACCGCGCGCCGGCTCTCCGCCGAGCCGTACCGGCCGGCCGAGGGCGTGGAGTACCGCGGCGTCGGCTTCGCCTTCCAGCAACTCGCGCAGCTCATCAAGGGCGGCGCGAACGTCCGGGTGGCCACCGTCGGCATGGGCGGGTACGACACCCACGAGAACCAGGGGACCCGTGACGGCGGGCAGCTCTATCGACGGCTCAACGAACTGGCCGCCGCGCTGGCCGCGTTCTTCACCGACCTCGGTGACGCCGCCGACGACGTGACCGTCATGGTGTCCAGCGAGTTCGGGCGGCGGGTCGCCTCCAACAGCGGCGGCACCGACCACGGGCACGGCGGGGTGGTGACCATCCTGTCCGGCCGCAAACTCGCCGGTCCGCTGCTCGGCACCTGGAACGGATTGAACGCACTCGACTCCGGAGACGTCCCCGAGTACAACAACATGTTCAACGTCTACGGCTCGGTGGCCCAGGGCCGGTTCGGGCTCACCAACGCGGAGGTGGACAAGATCTTCCCCCGGATGAAGTACGCCCCGATGAAGCTGTACGCGTGACCCACCACGCGTACGCCGACCGCCGGTCCGGGCCACCGCCCCGCGCCGACGGTCGTCCGCCCGCGCCGTCGCTGCCGGTGGCGACCCGACGCGGGCCTGCCGGTCGGCGGCTGCTGACCGGGCTGTTCCTGGTCGGTCTGGTCGCCAGCGTGCTGCCCTGGTGGTTCGACACCCCGGCCGGTTCGCTCACCGACGCCACCGCGATAACCACCGCCGCCGGTCAGATCACCGGCCTGCTCGCCGGCTACCTGCTGCTGGTGCAGGTGCTGATGATGAGCCGATTGCCGGTGCTGGAACAGGTGGCCGGCGGCGAGCGGATCGCGGCGTGGCACCGGGACCTCGGGGTCACCCTGCTGGTCGCGGTGCTCGCGCACACCGCCTTCGTCCTGGTCGGCTACGGCGGTCTGACCGGTCGCTCGCCGCTGGACCAGGCCGGGGTGATGCTGCGCGAGTACCAGGACATGGTCTCCGCGTTCGCCGCCGCCGGTCTGCTGGTGCTGGTTGGGCTGACCAGCGTCCGGGCGGTACGCCGGGCGTTGCCCTACGAGCTGTGGCACGCCACCCACCTGGCCGGGTACGCGGTGCTGCTACTCGGCTTCGCGCACCAGTTCAGCAACGGCACCCAGTTGTTCCGCCCCGGCCCGGTCCGCACCGGCTGGATCGCCTGCTACGGGCTGGTGGTCGCCGCCCTGGTGTGGGGGCGGCTGGTCGGGCCGATGGTGTTCAACCTGCGGCACCGGCTGCGGGTCGCCGACGTGGTGGCGGAGAGCCCGGACACCGTCTCGATCTATCTGACCGGCGCCCGGCTGGACCGGCTGGACCTGCTCGGCGGGCAGTTCTTCCGCTGGCGTTTCCTGACCCGGGGCTGCTGGTGGCAGTCGCACCCGTTCTCGGTCTCCGCCGCCGCCAACGGCCGCTGGTTGCGGCTGACCGTCAAGGTGGTCGGCGCGTACACCCGGGACCTGCGTGACCTCGACCCCGGCGTACGGGTCTGGGCGGCGGGACCGTCGGGCACCTTCACCGCCGCGCACCGGGTCCGCGAGCAGGCGCTGCTGATCGCCGGTGGCAGTGGCATCACCCCGCTGCGGGCGATGCTGGAGGAGTTGCCGCCCGGCGCGGCGCTGATCTACCGGGCCCGCACCCCGGCCGACGTGCTGCTGCACCGGGAACTGGACTGGCTGGCCCAGGCCCGGGGCGTGCGGATCTGGTACGTCGTCGGTTCCCGCGACGACCCCGGCCCGCGTCAGGTGATGTCGCCGGACGGGTTGCGCCGGCTGGTGCCGGACGTGGCCCGACGCGACGTCTACCTCTGCGGCCCGCCCGGCCTGGTCGAGCAGAGCCGGCGGCTGCTGCGCCGGGTCGGCGTCCCACGCCGCCAGATCCACGTCGGCACCTTCGAGCTCTAGGCAGAGGAGTACCACCCCGATGCGTCGCGCGTTGTTCGCGATCACCGGCCTGGCCGCCAGCACCACCGCGATGGTGGTGCTCAAGGCCGCCCCGGGCACCGGCCAGGTCGCCCAGGAGCCACCGCCCGGCACGGCACCGACCACGGACGGGCCCCCGCCGCAGGTCGACGTCGAGTCGGCGGCGCCGAGCCGTGAACCCCGCGCCTCCCGGTCACCGAAGCCCGCACGCAGCACCGAGGCCCCGGCGAGGCGTACCGACCCGTCCGACGCCGCCCGGACCCCCTCGGCCCCCCGCACCACCACCGCCGCCCCACGGCCCACCACCCGGAACGTCACCGGGCCGGTGGTCGGCAACGAGTTCGGCAACGTGCAGGTCCGCATCACCGTGAACGGCAGCCGCATCGTCGACGCCACGGCGCTGGAACTGCCGGAACGGACCGCCCAGTCCGAGCACCGCAGCGACCTGGTCGACAGCCGGTACAGCGGCGTCGCGGGGCTGGTGGTCGCGCGGCAGAGCGCCGACCTGGACACCGTCTCCGGGGCGACCGCGACGAGCGAGTCCTACCGACAGTCCCTCCAGGCCGCGATCGACCGGGCCCGCTGATGGCCGCCGGCACCGCGACCCGCCCCGGCCTGCGCCGGGTCGAGCACGTCATGGGTACGCCGATCAGCCTGGACATCGCCGACGACCTGCCCGCCGCCGAGCTGACCCGCCTCGCCGACGAGGTGTTCGGCTGGCTGCGCGAGGTGGACGCGCGGTTCAGCACCTATCTCCCGGACAGCGAGGTGTGCCGCTTCGAGCGGGGTGAGCTGCTGCTCTCCGAGGCGTCGGCGGACCTGCGGCGGGTGCTGGAACGCTGCGCCGACCTGTGGGGCGACACCGACGGCTTCTTCGACGCGTACGCCACCGGCGGGCTCGACCCGTCCGGGTACGTCAAGGGCTGGGCCGCCCAGGTGGCCTCGGACCGGCTGCTCGCCGCCGGTGCGGTCAACCACTGCGTGAACGCCGGTGGGGACGTGCGGGTGCGCGGTCGCTCGTCGACCGGGCGACCGTGGCGGATCGGGGTGCGGCACCCGTGGGACCCGTCGGCGGTCTGCCTGGTGCTGACCGGCACCGACCTGGCGGTGGCCACCTCCGGGGTCTACGAACGCGGTCACCACGTGCGCGACCCCCGGCGGGGCGCACCGGCGAAGGGCCTGCGGTCGGTGACCGTGGTCGGGCACGACCTGGGGCTGGCCGACGCGTACTCGACCGCCGCGCTGGCCATGGGGGTGACCGGCATCGGCTGGGTGGACCGGTTGCCGGGGCACCGGCACGCGGTGGTCACCGAGGACGCCCGCTGCCTGCGCTCCACCGACCTGCCGTTGGCCGACTGACCGGTGGGACGGGCGATCAGGGCCAGCGGGCCGGTCGGTGCAGGATCGCGGGCCGGGAGCCGAGCGGCCGGGGACGTCCGGGGCGTGAACCCGGTGGTCGGGTGGCCGCCCAGCGGCGTCCGGGCCGGTGCCGGCGAGGCGGTTCGGCCCCGCCCTGGTGCTGCTCCGTGTGGTCGGTGGACATCGGATCCCCGCTCCCGGCGCGGGCGCGCCGTCGTGGTGCTCAACGAGCAATTCCCGCCGGGCGTCGCTGTCTGGTACCCCACCGAGTCGTCAGGCGCGGCTCAGCGACCCCGTCGAGGCACCGGCGGGCGGCTCAGCGGCCGCGCCGGGGCAGCGGCAGGTGGCCCGGGACCAGCGCGGAGGTCAGCGTGACGCCGGTGGCCCGCAACTCGTCGACGAGCGTGTTCTGCACCAGGTACGAGTCGGGGAGCTGCCAGCGGGCCTGCTCCGGCGCGACCGCCCAGCGGACCGGCCCCTCGGGCAGCCGGGTGGGTGGGGCCGGCACCCACGATCCGGGCCCGTGCCGCACCACGTGGAAACAGTGCTCCAGCTCGGGGCGCAGCGGGTCACCGGGGCGGACCAGGAACATCCAGCGTCCGATCGGGGTGACCAGCACCGGTCCGCGCACGCCGGGACCGACCGGGTGCGACCGGACCGCGTCGAGCACCCGTCGGCCCAGGTGGGCGGCGACCTCCAGCACGTCGAACGCGCGGCCGGTGGGCAGCAGGATGCCGTGCGGGCGGGACCGCCACCAGGTGGCCACCCGGGCCGGGTCGGCGCTGGCCGCGTGCTCCCAGTCCTCCAACGCGGGGTGGCAGCCGACCGTCGGGCAACCGGCCCGGCCGCAGACGAAGCGGCTGCGCGCCAGGCAGGCGCCGGGGGTCACCTCCCAGCCGTGCAGCGCGTACCGCACCGCGACGCGGCGCAGCCGGACCCGCTCCAACGGCGACAGTCGTGCCACGCTCGGTGCGACATTCCCCCACATTGGTGCCATCTCCCCTCGCCGGGCCGACCGGCACCAGCACATACGTCGAACAGCGTCACTGCCGTGGTCGGCGATCGTTTATTTGACAAAGTGGCCGATGCAACTTGCACGAAAAGTACGAGGATCGGCCGTACGGCTGACGCACAAGCAGTGCGACCAGCGAAAACCTGACGTACGGATGGATGGCCGCACCTGCGGATCAGCCCCCGGCTCCTGGCCAGGGCTCCAGCAGCAAGGGGAGGACTGGCGACATGGACGAACTGCCCATCGGGCGGCGGGTGGCCTACTGGCGCGGGCGACGCAAGATGTCGCAACAGGTCTTCGCCGACCGACTGGGCAAGTCCAAGAGCTGGGTCGACAAGATCGAGCGCGGCGTACGGCGGCTGGACAAGTTCTCCGTGCTCTACGAGATCGCCGACATCCTCCAGATCGACGTGCAGCTGCTGCTCGGCAAGGACCCTGAGCGGCGTACCGACACGATGAACTGCATCGACCAGGTCGAGGTCGAGGAGATCCGGGCCGCCCTGGAACGGTACGACTCGATCAGCGCCTACTTCGACGCGAAGCCGGACCCGCCGCCGCTCGCCGACATGGGCAAGGCCGTCACCCACGCCTGGCTCACCTACCAGTACGGCCGCTACGGCATGCTGACCCGGGCGCTGCCGAAGCTGCTGCGCGACGCCCAGGCGGCCGACGCCGCGTACGGCGGTGAACAGGCCCGACGCGCCGCGAACCTGCTCGGGCAGGTCTATCAGATCGCCTCCTCGGTGCTGCGCAAGCTGGGGGAGTGTGACCTGTCCTGGCTGGCCGCCGACCGCTCCATCGCGGTCGCCCAACGCGCCGACGACCAACTGCTCGCCGGGATCGCCACCACCCGGGTCTGCAACGCCCTGCTCGCCATGGGACGCCCCCGCTCCGCGCTGGAACTCAACGTCCGCATCGCCGACCGGATCGCGCCGGGCGGCGGCAACGACAGCAAGGCCGACCGGGTCTCGGTCTACGGGATGCTGCTGTTGCAGGGCGCGATGGCCGCGGCGCGTACCGGCGATACCTCCACCTGCGCGGACCTGCTCGCCGGCGCCCGCGACGCCGCCATCGAACTCGGCAGCGACCAGAACCACTACTGGACGTCGTTCGGGCCGACCAACGTCGAGCTGCACCGTGCGGCGGCTGCCGTCGAGCTGGGCGACGGCGGGCGGGCCGTCGAGATCCACCGCACCCGGATCGTCAACCTGCCGTTCGACGCCATGCTGCCCGAACGCCGCGCCCATCACCTGCTCGACCAGGCCCGCGCCTACAACCAGATGGGCGACATGGCCAACGCCGGGGAGATGCTGCTGCGCGGCGACCGGCTGGCGCCGTCGGAGATCCGCTGCCGTCCGATCGCCCACGAGGTCATGTCCGAGGTCCTGCGTCGCACACGGGGTGCGCCGCCTTCTCCGATCGCGGAGTTGGCTGAGCACATGGGAGTAGGAGTATGACTTCGGAGCCGGCATGACCGGTTCGCACCGCCACGACGGGCACCAAGAGGTGCTGTACATCATCGCCTGCGGTTCGCCGTTGGCCCGAGACGTGGGCCGGCTCGTCGAGCTGGCCCAACAGGACGGCTGGGACGTCTGCGTGATCACCACGCCGGACGGCGCCAAGTTCGTCGACCGCACCTCGCTGGCCCGCCAGACCGGCCACCCGGTGCGTACGCACTACAAGAACCCGGGGGATCCGGACGTCCTGCCGTCGGCCGACGCCATCATCGTCTGCCCAGCCACCGTCAACACGGTCAACAAGTGGGTGGCCGGCATCGCCGACACCCTCGCCCTCGGGTTGCTGGTGGAGGCACAGGGACGGGGCGTACCGCTGGTCGCCGTGCCGTACACCAACGCGGCGATGGCCGCCCACCCGGCCTTCCGCACCGGGATCGCCCGACTGGCGGAGTGGGGGGTGACCGTGCTCTTCGGCGACGACGTCTTCCCCCTGCATCCGCCCGGGACCGGAGAACGCCATCAGCACACCTTCCCCTGGGCCCTGCCGCTGACCGCCCTGCGCGACCAGCTCTGCCGGACCGGGTGAACCTCGGGCGGGTGGGGTGAAAGGAAGGGCACCTTATTAACGCCTCCGGTAGTACAGGGGTCCCCTGCAATCACCCCACCACCCCGGATGCCGCAACCCTCAGCCCGGGCCGTGGCCACCGCCACGGCCCGGGCACCGTCCCCCACCACCCCGCGCCGGGAGCCCGCCAGTCGGGAGCGTGCAGTCGGGAACGTGCCGACCCGGGAGCGTGCCGACGCCGGGAGCACGTCCGTCGGAAGCGCCGACGCCGGGAGCTGCACGCCGCGAGCGCCGAGGCCGGGAGCCGTCCGTCGGGAACGCCGACGCCGGTGGCGACTGCGGGGGCGGGTGAGATGCCCAAGGTCGGCCGGGTGACGTCCCGGAGTGCCGCCGACGCCGGTAAGCTGGCCCGCCGTGAGCACAACCGCAGCCGTGCCGACCGTCGCCGACGTCGTGGCCGAGCTGGAGCGGCGCTATCCGCCCGCCTGGGCCGAGGAGTGGGACAAGGTCGGGCTGGTGCTCGGCGAGCCCGATGCCCCGGTCCGCCGGATCCTCTGCGTCGTCGACGTGGTCCCGGAGACCGTCGCCGAGGCACTCGCCGCCCGCGCCGACATGATCATCGCGCACCACCCGCTGCTGCTGCGGGGCGTCTCGTCGGTGGCGCCGACCACGTACAAGGGCCGGATCATCCACCAACTGATCAAGTCCGACGTCGCGCTCTACGTCGCCCACACCAACGCCGACGTCGCCGTACCCGGAGTCTCCGACGCCCTCGCCCACCGGCTCGGCCTGACCGACCTGCGCCCGCTGGTGCCCTCAAGGCCGGGCAGCCCCGCCGCCGGTGAGGGCCGGGGCGCCGGGCGCATCGGCCGGCTGCCGCAGCCGCTGACCCTGGCCGAGCTGGCCCGGCACGCCGCCGCCGTGCTGCCTCCCACCGCCATCGGCGTACGCGCCGCGGGCGACCCGGACCGGACGGTGCGTACGCTGGCAGTCTGCGGCGGTGCGGGGGACAGTTTCCTGGCCGACGCGACCGCCGCCGGGGTGGACGCGTACCTCACCGCAGACCTGCGTCACCACCCGACCGGCGAACACCTCGCCACCGGTGGACCGGCGCTGCTCGACGCCACCCACTGGGCCACCGAACGGCCCTGGCTCGACGACCTGGCCACCGGGTTGCGCGCCACGATGCCGGACGTCGAAACCCTGGTGTCCGACCTGGACACCGACCCGTGGACCGTACACGCCGCCTCACCCGCCGCTCCGGAGCGATCCGCAGCGGACGACAAGGAGCCCCGACCGTGAAGGCTGACCCCCAGGTCCAGCGCCGCCTGCTCGACCTCCAGGCGATCGACACCGCCCTCGCCCAGCTCGCCCACCGCCGCCGGGCGCTGCCCGAGCGCGCCGAACTGGAGGCCCTCGCCCGGGAGTTGTCGTCGCTGGAGGACGAGCGGGTCCGCGCCCAGGTGGCCGTGGACGACCTGGACCGGGACATCGCCCGGCTGGAGAAGGACGTCGACCAGGTACGCGCGCGCAAGAAGAAGGACGAGGACCGCCTCGCCGCCGGTGGCGGCCCGGCCCGCGAGCTGGAGGCGCTCCAGCACGAGCTGGTCTCCTTGAACCGCCGGCAGAGCGACCTGGAGGACGCCGAGCTGGAGCTGATGGAGCAGCGCGAGACCGCCCAGTCGGTGCTGGACGGCGTCGAGCAACGGCTGGCCGAGGTGCGCGAGCGGCGGGCCGCCACCGAGCAGCGCCGCGACGAGGCCCTGGCCGAGATCGGCCGCGAGGAGGAGTTCAAGCGCTCCGCCCGGCAGCCGCTCGCCGGCGACCTCCCCGCTGACCTGGTGCAGCTCTACGACAAGATCCGCACCGACACCGGGCTGGGTGCCGCCCTGCTGACCGCCGGCCGCTGCGGCGGCTGCCGACTGGACCTCTCCGGCGCCGACCTGGCCCGGATCCGCAAGACCGACCCCGACGAGGTGGTCCGCTGCGAGGACTGCCGCCGGATCATGGTCCGCACCAACGAGTCCGGGCTGTAGCCGGTGGCACCACGTACCGTGCTGGTCGAGGCCGACGGCGGCTCCCGGGGCAACCCCGGCCCGGCCGGCTACGGCGCGGTTGTCCGTGACCAGGCGACCGGTGAGGTGCTGGCCGAGTGCAGCGAGTCGATCGGCACCGCCACCAACAACGTCGCCGAGTACCAGGGCATGATCGCCGGCCTGACCGCCGCCGCCGAACTGGGCGCCGCCGAGGTCGAGATCCGGATGGACTCCAAGCTGGTCGTCGAGCAGATGTCCGGCCGCTGGCAGATCAAACACCCCGGGCTGCGTCCGCTCGCCGCCCAGGCCGCCCAGATCGTCAGCCGGTTCGACGCGGTCCGCTTCACCTGGATCCCCCGGGACCGCAACACCCACGCCGACCGGCTGGCCAACGCCGCCATGGACGCCGCCGCCACGTCGGGCACTGCCACCCCGAGCGTCACGCCACCGCGTACCGTCGAGTCACCGCGCCGCCTCGGCGGCCCGGAACCGGCCGGCGGCGGCGCGACCCAGGTCGCCGCCCGCGCCGAGTCGCCCGGCACCGACCCGAGCAGCGTCCCGGTCTCCTGGGAGCCGCGCCCCAGCTTCACCGCCACCCGGCTGATCCTGGTCCGGCACGGCGAGACCGAGTACACCGAACAGGGCCGCTACTCCGGACGCGGCGACATCCCGCTCTCCGCGAAGGGCAAGGACCAGGTGCGGGCCACCGCCGCCCGGGTCGCCGCGCTCGCCCCCGACACCGCCGCCGTGGTCAGCTCACCGCTGTCCCGGTGTACGGCGACCGCCGAGGCCATCGTCGCCGCAATCGGCGACATCCCGGTACGCCGCGACGACGAGCTGATCGAGTGCGACTTCGGCGCCTGGGAGGGCCGGACCTTCGCCGAGGTACGCGAAGGTTGGGCCGGTGAACTCGACGCCTGGCTCGCCTCGCCGAGGATCGCCCCACCCGACGGCGAGTCCTTCGACGAGGTAGCCCAACGCTGCACCCGCGTGGTGGAGCGACTGCTCGCCGCGTACCCCGGTCAGACCGTGGTCGTGGTCTCGCACGTCTCGCCGATCAAGCTGATGCTGCGCGACGCGCTCGCCGCCACCGACGCCTTCCTGCACCGCCTCTACCTAGACGCCGCCGGCATCTCCATCCTCGACCGCTGGCCCGACGGCGGCGTAGCCGTCCGCTCCATCAACGAAACCCCCTACCTCCCCTGACCGACCGGGGCCGCTGTGCGGGGCCGCTGTCCGGGGCCGCCCTGCGGGGTTGATCAAGGAGTTTTGGTCACCGTTCGCGGGTGATCCAGCCCCAAACCCCTTGATCAACCCCAGGGGGTACGGGTGGGTGGGGTTACTCGCCTAGGGGGCCGTTGGCCAGCTCGGCGACGATGTCTAGGTGGCCCAGGTGGCGGGCGTACTCCTGGACTAGGTGGAACAGCACCCGCTCCAGGGATGCCGGTGGCGCGCCGTTCCAGCGGGGGCCGGGGGCGCCGACGGCGTCCAGGTCGGCGCTCTGCACCACCGTGCGGGTGTGGGCGCCCTGCGTGCGCAACTCAGCCACCAGCTCCGCCAGACCCAGCTCCGGCGGTACGTGCCACCGCTTGTCCCGCCAGTCGCCCCATGGCTCGGCTACCGGTTGGCCCTGGAAGCCCCACTCGATCCAGCGCAGCTCGACGAACCGCAGGTGCCGCAGCAACTCCACCGGAGTCCAACCCGACGGCAAACGGCTCGCCCGCAACTCCGCCTCGGGCAGCGCCGACACCTTGGCCAGCACGCTCTCCCGGAAATAGTCGAGGTAGCGCAGGAACACCTCGGCCCGCCCGTCGGCCGGAGCCGTGCACTCGGGAAACGGCGGCAGCGTCGTCATCGGCCCATTATGCGTACCCCCGGACGACCCGGCCCGCGGTCCTGCCGGCGCAATAGGCGGCGACCCGGTGTCGTTAGGATGAGCGTGCGACGGACGAGTCGACCGGGCGGTCGCGTCGGCGGGCTGCGGCCCGCCGCCGAGGAACGTCCGGACTCCACAGGGCAGGGTGGTTGTTAACGGCAACCCGGGGCGACCCGCGGGACAGTGCCACAGAAAACAGACCGCCGACCCCCAACGGGGACGGTAAGGGTGAAACGGTGGGGTAAGAGCCCACCAGCACCCCGGGTGACCGGGGTGGCTCGGTAAACCCCACCCGGAGCAAGGCCAAGTAGGGCCGTCACCGCAAGATGACGACCCGCGCAGACGCTTGAGGGCGGCCCGCCCGATGTCTGCGGGTAGGCCGCACGAGCCTGTCGGCGACGGCAGGCCGAGATGGATGGCCGCCGCCGGTGCGAACCCCGCAAGGGGTACGCGCCGCGCACAGAATCCGGCGTACAGGTCGACTCGTCCGTCGCCCACCAGCTCAGAGACCTGATCAAGGCTCTGAGCTAGTCCTATGTTCGGGTGTCGATGGTCGTTCATGGTCAACATTGGTCGGCGTTTAACGCCCTGACGACACCCTGACGCCCTGGAGACGCCCTGAGTGCGGGCTCAGTCGAACTTGCCTCGGGCCGGGCGGGCTGCGCCGTCTTGGGGCCCTTTCCGGGGTCGGTGCTCGGGGGTGTTGGGTCGGGGCCGGCGGCTGCGGGGAGGGCCGGGCACGTCCTAGCGCGGTGGAGCTGCTGCCGTGACCCGGTGACCCGGTGGCAAGCCAGTCCCGGGTTTGGACTGGCGCGGCAGCCGGAAGCCCCAACCCCGCGCCTAGGTCGACCCGCCGGCTTCCGTCACGGCCTTGCTGGGGCTGGTTCCTGGGGATGGTGGGCGGTGTCCCGGCGGCTGTCGGTGGCTTACCGCCCCGGCGCCGTAGGCGGCCGGGGTGGCTTGCCGCCGGCCGGGCTTGCCGCCCCGCACCGCGCGGAGCGCGGTGCCTTGATTCAGAACAGAGGAAATCGGCAGCCGAAGAACTTCTGGAACTCCGGAGCTGTTGGCTTCGATCTATGGAGGATGGGCGCAAGCCGCAGCCAGTTTAAAGCAAAGCTGCTGCAAGTTTTCGGATCTGGTGGCTGTCCTGTTCAAGGAGGAGTTTTCGCAACTCCTGCATGCCTGACCTATGAGGAGGGCCGTCTAGGTGGAGCCGACTAAGACCAATTTCCCATTCGATGTGATTCCTTGCGCGGTCAATCAGGATCACAAGGCCAGGGTTTCCGTCAACGTTAGTAGAGAGGGCGCGGGTCATGGCGGGCCATCTAGTAAATATTTCAGCAAAAATTGCTAGCGGTTTTCCCATTTCTACGCCATTGGATATCGACATATCTGGGGTTGTTCTTAGCAGTAGCCTCAAGTAAAACTGCCACAAGGTTAGTGTTCGCTTGGCTTCCCTTCCGGAAAGGTCACCCATTATCTGAATTCTTGAACGAAGAAATTCTCGAATTTCCGGATGGGATTCGAGAGCGTAAATCGTAGTTCTCTCGCTTTCCGCGACTGTGCTGGTTAAGAATAGACGTTTTCTTCCTGCAAGCCACGGATTCGCCCGGGGCGGCGCATCCGCCGCTTCCGTTCCCAAGCTGGGTGGATCTAGCTCGTCGCTCGTCGCTACTGGGCCTAGGAGATCAGCGAGGTAGAGGTCAACGTGCTCGTCACGTACACGGGGCAGTGTTATCGGCAGGTGTGTAAGCTTGCGTAGAAACGTCCAGCCGGCAGAGGGGTCTTGGCCGTACCGTACGGCATTGCTTTTCGCAATGTGGCCATACACCTCATCCAACTGTGCCGCTACAATCGTCTGATCCAATCCGATTACCAGTCGACATGCCTTGAGTGTTCCGGATAGGAACAGATTGAGAGCTTGCAGTACCTCGACTGAGCCTTGCGGTCCACAACGATCAAGGTCGTCTACGAATATGACAAGCTCAAGACCGCAGTTGTATAGGGCGTCAAGTACCACTTTTACATCATGTTGGAAAAGGTATAAGCTGCCCGACTGTGCATGATGAAGAGGATCGCGAATGGTGGGCTCGTTATTAGGCGCACTAAGCGTCCCGCTCAATACCGGGCCTTTGAACAGTTCCTCAGGAAGGAATGCGTCGGCCCGGCCTAGGAAGTACCGCAGAGTGGTGTGAATAATTCCTAGGGCGATTAGAAATAGAGGTATGGCCCAGGCGATTGTCGTTAACTTCGATGCTGCTCCGTTCGAGTCTAGCTTGAGGAGTTGAATGGCGGCAGGGATGATCAGAGCGATCACTGAGAACTTGAGGAGCGGTGACGTTACTGACTGCCTCAAGTGACGGCGAAGACGTGATCGATCTATCCGCGCGGCATTCTGGGCAAACCAGAAGCGGTGCTGTGCGTTCTCGCTATCGAACATCGCTTGCACCGCTGCATGGTTGATTGTCTTGGCGAAGCCGGCCCACACCTGCTCGCTTGACTGATGTGACCAAGGCTCGAAGAGTGCGGTTGCCGGCGGCCGTTTTTCCCTGTGTGGATCATTCAATTTGTAGGTTTGGGCGATTTGTGTTCCAGTTTTCAGGCGTGCCAAAGAGCCAAGGATTCGGTGAGCCTCAACCGGAGTGAATCGAGCATTCCGTTTAAGGGAAGTTAGTCTGTCTATGATTTTTCGATTATTTTTGTCCTTTAGTCTCCAATCGTGCTCGCGGAGGTCAAGACGATCCTTGATAAGGCGCATTACGGTTGTCTTCCCGGACCCCCAGGGTCCATCGACCGTAATCACCTGAGGGCCGGTGTGGTTGGCGCTTTCTGCATGTCCGTCGTCTGTCAAAGAAAGAAGATCTGTGAGAACATCGACTAAAGCATTTCGGCCGAGAAGGTCCTGTTTTGATGGCGAATCACCAAATCCCCTAGTGCGAACCGTTGGTCGCCCCCGGTTTTGCTCTCTACCTCCGGCTACCTCCCGCAATAAGGTCTCTGCTTCTGATGCTGAAGGCCGGCGCGGCGGATCTTGTGCCAGCATCCTAAGGATTACGGCTGAGAGGGGGGTTCTGCGGGTAAACGGACGTATCTCGCCTTGACGGATTCCCTCGAACAGCACGTCGATCCTATTGCCAGAGAAAGGTGATGCATCCTCAAGGGCAGAGTAGAGAGTGACCCCAAGTGCCCAAACGTCGCTTGCTGAGGAGTGCTGCGATCCTTCAATCAACTCGGGTGCCATGAAGAGAGGAGTGCCAGTGAGATTCTGTGCGGAGGATCGGTCGGGGGGATAGCTGCTGAATCGAGCTATTCCGAAATCCGCGAGGGCGATGTGCTCATCTTTGCCTATCAGGATATTAGACGGTTTGACGTCGCCGTGTATTACGCCGGAACGGTGAGCGGTGCTTAGCGCAGATGCGATGGTGGCGCCAATTCGGGCGATTTCCGTTGATGTCAGCGAGTTTTCAGCAATTATGTCATTTAGGGTCAGTCCGTCAGGGATGTATTGCATGACCATTGCAGGTCGCCGGTCTGCGAGAAAAATAAAGTCGTAGACCTTTACGATATTAGGGTGGTCTAGTTGGCTTGCCGCCCTGATCTCGTTCATGAATTGCGGCAGCATCGGATCACTTTGTGCTGAACTGCTCCCGAAGATCTTGATGGCGACGAAACGTTCAGTCATGTCATCGTAAGCGCGCCAAACCTCGCCGAATGATCCCCTTGATATGGGTTGGTCGAGACGATAGCGGCCGATGAACTTATGCTTCATGGCGGGGATTTCCATGGCGACCTCAGAACTATGGGGGCCTGTATGGGGTTAGGCTGAGTTCATTTCAGATTAGTGTTCAGTCGACGATAAGAGTTTATTATTTCTGTTACTTTGCCGCTCCGCCGTACCACGATCTGCTCTTCTTCCACCAATTCTCCGCGAGGTACGCCTAGAAGGCGGGATACTTCGGTACTTGCTGGAATGATGTGGCTGCTGAGATCTACCTCCTGGCCCGCGCCATCAGTCCGAGCTTGTGCCGCCGCAACAGTCCCCCGCCCGCGCTCCGTTCTAACCAATCCCTCGTCGCGAAGTAGTGCGAGGGCATGGCGGATAGTGCCTCTGCTGGCCTTGAATTCCACCATCAGTGCTCCCTCTGAGGGGAGAAGGCTTCCTGGCGCGATCAAGCCGGAGATGACTCGCGCTCGGAGCTTGCTTGCTATGACCAAGTAGCGAGGCCTGCCATATTGCGGGGTGGGCATCTCGACACCGTACCTGGCACTTGTCTTACCAAGTGCCAACCGCAAGCGTCGTTCTGGTGTGTAGACAAGTCGTCCACTTGTAGGTACGTTTCCGGGTGTGCGGCTGGGATGACGGCGTGTATCAGGGGTGGTGCTGCGTCGGCCTGGTCGTTTGTGAGGCGCGGCGTCCTGGTGGGCCGGTTGCGGTAGTCGCGCGTACAAGGTGGCTCGGCGATACCCGACCCGTCCGGTGTCGGAGGTGCGCCGTGCCCTCTGTCTGGCCGGTGGCCGGCTGGTTCCCCCGGTCGGCCACCGGCTCTCCTACACCTGGAGGTGCGATGCCTGGCTCTCATCGTGGACGTCCCTGGCTCCTGTCTTGGCGGTCACGCCGACAGGCGAACCGGGCTGCACCCGGAGTCGGAAGCTGCTCGGGCGCTCCCACCCCTGCTCGCAACGCCGTTCCGCTGCGCTGGGCGTTGGAGCGGACTCGTGAGTTGCCGGCGTTGCGTCATGCGCCGCTGCTGACCCGGGGGCAGATGGTTCGGGGCAACGGTGGGCGGTGGCCGCGATGAGCCAGACGAGCCGGCGACCCGTCGTGGCTAGCCATCCTGCGTGGTGTGTGCCAGACCGGTGTGGGCATCTGGTGCTGCCGGTGCTGGCGCACATGGCGCGTCGTCATCGGGGCGTGTTGCTGCGGGTGGGTGAGGTCCGGTCGTCCGGGCTGGTCGTGTCGTACCTGATCGGCTCCGACGACGAACCGCCGACGGTCGTGGTGCACGCTTCCTGCCGGGCCGGTTCCGGCTGGGCGGAACTCACCCTCCCGCAAGCCGGGCAACTCGTCGACCAGCTCCGCTCGCTCCTGACGCAAGCCGCCTGCCCAGGGGAGGGCGAGCATGGACAGTGACGAGCCGACCAACATCCACACGGCCAACACTGCCGATGAGGCATCGTGTCCTGACTGGTGCCGGGGCTGCGGGCCGAACGATCCGATGCATCGGGGGCTGCTGGCCACGATCGGTAGTGAGGGTGGCGGCTGGGTGAGTCTGCAACTGCTCCTGGACCGGTTTCGGCGGCGCGAACCGGTCGTCAAGATCAGCGCGACCCGCTCCGGCGGAACGGAATCGGTGTTGTTGTCGCGTATGCAGCTCGATCGGCTGATCTACGAACTGACCTACGCCCGGTGGCGGGTCATGACCAAGGGGCAACCGTTGGAGGGACACTATGGCGACCACTGACCGTAGCTCCCGCCGTACTCCAGTGCCCGCGCGTCGGCCGCGACGATTGGTGGTGGCTGTGGACCCGGTGCCGGAGCAGCCGGCGGGTGGGACCACCTGGCAGTCGTTGGAACGTCTAGGGGGTACGGTGACCGGTGTGCATGGCCGCGACTGGCGCCCTCGTTACCTGCAACTCGCTGAAGAGTTGCGGGTAAAAATCACGAGTGGGGAACTTGCCCCCGGCACGCTGATGCCGTCGGAGACGGAGTTGGCCGACACGTCGGGCCTGTCGCGCACGAGTGTCCGCAACGCCATCCGCCAGCTCCGGGAATGGGGCCTGGTCCGCGCGGAGCAAGGGCGCGGCACCTACGTACGCGCACCACGCCAGCGGGTACGGCGTCGTAACGCGGAGCGGTACCAGTGGGAGAAGGATCGGGTCCTGCTCGACCAGGACGAACGCTTGAAGACCGGCGCGACCGAGCATGACACCGGCCTGACCGTCGACGATCTCAAGTTCCACGCCGAGTACACCCGCGTGGAAGCCGATGCGGAGATGGCGGCGGCCCTGCAAGTGGAGCCGGGTACGCCGCTGCTGCGCCGGGTGTACTGGACGTCGTCACGCCATGAGAACGCGCCGCTGACCATGTCGTACTCGTATCTACCCTATGACCTGGTGGCCGCGAACCCGGACCTGCTCGACGCCAGCAACGAGCCCTGGCCCGGCGGCTCACAGCACCAGCTTCACACGATCGGCGTCGAGCTGGACCGGATCGACGAAGAGGTGCGGGCGCGTCCGCCGTCGCCGGATGAAGCCGAACTCCTCGACATCGACCCTGGCGTCTCCGTGTTGACCGTGCGTAAGACCTCCATCGACATCACCGGCCGGGTCGTCGAGGTGGCCGACGTGGTGATGCCGGGGGATCGGTCTGAGCTGGTGTATTCCCATAAACTGCAACGGTGGAAAGCCTGACGGGCCTCGTCTCGGTCATCACCCCGGTCCACGCGCCGAGTGTCGAGTACCTGGAGGGCGCGTACGACTCGTTGGTCAAGCAGGACATGCCCGACGGGTGGGACTGGCAGTGGCTCGTCCAGGAAGACGGGCAGACCGGCGTGTTGGACGGGGTTCTGCCGGACGACCCTCGCATAAGCCTCGGCGGCGGTCGTCCCGGCGGCCCCGGTGTTGCCCGCACCCTCGCTCTTTCCCGTGTCACCGGGCAGTACGTCAAGGTGTTGGACGCGGATGACCAACTCACGGCCGGCGCACTCGCCCGCGACATCGCCGCCTTCGACACACACCCGCAGATCGGGTGGACGACGTCCCGCGTCCTGGACCTGATGCCCGACGGGTCGACCGTGGGATGGGACCAAGACCCCGACGGTGGACCGGTCGGCCGCGGTGCCGTCCTCGCCTTCTGGCAGGCCAACGGCTATCGCGCCCAGGTCCACCCCGCGACTCTGTGCATCCGCCGGGATCTGCTCCTGGCCCTCGGCGGCTGGATGGCCCTCCCGGCCTCCGAGGACACCGGCCTGCTTTTGGCGGCCAGCGCGGTCAGCGAGGGTTACTTCACCCGCGAACACGGCCTGCTCTACCGAAAGTGGCCCGGCCAGGTCACCAGTCAGGCTGCCCACCGGGAACCCGTCGAGTACGAAGGCCGCATGAAAATCATCGCGGCCAGAGCCGAAGCCCTGGCCTCAATGCTCCCGAACGGCCTGCCGGCCGCTCCTACGGCGTAGCCGCATGCTTCGGCATTCCATAAGTCCGCCACGAAGATGTGCCGCCGCCTGTCGGCCAGCGAATCCCGGGCGTACCGTTTGAACCTCTGAACGCGGTGCAGTAGTTATCGTTGACTCCTCGACCACTTTCGCCAAGTGGCAAATTTTCGCCCTGCCATCTGCAGTATTAGCAGAGTCGACAGTAGGGCTGGGATAAACCCAAGAATCCACAAGGTGATAAGCCCTGCACGGGGGGCAGCATCTGTGTCGCCGTGAGCGTAAATGTGCCAGCCTACCCAGGCTAGCGCCAGGGTGCTCGCCCCGGCGAAGGTTAGCAGGAGCGGTATCGTCGACCCCAATAGGCTGGGTCCTCTTCGGTTCTTCTGTAGCCAATGCTCCCACCGTAGTCCGCCGGGTACCTGATTGCTGAGTTCATCAGCGATGTATTTCGCGGCTCGCACAGTGCCGAAGTGGTGAGAGACTAGACGGCCACAAAGAAGGTAGGAAGTGAAGGGGATCAGAAGCAGGAGGGTGGTTAAACTTTGCTGAGACACGGAGAATCCAAATATCGCTGCTGTGACAGTTAGCTGTAACGACAGTATCTGATGTTGAGTTTGGATTCTCGCCTGGATTTCTTCCCGCAGTGCCGAAAATTCTGCCAGCGGTCCATCCCATCCGGATCCAATGCTTCTGCCACGCGCTCGTGCATCCATGGCGCAATCGTAGGTATTGATGGCAAAGAAGATCTTTATCTTCTTTCTGGGTTGATCCTGGCGAGCGAAGGGCCGGATGGGCAGTTTCCCCTGAATGCCCGACAAGGGTAGATGCGGTAGGGCTGCCAGCCCCGAGGACTAACTTGTTGACTTGTCTGCCAAGTGCCGTCTACGTTGGACCTCGCAACTTGGCAGACAAGTCAACAAGTTGGAGGTTGAGCGATGGCTCTGCGTGGCGGTACGAGGTTCGCCGTGCGGTTCGAGGACGTGTTCCCGGCGGGGTGCGCGTTGGTGCCCGAGTCGTTGGGTGAGGTCGAGGACTACGACGAGAAGACGGGCCGGCGGTCCCCGACGAAGGACAAGCTGACTGGTCAGCGGGTGTGGCAGGTCCGCGTGATGGACCTTGACCCTGAGCTGGGCAAACGGTCCCGGGAAACCACGGTGAAAATCTCGGCTGATTACCAGCCGGTGCCGCCGTCGGGTGCGCCGTTCGAGGCGGTGGAGTTCGACGGGATGACGGTGACGCCGTACGTGAGCAACAACGGTCGGATGGCGTATTCGCTGCGGGCGACCGGGCTGCGGGCTCCGGTGGTCGGCGGCAAGAAGGCGGCGGCGTAGCCGCATCTGGTGGGGGCGGGGCTGTCTGGTCTTGGCGGACGGCAGCCCCGCCCCCTGGTGTCTCTTCCCCTGCTCTGTCGAGAGAGGTCGTGACGTGTCCAAGGGTAGGCGTCGGGCTGGCCGTGGCTGGCCTCGGTGTGTCGCGTGTCAGGTCCGGTTCGAACCATCTACTGGTGCGGATGGCCGGTGTGGGTGCTGCGCCGGGCAGCTCGTTCTTCCGTTCCCGCCGGTGCGTGACGCGGCGGGCCGGTTCGTGTCGTCGCGGGGTGCCTGATGTTCGGGCGGCCTCGTGGTGACGTGGTGATGACCTCGGCCGGGGATCTGGTGGTGTTCCGGCCGAAGCGGTTCGCGCTGCCGATATGGGCGGTGCTGCTCGGCCTGGTGCTGCGCTGGTCCGGCCGGGCTGTCTGGTGGTGTCTGCGGCATCCGGTGGCCACCGGTACGGCGGTGCTGGCGCTGTGGCTGTTCGTCGAGTTCGGCTGGTCCGGGCTGGTGGTGCCGCTGGTGCTGGGGTCGGCGGCCTCGGCGGTGTGGCGGTGGCGGGACGAGTCGTCCTGGTGGACCTGGTTGGCCGGTCCGCTGCTCGGGTCGTTCCGGCGGGTGTTCGTCTACCGGCGGGTGTGGCGGGAGGCCATGACGCTGTGCGGGCTCGCTGACACCTACGACCTTCGGCCGGTCCTGCCGCAACTGCTGCGGGTGCGCTCAGATCAGGCGCTCGACGTGCTGACCGTCCGCATGGTCCGGGGCCAGACACCGGAACAGTTCCAGGCGGTCAGCGCGAACCTGGCGTACGCGTTCGGCCGGCGACACGTCCGGGTCTACTCGGAACGTCCCGGCGACCCACCGACCCGCACCGGACACGCGGCCTGGCTGCTGCGGCTCGTGGACCGGGTGCGGTTCCGGGATCGGCCGACGCTGGTCTACCTGGCGGTGGTGCGTACCGATGCGCTGCGCACGGTGGTCCCGCCGTTCGACGTGCCGACGGTGCCGGACTTCACCGCGCTGCCCCTGGCCCGGCGGGAGGACCTGCGTCCCTGGTCGCTGCACCTGCTTGCCACGCATGTTCTCGTGGGTGGGGCGACCCGCTCCGGTAAGGGGTCGGTGTTGTGGTCGCTGGTGCGGGTTCTCGGCGGCGGTATCGCCTCCGGTCTCGTCCGGCTCTGGGTGATCGACCCGAAGGGCGGGATGGAGTTCGCGCTCGGGCGTCCGATGTTCGCCCGGTTCGCCTGCAAGTCCTTCGAGGCCATGGCGGACCTGCTCGACGAGGCCGTGACCGTGCTGCGCGAGCGGCAGACCCGGCTTGCGGGCACGGTGCGGGTGCACACGCCGACGGAGGCTGACCCCCTGGTCGTGGTCGTCGTCGACGAGATGGCTGCACTGACCGCTTACCTGCAAGATGTCGAGCTGCGTAAGCGCATCGCCTCATCGCTGGGGCTGCTGCTGTCCCAGGGGGCCGGCGTCGGCGTCCTGGTGGTGGCGGCGTTGCAGGATCCGCGTAAGGACGTGCTGCCGTTCCGGGACCTGTTCCCGACCCGCATCGCGCTCGGCCTGACCGAGGCGTCCCAGGTCGACATGGTCCTTGGCGACGGTGCCCGCACCCGGGGCGCCCTCGCGGACCAGATGCCCCGGTGGGCGAAGGGCGTCGGGTACGTGATCCTCGACGGCACCCCCGACCCGATGCGGGTCCGGTTCTCGTACGTCTCCGACGACGACATCCGCGCCATGGCCCGCCAGTACCCGGCCCCCGCCGATGCGGCGGACATCCTCGCCCAGGTCGGCCGGGAAACCGCCCCCGAACCGGCCCGGCCACCGCTGCCGCGTACGCCGTCCGGACCGCTGCTGCCCGAATCGCTGCGCAATCTGCTCGACCGCGACACCAGGGGTGAGGGCCGATGACCGCGCCTGGTCGCCGCTTCTACCGGCTGCGTACCCCCGAACCGGTCACCGCCGTGTCCGTCCGCGTCGACCCCGATCGACCGGACCCGTACCCGGTGTATCTCGCGGTCGGTGCGGGCCGACGACGCATGTCCCTGACCCCCGACGAGGCGTGGGCGCTGTGGCGCTGCCTCTCCGAAGCGGTCGCCTCCCTCGGCACCCCACCCGACTACATCCGCACCGACATCCGACCCGCCCGGAGGTAACCGCCGTGAACACCCTCACCCGCGTCCTCAACCGGCTCCGGCGTCCGCTGCACATCCGGCTCGTCGGCCCCGCCCACCAGACCGCCGCCGCCCTGCACGGCGTGGCGCAGATGGTCGACCGCCGCCCCGACATGAACGGCCGACGCATCCGCATCGACCTCACCATCCGCGAGACGCCGCTGGAGGAATGGCGATGACCACGCGCACCGAATCCGCGGTACGCCTGGTGATCCTGCTCGCCATCGGCACCATGGCCGGCGCCGCCGCCTTCACCCACGTCCACGACCTGTCCGTTGCCCACGGCCAACCACACTGGATCGGCTGGGCCAACGCCGTAGCCGTCGAACTGATGGCCATCTACCTCGGCCTAGAGATCCGCGCCCGACGGCGCACCGGCCGCCCCGTCGGCCTGGTCGGCTCGCTCCTGGTGGCGTTCGCGCTGCTCTCCCTTGCCGCCCAAGTCGCGGGCGCTGAACCGTCCGTGTGGGGGTGGATCGTCGCGGCGGTGCCGTCGCTGGCCTTCCTCGCCCTGGTCAAGGTCGTCCTCTCCAACGCCCCGATCACCCCACCGACCGTCGAGCCGCACCCGCCGACCGCGTACCGGTCCGAGGAACCTGAGCCGACCACGGCCGTCGAGCCGGTCCGCCCGGCTGAGCCGACGCCGTCCGTCGTTCCGGCGGTGCTGCCGCCCCGTGCCGTCCAGCCGAACCGGCCGCACGTCGTGGGGATCATCCGATGACCGCTGCCACCCTGCCCGGCCTCGAACCCGCCCCGACCCCGGCTGCCACTCCTCGGCCGGGGTCGCGGGCGGCCCGCATGGCACTGCCCCGCTCGGTCGACGTGCTCAAAGAGATCGCGGCCGAGTACGGCGTCTGCGTCCGCCCCCTCGCGATGCGGCGCACCGACCTGAACACCGGCTTGACCGAGGTCGTCGACCTGCCCTGCGGTGCGACGCGGGAGGACAAGTGTGGGCCGTGCGCGAAGAAAAACCGCCGACTGCGGCAGGCCCAGATCCGGGAAGGCTGGCACCGCGACGACGAACCCCTACCGCCACCGGAACCGGCGACCGAGGAACAGAAGGCGCTGATCCTGCTGCGCGGTCACCTGGAGTTCTCCCGCGACGAGGCATCCCGGGCCAGCCAGTGGGACCAGGTCGACGACCTCGACGAGGCAATCCGCGAAGTCGAAGAAGCGATCACAGCCGAAGGACTCCGAGGCCGCGTCGCCCCACCACACTCGACCGGCGACGACGACCAGGGCGACGAGGACAACGGCCGCCGCCGCAAGCGTTCCACCCGCCGCCGGCAGGATGCTCCGGACTTGCCTCGGCGCAAGGTCGAGCGACGCACCGTCGGCCGCACCTACACCGCCCCCGACGGCACCGCCTACCGACCGTCGATGTGGCTCACGCTCACCCTCGACTCCTACGGCCCCGTCCGCCCCGACGGCACCCCACTCAACCCCGACCGGTACGACTACCGCCGCGCCGCCTGGGACGCCGTCCACTTCCCCCGACTGCTCGACCGGTTCTGGCAGAACCTGCGCCGCTGCGAAGGATGGAACGTCCAGTACGCCGGCTGCGTCGAGCCCCAACGCCGACTCGCCCCCCACGCCCACTTCGCCATCCGAGGCACCATCCCCCGCGACGTGCTCCGCATCGTGGCAGCGGCGACGTACCACCAGGTGTGGTGGCCCTCGGTTGACGTCCAGCGGTACACCCTCAACCGGCTACCCGTCTGGGACGAGCAGGCGTCGGCATGGACCGACCCGGACACCCGCGCGCCGCTGACCACCTGGACGGAAGCCCTCGACGCGATTGACGACGACCCGGACGCGGAACCGGTGCACGTCGTGCGCTTCGGCTCCCAGGTCGACGCACGCGGCGTCATGCCCGGCACCGACGACGCCGAACGCACCATCCGCTACGTCACGAAGTACATCACCAAACACACCGGCGACGTCCACAAGATCACCAGCAGCAGGCAGCGCGCACACCTGGACCGGCTGTGGCAGGAACTCCAGGTGACCCCGTGCACCGAACGCTGCGCGAACTGGCTGCTCTACGGCATCCAGCCACGCAAGGCCAACGCGAAACTCAAGCCCGGCCGCTGCAAGGGCAAAGTCCACCAACGAGACACCCTCGGCATCGGCGGCCGACGCATCCTCATCTCCCGCGACTGGTCCGGCAAAACCCTCTCCGACCACAAACACGACGTACGAGCCTGGGTACGCGCACTGCTCGGCGTCAGTGTCGGCCTCGATGGCGTCGACGACCAGGGCGCCACCGTCGAACCCGTCCGCCACGCCTGGGAACTCGCCCGACCCGACGACCCCGACGTGGGACCGCTGGCACACCGACTCCTGCGGGCCATTGGCGAACGCGCCCGCTGGCGCTCCGAACTCCTCGCCGCCAAGGACCGCGCCGCCCAGCTCCCCGACACCGAATCGACGTCGGGCACGAACGGCATGACGGGGGAGGGGCAGTGACGGTGGCGCACGATGGGCTCTGGACGATCCGGGACGTGGCGGCGTACCTGCGGATACCGCCCGAGACGCTGTACCGCTGGCGCAAGGTTAAGTACGGTCCGCCGGCCGCTCGGGTCGGTCGACACCTGCGGTACGAACCGGAAGCGGTCCGATCCTGGGTACGTGAGCAGGCGGCGGCCTGATGGGACACGTAGAGGATCGCTGGTACAAGACGGTTCACCACCCGGGTGGGCGACGGGAGCGGGTCAAGACGAACCTGTTCGGCAAAGGGCTGCGCTACCGGGTGCGGTACGTCGGGCCGGACGGCAAGGAACGGAAGAAGTCCTACCCCGACCGGGCCAAGCGCGAGGCTGAGGCGTTCCTCGTCTCCACCGAGACGGACAAGCTGCGCGGCTCGTACGTCGACCCGGTTGCCGGTCGGATGACCTTCGCCGAGTACGCCGAGACGTGGCTACGGACGCGCTCGTTCGACGAGTCGACCCGGGAGAGCACTGAGTTTCGAGTGCGGAAGCACCTGCTCCCGTGCTTCGGCTCTCGAAAGTTGGCCGAGATCAAACCGGGCCACATCCGGGAATGGGACGCGAGCATGGTCGGCAAGCTGGCTCCGGCTACCCGGGCCGTGGTCTTCGCCCACCTGCGGACCATCCTCGGCGCGGCGGTCGACGACGAGCGGATCACCAAGAATCCGTGCTCGGCAAAGTCGGTCAAGCCCCCGCGACCGGTACAGCGCCGAGTGGTGCCATGGCGATACGACCAGGTTTCGGCAATCCGCGCTGGCCTCGCCGAGCGGTACCGCGCGATGGTCGACCTGGGCGCCGGCTGCGGACTGAGGCAGGGGGAGATCCTGGGCCTCGGTGTCGACGACATCGACCTTGACTCGGGCTGGTTGCACGTCTCGCGTCAGGTCAAGCTCGTCCGCTCTCGGCTCGTCTTCGGGCTACCCAAGAACGACCGTGACCGTCGGATACCGCTGCCCGACTCCGTCGGCCTGGCGCTGCGGCAGCACCTCGACGACTTCGCCCCGCTATCGCTCACCCTGCCGTGGGAGAACCCGGCGGACGACGAGCGGGTCACGGTGTCACTGCTGTTCACCACAACCCGACGGGGCGCGATCAACCGACGCACCTTCGACAACAAGAGCTGGCGTCCCGCCGTCGTGGCGGCCGGCATCACGCCGACCCGTGCCACCGGGATGCACGCGCTACGGCACTTCTACGCCTCGTCGCTGCTCGACGCGGGGGAGAGCATCAAGGCCCTCGCGTCGTACCTCGGCCACGCCGACCCCGGCTTCACCCTCCGCGTCTACACCCACCTGATGCCGGCTAGCGAGGAACGCACCCGCAACGCGATCGACAACCTGTTCAGCCCCGAGAAGGGCGACGAGCGCGATGCACGCTGACACTCCGGGAAGCATCGGGTGGATGGCAAGGCACCATGACCGGATGAGTAATCCCTACGAAACGGGCCGCTTCGCCGACGTCGGCGAACTCGATCGAGTTGCCTCCCACAGCGACGTGGCGCGAGTCGTTGAAGAGATGTTGAGTGACCTTCGCCAGCACCCGGACCAGTGGGAGAACCCGACGCTGGAACGCTTCCTCGACGCGCTGTCGGCCTCGCTGTCGGCCTTGCCCAACTCCTACGCGAACGCGGGCGAAGAACTACCCGAGCAGCCCTCCTGGAAGCTCCTCGCCGAGGTGCTCGTCACGGCAAGCGGTTACGAGTGATCCTCTGCGGCTGACCGCTTATCTGGGGTGCCCAAAAGCCCGTACGCCCTGGCGACGCCCTGAGCGGGTGTCAGGCGAACTAAGCGCCTGCTCAGGGCACGAATGAACTTCATAATCCGGCGTACAGGTCGACTCGTCCGTCGCCCACCAGCTCAGAGCCCGACCTGATGCCGGCCAGCGAGGAGCGCACTCGCGCCGCGATCGACGGCCTTTCTTCCTGCGTGGTGATGCGGTGTGAGCAGCGCAGATGCGGTAGCCGAGTTGTGTTTTTGGCGTTTACGGCGCATGCTGGCAAGTATGAGTGGGGAACTCCTGACCACTGGTCAAGCGGCCAAGTTGCTGGGGTCGTCGCGTCAGCAGGTGGTCAACCTGTGTGAACGTGGGGACCTGCCGTTCGTGCGGGTGGGTGCGCACCGCAAGGTCAGGCGGGAGCATGTCGAGGCGTTGTTGCGGCCCGAGCGGGCGTTGACCCGTGATCAGCTCAAGTCGCTGTGGCTGCACCAAGCGGTGGCGGGTGGCCTGGTCGTCGATCCGGACGAAGTGCTGGGTAGGGCTGCGAAGAACCTTGATCGACTGCTCCGGCAGCATCGGGGGACTATGGCCGAGGTCTGGCTGAGGCGCTGGCAGGACAAGATCAACGAAGGCGTGGGCTCTGTCCTGCGGTCGTTGACATCGGAAGACCCGGAGGCTGTCGAGTTGCGGCAGAATTCGCCCTTTGCAGGCGTGCTCTCGCAGCCGCAGCGTCGGAAGATTCTTGAGTCCTTCAAGCGCAGCGGCGGAGACCGGGCGGCATGAGGCGCGCAGAGCTGGAGCACGTCCTGAGAGCGACGGGTCGGATTGTCGAAGACCGGAACGTCCTCATCATCGGCAGTCAGTCGGTGCTGGGGACGATTCCGGAAGGTGATCTTCCGTTGGAAGCCACTGCCTCGATGGAGGTAGATGTGGCGTTCTTCGACGACCCGGACGATCAGAAGTCCGACCAGATCGACGCGTTCATCGGCGAGTTCTCGCCGTTCCACGAGACGTTCGGCTACTACGCCCAGGGTGTGAGTGTGTCGACTGCCGTGTTGCCTGATGGCTGGCGCGACCGTTTGGTGCTGGTGGAGTCCGACAACACCCAGCCGGGACGTGGCTATGCACTCGAACCGCATGACTGCGTGGTGTCCAAGCTGGTGGCTGGCAGGGAGAAGGACACCAATTTCGCTGACGCGTTGCTCCGAGCGGGCCTGGTAAGACCGGACGTGGTCGCCGAGCGAATCGAACTCCTGGCCGACGTGCATCCCTTGGTGATGAAGCGCCTGCGGGACTGGATCGCCGCGTATCAGCCGGGGCCTGAAGCCGTCGGTTAGACGGATCGCGCGAAGCTGCTGGCGGCGCAGCGAAGACCCAGAGCGGGTGCCCCACAACTCCGGCCCTGGTCAGAGCGGGTGTAACCTTCATGGTCCGGTGTACCGGTCGACTCGTCCGTCGCCCACCAGCTCAGAGCCCTGAAATCGCTCTGAGCTGGTTCTATGCGCCGGTCTAATCCGACGTGGCGAGTGGCTTCGATGCGAGGCAGGACGGGGGCGTCCGGTGAACGCTGTCCCTGCTGATCACTGCGACCGGAACTCGTGGACGACCTCGATCGCACCGACGATGTGCTTGTTGAACTCGTCCAGTTCCTCGGCGGGTACCCACAACTCCAAGATGGTGTCGCCACCGACCTGACGGACGGGGTAGCGGCTCACAAACTCCGTCTCGACGCGGAAGCGGGTCACGTACCCCGTGCCGGACGCGGGCACGTTCCAGTCCCGGGCGATCTTGATCGCGTAGTCCTCGTTCAACACCGGATAGAAGATCGGCTGATCGGGAAGACGCGGTGGCCACTGCCGCCACCCCGAGGCGCGGACAAGTTCCAGCTCCTGCGGCCCGGTCGGGCGCCACAACACCGTCGTACCCACGCCACTGCTCATCTCGACCCCGCTGCTCCCGTCGATCGTGAGCCCGGACAGTACCGAGCCACCCGCGATCGACACCACCGCATTCACTGCTGGCCACGGTGAGCCGATATTGGACCAAGCGCTGCCTGATCGCCTCGAACCTTGGCCGGCGGCTCGCGCTGGCTGTCGGCGAGCATTCTCGTTCGTGACGGTAGGTGCCGGTGAATTCTGCCGGCATCCAGCAGCGACCTAACCCAGGTCGATTCGGTAGTCCAGGCTGACCCTGTCGGCGGGGATGGTGATGTCGGCGACTTCAAGCACGCGCTCCCCGGCATAGGTCTGCCGGGTGAGGACGACCACCGGTACGCCGCCGGGAATCCGCAGGGTGTCGGCCTCGTCGGGTACGGGCATCCTCGCCCGGACCTGCTCCCGCACCGACGTGATCGTGTGGCCCAGGCTGTGGAGCTGGGCGGTGTTGCCACCGGGCCACGGCTCGTTGGCGGGGTCGGCAACAGGCGTGCCGGCCACCATCTCCAGCAACAGGTATGAGGTCGACATCTGCTGCGGCGTGCCGTGTGTCCGGAAGACGAAGCGGCGTTCGAGCAGCATCGTGCCCGGCTCGACGCCGAAGAGGTCGGCGATCGTCTCGCTCGCGGGTGTCTCGTGGAACGTCTTGTCCAGGGTGTACGCCGACCAGGGGATCTGCTGGTCCGCCGTGAACGACGTGCCCAGTTCGCCGGAGCGGACCTGGTCGAGTTCCTTGCGGTACCGGTCGGACCCGAGACGCCGTACGGGCATGGTGGGACGCGCGTACGTCCCACGTCCCATCTCGGTGACCACCAGGCCCTCGGCGCGCAGCAGGGCGAGCGCCTCCCGGACCGTCCCGCGCGCCACGGAGAACTCGGCCATCAAGGTCGCTTCGCTGGGCAGGAGCGCCCCGGGCGGAATCGCGCCGGACATGATCCGGCGGCGCAGTTCTTCCGCCATCAACCGGTACCGGGGTGACCCTTGGTGCGCGGTAGGCACGTCCGTCACGGTACCGCCGTTTCTCCGGCCGTCAGTGGCCATGCTTTCCCGGGTTCAACGGACCGGACCTGCGTCGAAGAGGCTCAGATTGCCCCGATCGTCAGAGCGAGTTGGCTGATCGAGGCCGTGGTGTCTGCGGCCCGCGCGACTTCGGCGACGAGGGTGCGCGGCATAGGCCGGTGGCGGATCTCGGCGGGTGCAATCGTGTCCGCCTGCACGAGCAGGCGAGCAGCGTTCGCGGGGTCATCGGCGTGAAGGTACGCACGGGCGGCGTCGATGAGGTGTGCGGCGCGGTGTTCGACGGGCAGCCACCGCCAACCGTCCATCCCGATGGCCTTCCGGTGCCGGGAGATGGCCTCCGGCGCATCGCCCAGTTCGACGGCGACGGCAACGCGGGCCAGCTCGACGGTCGTCGGTCCGAACGAGGTCCGGTGATGGTCCTGCCGATCGCCGATCCGGGCGGCCATCTCGGCGGCTTCCTCCAGCAGGTCAGCGGTGGCGCGGTCGTTGCCGGCGGTCGCCGCGATCAGGGCGGCTTGCACCAGCAGCGCCCCGCATAACGACACCTCCTGCGGTGAGCCGGCGTCGAGGTCGGGCGGAGCCACCTGGTAGGCGGCAGCCAGCATCACGGACTTCGCCCGTGCCGACCCGCGCAGGACCTGGCCGAGCTGCACCGCAGCACAGGCCAGCAGGACCGGGTCATCGCTCGCGGCGGCTACAGCCCGGTCGGCAGCCAACCAGGCGAGGCTTGCCTCGTCCAGCTTGACCAGCAGCGCCGCCGTGAGTCGGTACGCCTCGACCATCGATGCCCGGTAGGCGTCCGGAGTCTGAATCTGAGCATGGTGGACCTCGCTCAACAGTGCGGGTAACAGCTCAATGAGCTGTGGATACCGGGCGTGCTGGTAGGTCGTCCACGCGTGCTCGATCTCGTAGCTCAACCGGCCCGGTGGCATCGTCTCGCGCCCGCCAGAGCGGCGCAGGACCATGTCGTACGTCGACAGCGCTGCCCGGATCCGGGCGACACCTTCGCTGCGTTCGGCGGCTTCGGTGCTCCGGCTGTCGCTTCCGAGCAGGGTTGCGGCGTCGACCCGCAGCACGGTGGCGATGTCGCGGATCACTGATACGCGCTCCAATGACCGTACGCCGCGTTCGACCTTGTCCACCCAGCTCTTCGACTTGCCCAGGCGGTCGGCGAACGTCTGCTGTGACAGCTTGCGTTGCACTCGCAGGTACGCGACCCGTCGACCGATCGGCACCGCGTCACGACCCACGGGACCACGACCGGTCAGACGGAAGCCAGTGGCCTCGGTTGATCGGGACTCGGTGGCGGTTGCGGCAGGGGAGGTCGTTGCCGCACCGACAGACGCGTCGCCATCGCTGCCAGGACCACACCGTCCGGTGAACGGAGCCCGAAGGACTTCGGGCAGTTCCCTCGTCCTGTGTCATCACCACGCCTCCTGCCAGCGCTTTGGGGCCGTGGGCACCCCGCCAGCACATTCAGGAGACGGAGTGCCCACGGTGGGGAGACCCGGCCGCCAAGCTGAGTAGCCCCACGAGCAACTTAAGACGCAATGTGCGCAGGGTCAACAGCTGGCGCACATAGCGTTGCAAGTCGAGGCTTCGGCGTGATCTCCTTGGACCAGCCGCCAAGCTGGGAGCACCACCGATGTCTGAAGCCGCATATCTGCAAGTAGCCCGGGAAATCCGCGAGCAGGTCAGCTCCGGCGAACTGAAGCCGGGCGACAAGCTGCCGTCCTTCGCCGCCCTCTGCGAGCACTACCAGGTCAGCAACACTGTCGTCCGCGCCGCCATGCTCATCCTCAAGGCCGAAGGACTCATCGACGGTCGCCAGGGCAAGGGCGTGTACATCGCCAACCCGCTCCCCAGGTAGCAGTTCGAGTCGACCCGTGTCCTGAGGGCTTCGCTGCTGGCGATCGTGCGGTAGACAGTTTGACGGACGCGAGTGGGCTTCCCGTGCCGAGGTGCGGGACTGGTGGAGGGTGGGCCGGATGGGCGAGAGAGGCGATCTCACCCGGTACGCGTACTGGTCGGAGCGGCGGGTGCGGTCCATCGCCGAGGACGGTGGGATCGACCTCAGTCCACGGTGGCGGTCGAAGCTGGCGGTCTCGGTGCCGCTGCTCAACTCCACTGCCGAGTTCGAGCGTGAGCCTCGTGGGCTCTTCCGGAACGAGATCGCGGACCGGATCGAGCGGGCGATCGGGGATCTGGCGGTGGAGGACTTCGTGACGCCACCCAGGGTTCGCTTCGCCAAGGGGCGAGGCCAGGTCGAGTTCACGCATCTGACCGGTTGCCGGCCGCCCCGCGTCGTCGTCGGCGTCCGGTCGGTGGCTTCCGACGGTAGCCGCGTCGCCGTCTGCCTTTTCGGCAGTACGGACAACCTCGCCGGCTTCGTGAGCGCGGGAGAGCAGTACGTCGGCGCTGGTAGTGGGGCCAGTTCGTCGGGGTCGTCGATCAGTAGTTGGCTGGTGAGCGGATTCCCGGAGGACCGGTCTGAGCCGATCGACGCGCAGTCGATCTCGCGTGAGGCGGTGGCCGTCGCGTTCGACAACGGCCCAGGCGATGGTGGACCGTCGCGGCGTGACCGGGAGCAGCCGGAGTTCAGCTTCGACCAGGTGACCGACTCGGAGTGGTTCGCCGAAATCTACAGCGACGTGGTACTCGTCCCGGATTCGTGGACCGGGCGGACGTCGGTCGACCGGGTGCTGATCGGCGCTCCCCTGTGGGTGCGGACTCCGCGCGGGCGGGCCGATCGTCGTCGGGCGATGAACGCGACGGGTGACTAAGGTGGTGGGCTCACCGCCATCGTGTGGCGAGGAATCACGCGCGGCGCGTGGCGCACACGATGGCGGTGAGCCCGGCTCGTGGCAGAGCGGTCATCTCTGCGCGAGCAACAGCGGTCAGACCTGCGCGAGCAGTGTGGCGAGGCGTGCCGCTACGGGTGGGGCGTGCAGGTGGAGGCGGGCCACGTTGATCGCGTCGGCGCCGACCACGGAGAGCAGAGCTTGCGGGCCGACGGCGTACACGGAGAAGTAGCCGGCCTGGTTGCGGACGGTGGACTGCTGGAACTCGCCCTGGCCGAGTCGGAGGCTGACCTGCCGGCCGAGGCCGAAGGTCGCCGCCGCCATCGCGGCCAGGTCGTCGGGGTCCAGCCCTGGTGGTACGTCGTGGGTGATGAGCAGGCCGTCCACGCCGCCGAGGACGCTTCCCTGTACGCCGGGGATCTGGAGGCGCAGCTCGGCGAGTTCGGTGCCGATGGCCGGGTACGGCAGTTTCGGGTTGCCGGCCAGCGACGGGGGGAGCCGGGGCGGTGGTGGGGCGGCCGGGCGTTGCGCGGTGCGGCGGGGCAGGAAGGTCTCGCTCACAGTTCGAGGCGCTCCTCGATGCTGCGCAACTGGTGCCGGGCCAGAGCCAGGTTCGAGCGGGTCTTGCTCAGCATCAGATAGAGAAACAGGCCCTTGCCGTTGGAGCCGTTCAACGGCCGGATGATGTGGTACTGACCGCCGAGGGTGATCAGCATGTCCTCGATCTCGTCGTTGAGCTTGAGCATCTCGATGGTGCGCATCTTGGCGCGTACCACGTCGGTGTTGCCGGCGGCGGCGACGGTCAGGTCGATCTCCGGTGTGCCGCCCGCGACGCCGAGTGTCATCCCGCTGGTGTAGTCGACGAGCGCGACGCCGATCGCGCCGTCGATCGTCATGGCGTCCTTGAGGGCGGTGTCGAGGTTGGCCATGGTGCCTCCATGTTCGACTGGCGTCCGAGTCCGCGCCAGCTCGTGGTCTTCACCGGGGCCTGGCCCCGGGTGAGGAAATCTCGGACGAGGGTGGCACACGTACCGGCCGATCCGCAGCCTGCGCAGCGCGAACGGACTGAGCGGGCCACGGTGGGTGACCGGCGGGCCGGTCGAGTTCGTCGCTGCGGCTGATGTCTCGGTGCCGACGTTGTCTGCTACTCAGTCTGCGACCTGGGCATCCCTGGCCGGCCGACCTCGTTCCGGGGCGATGGCGGGTATCCGGGCGCGAGCATGGGAGTACCCCCGCCGACCACCCGACCGCACCGGGCACAGCATGTCGGGTGCGCCGTGCCGTCACGCCCATAGTTTGGGTGGCGCAAGGAAGGAGGCACCGGGTGCTGGAGCGACTCAACCAGGCCATGGAGCACATCGAACGGCATCTCGACCGGCCGGTGGACGCCGGTGAGCTGGCGCGGATCGCGGTCACGTCGGAGTACCACTTCCGGCGGCTGTTCTCCGCGCTGGCCGGTGTCCCGCTCTCCGAGTACGTGCGGCGCCGCCGGCTCACGGTGGCAGGCGCGGAGGTGGTCGCGGGGGAGCGGACGCTGCTCGACATCGCGGTCCGCTGGGGGTACGGCTCGGCCGAGGCGTTCGCCCGCGCGTTCAAGGCGGTGCACGGGGTCGGGCCCGGCGAGGCTCGGCGTACCGGCGCGCTGTTGCAGGCCCAGCCCCGGATGTCCTTCCGACTGACCGTCGAAGGGAGCAGCAGTATGCGATACCGCATCGTGCAGAAGGAGCCGTTCCGGCTCGTCGGCCGCAAGGCCCGGGTGCCGCTGGTGCACGAGGGCATGAACCCGGCCATCGTGGCGTTCGTCAAGAGCATCGAACCGGCGACCCGGGACCGGATCGAGGCGCTGTCCGACCAGGAGCCGGCGGGTGTGGTCAACGTCGGCGACGGCCTCGCCGACAGCCGCGCCGAGGGCACCGAACTGGACTACTGGTACGGCGTGGTCACCGGCGCCGACGTGCCCGACGACCTGGACGCCATGCCGGTGCCGGCGGGTACCTGGGCGGTCTTCGAGACCTCCGGGACCGTTCCGGAGGCGGTGCAGGACCTGTGGCGGGACGTGTTCACGCAGTGGTTCCCGTCCAACCCGTACCGGTCCCGGCCCGGGCCGGAGATCTCCCGTACCCGGATCTCGGCCGACGGCAGCCGTGCCGACGCGGAGCTGTGGATCCCGGTGGAGCCGGTCGCGGCCTGAGCGCTCAGGTCGGCGTACCGGTGAGGTCGGCCAGCACCCGGCGCTGGAAGGCGCGGGCCTGCGGGCCGGACGGGGGTGGGCCGCCGTCGCGGGCGGCGATCGACCGGGTCACCAGGTCGGTGGTCGCGGCGTTGACGAGCGGTCCGGCCCCGGCCAGCAGCCGCCGGCCGGCGGCCACCTTGGGCAGCCACACCCCGTGGTGCAGGCGTACCCAGGACCGGCACGCGCCGAGCACGGCGTCCTCCGATCCGGGTGCGGGCACGTCGCCGGCCGGCAGCGGCAGCGCCAGCCACCAGCGCAGCGCCTGCACCACGAGCCCCCGCAGGTCGTCGGGGGACAGGTCGGCGAAGACGTCGGCGGCGGGCGGGCCGAGAAGGGCCCGCCCGCTCTGGTGCAGGATGCTGCGGTCCAGGCCGTACCAGAACAGCCCGTCGGCGGGCGGCCGGTCCGCCGGGCCGTACGACACCCGGAAGTCCATTCCCGCGCCGGTGTTCAGCTCCACCTCGAACCCCGGCTCGGGCGTGCCCGATCGGGCCACCTCCCACCGGTACACCACCAGTTCCAGCCCGCGCGCCGGGCAGGGCAGCGCCTCGTGCCGCAGCCGCGCCACCAGCTCACCGGTGACCGCGCGGTCCAGCGGAGCGGCACAGACCAGCGCCACGTCCACGTCGCTGCGCCCCGGCTGGTACGCGCCCAACCCCACCGAGCCCGCCGCGTACGCGCCGCGCAGGTCGTTGCCGAGCACCTCGCGGGCGGCGGCGACCAGGTCGGTCAGGTAGCGCAGCGGCGCGTCAGGCATGTTCGAGTTCGCCCGGCTCGCCCCAGAGCATCCCGGCGGGCAGGAAGAACGCCGACACCTCGGTGCCCAGCGCGTGCCGGATCACCATCCGGGCGTGCTCGTCCAGGTCGGGCAGTCGCCCCGGGGCGAACCACCGCACGTCCGACGACTCGTCGTCGTCGGCCTGCAGGTCGCCGCCGAGCAGACGGCAGCGGAAGCCGAGGTTGAGGTACTCGCAGCGGTCCCCGTTCGGGTACGTGCGCGGATGCGTCACCGCGCTGCTCAGGCGCAGCGGCTCGACCTCCAGACCGGTCTCCTCCAGCACCGCGCGGACCACCGCGCTGGCCGGCTGCTCCTCCGGCTCGACGAAGCCACTCACCACCGACCATCGCCCGTCGTAGGCAAGTCGGGAGAGCAACAGCTCGCCCGCGTCGTTCCGGACCACCGCGCTGACGCTGGGTAGCCAAATCAGCTCGTGTCCGACGTGTTCACGCATCCGCAGGATGTATTCCGGTACGCCCATCCGGCGACCTTAGCCGGGCGCCGATCGGCCCTCGCATCCGGTCAGGACGAAGTGACGAGTGACCCGATTCCCCTGGCAGAGTTGGATTTCGGCTACTCGGACGCGCTCGGTGCGCGCACCGTCGCGGGGTGCCGACATTCGCGCGGCAGGCGTCCGCATCCGTCGTCGCAGTGACATTCATTCGTGTACGGAGAGTGATAGGGCTGCCGCGGCATTTTGTGTTTTTCGCTGTTTTCGCACGTAAAGCCACATGCGGGTCTACTGTGGAAAAGCCTGGTGACTTGCAGTGTTCCGGTGGCGGGCGGTCGCATCCCGATGCACAGTGATCCCATGAACGACAGCGGACATGGGCGCTACTTCTGGTGTACGCGGCACCACCGGGTCGAGCACGAAGCCGACGTGTGCCCTGCCCGGCACGTCCTCGGCCCGTACGCCTCGGCAGCCGACGCGGAGAACGCCCTGCAGAAGGTGCGGGAGCGCAACGAAGCATGGGAGGCCGAGGACGCCCGTAGGGCCGAGGAGGACGGGGAGGAGAAGTAGCCGACGCGGGACGACCTCGCGTCGCGACACCACGTGCGCCGCGAGGGCGGTGGCACGTCCCCAAGGAGGAACCGAGATGGCCGAAGCGCAACAGGCCACCCGACCGGCCGCGACGCGAACACCCGCCCGGCAGACTGCCGCCACGGACCGCACCGCCGGCCTCACCCGTACGCCGACCACACGTCGCGCGAACGGCACCGCTCCGGCCACCCGTACCGCGTCCGGTGGTGCCGGCCGGGCCCCGGCCTCCAAGCGCACCACCGCCGCGACCCCGGCCACCAGGAGCACCACCACGGCGACCCCGACCGCGCAGGCGACCGCGTCAGCGGGCATGACGGCCCCCGCGCGCAAGCGCGCCGCCGTGAAGGCCCCCGCCAGCCAGATCACCGCAGCGACCCCTGCGGCTGCCGGTCGGAAGACCGCGCCCGGGTCCGCTGCGGCTGCCGCCGGCACGAAGTCCACGCCTGCCGCCGGTGCGAAGTCTGCGCCTGCCAGTGCGAAGTCTGCACGTGTCGTTGGTGCGAAGTCCACCGCCGCCACCGCTGCGGCGAAGAAGACGACGGCTGCCGCTGCCGGTGCGGCGAGGAAGACCACCTCGGCGCGGGCCGGGTCGAGCGAGGGTCGGACGGCTCCGGCGCGCACAACGACGGCGGCCAAGCGGGCACCGGCCAAGGCCACGACAGCGACGGCGACAGCGGCCCGGACCACGGCGGCGCGGAGCACGGGTACCCGGAGCACGACCACTCGGAGCGCGGCGGCCGGCAGTGCAGCGGCCCGGGGCACGGCAGCTCGCACCACGGCCGCCAAGGCATCCACGAGCGCGGCGACCCCGGCGCGCAAGACCGCTCCCGCGCGTAAAGCTGCTTCCGCTGCGTCCAAGACTGCGCCCGCGCGCAAAGCTGCTTCCGCTGCGTCCAAGACTGCGCCGGCCCGCAAGGCAGCTTCCGCCGCGCGTAAGACCGCGCCCGCGCGTAAGGCCGCGCCCGCCGCGCGTAAGACCGCGCCCGCGCGTAAGGCCGCGCCCGCCGCGCGTAAGACCGCGCCCGCGCGGAAGACGACGACGGCGCGGGCCACCGTCGCCCGCAAGGCCCCGGCCACGAAGACCACCGCAGCGGCCAGCAAGGCCCCCGCGCGCAAGACCACCACGGCGTCGACCCGGACCCCCGCCCGTACGACGGCGGCGAAGGCACCCGCGAAGAAGGCCCCGGCGAAGAAGGCGTCCACGGGTCGCGCCGCCCCGGCGAAGAAGACGACGGCTGCTCGGACCGTTTCCGCCCGCAAGACCGCTCCGGCCAAGAAGGCGGCAACGGGTCGGGCAGCTCCGGCCCGTAAGACCGCTCCCGCCAAGAAGGCCTCGACTGGTCGGGCCGCTCCGGCGCGCAAAGCCGCTCCGGCGAAGAAGGCGGCGACTGGTCGCGTCGCTCCCGCGCGGAAGACCGCTCCCGCCAAGAAGGCCTCGACTGGTCGGGCCGCTCCGGCGCGCAAAGCCGCTCCGGCGAAGAAGGCGGCGACTGGTCGCGTCGCTCCC
>NZ_JBEOWP010000013.1:181260-182027 GCF_040296095.1 Micromonospora sp. NPDC002389
CGCGCGGAAGACCGCTCCGGCGAAGAAGGCGGCGACTGGTCGCGTCGCTCCTACGCGGAAGACCGCTCCGGCGAAGAAGGCGACCGCGACCCGGCCGGCCGCGACACGCAAGACGGCGACCGCAGCGAAGACGACAACGACCCGGGCCACAGCGGCGCGCAAGTCCGCACCGGCCAAGAAGTCCGCGGCGAAGGCCACGAGCAGCGGTACGGCGGCCCGGAAGTCCGCCGCCCCGGCGAAGAAGTCCACCGCCTCGGCGCGCAAGTCGACAGCACCGGCCCGGAAGTCGACAGCGTCGGCCCGGAAGTCCACGGCGAGCGCGACGACCACGGCGAGCGCGACGACCAGGGCGGCGGCCCGCAAGTCCACGGCCCCGGCGAAGAAGGCCACGACGAGCGCCGCGAGCCGTGCCCGCAAGTCCACTGGTCCGGCGGCCAAGTCCACCGCGAAGCGGACGACGACCTCGACGACCTCGGCGACCTCGGCCCGCAAGGCCACCCCCGCCAAGTAGCCGACCTCAACACAGCCTCCAGCGTCTTCCGCTGAGCAGGTCTCCCTGCCCGCCCACCCGGCCGGTCATCGACGCGCGATCATGGAGTTGTGGCCCCCGCGAAAGCCGTGAAAGTGGGCAAAGCGCCAGCCACAACTCCATGATCGGCGCGTGCAGACCACGGCGCGTGCAGACCACGGCGCGTGCAGACCACGGCGCGTGCAGACCACGGCGCGTGCAGACCACGGCGCGTGCAGACCACGGCGCGTGCAGACCA
>NZ_JBEOWP010000013.1:182125-184356 GCF_040296095.1 Micromonospora sp. NPDC002389
CACGGCGTGTGCGGGTCACGGCGTGTGTGGGTCACGGCGTGTGCGGGTCACGGCGTGTGTGGGTCACGGCGTGTGTGGGTCACGGCGCTGCCGGGTTGTCTTCACGGGGTGCGCTCGGAGGACGCTTGTCCTGGGCTGTGAGTTGGTCCCTGTCGGGTGCCCTCGGAGGGCCGTGCCCACGTGCGAGGCAGCAATATCCCTGATACTGCTGCCTCGCGGCCCAGTTGAGGCAGCAGTATCAGGGATGTTGTGCGGATCTTGGCGGCCCGAGGGGCGCAGGCGAGCAGGGTCGGGCGGGCGAGGGCAGCCGGTCGGGCGGACACACTGCTGGACATGGGGGGCTGGACGAGTGCCCTGATCGGCGTCTGCGCCAGCCGGCTCGCCAGACCCGCCACAGACGTGTAGTGGCGGGGTGGTCGGATCTTCGCAGCCCGAGGGGCGCAGGCGAGCAGGGTCGGGCAGGTAAGGCGGCCGGTCGGGCGGACACCGCGGGGCATGGGCGGCTGGACGAGTGCCCTGATTGGCGTCTGCGCCAGGCGGCTCGCCGGGTCCGCCACAGACGTGTGGTGGCGGGGTGGTCGGTCGGGGGAGGGCGGGGTGTGCGGGAGGCTGTCAGGATTGGCCCATGGTCATCCGACGGGTTGTCGCACCTCGCATCGACTTCGGTGGGCTACGTCGTGAGTTGGGGCTGCCTGAGGCGTACCCCGAGCAGGCACAGCGGGAGGCCGACGAGGCGGTCGCCGCGCCGCCCCGGCCGGCGGTGGACCGGACGGACGTTCCGCTGGTCACGGTGGACCCGCCCGGGTCGCGGGATCTGGACCAGGCGATGCACCTCAGCCGTCGTACGGGTGGCGGGTTCCGGGTGCGGTACGCGATCGCGGACGTGGCCTCGCACGTACGCCCGGGTGGTGCCCTGGAGGAGGAGACCTGGCGGCGGGGGCAGACGGTCTACCTGCCCGACGGCAACGTGCCGTTGCATCCGCACAGTCTCGGTGAGGGGGCGGCGAGCCTGCTGCCGGAGGTGGACCGGGCGGCGGTGCTGTGGACCATCGACCTGGACGCCGACGGCGCGACCACGGCTGTCTCGCTGGAGCGGGCGCTGGTGCGCAGCCGGGCCCAGTTGGACTATCCGAGTGTGCAGGCCGACGCGGATGCGGGCCGGTTGCCGGAGCCGATCGCGTTGTTGCCGGAGATCGGTGCGCTGTTGACCGCCCGGGGTCTGCGTCGGGGAGCGATCAACCTGCCGATCCCGGAGCAGGACGTGGAGGCCGACGGCGACGGGTGGCGGCTGGTGCTGCGGGCCCCGGTGCCGATGGAGGAGCACAACGCACAGATCTCGCTGCTGACCGGGATGGCGGCGGCGGACCTGATGCTGGCCGGCGGGATCGGCCTGTTGCGGACGATGCCCGCGCCGAAGCCGGAGGCGGTGCAGCGGTTGCGGGCGGCGGCGGGGCCGCTGGGCGTGCACTGGCCGGAGGGGATGGGCGTCGGGGAGTTGCTGCTGGGGTTGGACCCGGCGCAGCCGAGGGCCGCCGCCTTCGTCGACCAGGCGGCGGAGCTGATGCGGTCGGCGGCGTACACGGCGTTCGACGGCGAGGTCCCGGAGCAGCCGGCGCACGGTGGGGTGGCGGCCGCGTACGCGCATGTGACGGCGCCGCTGCGACGGCTGGCCGACCGGTACGCCACGGAGGTCTGCCTGGCCCTGCACGACGGCCGGACGGTGCCGGACTGGGCCCGGGAGGCGTTGCCCCGGCTGCCGGCGGTGATGTCGACGACGGACCGCGCCGCGTCGGCGGCCAGCCGGGGCGCGATCGACCTGGCCGAGGCGGTGCTGTTGGCGCATCGGGTGGGGGAGACGTTCGACGCGGCGGTGTTGGACGTCGACGCGCCGTCGAACGGCAAGGGGCGCGCGAACCGTCCGCCCGGCGGTGCGGTGGCCATCGACGATCCGCCGGTACGGGCCCGGTGCACCGGTGAGTTGACGCCCGGCACCCGGGTCCGGGTCAGGCTGGTCACGGCCGACCCGGCCACCCGCACGGTCACCTTCGCCCTCGCCTGACCGACCCGCCACGACAACCGGCCCGGCACCGAGAGCCGGTCCGGCACCGTGTACCGGCCCGGCACCGTGTACCGGCCCGGCACCGTGTACCGGCCCGGCACCGTGTACCGGCCCGGCACCGTGTACCGGCCCGGCACCGTGTACCGGCCCGGCACCGTGTACCGGCCCGGCT
>NZ_JBEOWP010000013.1:184454-192697 GCF_040296095.1 Micromonospora sp. NPDC002389
CACCGTGCACCGGCCCGGCACCGTGCACCGGCCCGGCACCGAGAGCCGGTCCGGCCCCGAGAGCCGGTCCGGCACCGAGAAGCGGTCCGCCGTGTCCCTGGACCAAGGGGAAGCGGCCCCGACCGTCGGACCCGGGGCGGTGCGTAGTCGAGAGGCTGCGGGCGGTCGCCGACGGGGTCGCCCAGCGGGGTTTGTCACAGCTCAGGGCGCTGCTGCGCGGCCGCTGGATTTGCGAGGATGGCGACCATGGCATATGACGCGAGCGACCTGCCCGACGTTTCCGGGCTCACCGTCGGCATCATCGGTGGCACCGGTGACCAGGGCCGGGGGCTCGCCTACCGGTTCGCCCGGGCCGGTCAGACGGTGCTCATCGGATCCCGTTCCGCGCAGCGCGCGGCCGAGTCGGCCGCGGAGATCGCCGCCCTGCCGGGGGTACCGGCCGAGGGCAGCGTGACCGGGGCGGACAACGAGGAGGTGGCCCGGCGCAGCGACGTGGTCATCATCGCGGTGCCGTGGGACGGGCACGCCGCCATCGTCGCCGCGCTCGCCGCACCGCTCGCCGGCAAGATCGTGGTCGACTGCGTGAATCCGCTCGGCTTCGACAAGCAGGGCCCGTACGCGCTGCCGGTGGCGGAGGGCAGCGCCGTCCAGCAGGCCGCCGCGCTGCTGCCCGATTCCCGGGTCTGCGCGGCGTTCAACCACGTCAGCGCGCCGCTGCTGGCCGACCCGGAGATCGACCGGATCGAGCTGGACGTGCTGATCTGCACCGAGGAGCGGGAGCTGGTCGGGATCGTCGGCGCGCTCGCCGCCCGCATCCCCGGAATGCGGGGCATCTACGCCGGTCGGCTGCGCAACGCGCACCAGATCGAGGCGTTCACCGCCAACCTGATCGCGATCAACAAGCGCTACAAGGCGCACGCGGGCGTCCGCGTCACCGACGTCTGAGCGACCGTACGCGCAGCGGCCCGCCGGAGTCCCGGCGGGCCGCTGCGCGTACGCAGAGGTCAGAAGGTGACGCTGACGCCGGCCGTCTTGCAGGCGGCGGTCAGGTCGACGCCGGCCTTCTCGAAGGTCGGGTTGTCGGCGGCGGCGGCCGGATCCTTTGCGGCTGCCGCCCGACCCGCCTCGGTGCTGAACTTCCCGAGCGCGGCGGCCACCTTGCTGTCGCCGCCGCCCTGCGACGCCAGCTCGGTCATCTTCTCCTCAAGCCCGCCCAGGATCTTCTTCATCGTGGCCGCCGAGGTGTCGCCGGACTGGACGGCCTTCACGAAGGCCGCCCGCATCTCGTCGCTGGCCACCTGCGCCGACTGGCACAGCTTCTTGTCGTCGACCACGTCGGCGGCGCTGGCCGTGGACGGCGCGGAGGCGTCGGGTGCGGCGGAGGTGGCCGAGGGCGCGGCCGAGGAGGGCGGTACGGCGGACGGGGCGGTGTCGGCGGCGGTGTCGGCCGAGTCCCCGCCGCAGGCGGTGAGCGCCAGCAGGCAGGCGCACGCCAGGGTCAGGACGGAGGTGTGCATTCGCTTCACGGGCCGGTACGTTAGCCGCCTTCCCGGGATCCCGCTGTCCGGTTCCGAGTGCGCCGCCGCAGGGGCCGGTGCGCGTCCCGGGCCGCGACGCGCACCGGCGTCCTGCTCAGAAGGTGTGTTCGGCGGCGGGGAACTCGCCGCCGCGTACCTCGTCGGCGAAGCGCCGGGTGGCCTCGCCGAGCACGCCCGCGAGGTCGGCGTAGCGCTTGACGAACCGGGGCGTCCGGCCGGTACGCAGCCCCGCCATGTCCTGCCAGACCAGCACCTGGGCGTCGGTCTCCGGACCGGCGCCGATGCCCACGGTCGGGATGCTCAGCTCGGCGGTGATCCGCTTGGCGACCTCGCCGGGCACCATCTCCAGTACCACCGCGAAGGCGCCCGCCTCGGCCACCGCCCGCGCGTCGGCGAGCACGTCCTCGGCGGTGTCGCCCCGGCCCTGCACCCGGTAGCCGCCGATGGTGTGCTCGCTCTGCGGCGTGAACCCGATGTGCGCCATCACCGGGATGCCGGCGCCGACGATGGCGGCGATCTGGTCGGCGCAGCGCCGGCCGCCCTCCAGCTTCACCGCGTGGCAGCCGCCCTCCTTCATGAACCGGACGGCGGTGCGCAGGGCCTGGGTGGGGCCCTCCTCGTACGAGCCGAACGGCAGGTCGCCGACGACGAGTGCCTGCCGGGTGGCCCGGACGACCGCCCGGACCAGCGGCAGCAACTCCTCGGCGGTCACCGGCAGGGTGGTCTCGTAGCCGAACACGTTGTTGGCGGCCGAGTCGCCGACCAACAGCACCGGGATGCCGGCGGCGTCGAAGATCGAGGCGCTGTACTGGTCGTACGAGGTGAGCATGGGCCACTTCTCGCCGCGCTCCTTGGCGGCGATCAGGTCGCGGGTGCGGACCCGTCGGGTGGCCGGGCCGCCGTAGAGGGCGGTCACCTCGGCCGGGGTGGACTCCACCATGACTGTCTCCTTCCTCGAGGCCGCGTACGCGGTCCCCGGGCTCTGCCGCGATCGTCGCACCGGCGGCCCCGGTCGCGGCAGGGCGCAGTGGAGGATGTCACTCGCCGGTGGTCAGCCGTCCTCGCGCCATCGGTTGGTGATCGGCAGCCGGCGGTCCCGCCCGAACGCCTTCATCGAGATCTTCGCCCCGGGCGCGGACTGGCGGCGCTTGAACTCGGCGGTATCCACCAGCCGGAGCACCTTGTCCACCACCGCCGGGTCGTGCCCGGAGGCGACCAGGCCGTCGTGGCCCAGGTCGCCGTCGATGTAGCCGATCAGGATCGGGTCGAGTACGTCGTAGTCGGGCAGCGCGTCGCTGTCGAGCTGGCCGGGGCTCAGCTCGGCGCTGGGCGGCTTGCCGATCGAGCTCTCCGGGATCGGCGGCGTCCCGCCCCGCCGGGTCGCCTCGGCGTTGCGCCATGTGGCCAGCCGCCAGACCAGCGTCTTCCAGACGTCCTTGATCGGGTTGAAGCCACCGACCGAGTCGCCGTAGAGGGTGGAGTAGCCGACCGCCAGTTCGCTCTTGTTGCCGGTGGTGAGCACCAGGTGGCCCTCCTGGTTGGACAGGGCCATCAGGATGACGGCGCGTACCCGGGCCTGGAGGTTCTCCACCGCCACCCCGGACAGCGACATGTTCGCCAGGAAGGTGTCGACCATCGGTTGGATGGGCTCTACCCGGTAGTCCAGGCCGGTGCGTTTGGCCAGGTCGGCGGCGTCGTCGCGGCTGTGCTCGGAGGAGTGCTGGCTGGGCATGGAGAGGGCGACCACCCGGTCGGGACCGAGCGCGTCCACCGCGATGGCGGCCACCACCGCCGAGTCGATGCCGCCGGAGAGCCCGAGCACCACCGAGGGGAAGCCGTTCTTGTCGACGTAGTCGCGCAGCCCCAGCACCAGGGCCTGCCACACCTCGGCCTCGTCGGCGACCGGCTCGATGATCCCGCCGTGCACCGGTGGCCCGTCCGGTGCCGGGGGCAGGCCGTCGATCGCACGCCGCACCATCCGCAGCCCGCCGGTGAGTTCCGCGCCGTCGCGGGCGCCGCCCAGGGTGGCGCCCGGACCGCTGCCCGTCTCCGGCAACTCCACGTCGTGCACGAGCAGGTGCTCCACGAACTGCGGGGCGCGGGTCAGCAGCGTGCCGTCCGCCGCGACGATCATGGAGTCGCCCTCGAAGACCAGTTCGTCCTGGCCGCCGACCATGTTGACGTACGCGATGGTCGCCTCGGCCTCGGCGGCGCGTCGGCGGACCACCGGCAGCCGCAGGTCGTCCTTGTTCAGCTCGTACGGCGAGCCGTTGATGGTGACCACCAGCCCGACCCCGGCGTCGCGGGCGGCGGCGAACGGGCCGCCGGCCTGCCACAGGTCCTCGCAGATGGTCAGCGCCACGTCCACCCCGCCGAGCCGCACGACGGTCAGCGTGTCGCCGGGCACGAAGTAGCGGTCCTCGTCGAAGACGCCGTAGTTGGGCAGGTGGTGCTTGAAGTAGGTGACCACCACCTCGCCCCGGTGCAGCAGGGCGGCGGCGTTGCGGGCCCCCCGGCCCGGCTCGGCGTCCGGGCTGACCTGGGGCGGGCCGTCGGCGTCGAGGTAGCCGACCACGACCGGCAGGTCACCCAGCCCGTCGGCGGCCAGGTCGGCGGCGAGGCGGTGCAGCGCCGCCTGCGACGCCGCGACGAAGGACCGCCGGAACACCAGGTCCTCGACCGGGTAGCCGGTCAGCGCCAGCTCCGGGAAGATCGCGAGTCGGGCACCGGCGTCGGCGGATCTCCGGCTCCACGAGCGGATCATCTCCGCGTTGCCGGCGATGTCGCCGACCCGGGGGTTGACCTGGCACAGGGCGAGACGCAGGGTGGGCATGCCCTCATCTTGCCCACGGCGGGCGGCCTCGACACGTGGTGTCCGCGCAGACCACGCCACCCGGCGACCGTGGGTCGGGACTGGGCGGGACGCGGTGGCCGTGGGTCGGTTAACGTCTGCGTAATCGGGTCGGTGGAGACTGGTCGGTCAGGTCGGGTAATCACCGTCCGAAGCCGGACATAGCGTGTCGCGGAAGGTTGGGGCAGTGGACCGTCAGCAGGAGTTCGTCCTCCGCACGCTCGAAGAGCGCGACATCCGTTTCGTCCGGCTGTGGTTCACCGACGTGCTCGGCACGCTCAAGAGCGTGTCCGTCGCCCCCGCCGAGCTGGAGGCCGCCTTCGAGGAGGGCATCGGGTTCGACGGCTCGGCGATCGAGGGCTTCGCCCGGGTCTTCGAGTCGGACATGGTCGCCATGCCCGACCCGACCACCTTCCAGGTCTTCCCGTTCGAGGGCGGGGTCAGCGGCGAGAGCGCCCGGATGTTCTGCGACATCCTGCTCCCCGACGGCGGGCCCTCCTGGGCCGACCCCCGGCACGTGCTACGCCGGGCGCTGTCCCGGGCGGCGGAGAAGGGCTTCACCTTCTACACCCACCCGGAGATCGAGTTCTTCCTGCTGGAGAACGGCCCGATGGACGGCAGCGTGCCGGTGCCGGTGGACAGCGGCGGCTACTTCGAGCACACCACGCACGCGGTGGCCCGTGACTTCCGCCGCCAGGCGGTGCTGTCGCTGGAGCGGATCGGCATCTCGGTCGAGTTCAGCCACCACGAGGTCGCCCCCGGCCAGCAGGAGATCGACCTGCGCTACGCCGACGCGCTGACCACCGCCGACAACATCATGACCTTCCGGCACGTGGTCAAGGAGGTGGCGCTCTCCACCGGCGTGCAGGCCGCCTTCATGCCCAAGCCCTTCACCGACCAGCCGGGCAGCGGCATGCACACCCACCTGTCGCTGTTCGAGGGGGAGCGCAACGCGTTCCACGACGCGGGCGACCCGATGAAGCTCTCCAAGGTGGCCCGGGCCTTCATCGCCGGGCTGCTGGTGCACGCCCGGGAGTACACGGCGGTCACCAACCAGTGGGTCAACTCCTACAAGCGGCTCTTCCCACAGGCGCTGCCGGACCGGGTCACCGAGAGCCCGGCGTACGTGTGCTGGGGGCACCTGAACCGCTCCGCGCTGGTCCGCGTCCCGGCGTACGGCAAGCCGAACTCGGCCCGGGTGGAGATCCGCTCGCCCGACTCGGCCGCCAACCCGTACCTCGCCTTCGCGGTGCTGCTCGGCGCCGGGATGAAGGGCATCGAGGAGGGGTACGAGCTGCCGCCGGGCGCCGAGGACGACGTCTGGTCGCTGACCAGCGCCGAACGCCGCGCCATGGGGTACGAGCCGTTGCCGGAGAACCTCGCCGAGGCGATCGACGTGATGGCCGGCTCCGAGCTGGTCGCCGAGGTGCTCGGCGAGCACGTCTTCGACTTCTTCCTGCGCAACAAGCGCGCCGAGTGGGAGCAGTACCGCCGCGAGGTCACCCCGTACGAGCGCCAGCGGTACCTGGCGCTCTGACCGGCCAGTCAGGCGGCCGTTGCGCGGTGCCGCTATCGTCTCGATCACCGTGCCGGCGCCCGCCGGCCGCAGACGGTGGGGGAGGCAGTCGGTGCTGGAGGATCTGCTCAGCGGAGCCTGGCAGAGCGTGGTGTTCGGGGTGGTCGGCGTCGGGTTGATGGCCGCCGGTTTCGTCCTGGTCGACCTGCTGACCCCGGGCAAGCTGCGGGACCTGATCTGGATACGCCGCAACGCCAACGCCGGCCTGCTGCTCGCCGCCAACCAGCTCGGCGTCGCCGGGATCGTCTTCACCGCGATCCTGACCAGCTACAGCGACTTCGCCAAGGGGCTGGCCTCGACCGTCCTGTTCGGAGTGATCGGCCTGGGCATCATGGCGCTGGCCTTCTTCGTGCTGGACCTGCTCACCCCCGGCAAGCTGGGTGAGGTGATCTGCTCCGACGAGCCGCACCCGGTCGCCAAGGTCAGCGCCGCCACCCACTTCGGCGCCGCGCTGATCGTCTGCGCCTGTATCGCCTGAGCCGACCCTCGTCACCACGACCGTGGGGCGGCATCCGACCGGATGCCGCCCCACGCGGTGTCACTTCCCGCCGGGGCCGCCCCGGCCGGCCCAGCCGCCCGGCCCGCCGAACACGCCGGCCTCCACGGCCGCGGTGATCGCGTCGGCCTGCTCCTGGGTGAGCTTGCCGTCCTCGACCGCCTTGGCCAACCGCTCGGCCAGCGCCTCCTTGCGGTCCTCGGCGGAGCCGCCACGGTCCCCGCCGGGACGCTCGCGACCCTCGCCGTCCGGGCGACCCTGCGGCTTGTGCTCCTCGCGGAGCTTCTCCAGCGCCTCGGTCACCTTCTCGGTGGGTACGCCCAACTCCTCGGCCAGGGCCTCGGCGAACTTCGTCCGGTGCGCGCCCGGCTCCGGCCGCTTCTCGTCCTGCTGCTCGGCGCTCGCGCTGGCGCTCGGGGTGGCCTTGTCGTCGGCGAGCGCCACCGTGGGGGCGGCGATCCCCACGCCGAGGACACCCGCGGCGGCCAGTCCGGCCAGCAGGTGCTTCTTCGAGATCGTGCGGGACATCGGTCCTCCAACTCGTCGGTGATGCGATGACGTCACCGACAGTGACCAGCCTGGCTGGGGCCGAGCCGTGGCGAACCTGTCAGCGAGCTGGCAATGTCAGCCCAAATTCAGGACGAACCGGACATCTAGGTGGTTCAGCGGACAGCGGGGTCGACGGTCAACGTGCCGGCGTCGGCGTCGAGGGTGGCCCGGGTGCCCACCGGCACGCTGAGCTGACCGGGCCCGTGCCCGATCGGCAGCCCGCCCAGCACCGGTACGCCCAGATCGCCGAGGCGTTCGGTGAGCACGTCGGCGACCCCCACCGGCCAGCCGTCCGCGCAGTCGGTGAACTGGCCCACCGCCACCCCGGCCAGCCCGTCCAACGCGCCCGCCCGACGCAACTGGGTCAGCATCCGGTCGACCTTGTACGGCGGCTCCTGCACGTCCTCCAGCAACAGCACCGCCCCGGTCAGGTCCGGCATGTCCGGAGTGCCCACCGAGGCCACCACCAGGCAGAGGTTGCCGCCCAGCAGTCGGCCGACGGCCCGGCCCGACGTGCGTACCGGGAAGGTGTCCTCGGTCTCGACCGCGCGCACGGTGACCGGTGCGGTGGTGGTCAGTGCCGCGTGCAGGGACTCGGCGGAGGCCAGCGGCGTGCGTTCGTCCCGCCAGGCCGCCCCCGGCCCGTGCACCCCGGCCAGTCGGGCGCCCCGCCACAGCGCCAGTTGCAGCGCGGTGATGTCGGAGAACCCGGCCACCACCTTGGGATCGCGACGCACCGCCGCCATGTCGATCGCGTCCACCACCCGCTGCGCGCCGTACCCGCCCCGGGTGCAGATCACCCCGCGTACCGTCGGGTCGCCGAAGGCGGTGTTCAGGTCGGCCGCCCGCAGCGCGTCGGTGCCGGCCAGATAGCCCTGCCGTGCGTACACGTGCGGGGCGAGCACCGGCCGCAGGCCCCAGCCGGTGAGCAGCTCGATGCCCCGGGCCACCCGTTCCGGACGGGTCGGCCCGGACGGCGAGACCAGCATCACGGTGTCGCCGGGACGCAGCGCTGGCGGGCGTACGACGTGATCGGGTGCGGTGTGGTGGGACACAGCGGCAGAGCCTAGTGCGGTGTCCAGGAACGTTCACCGGGCCGCGCCGGGTCCAGACGACGACCGGCGGCGTTGGAGTCGGGCCTGGATACAACACCGGTATCCAGGCCCGACTCCGCCTTGCCGGACCGCCGCCTGGACCTCGCCGCGACACCGCCAACGTTCCTGGACACCGCAC
>NZ_JBEOWP010000014.1:0-158103 GCF_040296095.1 Micromonospora sp. NPDC002389
TTCCGGGCAGCCCGACCGGCGCAGGGATCAAGCCTGACCGCCCGGAGCCGGTCGGGCTGCCCGGAAACCCCCACGGACCGCACCCCGACGGACCGCACACCCACGGACCGCACCCCCACGGACCGCACACCCACGGACCGCACCCCCACGGACCACACCCTCACCGGGCCAGATGCGGAAGTCGCGCGGGCCGAGATCGGGCGTACCCGGGACGAGGCATGGGCGACGGCGGTGGGCCACGTCGAGCGGGGGCTGGCCGTGGCGGTGGACTACGGGCACTTGCGTGCGAGCCGGCCCCTTGCGGGTTCGTTGACCGGGTACCGGGGTGGGCGACAGGTGCCGCCGCTGCCGGACGGGTCGTGTGACGTGACCGCGCACGTCGCCATGGACTCGGTCGCCTCTGCCGGTGAGCGGGTCGCGCGGTGTGCGTACTCCCTGCGGACTCAGCGGGAGGGGCTGCGAGCGCTCGGGGCGGACGGTGGGCGACCACCGTTGAGCCTGGCCTATCAGGACCCGGCCGGGTACGTGCGGGCGCTGGCCGAGGCGACGGCGGCGGCCGAGTTGACCGATCCGGCCGGGCTCGGCGGGCATCTGTGGCTCTGGCAGCCGGTCGGGCTGGCCGTGGACCGGCTGCCACTGCGGCCCTGACGTTCATGGCACGATGGCGGGCATGACCACGGGCGACCTGCGCGAGCTGACCGTCGGCACCGGTGCCGGGTTGGTGGCGGGCACCGGCGGGGAGCAGCTCGGCACGGACATGGTGCTCAACATCGGGCCGCAGCACCCCTCCACCCACGGTGTGCTGCGGCTCAAGCTCGTCCTCGACGGCGAGCGGGTGATCGCCGCCGAGCCCATCGTGGGCTACATGCACCGGGGCGCGGAGAAGCTGTTCGAGGTACGCGACTACCGGCAGATCATCGTGCTGGCCAACCGGCACGACTGGCTCTCCGCCTTCGCCAACGAGCTGGGCGTGGTGCTCGCGGTGGAACGGCTGATGGGCATGGAGGTGCCGGAGCGGGCCACCTGGCTGCGGATGGCCCTGGCCGAGCTGAACCGGGTGCTCAACCACCTGATGTTCCTCGGCTCGTACCCGCTGGAGATCGGCGCGATCACGCCGATGTTCTACGCCTTCCGGGAACGGGAGACGCTCCAGACGGTGATGGAGGAGGTCTCCGGCGGGCGGATCCACTACATGTTCAACCGGGTCGGCGGCCTCAAGGAGGAGGTGCCGTCAGGCTGGACCGGCCGGGCCCGCGCCGCCATCGGCGAGGTACGCCGCCGGATGCCCGACCTGGACAACCTGATCCGGCGCAACGACATCTTCCTGGCCCGGACCGTCGGGGTGGGGGTGCTCTCCGCCGCCGACGCCGCCGCGTTCGGCGCCTCCGGGCCGGTCGCCCGGGCCTCCGGGCTGGACCTGGACCTACGCCGCGACGAGCCGTACCTCGCCTACGACCAGCTCGACGTGCCGGTGGTCACCCGCACCACCGGCGACTGCCACGCCCGCTTCGAGGTCCTCCTCGACCAGGTGTACGCCTCGTTGGACCTGGCCGAGCAGTGCCTGGACCGGGTGGACCGGCTCACCGGGCCGATCAACACCCGACTGCCGAAGGTGCTCAAGGCGCCCGAGGGCCACACCTACGCCTGGACGGAGAACCCACTCGGCATCAACGGCTACTACCTGGTGTCGCGGGGTGAGAAGACGCCGTGGCGGCTCAAGCTGCGCACCGCGTCGTACGCGAACGTGCAGGCGCTCGCCACGCTGCTGCCGGGCTGCCTGGTGCCGGACCTGATCGCCATCCTCGGCTCGATGTTCTTCGTCGTCGGCGACATCGACAAGTAGGCCGGTGACCGGTCAGCGCCAGCGGCCCCGGTCGGGCTCGTAGCCCTGACGGTCGTAGCCGGGCTCCTCGGCCTGGTGCCGCCGCCCGTACGGCTCCGGTTCCGGCCGTCCACGGACCGGTTCGGGCTGCTGACCACGCTGGCGGGGTGGCCGCCATTCCTGCGGCACCGGGACCCCGCCGGGCGGTAGCGCCGGCTGGCCCTCCGGCTCGCCCCAGCCTTCCCGCCACGCCTCCTCGCGGGCACCGCCACGCCGAGGCTCGTCCTGCCGCACGCTGGCCCAGCGATCCTGCATCCGGTACTCGGTGCCGCTCTGGTCGGCGTGCACCTCGGCACGCCGTTCACCGACCCGCAGTTCCCGGCCCTGGTCGTCGTCGCGTACGGCGGCCCAGCGGTCACCGGCGCGCATCTCCGCCCAGTACTCGCCGGTGTCGTCCGGTCGGGCCGTCCGGCTCGCGGCCGGGGCCTCGGGAGCCGCCTCCCACCGCGCGGCGCCACCGTCCCATCCCCGGTCGTCCCGGCCCGTCTCCCGGTCGTCCCGGTATCCGGCGTACTCGTCCCGGTAGGCGGCACGGTCGTCGCGATGTCCGGCACGGTCGTCGCGATGTCCGGCGCGGTCGTCGCGATGTCCGGCGCGGTCGTCGTGCGAGCCGGTCCAGGAACGTTCCTGGTGCGGTTCCGCCCAGGAGGCGTCCTCCTCGCGGGCCCGGCCGGAGCGAGAACGGTCGTCGGCCCGGCCCGCACCGGACCAGGGCCGCTCCTCCTCGCGGCCGGGCGGGGGCGACCAGGAGCGGTTCTCGCCCCGGTGGCCGCGCTCGTCCGCGTCGGACCAGGACCGCTCGTCCCGCTCGGCGGCGTGACCGCCCCGGGACCGCTCCTCCGGCCAGGACGTCCCGTAGCCGCCGTACCGGCCGCCGGACTCCCCGACGCCGCCGTCCACGACGGTGTGCCGGGTGGTGACGTGCACGGTCTCGGTGTGCCGGACCACCCCGTGCGGGCGGTGCGCATGGTCACCCGAGCGGTTCTCCGCCTCCTGGCGGTTCGCCGCACCGTAGACCCCGGCGGTACCGGCCGGGCGTTCGGCGCCGTACCCGGACGGCCGCTCGTCGCCGCCGCGCGACGCCGGGCGTTCGTCGTGGTATCCACCGGTCGCTGCGGCGTCGGGTTCGGCGGACGCCGCCGCGCCGTACACCCCCGCAGCGGCGGGCTCCGCGACCTGGGCCGCGCCGTACGTGCCGGCCGGTCCGGCGGGTCGCTCGGTGTACCGGGGCGGTGCCTCCGCAGCGGGCGCCGGCACGCGAGCCCGTCCGGGGCCGGGCGCCTCGTCGGTACCGGCCAACTGAGCGGCGCTGGCCTCCAGCCGACGCCGCAGCCCGGCCAGTGCCTCCTGGGCTCGCTGCGCCTCGTCGAGCGCCTGGTTGCCACGCTGGGCGGCGGCCACGATCTCGCCCCGTAGTTCACGCCGGAGTTCGTCGAGGTCCGCGCGCAGCTCCTCGCTCCGCGCCGAGCCGTCCCCCTCGGTCCGCAGCGCGATGGAGAGGCCGATGAGCACCACGGCCATGATGGCCAGCACCGCGGCGAAGCGGAGCGGGCCGTTGCCGTCGGCAACCAGCAGGATCAGCGCCGCGACGGGGGCCAGGGCCACACCGCCCCAGAAGAGCGCTTTGAGCATTTTCTTGTTGCGCGCGTCGACGGGTAGCGGGGCAGGCATGGGTCCCCACCCTACCGAGAGTTGCGGTGGGTGGGAACGGCTCGGCCGAAGACCTTTCGGTCGGCGTTGCGCCGATATCGCCGTACTTGGCGGGGACCAGCGACGACGCGGCGCCCCCGGCCGGATCGACCGAGGGCGCCGGGTGTCGACGGGTCAGCTCTGCGCGTACGCCGCGTCGGTCGAGAAGACCAGGCCGACGCTGATCGTGCCGTTACGCAGACCGGTCTTGGTCAGCGGGCCGCCACCGTCCAGCGACGAGAAGGAACCCACCGTCAGGCCGTACTTCTCCTCCAGGCCGGGCTTGCAGAACGGGCGCTCCTGGCACTCCGGCGGGCCGCCCAGCACGGTGGCCGTGCCCGAGCACTTCTCGGCCAGCTCGGAGAGGGTCCGCACGCCGTACTTGTCGGCGAACTCCTGGGTCACCGCGAACGCGTTCTGGCTCTGCGCGGCGGCCGGAGCACCGAAGGTGAGGCCGGCCTTCTCGCCGAGGCCACGCAGGGCGGTGACGGTGGCCTCCACGTCCGGCGAGGAGACCGGCTGGCCGCCGCCCGCCTTGCCGTTGAGGAACTCGGCCATGGTGGCCGCGTACTCCGGCACGACCTGGATCTCGCCCTTCTCCAGCGCCGGCTCGTACAGCTCCCGGTTGCCGATCTGCTGAACGGTGACCTGGTAGCCGGCGGCGGTCAGCTGGATCTTGTAGAGCTCGGCGATGATCTCGCTCTCGGTGAAGTTGCCGGCGCCCACCGTGATGCGCCCGCCCGGTCCCCGCTCGACCCCGTCGGCCAGCGAGTTGGCCGTGGCGAACTCCTGCGCGGCCACCTGGGCGCTCTTGCGGTCCACGTCGACCGCCTTGTTGAGCTGCACCAGCTTGGGGGTGTCGAGCACGGACGAGACCTTGTCCAGCGCCGCGACGAGCTGCGGGTTGGCCACCTCGCTGTTGATCGCCGGGATGATGTTGTCCGCGTTCTGCAGGGACTTGTCGTCCTCGAGCGCGATGAGCTGCTCGCCGGCCACCGGTGCGCAGCCCTCCCCCGAGGCCCCCTGCTGCGGCGCCTCGGTGCCGGACGAGCCGGCCTCGCCGCACCCGGCCAGCACGCCTGCGGCGGCGATCGCGCCGACGAACGCGATGGACAGTCTTCTACCTGCGCGCATGTGCCCGCCTTCCGTGTCCCGGCGCGACCCCCTCGGGCCGGCCGCGTGTCCGACGGGCGATCGCATCAGCCGCCCGCAGTCCCACCCAACATCGTGGCGGCAGGCACCGACAACCTGGAGAGAACTTCGTCACCGGAACGTCACCATCCGTCCACGACGGCAGCGTGCGAAGCCGCCCGGACCGGTGCGAACGGGCGGCTCAGGTGCCGGTGACCGCGTCCGCCGCGCGTCGTGCGGCCCGGCGCCGGACGCGACGCAGCGGGCGCGGGGTGACCATCCGCTCGACCCACGCGAAGATGAGTTCGACGCTGACCGCGAGCGCGGCCACCAGCAGGCCACCGGCGAGGATCTGGCCACCGCCGACCGCGATGCTCAGCCCGAAGCCGAATCGGATGATCTCCCCGAGGCCACCGCCGTTGACGAAGGTCGCCAGGGCCGCCGTGGCGACCACCTGCACGGCGGCGGTCCGGAACCCGGCGGCCAGGTAGGGCACCGCGAGCGGCAACTCGACGCGGCGCAGCACCTGCCCGCCGGTCATGCCCATCCCCCGGGCCGCCTCGCGGATCTGTGCGTCCACCTGCCGCACCCCGGTGTACGCGTTGGCCAGCAGCGGCGGCACCGCGAACACCGCCAGGGCGACCACCACGGCCGGGCGGCCGAAGCCGAGGAAGGTCAACGGCAGGATGGTCAACAGCGCCAGCGTGGGCACCGCCAGGGTGACGTTGGAGACCAGCACCACCAATCCGCCGCCCCGGCCGGTGTGTCCCAGCCACAGGCCGAGCGGCCAGGCCACCAGGCAGCCCAGCAGGACGGCAGCAGCCGACATGCTCACGTGCTCGCCGAGCCGGTCCAGCACCCCGCCCGGGTTGGTCCAGTTCAACGGGTCGTTGAGCCAGAGCACCGCCTGCTCCACGGGATTCATGGCGTCCTCCCGCCGGCCCGCCGGCCGGCCATCGCGCCCGCGCTCATCCGACCCGCCCGCGCAACCACGGGGTGAGCAGCCGGCCGACGCCGACCAGGAACAGGTCGAGCACCAGCGCCAGCAGTACGCAGAGCAGCGTCCCGGTCATGATCTGGGCCTTGTAGAAGTTGTTCTGGAAACCCGCGAAGATGATCTGCCCGAGGCCGCCGCGCCCGATCACCACGCCGACGGTGACCAGCGCGACGGTGGAGACCGTGGCCAGCCGCAGGCCGGTGAGGATGCCGGGCAGGGCGAGCGGCAACTCCACCCGCAGCAGCCGGCCCCAGCGGCCGTAGCCCATGCCCTCGGCCGCCTCGCGCACCTCGTCCGGCACCTGGTTGAGGCCGGCCACGGCGTTCCGGACGATCACCAGCAGCGCGTAGAGCACCACCACGCTGAGCACCGTCGCCACCCCGATGCCCAGGTACGGCGCGATGAACGCGAACAGCGCCAGGGACGGGACGGTGTAGAGCACCCCGGTGAGTGCGAGAATCGGACCGGTCAACGGCCGGAACCAGTACGCCACGACGGCCAGCGGGATGGCGATCAGCGCCGCGATCAGCACCGCCCGTAGGGTCAGCGTGGTGTGGTCCCGCAGGGCGGCCAGCACCGTGTCAGAGTTGTCCCGCACGTACTGCCAGGAGAACCACGGGTTACCCGGGTCGGCCCGGTAGCTCAGGCGGAAGGACATACGTGGACGTTACCCCGGTCGCCGACGACGGTCAGCGCGCGGCGTCGATCACTCTCGACGGTATCGGCAAGCGGTATCCGGACGGCACCGAGGCCGTCCGCGACCTCAGTCTGCACATCGACGCGGGCGAGCTGGTCGTGCTGATCGGGCCCTCCGGTTGCGGTAAGTCGACCGTGTTGCGGATGGTCAACCGCCTGATCGAGCCGACCGCCGGACGGATCGTGCTCGGCGACTCCGACGTGACCCGGGTCGACCCGGTCAAGCTGCGGCGGCAGATCGGGTACGTCATCCAGAACGTCGGGCTGTTCCCGCACCAGACGGTGGCCGCCAACGTGGCCACCGTGCCCCGCCTGCTCGGCTGGCCCCGGGACCGGGCCCGGCGGCGCGTCGACGAACTGCTGGAACTGGTCGGCCTCGATCCGGCACAGTTCGGCCGGCGCTACCCGCACGAACTCTCCGGCGGTCAGCGGCAGCGGGTCGGCGTGGCCCGAGCGCTGGCGGCCGACCCGGTCGTGCTGCTGATGGACGAGCCGTTCTCCGCCGTGGACCCGATCGTGCGGACCCGGTTGCAGGAGGAGTTCCTGCGGCTCCAGGCCGAGGTCCGCAAGACCATCGTCCTGGTCACCCACGACCTGGACGAGGCGGTACGCCTCGGCGACCGCATCGCGGTGCTCTCCGAGGGCGGCCACCTGGAGCAGTACGACACCCCGGCGGCCCTGCTCGGCAGCCCCGCCACCCCGTTCGTCCGCGAGTTCGTCGGCGCCGACCGGGGCATCCGGCGGCTGGCGGTCACCCCGCTGACCCGCGAGGTGCTCGAACCGCTGCCCGCCGACGGCACGGCGGAACTGCCCTCGGTGCCGCTGGGCCGTTCGGCGTACGACGCGTTGGCGGTGCTGCTCACCTCGGCGCAGGGCCGGGCCATCGTCACCGAGGAGGGTCGCCCGGTCGGAGTGCTCAGCCGGGAACGCGTGCTCACGCTGGCCGAACCGACCGGCTGAGCCGCGCCGCACCTCGGGTCCGCACCGAGCCGGGCCCGCCGGTGCGGCAGGCCCGGTCCCCGGTCGGCGGACGAGGTCAGCGGCGTCCCCGGTATCCACCGAGGGTGGCGATGCCGATGATCCAACCGGTGAACAGGCCGTACTCGGCACCGTCACCGGCGGCCTGGAAGGCGCCGAGCAGCGACGGGTTGGTGCGGATCAGCGCGGTGAGCAGGGCCGCGAAGGCCCCCGCGAAGACGTACGCCGCCCAGCCGGCGAAGAACTGACTGAGCGTGCCCCGGGCCCGGGCCAACTGCGAGCCCGGCAGGAGGTACAGGAATACGAAGGTCATCACGACCACGAGAATCGCCTTGAGATCAGCGGCGAAGATCTCCTGGATCGAGTCGGAGGAGTCGAACCGCCAGGCCGGCCAGGCGAGAAGTCTCAGGAACCAGCCGCCGGCGCTGTCCGGGTCGGTGTTGTCCCGTGCCCAGTCGGCGTACCAGGGGCTGCCGAAGACCAGGACCAGGATGAGCGCGGCGAGCGTGCCGGCGCCCGGTGCGGACTTGTATCGATTGGTGAGAGCCATGGCCCCGCTAGTTCCCAGCACATCGACACGGGCAAACGCGAGGCGCGCTTTATGGTGGTACGCCCTGTTCCGCGGCGGGCTCCGACCCGCTCGGTCAGTGCTTCATCAGGTAGTCGATGAAGGCGGCACGCAGCAGCGGAGCCGACTCCTCGTAGCCGTGGCCGGTCATCTCCCGCCACAACGCGACGGCCTCGTCGATCGTCGGCCCCACCGAGTTCGGCGCACCGTCCAGGGCGGCGGCCTCGTCCGCATTCGGCAGACGCCGCAGCACCGACCAGAAGAACTTGACGTCCCGGTTCTCCCGGGCGAGCGCGAACGCCTGCTCGCGCAGCTCCTCCGTGGAGAGGGCGTCCAGCTCCTCGAACGACCGGCCGCCGGAGATCGATGATGTGTCGGTCATGAGCCGAGCCTAACCGCCGAGATCACATTCGGCGCGTCGACGGCACGCGGGAACCACCGCCCGTCAGCGATCCTCGGCGTCCCACGGGCGCGGGCCGGTCTCCCACCGGCGGGGCCCCCACGGGTCGGTGGTGCTCGTCGGCGGCTCTGCCGGAGGCATCGGCGGCCAGTCACCGACCGGCTCCGGCCGTGGCAACGTCCACCCGCCGCCGTTGGTGGCGTCCGGCGGCGGGGGCGGCGGCGCGACCCGGAACAGCGGCGCCGGACGCCCGTACGCCTCGACCAGCCGGGTGACCACCAGACCGGTGGCCAGCACCACCCCACCGACCGCCCACCGGCTGACCGTCCAGCCACGGGTCTGCGCGTACGCGAGGAACAGGCCGATCGCGCCGGCCGTCAGCAGCGTGCCGAACACCCCGCCGCGCAGCCCGAAGGCGCTGGTGCCGGCGAGCACGGCCGCGCCCACCGCCAGCACCGTCCAGTCCAGCCCGGTCGCCGGGGTCACCGCGCCCTCGGCGGAGGCGACGAGTGCACCGGCGAGCATCGCCAGGACGGTGGAGACGACGTACCCCAGGGTGGTGACGACCGCCGCGGCCGTCCCCCGCCGCCGGGCCGGGTCGGCGACCGGACGGAACCGGCCGACCAGCCGACGGATCGGTCCCAGCGCCCCGAACAACGCGCCGAACACGGCGATCGCGGCGAAGCCGACGAAGAGCTGGCCGGCGACGCCGCGCGGGTCGAAGTCCCCCTGCACCAGCACCGGCGCGGAGCGCTGCTCGATGTAGACGATCACGCCGGCCGCACCCGCCAGGCTGGCCGCCCAGCCGGGCACGTGCAGCACCACGACGAGCAGCCCCAGCAGCAGTCCACCGAGGGCGGCCACACCACCGGCCAGCCCGACGGCCTCGACCAGGCCCCGGTCCGACTGTTCGGCGAAGTGCAGCCCGGCCGCGACCGCCACCGGACCGATCGCCAGGTTCACCGCAGCCGTACGCAGGCTCAGCCCGGCGGCCAGCGCCAGCAGGCCGAGAGCGACCACCTCGACGATGAGTACGCGCAGCCCACTGCCCCGCAGGACCGCCGGGTCCTCCCGCCAGACCAGGTAGACCAGCGCGGCGAAGCCGAACAGCAGGAGCGTCTCCCAGACGATGTGCACACCGAAGCGGTCCGGGCCGGTCTCGCACTGCGGGTCGTCGGGACCGGGCTCCGCCACCGCGACGGGGGCGGCGGAGGTCGGTTCCGGGAGTTGACTCCGGCCCGCGTCGTCGTACGCCATGATCGTTGCCTCCCAGCAGCCGCCGGGAACCCATCGACGCACCGGCGGTGACCGTCACTTCTGGTCGCAGGCACCGTACCCGCGCGGCGGAGCCGGGCGTAACCCCGCGTTCAGCGTCGAGGCGGGCGGCTCTCCCAGTCGTCCGGCTCCTGCTCGTCCTCCGGCCGCTCCGGGACCCGGCAGGAGCGCTCCAGCCAGAGCGCGGCCGCCACCAGCGCGACCGAGGCCACCAGCCCGGCGATCGCCGCCGGCCGATCCGCGCCGGCCGCCCGGGTGCTCTGCACCAGCAACCAACCGACCAGCCCGGCGTACGCCCCGGCGAAGATGGCCCCGACCAGGGCGGACGCCTTGGCCAGCACGACGAAGCGGGCGACCATCAACGGGTTGACCGGGTCGCGGCCGGGCCGACGGTCGATGCGACCACGGGTGTTGACCGCCGCGTACGCCTCCAGCACGGCCAACCCGGCCAGGGTCACCACCGGCAGCCAGGGCAGTGGCGGCAGCCCGCTGTAGTAGAAGCTGCTGATCAGCAGCCAGGTCACGGCGGCGGCGGCCAGGGCGGCGACCACCAGGGTCGAGATGCGCGTGGGACCCATCCGCGACTCGTCGTCGGGGGGCGTGGACCGCGTCATGCCGGTCCTCCGTCACGCCGCGTGCCGGTCAGGGCCACCGCGGCGCCGCGCCGTACGGCCGACCCGCCGTGCTCGCCCGTGTCGACTCCGCTGCGCTCGCTCATGGCGTCGACTCTAACGTCAGATCCGGTCGTGGGCTCAGTTCCGCGACCTCGGCGGCGAGCGGCCCGGCGGTGAGCAGATCGGTCAGCCAGCCGTGTCCGGGCAACCGGCCGTAGGGCTGGATGTCGATCCACGGCCGTAGCACGAAGGCGCGCAGGTGCGCCCGGGGATGCGGCAGGGTCAGCTCGGGATCGTCGCTGAGCACCGGTTCACCGTCGTCGCCCCAGACCGCGATCACGTCGACGTCGAGCGTGCGCGGACCGAACCGCCGCTGTGGGTCGCGGACCCGCCCGGCGGCCTGCTCGGCGGCCCGGGCCCGCGCCAACCAGTCGTACGGGCCGGCGTCCGGGTCACCGACCAGCACCACCGCGTTCAGGTACGCCGGCTGCGCGATGTCGCCCCAGGGCGGCGTCTCGTACACCCCGGAGACCATCAGCACGCTCTCGCCCAGCGTGGCCACGGCGGTACCCAGGTGGTCGAGGCGGTCACCCAGGTTGCTGCCCAGGGAGAGCACCGCCCGCGTCATCGGGTACGCGTCCGGCGCATCGTCACGGCCACGTCACCGAACGCGTGCGGCACCGGCGCCTCGGGCTTGTGCACGGTCACCGTCGCGGCGGACACCCGTGGATCGGTCAGGCAGACCTCGATCAGGCGGTCGGCCAGCGTCTCGATCAGGTTGACCGGCTCGCCGGTGATCACCGCGACCAGACCGTCGGCCAGTTCGCCGTAGTGCACCGTGTCGGCCACGTCGTCGGAGCGCGCGGCGGGGCCGAGGTCCAGCTCCAGGACGACGTCGACGACGAACTCCTGTCCCCGGGCGCGCTCGAAGTCGTACACGCCGTGCCGGCCGTGGGCCCGCAGGCCGGTCAGCTCGATCCGGTCGGTCATCGCCGTACCTCCCGGTCGGCCGCTCCGACAGGCGGTCGGCTCTCCGGCACGCCGCCGAGCCGGGGAGCGCCGGTGGCCTGCCAGACCGCGAGCGCGTCCACGGTGGCGCGCACGTCGTGCACGCGTACCCCCCAGGCGCCGGCGGCGACCGCGAGCAGGCTGGTGGCGACGGTGGCCGCCGCCCGTCCGTCGGTGGGTCGCGGGGTGCCGTCGGGGCCGGCCAGCAGCAGGCCGAGGTAGGACTTGCGGCTCGCGGCGAACAGCAGCGGGTAGCCGAGGTCGAGCAGTTCCGGCAGCCGGGCGCTGAGCTGCCAGTTGTGCGCCGCCGTCTTGGCGAAGCCCAGGCCCGGGTCGATGATCAGTCGGTTCTCGGACACCCCGGCGGCGAGCGCCGCCGCCACCCGCTCCCCCAGTTCGGCGCGGACATCGGCGACCACGTCGTGGTAGCTGGCCAGCTCGCTCATCCGCCGGGAGTGGCCACGCCAGTGCATCAGCACCCACGGGCAGTCTGCGTCCCGGACGACGCGGGCCATGTCCGGATCGGCCAGGCCGCCGGAGACGTCGTTGACCACCACCGCCCCGGCCGCCAGCGCGGCCTCGGCGACCCGGGCCCGGGTGGTGTCGATGCTGACCGGTACGCCCGCCGCCGTCAGCTCCCGGACCACCGGCAGCACCCGGGCGCTCTCGGTCTCGGCGTCCACCCGGTCGGCGCCGGGCCGCGTCGACTCTCCACCGACATCCACCAACGCCGCTCCCTCGGCGCGCAGCCGGACGCCGTGTGCGACGGCCGCGGCGACGTCGGCGTAGCGTCCGCCGTCGGAGAACGAGTCGGGCGTGACGTTCAGAACGCCCATCACCACCGGGGCCGGGGCCCGTACCAGATCGGTCACGACTAGACGGTACCGGTCCGTCCCACCGCCCTGAGCAGGCCCGCGATCCGGGCGCTGACATGGCGATTAGAACGTGTGTACTATCGGTCGTCCGGGCAGCTTCGGGCAGACTCTTCGCGGCTTGTCGCAAAGGGGGGCGGCCCGTACGCTGTGGAATTGCCCAGCATCGAGATGGCGAGGCGTGGAGGGGAGGGCCGAAGCGGGGTAATTCGCCCAAAAATCGCCACTTTCCGTGGCGAGTGACACACGCAGGGTCTCAGTCGCTGTACCGACCGAGCACCGATCCCGCAAGGCTTGCCTACTGCACCACCGCGGCACCGCCGGCCGCGACTTGGGGAGGTTCCAGTGATCGCCATCGAGCTGATGGAAGCGGCGTCCAGCAACGCCGCCCACCTGCTCTCCACTGTGGCGTCGTCGATCCCGCTCGCCGCCGACGAGCCGACCGGGATCAACACCGAAGGCGTCGTCACCTTCTTCGCCAGCAAGATCGCGCCGATCCTGCTCGCCGTCCTCGGCGTCATCTTCATCGGCCGCGCCAGCCGGGGCGAGATCTCCAAGGTGCTGACAAGCTCCGCCATCGCGATCGTCGGGTTGGCCTTCATCGCCGGAGCCGCCACCCTCTTCTTCATCGGCGACTTCCTGATCAACCTGATCTTCGAATAGGCGCGGGCTCGACATGCGGCTGCGCACCGACGACGACATCTACCGGGCCCGCCTGGTCTATCTCGGGCCGCCCGGCTACACCCTTCCGGTCCACCTGCCGTACGCCCAGTACGGGCTGTTCATGCTGCTCGTTCCCCTCTACATGTTCATCCACTGGTTGTTCACGTTGCAGGTCGAGCTCTTCCCCGCCTGGGAGATCGCCCTCGCCATCGTGACCACCTCGTTCGTCTTCCGGTACGTCGACCCGGACCGGCCGGCGCGCATGGTGATCCGTACCGCGCTGACCGACTGGCGACGCACCCGGGAGCCGGCCGCCGAACAGCGCGATCCGCGCCTGGTCGGCAGCAGGATCAGGATCCGGGAGGAACTCGCATGACCGGCTGCACGCCGTACCGGCCGTCCCACAGGTTGCCGGGCCGTCCCGGCGCCGCCGAGGCGACACACGGCTTCCCCACGGCCACCACGGACGCGGGCAGGGCGGTCGCATGAGCCCCTCCTCCACGCCGGGATCCCCGGCCGGGCGTCCGGCCGCACCGCACGGTAACCGTGCGCGATCATTCGACTACCCGCAGAGCGGTGAGCTCGACGAGGCCGAGCTGGATCCGGCGCTCGCCACCACCCCCGGCCACGGCGGCGTGGGCGTCTTCCAGGCCCCTCGCCCGCCGCAGCGCCGCTCGGTGTCGGCCGAACCCGCACCACCGCCCCCGGCCCCCCGCGACGGCGCCGACATCGACTCGCCCTTCCTGGACCTGTTCGGCGGCACCTACGCCCGACCGGGTTCCGCCCAGCGTGCCCTGCCCGGGCGGAGCGTGCCGCAGCAGGTGCCGCCACCGCCGCCACCGGTCGTCCCCCCGGCGCCGGTGACGCAGCGTCCGGCCGCACCACACCTGCCCGCGCAGGCCACCGGCCCGACCCCGGTCGTCGCGCGACCGGCTGTCGAACCTCCCGTGGTCACCGCGCCCGCCGTTCCGCCGCCGCCCGCCCGGACGCCGGCACCGGCTCCCGACCGGCTTCCGAACGCCCGCCCGCCCGTCGACGACCAGCCGACCCGGGCCGAACGGTCCGCGCGCCCCGGCGTCAACGAGCACCCGGCCCGCGACGACCGTCCGCAGCGCGAGCCACGGCCGACCCGCGACGAACGCCAGCCAGCCGACGAGGCCCCACCGGCCGAGACCGTCCCGCCGTCGCGGCGGACGCCGGCACCCGCCGCCCGGACGACCGCCGCGCCCCGGCAACGCTCGGTGGAGCGGCGTGACCGTCCGGTGAAGCCGGCCCGCGTCCGCCCACCGAAGATCAAGTTCGGCGACCGAGACCCGTCGGTCGAACTCGCCATCACCGAGATCGCCGGTCACCTGACCTTCACGCCCAACACCGTCACCGCCTGGTACTGGCTGCCGGAGGTGCGCTGGGCGTTCCGGCCCGACGCGGAGCGGGAGGCGCTACTCTCGGCCATCTCCGAGCAGTACGCCGGCCTGGCCGGATTCCGGTTGCACCTGCGGCGCACCACCCGGCCCTTCCCGGCCGACGAGTGGGCGCGCACGATCGATGCCAACACCGCCGCCCCGCTGCCGGACGTCCCCGACACCCCCAGCTGGGCCGACCACCTGGTCGCGGCGCAACGGCACCTGCTCTCGGTCAACCACGCCGAGGGGCAGACCTACCTCGGCGTCACCTTCGCGCGTCGCTCGCTCGGCGACTCGCTCACCGAACGGGTGCTGCGCACCTTCGGCCGAGGCGTGGCCGAAGGCGAACGCCGCAAGCTCGGACGCACCGTCGAACAGTTCGACGAGGTCCTGGGCGCGTTCGGCATGCGGGGCCGCCGGGTCACCTCGCAGGAGCTGGAATGGCTGCTGTACCGCTCGGTGGCGCTCTGCATGGCACCGCCCGGTGCGCTCTCGCCCATCACCGACGGGCGCTGGGAACGCGGCGACCTGCTGGCCCTCACCGAGCAGGTCGAGCGTTACCGCACCCCGTACGGTTCGACGGTCAAGCTGGTCAACCGGATGACCGGCGAGGAACGGCACGTGGCGGTGCTCGCCGTCGGCCGGATGGAGCCGCTGGAGATCCCCGAGCGGCACGAGCCCTGGCTGCACTTCCACGAGCGGCTGCCGTGGCCGATGGAGCTCTCCACCCGGGTCGACATCCTCGGTTCCGGCGACTCCTTCCGGAACCTGGAGCACCGGCTCCGGATGATCCGGTCACAGCAGCTCGACTACGCCGAGCACGGCATCGACGCACCACCCGAGCTGGAACGCCTGGCCAAGCGTGCCCTGGTGATCGGCGACGAGATGACCACCGGGCTGCCGGTCGACTCCGCCCGGGCGCACGGCTGGCACCGCATCGCGGTGGGTGGGCGTACCCGTGAGGAGTGCCTGGAGCGGGCCCGGCGGCTGATCCAGCTCTACTCGCGCGAGCTGCGCGTCTCCCTCCAGCACCCGAAGAGCCAGGACTGGCTGGCCCGCGAGTTCATCCCCGGGGAGCCGATCGCCAACACCGGATACGTCCGGCGGATGCCGGTCCCCCTGCTGGCGGCGGCGCTGCCCCAGGCCGCATCGACGGTCGGCGACCGCCGGGGCGACCTGATCGGGCGGACCGCGGGCACCTGCCGCCGACCGGTCTTCCTCGACCTGCACTTCCCGATGGAGGTCCGCGAACGCTCCGGGTTGGCGGTCTTCGTGGCCGAGCCGGGCGGTGGCAAGTCGACCCTGCTCGGCGCCCTGGGCTACCTCGCCGCACGACGTGGTGTGCAGGTGACGCTGCTCGACCCGTCCGGCCCGCTGGCCCGGCTCTGCGCGATGCCGGAGCTGCGCCCGTACTCTCGGGTGCTCAACCTGACCGGCTCCGAGCACGGCACCCTCGCGCCGTACTCGCTGATCCCGACGCCGCTGCGCAGCGAGTTCAGCAGCGGCGCGGCCGGTGACCGCGAGTTCGAGATCGCCGTCTCCAACGCCCGTGCGGAGCGGCGGATGCTGGTGCAGGACATCTGCATGATGCTGGTGCCGCCGCAGGTGGCCCGCGAGGCGTCCACCGCCACCCTGTTCCGGCACGCCGTACGCCAGGTGCCCGCCGAGGAGACCTCCACGCTGGACGACGTGGTCACCTGCCTCGGGCAGCTCGACGACGACGCCGGTCGGGAACTGGCCAACCTGCTGCTGGACACCGCCGAGATGCCGCTGGCCATGCTCTTCTTCGGTCGGCCGCCGGAGGGGCTACTCGGGCCGGACGCGGCACTCACCGTGATCACCATGGCCGGCCTGCGGCTGCCCGACCTCAAGATCGAACGCGAGTACTGGTCGGCCGAGGAGGCGTTGGCCCTGCCGATGCTGCACACCGCGCATCGCCTGGCGGTACGCCGCTGCTACGGCGGCTCGATGTCGTCCCGCAAACTGGTGGGCCTGGACGAGGCACACTTCATGGAGGGGTGGCGCTCCGGTCGATCGTTCCTGGTCCGGCTCGCCCGTGACTCCCGGAAGTGGAACCTCGCCGCGCTGGTCGCCTCCCAGAACCCGCGGGACATCCTCGGCCTCGACGTGCAGAACCTCGTCTCCACCGTCTTCGTCGGCCGGATCGCCGAGGACGCCGAGATCGCCTCCGAGGCGCTGCGGCTGCTGCGCGTGCCGGTGGACGACGGGTACGAGGCCACCCTCGCCTCGCTCTCCACCGCCGACGCGACCTCCGCCCACCGACTCGGCTTCCGTGAGTTCGTCATGCGCGACGTGGACGGCCGGGTGCAGAAGGTCCGAGTCGACGTCTCCTACGTGGACGGACTACTGAGTCACCTCGACACCACCCCCGCCGCCATCGCCGCCGCCGCAGGGGTGCTGCCGACCGTCCTGCCCGACATGGAGGCGTGACATGGCGAGGGCCCGGGCAAGGATCACGGCGTTCCTCCTGGCACTCGGCGTCCTCGCCGGAGCCACGATCAGTTGGCCCGGGCTCACCGCCACACCCGCGTACGCCGCTCCGGTCGCGTACCAGGCGCCCACCGACCTCTGTACCGTGCAGGAGTGGCAGGTCGACTTCCGGGCCTGCGTCGCGAAGCTCCAGCAGGTCGCGGAGTCGGAGGCCACCTGCCTGAACCCCCCGACACCCACCGCACCGGACTCCGGCATCGCTGGCTGGTTCGCTTCGAGACCCGATGCCTCCAAGCTGCCGGGGCCTAAGGGGCACTACACCAATTACGGCTACGCCGGCTACAGCTACAGCACGTACAAGGTCGAGTCCGGCTGCGCCACGACCCTGCTGCACCCGGATTACAAGTTCACCAACACCGTCGCCAACGGCGAGTTCATGATGGCGACGGCGATCGTCGGCGCCTCCAACGCCTTGCGTGAGCGTGCCTGGGACCCCGGGAGCATGTGGGGTTGGGCCGATCCGCTCGTGGATCAGGCGACCAAGGCGATCTACCAGAAGGTGTTCAGCGTCTTCGGCATCGTCACGCTCTGCGTCGTCGGGTTGTACCTGCTCTGGCGGTCCCGCCAGTCCGACATGAGCACCGCCATGACCACGGCGGCTTGGGCGCTGGTGGTGATGGTCGCGGTGACCGCGCTTGCCGCCTGGCCGGTCAAGTCCGCCAACCTCGCCGACGGTGCCCTCGTCTCCACATTGGGTGTCGTTCACGATGCTGTGGGCCCTGCTTCCAAGGACGTGCCGCCCGACCGTTGCGCCATGCCCAACCCGGACGCCTGCACAGACAAACGCCCTCCTGCCGTTCGGGCGAGCGATACGGCCACCGAGGGAATGCTTTACCGCAACTGGCTTCGTGGCGTCCTCGGCTCGGCCGACAGTGAGACGGCACGCAAGTACGGGGAAGCTCTCTACGACGCCAAGTCGCTGTCCTGGGATGAGGCGGAGAAGCTCCGCACCAGTCCGGAGCTTCGTGATGCCACCATCGCCGCCAAGAAGCAGCAGTGGATGACCGTCGCGGCGCAGATCGAGCGGGAGGATCCGGAGGCGTTCGAGTACCTGCAGGGCGTCCGGGACATGGACCGGGTCGGCGCGGGTTTCATCGCCGTACTGGCGGCCCTGCTCTTCGCAATGTTCGACCTGACCGCGTCGCTGCTCGTCCTGCTCGGCTTCCTGATCTTCCGGTGGGCGGTGATCGCCGCGCCGATCCTGGGCACGATCGGTCTGCTCCGTCCGGCCAGCGCCGGGCTGCGTCGTCTCGGCAACGCGGTGGTGGCGGCTCTCTTCAACATCGCGATCTTCGGCACCGGTGCCGCCATCTACCTCTTCGCTGTCGACCTCATCATGAGCACCGCCACGCTGCCGGGCTGGCTGCAGGTGGTCCTGGTCTGGCTGTGCGGAGTGGTCGGCTGGCTGCTGCTGCGCCCCTACCGGCGGATCACCCAGTTGGGCGGGAAGGACAGCAGCGAGGCGGTCAGTTCCGCCGGGTCCTGGCACCGGCGGTTCTTCCGGGACATGCGGACCGCCGCCCGGCTCGACGTGGCCGAGCCGGGCGGGACCACCGAGCCGGGCATGGGGCGGCGCCGAGCCCTGGCGCCGGAGCAGCCGAAGGTGCGCCCGGAGGCCCGGCCGGACCCGGTCCCCGTCGGCGGCCCAGGCACTCCACAGCGTCCGGACGCTCCGCAGCGCCCGGACGGCCGGGAACCCAAGGGCACACCTTCCCCGGCGGAGGAGCAACGCCCCGAGGGCCGGCCCTCCGCGCCCCGACCGCGCCGCCGCCAGCCCGCCTCCTGGATGGCGCCGGATGTACCCGAGGAGAACCCGTCGTTCGCCATCTACCGGCCGGGCTCGGCTGAGCGTGCACCCGAGAAGGTGACGCCGCGGGTTCGCTCCGAGGCCCGGTGAGCGTCGTGCGGCGCGCGATCGAGTTCGTCTTCACCCGGTTGTTGCGGTCCCGGCTGGGCGTCGCGCTCGGCATCGCGGTCCTGGTGATCGGCGTGGTCGGGGCGGCCCGGGTGGTGTCCGGCCCGGACGACTCCTCGGCCGGACTGAGCAACCGCCCTCCGGCGCCGATCACCACGGTGCACCCGACCACCGGCGACGACGGCGCGATCTCCACGACCACGACACCGTCGCCAGTCACCCGTTCCGGCGAGCCCACGCCGGAGCGGATTGCGGAACGCTTCACGACTGCCTGGCTCGGTCGACCTGGCCAGTCCGCGGAGCAGTGGTATCAGGAGCTACGCCCGTTCGCCACCCCGGCTCTCCTCGACAAGCTCGCCGGCGCGGACCCCGCAGGCGTGCCCATCGGGGAACTGACCGAGGAGGTGACCGTGCGTCCTCGGGGCGAGACCTTCGTGGAGGCGCTGGTCACGCTCGACACCGGGCGGCTCCGGCTCGAACTGGTGGCGCCGGACGGGCGATGGTTGGTCGACGCCGTGGACTGGGAGCGGGCATGAGCGAGCGTCAGCGAGTGAATCATCGTCATGGCGCGGTGGTGCCTCATGGCGGCACGAAGCGAAGCGGAGTGCCGTCATGAGCGAGCGTCAGCGAGCGAATCATCATTGCGGTGCGGTGGTGCCTCATGGCGGCACGAAGCGAAGCGGAGTGCCGTCATGAGCAACGAAAGTAGTCCGCGTCGGCCGCCGGTGCGGGTGGGCGCACTCGCTGCGGCGCTCACCGCCGCGCTTGCGTTGCTGTGCTGCACGGGCGGTGCCGGTGCCTTCTTCCTGACTGAACTGGGCGGCGAGTCCGCCGAGCAGATCGACCCGGTCAGCATGGAGTGCACCGGGGACTTCGAGGTCGACGTCACCGGCAAGATGCCCCGGTTCTCCGACTACGGGGAACGGCAGATGCGCAACGCCGCAGTGATCATCAAGGTCGGCCAGGAGATGAAGGTGCCGGCCCGGGGCTGGGTGGTCGCCGTGGCGACCGCGATGCAGGAGTCCCGGCTGCTCAACCTGGCCAACCGCACCGTGGCCGAGTCGCACGACATCCCCAACGAAGGCATCGGCGCCGACCACGACTCGGTCGGTCTGTTCCAGCAGCGCGCCTCGTGGGGGTCGGTCCGGCAGCGGATGAACCCGGCGTACGCGTCCCGCAAGTTCTACGAGAAGCTCGTGGACGTACCCGACTGGGAGAAGCTGCCGCTGACCGTGGCCGCTCAGCGGGTCCAGATCAGCGCCTTCCCCGATGCGTATGCCAAGCATGAGGAACTTGCCTCGCGCATCGTCGACGCGCTCGCCGGTGGTGCCGCCCGGACGGCCCTGATCGCCGGTCAGCAGGTGTGCGACGCGGCCGCGTCGGGCGACATCGCCGCCTCCGGCTGGACCGCGCCCATCCCGGGTGGCGTGGGCTCCGGGTTCCGGACGGCCAGCCGCCCCGGGCACAACGGGGTGGACATCGCCGCGCCGAAGGGCACCCTGATCAGAGTCGCGGCCACCGGCCGGGTCATCGTCTCCCGGTGCGACCCGGACTGGCGCGGACGACTGAGCTGCAACGTGGACGGTTGGCCGGGCAAGGGTGGCTGCGGCTGGTTCGTGGACGTGCTGCACGCCCAGGGTGTCATCACCCGTTACTGTCACCTGGTCAGTCGTCCCCGCGTCCAGGTGGGGGACACCGTGCAGGCCGGCGAGGTGATCGGTGAGGTGGGTAGCAGCGGCAACTCCTCCGGGCCGCACCTGCACTTCGAGGTGCACGTCGACGGCGATCGCAGCAGCCGGGGTGCCGTCGACCCGGTGCCCTTCATGCGCGCCAAGGGCGCTCCGCTGAAGGGCGCGGGGTGAGACACCCGCCATCATGACCGGACCACTTCCCGACCCCTTCGCCGACCAGCCGGACTGGGCGCCACGACCACCCCGCCCGATCGAGATCGTGCCCGCCACCGGCCGCGTCGAGCTTCGCGGACAACGCGTCCTGGTCGGGCTGCCCGGCCTCGGATGGCGCACCGACCTGCGGGCCGACGAGCGGGTGGTGCAGAACAGTCGCACCTACGTGCCGGTCATCCCGGAGCACGAGTGGTATCGCGCCGAGTCCGACCAGGTGGAGGTCTTCGCACCACTGGTACCGGTCGAGCGGGTCTGGGTCGAGACGGTGGGCTCGCGTACCGCCCCCGCCGAGGAAGGCGGCCTGCGGCTCGTCTCGCTGGACGCTCCTGCGCACCGGTCCCCCACCCCGGTCTTCGAGGCCGACGCGGTCACCGGCCGACGCGTCGTACACATGGTCGACGCCGTCGAGCACCGCGACCTGCGCGCGGTCACCGAAACCTACTCCGGTGCCGAAGGCGACATCTGCGTACGCGTCGCGCCCGAGTTGGAGTGGTACCGCTGGGCCTGGCGCGGCCAGTCCCCGACCACACTGGAGGTACCCGTACACCTGCTATGGGTCGAATAATGCTAGCTGTCCCGCATCCCGGAGCAAACCCGCCATTCCTCATCCAGTTGCGTGGTGAAGATCCATGGCTGCCGGTCGTATTGGCGGATGTCATCGATTCGAGCAGAGAATAGAAGCTCGACTCGCACCTGCGCCCGATCGCCATCCCGCTGCGCCGAGACACTCCCCCATGTGATTGACATAGTCGTTCCGAACTGCTGCTCCCGGGCTTCTAGATCACTCCTCAGCTGGCTGAGCTGTTCGAGGTCCGTGTTGCCCTCGCAGGTGAAAAGATCTGCCCGCGCTTGGTTCTCGTCAATCAGGAACGCGCGCAAGTAACTGTCCACTACCACCGTTGGCGTACCCCGGTCGGGGGTGGTGGCGCGGTCGTACATGACGAAGCCGGTGATACCGCCCGCCAGGCAGAGCGTCGCCACCGCCCCGGTGATCACCATCAGTACCTTCCGCAGTCGCCGCCGTGGCTGGGGTGGCGCCGGCGCGGTCGAGGGCGGCGCCAGATCCTCCTCCGGCGGGGTCCGTTGCGCCGGTACGCGGGAGACCTGGGAACCGGCGGGGGGCGGCACTGATTCCACCCCCTGAGGCTATCGGCTGGACGCTGTGGACCCAATGCCCCAGATTCAGCAGATCGTGACGGACCACTCCCGACCGGTGAGATCCACGACAACACCGGCGCCCTGGCGCCGCGCATCCCCGAGAAGGGGCCGCGACTGGGATACCGTCGTCTCTGCCCGGGACCTGGTGCCGACCTCGGGCGGAGGAGGTGGACGCGGTGGGCGGTCCGAAGGCACGGACGCTCCGTGCCGCCGCGCTGCACCGCCGAGCTGCCGCGACGGTCACAGCGGCGGCAGCCGTCCTCGACGAGACCCGTCCCGCTCCTGCGGACCAGCGTCGCCAGTATGCACTCGCCGAACGGCTGCGCGGCGCCGCGCTGATCCTCGCGCCCGGCTGGGCCGGTGCCGAGCTGGACGCGGTCGCGCCGACCTGTCCCGCCGGGGAGGGTCCACCGCCCTTCGTCCGGGTGGGCACCGCCGCGCCGCTGGACGACGCCCGCTTCCCCGCGCTGGTCCCGCTGGTCGGCACCGGGCATCTGGCCGTCGACGTCGACGCGCACGATCCTCGGGTGGCCGGGCTGCTGCGGGCCGTACTGCTGCGACTGGTGGCGGCGACACCGGCGGGGGCGCTGCTGGTGCGGGCGGTGGACGCGACGGGTGGGGTGCTCGGGCCGTTCGGGGCACTCGGCGACGCCGGGGTGCTCCCGCCGCCGGCCACGGACGTCGACGGACTGCGGGCGGTGTTGACCGAGGCGGAACGGTGGGTGACGCCGGGGGCCTCGGGTACCCGCCGGCACGACCGGTCGATGTTGCTGCTGGTCGCCGCCCTGCCGGACGGCACCGAGGCGACCGACCTGGCACGGATCGAAGCGCTCGCCGAGCAGGGCCCGACCGCCGGGCTGCATCTGGTGGTCGCCGGGTGGCCGACGGGCGGATCGGATCCGCTGCCCCGGGCCACCGCGCTCTCCGTCCGGACCGCGTACGCACTGTTGGGCGACCCGCCCGGGGCGCCCTTCGCCAGCGCGGGCACCGGCTCGCCGGGTGGGTTGAACTCGCCGGTGTTCGTCGAGCCGGATCCACCGACCGAGCTGGTCGACACCGTCTGCCGCCGACTCGCCGCCCAGATCGAGGCCGGTACCCGGCTGTCGCTGTCGGGCCTGCTGCCGCCGGAAGGCGACGAGTTGTGGCAGGCGGAGGCGACCGACGGGCTGAGCACCACGGTCGGCGACGCGGGTGGGCGTCCGGTGCCCCTCGGCTTCACTGAGTTGACGCCGCACTGGCTGGTCAGCGGCCGCTCCCGGGGTTGTCGCGCCACGTTCCTGACCACGGCGCTGCTCGGTCTCGCCGCCCGGTACGGCCCGGAGGAGCTGGAGCTGTATCTGGTCGACCTCGGTGCGGGCGAGTCCTTCGCGGAGTTCCTGCAGACCGAGCGGGACCGGTCCTGGGTGCCGCAGGTACGGGCCGCGGCGATGGCCGCCGACCGCGAGTACGTGCTGGACCTGCTGGAGCAGTTGACGGCGGAGGTGCAACGGCGGTCCGAGGCGGCGACCCGCGCGGGTGGGCAACGTTTCGCCGAGCTGCGGCGACACCGACGGCTGCCCCGGGTGGTCTGCGTGGTGGAGAACCTACCGCTGCTCTTCGCCGAGCGGGACCGGTTGGCCGCCGACGTGGTGGCCCGGCTGGACGCGCTGACCAGGACGGGCCGTGCGTACGGGGTGCATCTGGTGCTGGCCGGTGAGGGCGATCTGGGGTTGGGCGTACGCGACGGTGGGCAGCGGGATTCGCTGCTCGGCCAGTTCCCGGTGCGGGTGGCGCTGCCGGGCGGCGGGCCGGTGCTGGAGCCGACCAACGATTCGGCGGCCGGGCTGCCGGTGGGCAGTGCGGTGGTGAACACGGCCGGGGGGCTCGGTGGTCCGCGTGGCGCGATCCGGGGACACGAGCGGATGGTCCGGTTCCCCGATCCGCAGGACGAGCCGGACGTCGTGGAGGGTCTGCGGCACCGTCTCTGGCAGGCGCGTCCGGAGGGCAGCGTCCCGCCGGTGGTCTTCGCCGGGTACGCGTACCCCTCGTTGCGCAACGATCCGCGCCACCGCTCGGCCGAGTCCGGGCAGACGTTGGCGCCGGCGGCGCTGCTCGGGCGAGCGGTGGACGTGGCACGGAGCACGGTGATGGTGCCGCTCGGCCCGGCCGCCGGGCGCAACCTGGCCGTCCTCGGGCCGCGACCGGAGGCGACCCGGCTGCTGGCCACGGCCGCCCGGAGCACGGCGGCGCACCACCCGCCGGGAACGGCACGCTTCGTGATCGCCGTACCGGATTCCGAGTCGCGGTCGTCGGCCGACGACCTGGCGCGGGAGTTGGCGCACCGGCATCCGGTGGAGACGGTGGACCTGGCCGGGTTGCTCGCGGTCGTCGACGCCGGGCAGCCCGCCTACCTGGTGGTGTTCGGGCTGGACGTGGCGCCGCCGGAGCAGTTGCCACCGGATCGGCTGCGGATGCTGCTGCGGGAGGGCCCACCGGCGGGGCAGCATCTGCTCGGTTGGTGGCGCACGGTGCCGTCGTTCGCGGCGCTGCTGGGGCCGGAGGAGACGGTCGACAAGCTGACCGCGGTGGCGGTCGCGGGTGTGCCGGGGGCGCAGCTCACGCCGGTGTTCGGTCGGCCGGTGGAGTGGCGGCCCCGGCCCGGGCGGGTGGTCCTCTGGGACGGCCCGGCCGAGCGTGGGCTGGTGCTGGTGCCGTACGACGTGCCGGATGACGTGGACGGGGAGGCGGCGTGACGGGAAGCGGATCGTCGACCACGACCGCCGGGCCGGTCCGACAGCGGACCGGTGGGACGTTGCCGTCCGGGGATCCGGTGGCGGCGGCGTGGACCGACTATCTGGCCGCGACCCGTCAGCTCGACGGGGTACGCCGGGACGCGGCGACCGCCGCGAGCGAGCAGGCGCGGACGGTCCAGGCCGCCCGCGAGGAGTTGACGGCGGTGCGTACCCGGTTGGCGCCGCAGGAGGCCCGGCTGCGGGAGTTGGGCGTACCGCCGATGTCGCTGGTGCCCGCGCCGCCGGAGCTGACCGAGGCGACCCGCGCGATGACCGGTGGGTCGGGGACGGTGCTGGCTGCCTTGCGGGAGGCGAAGCGCTGGGCGCACGGCGCGGACGACGTCCTGGCGGCCCGAGGGCTGCCCGGGGCGGCCCACTGGTCGGCCCGACCGCGCAACCTGCTGCTGTACGGGCCGTTGGGGCTGCTGGTGCCGCTGTTCCAGATCGTGGCGTACCTGGTCGCCGACAGCGACGCGGTGGCGGTGCTGGCGCTGCTGGTCGGCCTGCCAGCACCGGCGGTGGCGTTCGGCGCGGGCTGGCTCGCGGTAGGGCGGCTCTTCCCGCCTCGACCGGGTGAGCGGGTGGACCGGACACCTCGGTTCGGCGCGCTGGTCTGCCTGGTCCCGGCGGTGCTGGTCACGGCCGGGATCGTCCTGGCAATGCTGGCCGCCTGAGCGGCCCGGGCCGGGCTCCGGCAGCGCCGGTGCCCGGCCGGTCCCCGTGCCGGGGAGGTCCCGAGCCGCTCAGCGCGGGATGATCAGGGCCATCGCCTCGGCGCGGGACTTGGCGTCCCGTTGCAGGGTGCCGCGGACCGCCGAGGTGATCGTCTTGGCACCCGACTTCTGGATGCCGCGCATGGCCATGCACATGTGCTCGCACTCCAGCACGACCACCACACCCCGTGGCGCCAACCGCTCCATCAGCAGGTCGGCGATCTGGGAGGTGAGCCGCTCCTGCACCTGCGGACGCCGCGCGAAGACCTCGACCAGCCGGGCCAGTTTGGACAGGCCGGTGATCCGGCCGTCGGGCCCGGGGATGTAGCCGATGTGCGCGCTGCCCCGGAACGGCAGCAGATGGTGCTCGCAGAGGCTCATCACGTCGATGTCCCGGACCAGGACGAGTTCCTCGTGGTTGGCCTCGAAGGTGGTGGTGAGCACCGTGGCCGGGTCGACCCGCAGGCCGGCGAAGAGCTCGGCGTACGCGCGGGCCACCCGGGCCGGGGTCTGCTGGAGGCCGTCGCGGTCCGGGTTCTCGCCGACCGCGATCAGGATCTCGCGGACCGCCTTCTCGATCCGGCCGAGGTCCATGGTGTCCTCGACCGGGCGGCCGGTGAGCCGGCCGTTGACCAGCCGGGCGGCGATGTAGTCGAGATCGTCGAGGTCATCGATGTCGGGCTCGGTTGCCGAGGCGGCCGATCCCCGTGGCTGGGGACCGGCCGCCGTGTCGTCGGTGCTCAGTGCGGGCCGTCCGAGTTGTTCGAGCTGACGCCACCGACCGTGGTGGCCTGGGCGCCGTCGGCCTCGGCCTGCACCTTGAGTGCGTCCTTCTCGGCCGGGGTGAGCACGGGCGGCTCGGTGGAGGGCTGCCGCTTGCCGAAGCCGTTGTACGGCGCCATCGGCGGACGCTTCACCACCCGGGCACAGATCCGGGCCATGTCGGCGGTGGAGAGGGTCTCCTTCTCCATCAGCTCGAGCACGATGTTGTCCAGGACGTCCCGGTACTCGACCAGGATCTCCCAGGCCTCGTCGTGGGCCAGTTCGATCAGCGCCCGCATCTCGCCGTCGATCTCGGCGGCGACGGAGTCGGAATAGTCCCGCTCGTGGCCCATGTTGCGGCCGAGGAACGGCTCGTCCCCGCTGGTGCCGTACTTGATCGCACCGAGCTTGGAGCTCATGCCGTACTGCGTGATCATCGCGCGGGCCAGTGCGGTGGCCTTCTCGATGTCGTTGCCGGCACCGGTGGTGGGCTCGTGGAAGACGAGTTCCTCGGCGGCCCGGCCGCCCAGCGCGTACGCCAGGGTGTCGATCATCTCGGCCCGGGTCTGGGTGTACTTGTCCTCGGTGGGCAGCACCAGGGTGTGTCCCAGCGAGCGACCGCGCGACAGGATCGTCACCTTGTGCACCGGCGCGGCGTGCGGCAGTGCCCAGGCGACCAGCGCGTGACCACCCTCGTGGTACGCGGTGATCTTCTTCTCCTGGTCGCCCATCACCCGGGTCCGGCGCTGCGGGCCGGCGATCACCCGGTCGATCGACTCCTCCAGCGACTCGTTGCTGATCGCCCGCTGGTCCTTGCGGGCGGTCAGCAGGGCCGCCTCGTTGATCACGTTGGCCAGGTCGGCGCCGCTGAAGCCCGGCGTCCGCTTGGCCACCGAGTCGAGGTCGACGTCGGGCGTGAACGGCTTGCCCTTGGCGTGCACCCGCAGGATGGCCTTGCGGCCCTCCATGTCGGGGGCGTCGACCGGGATCTGCCGGTCGAACCGGCCCGGGCGTAGCAGCGCGGGGTCGAGGATGTCCGGCCGGTTGGTGGCGGCGATCAGGATGACGCCGCCCTTGACGTCGAAGCCGTCCATCTCGACGAGGAGCTGGTTCAGGGTCTGCTCGCGCTCGTCGTGCCCGCCGCCCATACCGGCGCCACGGTGGCGACCTACGGCGTCGATCTCGTCGACGAAGACGATCGCGGGAGCGTTGGCCTTGGCCTGCTCGAACAGGTCGCGGACCCGGCTGGCGCCGACACCGACGAACATCTCGACGAAGTCGGATCCGGAGATCGAGTAGAACGGCACCCCCGCCTCACCGGCGACCGCCCGGGCGAGCAGCGTCTTACCGGTTCCGGGCGGCCCGAAGAGGAGTACGCCCTTCGGGATCTTGGCGCCGAGCGCCTGGTACTTCGCCGGGTTCTGCAGGAAGTCCTTGATCTCGTGCAGCTCCTCGACGGCCTCCTCGGAGCCCGCGACGTCCGCGAAGGTCGTCTTCGGGGTGTCCTTGGTGATCATCTTCGCCTTGGACTTGCCGAAGTTGAGCACCCGGGAGCCGCCGCCCTGCATCTGCGACATGAAGAACAGCAGCAGAAGCACCAGCAGCACGATGGGGAGCAGGTTGACCAGCAGGCTGACCCAGATGCTGTCGGAGGACACCTCCGTGTCGGCCGGCCCGGTGACCCGGTTGTTCGCCTTGGCGTCGAGGACCTGGTTCCAGACCTCGTTGCCGACCTCGTACGGGAACTGGGCCTCGATCAGCTTGGTCTTCGTCTCGCCGAACTCGGCCTCTTCGGCCAGGTTCAGCTGGATCGTCTGTTCCTTGTCCTGGAAGACGACCTTCTCGATGCCGCCCTTGTTGAGCTGGTCGAGCGCGACTGAGGTGTCCACGCGGTGGTAGCTGGGCCCACCGGTGAACAACTGACTGAGCACGACGGCGCCGAGGATGACCAGGATGACCCAGAACACCGGTCGGCGGAAGAAACGCGTACGTTCCATGCTGTTGTCGAGCGCCGAGACGCCCGCATCCTCCTGATCGACGTCCTGACCGACTGTGGGTGTCGCCGCTTGGGCGGCTGCCGGAGCCGCCGTGCGGGCCGGCCTCGACCCCGGGGCACGAATTGTCGCGCCACGGTCATTCGACGGTACACCGTACGAGACGGATCTGAGCTGGCGAGCCCAGCACTTACGCGTACGGCGAACCGGATGTCGACCGGCGTGACGGAGAGCGGATCCCACCGTCACCGGACTCCACGGTAGCCCGACCAGCTGAAAGTCGGCTGAACGTCGGCCGGACCGGCGGCACCGGACTCGGCTGCCGCGCCGATCGGGCCGGGGTCAGGAGCGGGCGTACACCTCCGGCTTGAGCACGCCGACGTACGGCAGCTCGCGATAGCGCTCGCCGAAGTCCAGGCCGTACCCGACGACGAACTCGGTCGGGATGTCGAAGCCGACGTACTTCACCGGCACCGTCACCTTGACCGCGTCGGGCTTGCGGAACAGCGCGACCACCTCGACGCTCGCCGCGGACCGGGACTCCAGGTAGCGCAGCAGCCAGGAGAGGGTCAGCCCGGAGTCGACGATGTCCTCCACGACCACGACGTGCCGGCCGGCGATGTCCCGGTCGAGGTCCTTGAGGATCCGGACCACTCCGGAGGAGGTGGTGCCCTGGCCGTAGGAGGAGATGGCCATGAAGTCCAGCTCGGCGGGGGGTCCCTGGCGGCCCAGCGCCCGGGCGAAGTCGGCCATGAACATGACCGCGCCCTTGAGTACGCAGACGAGCAGCAGCCCGTCGGTGACGTGGGCGTAGTCCGCGGAGACCTGCTTGGCCAGTTCCGCGGTCTTCTCGCGGATCTGCGCCTCCGAGATGATCACGTGGTCGATGTCGGCGTCGTACCAGGAGCCGTCAGCCATGGCCCTAGCCTGCCGTACGCCCCGGGTTCGTCGTCGGCGGGGCCGCCTCTTTCGGGCGACCCCGGCCCGGATTTTTGGGACGAAGAGCACTAATCAGTTCAGGACGGGTAGGACCGCCAGCGATGACCGCCGTCGGACGGCTTCCAGTCGGCCGAGTCCCGGCTGTCCGCGGTCAGCCCGGCGGCCGAGAGCAGGGCGAGGAGCAGGAAGAACACGAGGAAGAACAGGAGTCCCATGGCGACGCTCGCTTTCATCTGATTTCTGGTGATCTCGCCGCCGGTGCACCGGGCTTGACACCAGTCTCCGCGCCTCGCCACCCGCCGGACAGTGGCAGGAATGCCATTCACCCTCGATTTTCCGCCACCCCTCGGGTTACCCTCGTCACATGCTCCGCTCGGTCGCAGTACTCACCCTGGACGGCGTCGCCCCGTTCGAAGTCGGCGTGCTCGCCGAGGTCTTCGGCACCGACCGCACCGCCGACGGCCTGCCCGGCTACCGGTTCGACCTGTGCAGCCCGCAGGGAGCCCCGGTGCGTACCACCGCAGGTTTCGGCCTGGTGCCCACCGCCGACCTGGGCCCGATCGAGCAGGCCGACCTGGTGGCCGTGCCGGCGCACCACGGCACCGAAGCGCCCGCCGAGGTGCGCGAGGCGCTGCGGCGGGCCGCCGACCGGGGGGCACACCTGTTCAGCGTCTGCACCGGGGCGTACCTGCTGGGCGAGGCCGGGCTGCTCGACGGCCGGGAATGCACCACGCACTGGCGGCACGTCGACGAGTTGCAGCGCCGCCACCCGAGTGCCCGGGTCCGCTGCAACTCGCTCTATGTGCAGGACGGCCGGCTGCTCACCAGCGCCGGCACCGCCGCCGGCATCGACGCCTGCCTGCACCTGGTACGCCAGGAGCACGGCTCGGCCGTCGCCACCCGGCTGGCCCGACGGATGGTGGTGCCGCCGCACCGCGACGGCGGCCAGTCGCAGTACGTCGAGGCGCCGATTCCGAAGGCACCGGAGGCCCCCACCCTGGAGCCGGTGCTGGAGTGGCTGATGGAGCGACTCGACCAGCAGCTCACCGTCGACGATCTGGCCGCCCGCGCGGGCATGGCGCCCCGGACGTTCGCCCGCCGGTTCCGGGCGGAGACCGGCACCACCCCACACGACTGGCTGACCGGCCAGCGGGTGCTGCTGGCCCGGAGGCTGCTGGAGGACACCGCACTGTCGGTGGAGGTGGTCGCCGAGCGGGCCGGCTTCGGGGACGCCGCCGCGCTGCGGCACCACTTCACCCGCCGGGTCGGCGCCACCCCGCACGCGTACCGCACCACGTTCCGCGACCGAGTTCCGGCGGGCTGACCCCGCTACTAGAAGCCGCCGGCCGCACCGTCGACCCGGGACTCCGAGCCGACGACGTAACCGCCGTCGGGACGCCGCCAGATCGCCTGGCCGTACCCGAAGACGGCCGGCTCGTCCGCGACGCTGACCCGGTGACCCCGGGCGCGCAGGTCGGCGACGAGTTCGGCGCCGCCCGGCCCGGCTGCCAGGTGCTCCTCCACCAGCACCGCCCGGCCGGCGTGCCAGTACCAGCGCGGGGCGTCCAGCGCCGCCTGCGGGTCGAGACCGGCGTCCACGGTCGACGAGATCAACTGCACGTGTCCCTGGGGCTGCATGTGTCCGCCCATCACCCCGAACGGCCCGACCGGCGCGCCCTCGCGGGTCAGGAACCCGGGGATGATGGTGTGGTAGGGCCGCTTCGCCGGGCCCACCACGTTCGGGTGGTCGGCGTCGAGGCGGAAGCCGAGACCCCGATTCTGCAGGGCGAAGCCGTGTCCGGGCAGCACCACGTGCGAGCCGAAGGCCAGATAGGTGGACTGGATCAGGCTCACCATCATCCCGTCGGCGTCGGCCGCGCAGAGGTACACCGTGCCGCCGCGTTCCGGGACTCCGGCGACCGGATCGGCGGCGTTCGCGCTGATCGAGGACCGGCGCGACGCCAGGTGCTCGGGGGTGAGCAGCGCCTGGACCGGCAGCCGCATCCGGTCGGCGTCGGTGACGTGGGCGTGCGCGTCGGCGAAGCCGAGCTTGACCGCCTCGATCTGCCGGTGCCGCCACGACGCATCGGCCGGGTCGAGCCCGTCGAGGATGCCCAGGGCGATCAGGGCGGCCACACCCTGCCCGTTCGGCGGCAGCTCCCACACCTCGTGGTCCCGGTAGCCGACCGGCACCGGGTCGACCCAGGTGGAGGCGTGAGCCGCCAGGTCGTCGCCGGTGAGCAGCCCACCGGTCCGGGCGGCGTGGTCGGCCAGGGCCGCCGCGATCCGGCCCCGATAGAACTCCTCGGCCCCACTCTGCGCGATCAGTCGCAGGGTCCGCGCGGCGTCCGGGTTGCGCCAGCGTTCGCCGGGTCGGGGCGCCCGCCCGTCCGTCGCGAAGACCCGGGCGAACTCGGCGTACTCCCCGCCGGTGCGGCCGGCGTGTCCGGCGACCGCTCGGGCCCAGGTCTCGGCGGTACCGGTGGAGACCGGGTGGCCGTGCTCGGCGTACCCGATCGCGTCGGTGAACAGGTCGGCGAAGGGCAGCGAACCGAAGCGGTCGTGCAGGTCGCGCCAGCCCGCCGGTACGCCCGGCACGGTCACCGGCAGCCAGCCACGGGCCGGCATCGCCGGTCCCCGGGCCTGCGCCCCGCCCAGCGCGTCGGCGGGGTCGGCACCCCGGCCGTCCGTGGCGGCCAGGACCAGGTCCCGGGTCAGCGCGGCCGGTGACCGGCCGGAGGCGTTCAGCCCGTGCAGCCGGTGGCCGTCCCAGACGATGGCGAACAGGTCACCGCCGATGTCGTTCGATGGCGGCTGCACCACGGTCAGCGTGGTCGCGGTGGCCAGGGCGGCGTCGACCGCGTTGCCGCCCCGGCGCAGCACGGCCAGCCCGGCCGCCGTGGCCAGCGGATGACTGGTGGCGACCGCGCCGTGCGGGGCGAACAGCGGCCTGCGGGGGTACGTCACGTGTCGACCTCGTCGTCGTCCGTCGGGAGCGCGGCGGGCCGGTCCGCCGGCAGCAGGCGGTCGCGGTGCCGGCGGACCCGCAACCCACCCGGCAGGTACGCCGCGCCCTGTCCCCGCCAGTCGGTGACCAGCGTGTTCAGCGCGGCGACGTGCCGGTGCGACAGTGCGGCCGGTGCGGCGCCCAGTTCCTGCGCCCAGGCGCGCAGCACCCGACCCCGCAGCGCGGGAGCGAGGTCGGCCAGCGCCTTGACAGCCAGTCCACCGTCGGGGTGCCGGGCGGCGGTCAGCGCCTCGACGGCCAGCCCGTCCAGCACCGCGTTGTCCGCCGCGACCAGCCGGGCGGTACGGGCCAGGTTGTCCACCACCGCCGGGCCGAGCGCCTCGACCAACGCGGGCAGCACGTCGGCCCGTACCCGCGACCGGGCGTACGCCGGGTCGGTGTTGTGCGGGTCCTCCCACGGGGTCAGGCCCAGCGCCGTGCACGCCGCCCGGGTCTGCTCCCGAGCGGTCTCCAACAGCGGCCGGAGCAGCGACACCCCGGCCAGTTCCCGGTACGCCGGCATCCCGGCCAGCCCACGGGGGCCGGCACCTCGGGCCAGCGCGAGCAGGACCGTCTCCGCCTGGTCGTCCCGGGTGTGCCCGGTGAGCACCGCCGCCGCCCCGTACCGACCGGCGACCTCGGTCAACGCCTGGTAGCGGGCCTGGCGGGCGGCGGCCTCGGGGCCACCGGGTCGGCCGGCGACCTCCACCCGGACCACCTCCACCGGCGCCAGCCCGCTCTGCCGCGCCCAGTCCGCGACCGCCTCGGCGCGCTCGGCGGATCCGGGCTGCAGCCCGTGGTCGACGGTGACCAGCCCGGCGGCCCGTCCCGACCGGGGTGCCACGAACGCGGCGGCGGCGGCCAGGGCGAGCGAGTCGGCTCCGCCGGAGCAGGCCACCAGCACCGGTCCGGACGCCGTCAGGTCGGCCAGCGCGCGACGGACCGCGACCCGGATCGCGGCGACCGACGGGGCGAGTGGCGCCATGCTCAGTCGGCGGGGGGCTTCGGCCCGACGGGACCGTGCACCCGGGCCACCCAGGCGTCCGGTTCGCTCAGCTCGGAGAGGCGGGGCAGCGTCAGCGGGGACTCGAAGATCCGGTTGAAGCCGGTCATCCCCACCCGGTCCACCACCGCGTGGACGAACTTGCGGCCCTCCGCGTACTGCCGCAGCTTGACGTCGAGGCCGATCAGGCGGCGGACCGCCTTCTCCACCGGGTTGCCGGCCTCCCGACGCCGGTCGAATCCGGCTCGAATCCGCTCGACACTCGGGATGACCTGCGGCCCGACGCCGTCCATCACGAACTCGGCGTGCCCTTCCAGCAGCGTCATCAGCGCGGTCAGCCGGTCCAGCACGGCGCGCTGCCCCGGGGTCTGCACGATGTCCAGCACGCTGGCCCGGCTCTCCGGGTTGCGGACCACGTCGGCGAGCGTGCCCACGCCCCGGCGCAGCCGCTCGACCAGGTGCTCGCCACCCTGCGACGCGTCCACGAAGGCCTGCACCTCACCCAGGAAGTACCCCCGCATCCACGGCACCGCGGTGAACTGCGTCCGGTGGGTCACCTCGTGCAGGCACACCCAGAGCCGGAAGTCCCGTGGCTCGGCGCCCAGCTTCCGCTCCACCTCGACGATGTTCGGCGCGACGAGCAGGAGCTGACCCGGGTCGGCGGAGAAGACCTCGTACTGACCGAGAACCCGGCCGGACAGGTACGCCAGCACCGTTCCCGCCTGGACTCCGGTGACCCGCGACCCGATCGCCTCGGTGAACGCGCCCGGCTGCTTGTCCTCGGCGAGCCGGCCGACCAGCGGGGTGATCACCTCGCGCAGGCCGGCGATGTTGGTCGCCGCCCAGTCCCGCCGGTCGACCACCCGCACCGGCGGATGGGCCACCTGCGACGTCAACCCGGTGTAGTCGGCGACGTGCCCGGCCGCCTCGTCGGTCAACCGGCGCAGCTCGGTGACCACCTCGGTGGCCTCGGCGTACGACACCCGGGGGCCCGACTTGCCCAGCGCCCCCGCAGTAGCGGCGGCCAGATCCCAGTCCACGAACTGCGCCATGCCACCCACCGTACCCGCGCCGCGACACCCGTCCCCGGATCGCGCCCGGTGCACCCGGCCCACCGGTCAGGGGCAGCCGCAGGTGGCGAGCGCCGCGGCGATCCGGTCCAGCGCCACCCGGGCGGGTTCCATGCCGTCCGGCGGCACCTGGTCGGTGAGCACCGCGAAGGTGAGCAACCGCCCCTCGGCGGTGGTCACCACACCCGCGATGGCGTGTACCCGGGTCAGCGTGCCCGTCTTGGCGCGGACCACGCCCATACCGGCGTCCGTGCCGGGTGCCGAGCCGTAGCGGTCGCGCAGCGTGCCGGACCAGCCGCCGACCGGCAGTCCACCGAAGATGCCGCCGAGTTCGGGCCGGTCCGGCCCGGCCGCGAGCGCCAGCAGCTCGGTCAGCAGCGCGGGGCTGATCAGGTTCTTCCGGGACAGGCCGCTGCCGTCGGCGAGCGTCAGCCCGTCCACCGGCAGACCCAGTTCGGGCACCATCTCGGCCATCGCCGTGGCGGCACCGGCGAACGACGCGGGCTGGTCGCGGGCCAGCGCGACCTGGCGGGCCAACGCCTCGGCGACGATGTTGTCGCTCTCGCTGATCATGACATCGACCAGACGGATCAACGGTGGCGAGTGCACCACGCCCAACTCGGCGCCGGGTTCGGTGCCGCCGGTCGCGTCGACCGGGGCCACCGGGGCGGTGCCCTTGCGTACCGCACCGGCCGGTACGCCGAGCAGCTTGGCGAAGGCGCGCCCGGCGGTCAGGTCAGGCTCGGGTACCCGCTCGGCCCAGCCCCGCCCCGCCTTGGGGTCCTTGCGGGCACCGTCGAGCATCAGCGCGGTGATCGCGCCGCCGTAGCCGCCGGTGGGGATGTCGTCGTCCCAGCCCGGCCCGAACACCGGCCCGGGATACAGCGACGAGTCGACCACGACGCTGGTCGGCGGGGTGCCGCCCAGGGCCGTACGCACCTGCTCGGCGAGGCTCTCCAGGCTCGCGGCGCCGGTGTAGAAGCCCTTGGCACCGACCGACAGGGACGGGTCTCCGCCACCGACGACGACCACCTCACCGGGCTGGGCGCCCGCCACCACCCGGGTCGGGATCCGGTAACCGGGGCCACGGGCGGTCAGCACGGTGACCGCGGTCAGCAGCTTCGTCACCGAGGCCGGCACGGTGGCCTCGCCGCCGCCCCGGTCGAAGAGCAACTGCCCGGTCAGGGCGTCGGCCACGGCGAGGTTGACCCGGTCGCCGAGCGCGGCGTCACCGATCAGCGGGTCGAGCACCGCACGCATCCCGTCGGCGCTGGGCACGGGCGCGCCGACGTCGGCCGCGGCCAGCACCGCGACCGGATCGGGCTCCGGCGACTCCGCGACCGTCGACGTGTCGGGGTCGTCGCCCAGCCACTGACCGACCGGGCCGGGGCGTACCACGGCCACACCCACCCCGACCAGCACGAGCGCCAGCACGGCGGCGAGCACCAGCGGCAGTCGTCGGCGCGGGGCGGACGGCGGCGCGGGCGGTGTCCCCTGGTCGGCCGGGGCGGCGGTGTCCCCGGGTGGGGCCGGCGGCACCGCGCCGGAGTCCGCCTGCGGGCCGGACGGCGTGTCGGCCGCCCCGGACGCCGCTGCGGCCGGGACCGTCACGGAACCGGCCGGAACGCTCACCCGACCGACCGGACCGGACCCGGTGCCGGACGGCACGGGCGGCACGGGCGCGGTACCGGGCGGCACTGAGGCAGACCCGGTGCCGGATGGCACGGACGCGGTGCCGGAGGCGGGTGGGGTGGCACCGGGTGCCGGGCTCGTCGGAGCGGGGTCCGCTGGTGTCGGTGACGGTGTCCGGAGCAGGTGCGCGCCAGGCACCACTACCCGCCCGGTCGCCGGTGTGACCGGCGGTGTCGCGGTACCACCTTCGGCGGCACCCTCCGGACGGTAGTGTGAATCTTCCCTCCCCACGACCCCCTCCTCCCCCACCGGAAACCGGCCTGGGTGACACTACTTCGGTCCGAAGACTATGCGGCGGCCGGACTCGGTGGGCGAGCATTCGCCTGTCCGGGCTGGTCGCCGGTTCCGTCAAGCCAGCGCCGGCGAACGAGGGAGCGTGCGAATGGATTTCGACGTCACGGTTGAGATCCCCAAGGGTCACCGCAACAAGTACGAGGTGGACCACGTGACCGGCCGGATCCGGCTGGACCGCACGCTCTTCACCTCCACCCAGTACCCGGCCGACTACGGCTTCATCGAGGGCACCCTCGGTGCGGACGGCGACCCCCTGGACGCCCTCGTGCTGGTGCCCGAGCCCACCTTCCCCGGCTGCCTGATCCGGTGCCGCACCATCGGCATGTTCCGGATGACGGACGAGAAGGGCGGCGACGACAAGGTCCTCTGCGTGCCGTACGAGGACCCCCGGCAGGAGCACCTGCGCGACATCCACCACCTCGGCGAGTTCGACCGGCTGGAGATCCAGCACTTCTTCGAGGTCTACAAGGACCTGGAGCCGGGCAAGTCGGTCGAGGGCGCGACCTGGGTGGGGCGTACCGAGGCCGAGACCGAGATCCTGGCCTCCTACCGGCGGGCCAAGGACGCCGAGGAGCGCGGCGAGACCACGCACTGACCCGACCTCGCAGCGGGCCCGCCGGATTGCTCAGCCGAGCAGTCCCCGGGCCCGTTCGTAGAGTCCGAGCACCGCGCAGGCGACCGGCACCACGGAGATCACCAGAGCGGTGTCGGTGAGGTCGGCGATCCGCCCGACGTAGGGCGAGACCGGCCGGTGGGCGTAGCCGGTGCCGGCCGCCGCGACCGTGAGACCGACCAGCAGGCCGCCGACCGGCAGGAGCAGCGGTCCGGTCGCGGTGTCGACGGCGAGCACCGTGCCGAGCACCGCGTACCCGGCCAGCCCGGCGAGCAGCGGCGGCACCCGGTGCCGTGCCGCCGCGAAGAGCCGGGCGCGCAGCAGGAACACCGTCGAGGTCACCCCGACCAGCAGCCGGCCGGCGACGCCACCGGTGACGGCGAGCACCAGACCGGCCACGCCGGCCAGCACCGCGTGCCCGATCAGCATTCCGGTCAGCATCTCCTCGGTGCGGGCCACCGCCGCGTACACCCGGCCGCGATCGGGCAGGTCACGAGCCTGGTCCAGGTCGTGGGCGGCGCCGGTCGGCAGCGTGGTCGGCGGCAGCGGCACCCGGCCCAGCCGGATCGCCAGCAGCGGGACCGCGCCGATCGCGAAGGCGAGCACGCAGAGCAGGACGGCCGTCGCGCCGGCCGGGCCGAGCAGCACCCCACCGAGGGCGGTCGGGACGCCGACCGCACCCACCGCCACCCCGGCCACGAAGACCCGCTGTCGGGTGGCCACGCCGAGCAGCCCGAGCACCGAGACCAGCAGCAGTGTCACCGCTGCGGCCAGCGCCTCCTCCGCACCGACCCAGCGCAGCGGACCGAGCGGACCGACCGGGTCGCCCGAGCTGACCGCCAGGGCACCGGCCACGGCGGCGTACGGCAGCGCGTACCCGCCGAGGACGGCACCGGCCGTGCCGTCGCCCCGGGCCCGGGAGAACACCGTGCCGGCGAGCACCAGCAGGACCGTGACCAGGGTCGTCACCGGCCAGGCGGCCTGAACGTCGGGGCCGGAGGCGATCAGGGCGACCAGGCCGACGCCGAGCGGCACTCCGGCACCGGCCAGTGCGGCGACCCGGGTGGCCTCCGGTGACCAGGCGGCACCGCGTTGTCGTGCGCCGTCGGCGATGGCCTCCACCACGTCGTCGTACTCGGGCTCGGGCCACTCGGCGCGGCCCGGCACCAGATGCAGCACCTCGCCGTCGCGGACCCCCTGGGCGAGCAGCGCCTGTCCGATGGCGAGCGTGCTGCCGTCGGCCCGGCGCAGCAGCCAGCCGCCGTGCCGTTCACCGTCGTCGGCGATCCCGACACCGGCGTGCCGAAGCACCTCGGGCAGCAGCTCGACGAGCGGTACCTGCTCGGGTAGGGCCACGTCGACCCGGCGGAGGGGGGAGCTGACGGTGACCCGGGCCAGCCCGATCGTCATCGGCTGATCTCCATATCGAGCGGGGTGACGGCCTGCGCGGACGGAAGGAGATTACCTACCATGAGCCAGGCTCGGGTCACCGTGCGTCGTCGGGAGGTCGAGTGTCCACTGTCGTCGTCCGGCGGCCGGCCCGACGTCCGGCACCGGAGATCCCCGTCGGCGAGGTGCCGGTGCAGGCCCCGCCGGAGATCCCGGCCGGCACCGGTGGACGCTGGCACCAGATGCTGATGGTGCTGCCGATGCTCGGCGGCACGGTCGCGATGGCGATGATGTTCGGGCGGGGCGGCGGCGCGTACGCGTACGTGGTCGGCGCGATGTTCGGCCTCTCCACGCTGGCGATGCTGGTGACCTCCTGGGGCAGCGCCTCGGGCAGCCCGCGGAAGTCCGAGATGATGGCCGCCCGACGCGAGTACCTGCGGCACCTGGCGACGCTGCGACGGCAGGTCCGACAGACTGCGGCCCGGCAGCGCAGCGGCCTCTGCTATCGGCACCCGGATCCGCAGGGCCTCTGGTCGACGGTCGAGAGCCACCGGGTGTGGGAACGTCGCCCCACCGATCCGGACTTCGCCGTGGTGCGGGTCGCCGTCGGGCCGCAGACGTTGGCCACTCCGCTGGTCCCACCGGTCACCCGGCCGCTGGAGGAGTTGGAGCCGATGACCGCCGGGGCGCTGCGTCGCTTCCTCGACGCGTACTCGGTGGTGCCGGACCTGCCGGTGGCGGTGTCGCTGCGCAGCTTCGCCCGGGTGTTCGTCCGGGCCGTGCCGGCCGGTCCCGCCGGGTCACCGGCCGCGCAGTCGCTGGTCCGGGCGATGCTCACCCAGCTCGCGGTCTTCCATTCCCCGGACGAGCTGCTGATCGCGGTCTGCGCCGGGCCGGAACGGCGGGCTGCCTGGGAGTGGGTCAAGTGGCTGCCACACGCCGGTCACCCGTCCCGAGGTGACGCCCTCGGCCCGGTCCGGCTGGTCGCCAGCGCGGCGGTGGACCTGGAGAAGCTGCTCGACGAGGTGCTGGCCAGCCGGTCCCGGTTCAGCCCGGCCGGTCCGGCCACCGACGGGCCGCACCTGGTGGTGGTGCTCGACGGCGGCGACCTGACCGGCGCCACCGAGCTGGCCGGTGACGGCGGCATCGACGCGGTCACCCTGATCGACCTGAGTTCCCCGCCGCCGCGCCTGCTGGACCGTTTCGCCCTGCTGCTGGAACTGCGCGGGGGCCGACTGCACTCGCACTCGGCGGACGGACCGGCCGAGGTCGGCACGGCCGATGCGCTGGGGGTCGCCGAGGCGGAGGCGGTGGCCCGCCGGTTGGCGCCGTTGCGCCCGGCCGCCGCCCGTGGTCCGGACGCCGCGACCGGTGCCGAGCCGGGCCTGCCGGAGTTGCTCGGCATCGGCGACCCGGAGGGCTTCACCACCGAGCAGGGCTGGGCGCCCCGGTCGGCCCGTGACCGGCTGCGGGTGCCGATCGGCGTCGGTGTCGACAGCGCCGCCGTCGAGCTGGACCTGAAGGAGTCGGCGCAGGACGGCATGGGTCCGCACGGGCTGCTGATCGGGGCCACCGGCTCGGGCAAGTCCGAGCTGCTGCGGACCCTGGTGGTGGGGCTGGCCGCCACGCACTCCTCCGAGCAGCTCAACTTCGTGCTGGTCGACTTCAAGGGCGGGGCCACCTTCGCCTCGTTCGACCGGCTGCCGCACACCGCCGCCGTGATCACCAACCTGGCCGACGCGTTGCCGCTGGTGGACCGGATGGTCGACGCGATCAACGGCGAGCTGGTACGCCGGCAGGAGCTGCTGCGTCGCGCCGGCAACTTCGCCGGCCTGCGTGACTACGAGCGGGCCCGGGCGGCCGGCAGCGCACTGGCCCCGCTGCCGTCGCTGCTGCTGGTCTGCGACGAGTTCTCCGAGCTGCTGTCGGCCAAGCCCGACTTCGTCGACCTGTTCGTGCAGATCGGCCGGTTGGGGCGGTCGCTCGGGGTGCACCTGCTGCTGGCCAGCCAGCGGTTGGAGGAGGGGCGGCTGCGGGGGCTGGACACCCACCTGTCGTACCGGATCGGCCTGCGGACCTTCTCGTCGCTGGAGTCGCGGACGGTGCTCGGCGTGCCGGATGCGTACGAGCTGCCCCGCTCGCCGGGTCACGGCTACCTGCGCTCCGGCACCGAGCCGCTGGTGCGTTTCAAGACCGCGTACGTCTCCGGGGCGGTCCGTCGACGTGCGGCGGCGGTCGGCGCGGCCGGGTCCGAGCGCCCACGTCTGCTCACCTTCACCACCCACTTCACACCCGAACCGGAGCCGCCCGCCGCTCCGGTCGTCGAGGAGGACGAGGAGCCGGGCCGGGAGACTCTGCTGGACCTGCTGATCGGACGCCTCGCCGGCCAGGGGCCGCCGGCACACCGGGTGTGGTTGCCGCCGCTGGACGGCGCACCGGGGCTGGACGAGGTGGTCGGGCCGGTGACCGTGCACCCGTCCCGGGGGCTGAGCTCCGGCAATCCGGAGCTGCACGGGGCGTTGCAGGTGCCGGTGGCGGTGGTCGACAAGCCGTACGAGCAGCGGCGCGACCTACTCTGGCTGGCGTTGGACGGCGCCGCCGGGCACGTGGCGGTGGTCGGCGGTACGCAGAGCGGCAAGTCCACCGCGCTGCGGACGCTGATCTGCGCACTGGCGCTCACCCACACCCCCGCCGAGGTGCAGGTCTACGGTCTGGACTTCGGCGGCGGCGGGTTGGCCGCGCTGCGCGACCTGCCGCACGTCGGCGGGATCACCGGTCGCGCCGACCCGACCGGTGTGCGCCGCACCGTGGGCGAGATGGCCACCCTGCTGACGGACCGGGAACGCGCCTTCGCCGAACTCGGTGTCGAGTCGATGGCGGCCTGGCGGCGTCGGCGTGTCGAGCAGACCGCCGCCGGCGCGCCCGACACCGACCGGTTCGGCGACGTCTTCCTCGTCGTCGACGGCTGGACCACGCTGCGCGGCGAGTACGACGACCTGGAGCCGCTGATCACCGACCTCGCCACCCGGGGACTCTCCTACGGCGTGCACGTCGTGGCCACGGCGGTGCGGTGGTTGGACTTCCGACCGGCCATCCGGGACCTCTTCGGCTCGCGGCTGGAGCTGCGCCTCGGTGACCCGTCGGACTCGGTGGTCGCCCGGAGGGCGGCGGCGGACGTGCCGGAGCGTACGCCGGGTCGCGGCATCACCACCGGGAGCCTGCACTTCCTCACCGCCCTGCCGCAGCTCGCCGACGCGGACACCGCCGCTCTGGTGCGACGGGCGGCGGAGGGCTGGTCCGGTCCGCCGGCGCCCCGGGTACGGCTACTCCCGGCGGTGCTGCCCTATGCCGACCTGGACCGGGCCACCACCGCCGGGCTGCGGATCCCGGTCGGGATCGCCGAGGCGGACCTGCGTCCGGTGGTGCTCGACTTCGCCACCGAGCCGCACTTCGTGGTCTACGGCGACGCCGAGTGCGGCAAGTCGTCGTTCCTCCGCGCGCTGGCCCAGACGATCGTCACCCGGTTCACGCCGGAGCAGGCGCGGGTGATCCTGGTGGACTACCGGCGCAGCCTGCTCGGCGCGATCGAGACCGAACACCTGATCGGGTACGGCACCGCCGCCGCGCACACCGCCGACCTGGTGGAGTCCGCAGCCGGTTATCTCCAGGACCGTACGCCCGGTCCGGAGGTCGGTCCGGCGCAGTTGCGCGACCGGTCGTGGTGGACCGGCCCGGAGTTGTTCGTCCTGGTCGACGACTACGACCTGGTGGCGAGCGGGCCGGCGAACCCGCTGCGGGCGTTGGAGGAGCACCTGCCGCACGCCCGCGACGTCGGGTTGCACCTGGTGCTGGTCCGCCGCTGCGGCGGTGCCGCCCGCGCCCAGTACGAGCCGGTCGTGCAGCGACTACGCGAACTGTCCACCTCGGGCCTGGTGATGTCGGGCAGCCCCGAGGAGGGTGCGTTGGTCGGTGCGGTCCGGCCCGGTCCGCTGCCGCCCGGACGTGGTCGACTGTCCACTCGGCGGGAGGGCGTCCGCCTGGTTCAACTGGCGTACCTGCCGCCACAGTGACGTCGAGTCCACGGAACGTCCCTGGAAGCCGGAGCGAACCGGTAATCTCCGATCGTCATGTGTCCCTGCGACGAATGGCTGAGGATGTGACCAGGGTGCGGCAGAGCGGCCCGCCGGGGCCTCGACGGTTCGCGCATCGCGCGCTGCTGGCGGCGGCGGTCACGGCGCTGTCGGTTGCGGTCGCGGTCGTGCCGGCCGCCGCCGTGCCGGTCGCCCCGACCTCCTTCGGCGTGCCGGTGGCCTACGCCCCGGACACCGCCGAGCGCGCCGACCAGGTCCGTGACGAGCAGTGGCAACTCGACAAGCTCGGCGCGCAGATCGCCTGGCGTACCTCGACCGGGCGCGGTGTGATCGTCGCGGTGATCGACTCCGGGGTGGACGGTTCCCACCCGGACCTGGCCGGTCAGGTGCTTCCCGGTCTCGACCTGGTCTCCCCGGACGGTGCTGCCGAACCCGATCCGGTCGGGCACGGCACCACGGTCGCCGGCCTGATCGCCGGACGCAACGACGACCGCCGGGGCGTGGTGGGGCTGGCCCCCGACTCCCGCATCCTGCCGGTACGCGTGCTCGACGAGGAGAACCGGTACGACGACGCGTTGATCGTCGCCAAGGGTGTCCGGTGGGCGGTCGACAACGGCGCCAAAGTGATCAACCTGTCGCTCGGCGGCAACGGCGACAGTCCCGCCCTGGCCGCCGCCATCGACTACGCCTTCGCCAAGGACGTGGTGGTGGTCGCCTGCACCGGCAATCTCGCCACGTCACCGGAGGCGAAGGTGTGGTACCCGGCCCGGGAGCCGGGCGTCATCGCCGTCTCCGGGTTGGAGCGCAACAGCGACAACCTGTGGAGCGGCGCGATCACCGGTCGCGCCACCGTCCTCACCGCCCCGGCCAGCGGCCTGGTCGGCGCCCGACCGCCGCAGGGGTACTGGCGGGTGCAGGGCACCAGCTTCGCGGCGCCGCTGGTCGCCGCCACCGCCGCCCTGGTCCGGGCCCGCTACCCGAAGATGTCCGCCGGGGACGTGGTCAACCGGCTGCTGGTCACCGCCAAGGACATCGGGCCCACCGGGCGCGACGACCGGTTCGGCTACGGGCTGGTCGACCCGATCGCGGCGCTGACCGCGGACGTACCGCTGGTCGGTGACAACCCGCTGGACGACAACGACTCGCCCGGGGTGACCGGCTTCGGCCCGGCACCCGGCTCGGTGCCGGTCGGCGACCACGACGCCGAACAACTCGGCCTGACCGGGTCGCAGCAGGAGACCCGGTGGCGGGCCCGCGCCGCCGGGGCGGCGGAGGACACCGGCCCGGTACGCCTCTGGGTCGGCTCGGCGATCCTCGTCGCCCTGGTCACCGGCGCGGCGCTGATGGTGCGCCGGCTGCGGCGACGCTGAGCGGGGCCGCCGGGCAATCCGGCGGTCCCGGGTCTTCGATCCTGCTCGGCGGGGTACAACCGTCGGCGTGAGTGCCTCAGGCCGGCGTACGACGGCGCCCCCGCCGATCCGCGACCCGTTCGGTCCCGCGGACGGCCCGTCGGGTCTGCGTCCCGGTCACACCGCCTCCGGCCTGTCGATGCTCGTGCCGTTCGTGCTGCTCGCCACGCTGGTGGTGGGCGACTGGCCGCCGCTGCGCCGGCTGGACGCGGCGATCACCGCCGACCTGCACGACTTCGCCCACGACCACCCGGCCTGGGTGTCGGTGATGGGCCTCTGGACGGACGTGCTCGCGCCGATGCCGCTGCGCGCCGGGGCGTTGTGTCTGGTGGTCTGGCTGGCCTACCGGGGTGCGCGGCGACTGGCCGTCTGGGTCACCACCACCATGGTGCTCGGCGGCCTGCTCGGGCCGCTGCTCAAGCTCGTGGTGGGCCGTCCCCGACCGGATCTGCCCGAGCCGGTGGCGCTGGCGCCCGGCCTGTCCTTCCCGTCGGGACACGCGCTGAACGCGGCGCTGGCCGCCGGTGTGCTGCTCGTGGTGTTCCTGCCCCGGACCAGGGCCCGGTCGGCGGCCCGGGCGGCGGTCTGGTCCGCCGCGCTGGCCATCGCCCTGGTCACCGGGTTCAGTCGGGTCGCGCTCGGCGTGCACTGGACCAGCGACGTGGTTGCCGGATGGCTGCTCGGCGCGGCGGTGGTCACCGCGACCACCGTGGCCTTCACTCTCCTGGCCCGGCGGTCGCCGCCCGACGACTGACCGTCAGGTGCACTCGCCGGTGCCCACGCCCCGGGTACGCTCCGCACCGGCCAGCGCCACCGGCCGGGCCTCGGCGGCGGTCACCGCGAAGCCGGTGTTCGGGTCGTACGCGGCCGCCGCGAAGATCACCCCGAGCACCAGGCCGTTCGAGGAGACCAGCGGCCCGCCGGAGTTGCCGCTGCGCACCAGGGCCCGGATCGTGTAGATCTCCCGGGTCACTTCCCCGGACGAGTAGATGTCGGGCCCCTTGATCCGGTCGACGTCGCGGATCCGCGCCGACTGGGCGTTGTACGGCCCGTCCAACGGGAAGCCGAGCACGATGGCGTCCGCACCGGAGGTGGTGTTGCCGGCGGCGAACCGCATGGACGGGCCGGGCAGGTTCGGCACGTACAGCACGGCCAGGTCGCGGTCCGGGTCGTAGACGACCACGACGCCGTCGTACCGCTCGCCGCGCAGTTCCACCGCGACCGAGTCGGTGCCGGCGACCACGTGCGCGTTGGTCATCACCCGGTCGTCGGCGTACACGAAGCCGGAGCCCTCGATGCGGCGCGAACAGCTCTTGGCCGAGCCGAGCACCTTGACCACCGACTGTTGGCCGTTCGCCACCACCGGCGACCCGGCCAGCGCCGGGTCGGGCGGCTCGACCTGCCGGGCCTGGGTACGGCGCAGGCCGTCGAAGACGTCCGGGAAGCCGTTGGTGTCGACGGTGTCGCGCAGCGCGGTGGAGAGCTGTTGGGCCTGGTCCGGCATCACCTGGTCGACCACGTTGAGCAGCGCGCTGCTGCGTACCGAGTTGGCGAGCCAGGGCACCGAGGAGGAACCGAGCGGCACCGCCACCAGCCAGGCGACCAGGAGCACCGCGAAGAGCGAGACGAATGCGCCGCCGATGTCGTCGAGCCGCCGACCCGTGTCGCTGGCGATCGTGCGGCGCAGGTGGGAGCCGAGCCATCCGGCGAGCGCCTGACCGATCACCGCCAGGCCGAAGATGGCGACGAGCGAGATCAGCACCCGGGTGCCGCTGTCCACGAACTGCTGGGCGAACATCGGCCCGATCTGGAGCCCGATCAGCGCACCGAGGAAGAACCCGGAAAACGAGAGCACCCCGATGACGAACCCCTGTCGGTATCCGCTGATCGCGAACACGAGCATGAGTAACAGCAGAACGAGATCAACGGCCGACACGGGTCAAGCGTACGGGCCGCAGGCTCGTGGGATGACGATCGCTTGCGGAAGGTGACTACGCGGTCAGCGGACCGCGCTCTCGTCCACCTCGTCGGTGCCGGCCGAGGGGGCGGGTGACGCGCCGGACGGGGGCAGGTCGATCACCCGTCCGTGCGGCCACGGCCGGCTCCAGCCGCCCATCTCCAGCAGCGCGGCCAGCACCCCGGCGGTGAAGCCCCAGACCAGCATGCCGCGGACCGAGAAGGCGGGGCCGACCCAGCCGCTGGAGTGGCGTACCCGGACCCGGTTGTCCGGGTCGACCAGTTCGGTGACCGGCAGCCGGGCCACGTGCGCCACCTCGGCCGGTTCCCGGGGGTGCACCGGGTGCGGCGCGTGCCACCAGGCGAGCACCGGCGTGACCACGAACTCGCTGACCGGGATCCACAGTCTCGGCAACTCGGCCAGCACGGTGACGCTGGCCGGGTCGAGGTCGACCTCCTCGTTGGCCTCGCGCAGCGCGGTCGCGGCGGCGTCGGCGTCGCCCGGGTCGGCGGCACCGCCCGGGAAGGCCGGCTGCCCCGCGTGGTTACGCAGCGTCGCGGCCCGCTGGAGCACCAGCACGTCCGGGCCGGTCTCGGCGTCCTCACCGAGCAGCACCAGCACGGCGCTCTCCCGGCCGCCCTGCTCCGGGGTGCGGACCTGGGTGAAGTCCTCTATGCGTGCGGTACCGAGCCGGACCAGCAGCGGGTCCAGCCAGTCCGGCACCGGCTGCCGCGTGCCGGACGCCGCCCGGCCCGGGGTCACGCCGGCTGGCACCTCGCTCACGCCGGTACCGCGATGTCGAGGTGCTGCCGGACGAGTTCGGCGAGGCGGGCGTCGTCGAGGGCGCCCGAGGTGTCGATGTGCCGCACGCCGCCGTCGGCGCCCACGAACACCGTCATCGGGAACGCGTTGCGTTCCAGGGCCCGCTGGAACGCCTTGCCCTGGTCGAAGAGCATCGGGAACCGCACGCCGAAGTCCTCGCCGATGGACTGCGCGGCGCTGCGGCTGTCCTGGGTGTTCACCCCGATCACCCGCAGCTGCCCCTCGGTCTGCTCGCTGAGCCGCTGGAAGGCGGGCAGTTCCTTGCGGCAGGGCGGGCACCAGGAGGCCCAGATGTTGATCACGGCCGGCCCGGGGATGTCGCGCAGGGCGACCGGGGTGCCACCGGTGAAGCAGGTGAGGGTCAGCTCGGGCAGCCGGTCGCCCTGCGGAGTGTCGCCCCCGGCAGCACCGGGCTCGGCGACGAGGGAGGTGCACTCCTCGAACGGGGACGGCCGGCTGGTGCTCGTGTCCGGTCCGGTGGCAGCGGGCTGGTCGCTCTCGGGCGTGCACGCCACGGTGCCGAGCAGCAGCAGCGGCAGGGACATCAGGGCCAGTCGGCGGATCACGGCGCCTCCGCCCGGACCGCCTGCACCGGCACCAGGTCGGGGTCGACTCCGGCGGCGACGGCCAGGTCACGGGCCCGGGGGCCCTTGAGCAGCTTCGCGGCGGCGGCCGCCTCGGTCGGGCCGGTGCCGTACGACGGGCAGAGCTTGGCCAGCGTGCACGCGCCGCAGGCGGGCTTGCGGGCGTGGCAGACCCGTCGGCCGTGGAAGATGATCCGGTGCGACAGCATGGTCCAGTCGCGCTTCGGATACATCGCCCCGATCGCGTGCTCGATCTTGACCGGGTCGGTCTCGGCGGTGAGTCGCCACCGCTGGACCAGCCGCTGGAAGTGCGTGTCGACGGTGATGCCGGGCACGTCGAAGGCGTTGCCGAGGATGACGTTGGCGGTCTTGCGGCCGATCCCGGGAAGGTTCACCAGGTCGGCCAGCCGGCCCGGCACCCGGCCGTCGTACCGCTCGACGAGGGCCTGGCCGAGGTGGATCAGCGAGCTGGTCTTGTTGCGATAGAAGCCGGTCGGCCGGATCAGCTCCTCCATCTCGTCCCGGTTCGCCCCGGCGTAGTCGGCGGCGCCCGGGTAGCGGGCGAAGAGCTTCGGGGTGACCTCGTTGACCTTCTTGTCCGTGCACTGGGCCGAGAGGATGGTGGCGACGGCCAACTCCAGCGCGTTGCCGTGGTTCAGCTCACAGTGGGCGTCGGGATGCGTCTCGGTCAGCACGCGGCCGATCCGCCGCGCCCGACGCGTACGACCGAGGTCGGTCTCGGGGGCGCTTCTGGTCACGACGGCCAGCCTACGTCGCCGCGCCGACCCTCCGATCGGCCCACACGGCCGGGCCGGCGATCAGCCCTCGTCCGGCGGGCTGATCTTGCCTGCCTTGGTGAACTGCGCACCCGTCTCCGGGAAGTCGAGCTTGGTGAGGTCGCGGAGCAGGCCGAGGCCCCGGTCGTCCGGGTCCATGGTCGGCTTGCCGATCCCGTTCATGTACGTCGAGACGAACGACCCGCCGGACCAGGTGCCGTCCGGCTCCAGGGTCACCTTGAGCACGCCGCCCCAGCCGAGGCGGCCGTTGTTGCTCAGCATGCCGCCGCCACCGGCGAAGTTGCCCAGGCTGTACGCGATCAGCCGGCCCTTGTAGAACTCCATGCCCCGCAGCACGTGCGGGCCGTGGCCGACGATCAGGTCGGCGCCGGAGTCGATCATCGCGCGGGAGAACTTGATCGGGTCGCCCCGGTTCTCGCCGAGGAACATCTCGGTGCCCGGACGGGTGCGGGTCATCTCCGAGCCCTCGGCCCCCATGTGCACCTGCACCACCACGATGTCGGCCATGGTGGCGGCCTTCTCGATCACCTTCTTCGCGGACGGGATGTCGACCAGGCTGTTCGACCAGCGGTACGACGAGAAGCCGGCCACCGCGACCTTGACGCCGTCGACCTCGACCACGGTGATCTGGTCGGGCGCCCCGGTGTGCGCCAGGTCGTGCTCCTCCAGCGCCTTCTGGGTGTTCTCGTACCCCTTGGGCCCGAAGTCGTAGCCGTGGTTGTTGGCCTGATTGAGCAGGTCGAACCCGGCGTCGGCGAGGTGTGCGGCGTACTCCGGCGGCGCGCGGAACTGGAAGCAGCGGGTCGAATTCGCCCCGCACTTGCCGGTGCCGGTGTCCACCGTCAACGGCTCTTCCAGGTTGCCCATCGCCACGTCGGCGGCGATCGCCTTCTTGACCGAGTCGAAGAAGCCCTTGCCGCCGTTGGGCGGCAGCCGGTTGGGCGCGTTGCCCATCACGATGTCACCCGTAGCGGAGAGGGAGATGGTCTTGACCTCGGGCGGGGTCGACTCGACCGGCCCGGCGGTCCCACCACCACCCGCGCCGGGCTGCCAGACCGGCTCCTGACCGAGATCGGCGCAACCGGCGAGCAGCAGCACGGCGAGCAGCGCACCGAGCGCGGCCGGGAAACGGCGACGCGAACGCGACGTGAGTGCGGCGTGGGGGCGCGGACGCGTCGCCGTGGAGGCACGGCGACGTGAACGCGACGCGAGGGGGGCGCGAGCATACATCGGGGGCGACCCTACCGGGCGGGAAACACCGCGACGACGGCCGATCGGGTGGAGGATTCAGCCCCGGAGCCGATCCGACCATGGAACGACGGTGTCGGTGCCGACCGCCGCGACCGCGGCGTGCACCGCGCGGGCCAGCGGGGCGCCCCAGGTCGAGCGCGGGCCGCCGTACGCGCTGACCGGCCCGTCCGGCGGGCAGAGCACGGTGACCGCGTCCGTCGGGGTGCCGGTGCCGGGCAGGCCGAGGTCCGCGATCGCCTGTGCCTTCGCCTCCGTCGCGGTGGCGACCGCGTTGACCAGGGCCGCGTCGCCGAGCCGGGCCGGCACGTACGCCACGATGTTGACCGTGCCGACCCGCTGGGCCGGGGCCGCCACGTCGGGTGCCGCTGCGGGCACCGGAGTACCCAGGCCGACGGTGGCCCAGACCTGCACGCCGGTGTCGGTCCGGGCGACCACCTCGGTCACGTCGACGCCGGTCAGCAGGCCCACCCCGGGTCCGTCGAGGCCGAGCCGCCGGGCCATGCCGGCCAGGTGGTCGGCGGGGTCGTCCCGGTCGTACGACATCGGCACGGTCGCGTTCAGCACCCATCGTCGTACGCCGAGCCCGCCACCGAGCGGGCCGGTGCCGACCGCCCGCAACGGCCGCACGGCGCGCCACACGAGTAGCGGAATGTCCCTTCCGTCCTCGTGGCGGGTGGTCACCAGGGGCTCGCTCAGCACGCCGTGACCCTACGGCCGACGGCCTCGCCGGTCGTCGGCGGCCCGCGCGGGCGAGCGATGGTACCGGGCGACCGACACGGGAAGGTTACGCCCAACGATCAAGATTCCAGGGGTGCACCTCTGATTCCTGCTCACGTGCGCCTAGACTGGGCGGCGCGCGAGGGATCAGCGGACGGCGACCCAGCCGACAGACGGCACGCGCAACCGGAGGTGCGCGATGGACGAGGTACTGGCCCGCAGCGGGATCTTCCAGGGAGTCGACCCGGAGGCTGCCGAGGCGCTCGCCAAGGAGATGGAGACGATCGAGGTCCGCAAGGGCGAGGTCGTGTTCAACGAGGGCGAGCCCGGCGACAGTCTCTACATCCTGCTGTCCGGCAAGATCAAGGTCGGGCGACGGGCCGCGGACGGCCGGCAGAACCTGATCGCGGTGATGGGCCCGTCGGACATGGTGGGCGAGCTGTCGCTGTTCGACCCGGGTCCGCGTACGGCCACCGCCACCGCAGTGACCGACAGCCGCCTGGCCCGGCTGCGCAAGCAGGCGCTGCGTCCGTGGCTGAACAACCGGCCGGAGATCGCCGAGCAGCTGCTGCGCGTGCTCGCCCGCCGACTGCGCCGCACCAACGACGCCCTGGCCGACCTGATCTTCACCGACGTCCCCGGCCGGGTCGCCAAGAACCTGCTCCAGATGGCTGGCCGCTTCGGCACCCGGGACGGCGGCGTGCTGCGCGTGACGCACGACCTGACCCAGGAGGAGATCGCCCAGCTCGTCGGCGCCTCCCGCGAGACGGTCAACAAGGCGCTGGCCGACTTCGCCTCGCGGGGCTGGCTCCGGCTGGACGGCAAGAGCATCATCATCCTCGACCCGGAGCGCCTGGCCCGCCGCGCGCGGGTCTGACCGCCCTCTCTCCTCCACCGCCCGGTCGCCACTCGCGGCCGGGCGGTGTCGTGTCCGGGTTCGCCGCCGTCGCCGGTGACCGTGACGCGAGGCGCACCGCCCGGCCGCCCCAAAAAAAAGTCAGTCTTGACTGTTTGTTTCTCGGACGGCAGGCTGTGCCCGTGCCTCCCGCATCGACCCGCGTCCCTCAACAGCAGCGCAGCCGCGCCACCCGGGCCCGGCTGTTGGAGGCGACCGTCGAGTGCCTGGTCGAGCACGGCTGGTCCGGCACCACGACCACGGTGGTGGCGGCCCGGGCCGGAGTCTCCCGAGGCGCCCAGCTGCACCACTACCCGACCCGGGCCGCCCTGGTCACCGCCGCCGTGGCACACCTGACCGAACGCCGGGCGGCGGAGCTGCGGGCCGAGGCGGACGCACTGCCGGCCGGCCCCCGCCGGCTGGACCGGGTGGTCGACCTGCTCGCCGCCGCCTTCACCGGGCCGCTCTTCGTGGCCGCCCTCGAACTCTGGGTGGCCGCCCGCACCGACGCCGAACTGCGTGCCGCGTTGCTGCCGCTGGAGACCCGGGTCGGGCGGGAGATGCACCGCCTGACCGTCGAGCTGCTCGGCGTGGACGAGCGACGGCCGGGCGTACGCGAGGCGGTGCAGGCCACCCTCGACCTGCTCCGAGGACTCGGCGTGGCCAACCTGCTCAGTGACGACTCGGCCCGCCGGGCCGCCCTGCTGCACGCCTGGAAACGCCAGTTCACCATCCTGCTCACCCCCGTTGACGCCCGGCCGGAAGGCGAGCGGGACTGATCCCCACCGGAGGCACCGTGGTCGACCTGGCCGTCCTGCTCACCGACCTGGCCGCCGAGTCCGCGCAGCTCGACGCGCTCGTCGCGCCCCTGCCCGAGGCGGAGTGGGAGCGGCCCACCCCGGCGGCGGGCTGGACGGTCGCCCACCAGATCGCCCACCTGGCCTGGACCGACCACGTGTCCCACCTGGCCGCGACCGACCCGGACGCGTTCCACGCCTCGATCGCCGCCACCCCGGACCCGGCCCGTCTGGTCGACGCGGGCGCGGAGGCGTTCCTCGCCCCGCCGGAGGCGCTGCTGAGCCGCTGGCGGGTCGGTCGCAGCACGCTCGCGGCGTCGCTCGCCGCCGCTCCGGCCGGACAACGACTGCCGTGGTACGGCACCCGCATGTCGCCCGCCTCGATGGCCACCGCACGGATCATGGAGACCTGGGCGCACGGCGAAGACGTGGCCGACGCGCTGGGCGTGTCCCGGCCCGCCACCGCCCGGCTGCGGCACATCGCACACCTGGGCTCCCGTACCGTCGGGCACAGCTTCGCCGCGCACGGCCGGGCGGTGCCGACGGCGCCGGTCCGGGTCGAGCTGCGGGCACCGGCCGGTGACACCTGGGCCTTCGGTCCGCCCGACGCGACCGACCGGGTCACCGGCCCGGCGCGCGACTTCTGCCTGCTGGTGACCAGACGGCGGCACCGCGCCGACACCGCCCTGGTGGCCGACGGGCCGGTGGCCGACGCGTGGCTGGACGTGGCGCAGGCGTTCGCCGGGCCGCCCGGCCCCGCCCCCGCTCCCCGGCCGTCGGGCGGCGACCGTGCCGGAGCCACCGCGTGAGCGCGTCCGGCCGGCAGGCCGGCACCGACGTGCTGCGGGTCGGCAATGCGTCCGGCTTCTACGGCGACCGGTTCTCCGCCTGGCAGGAGATGCTCGACGGCGGCGAGCTGGACGTGCTGACCGGCGACTACCTCGCCGAGTTGACCATGCTGATCCTCGGCCGGGACCGGATGCGCGACCCCGACCTGGGGTACGCGAGGACGTTCCTGCGACAGCTCGAAGGATGCCTCGGCACTGCCGTGGACCGTCGGGTCGCGCTGGTCACCAACGCCGGCGGACTCCACCCGGCGGGGCTGGCCGCCGCGATCCGCACCCTCGCCGACCGGCTCGGGCTGCCCGTGCGGGTCGGGTACGTCGAAGGCGACGCCCTGGCCCGCCCGGACGCGCTCACCGCGAACGCGTACCTCGGGGCGTTCGGAATCGCCGCCTGCCTCGACGCCGGGGCGGACGTGGTGGTGACCGGCCGGGTCACCGACGCGTCCCTGGTGGTCGGCCCGGCCGTGGCCCACTTCGGCTGGACGCACGACGATCTGGACGCGCTGGCCGGCGCCACCGTGGCCGGGCACCTGATCGAGTGCGGCGCGCAGGTCACCGGCGGCAACTACAGCTTCTTCACCGAGCTGCCCGACGGCGGCCACCGGCCCGGCTTCCCCGTCGCCGAGCTGCACCGCGACGGCTCGTCGGTGCTCACCAAGCACCCCGGCACCGGCGGCGCGGTCACCGTCGAGACGGTCACCGCGCAACTGCTGTACGAAGTCGGTGCGCCCGCGTACCTCGGGCCGGACGTGGTGACCCGGCTGGACACGGTCGAACTCAGCCAGGACGGGCCGGACCGGGTACGCGTCTCCGGCGTCCGGGGCACGCCACCGCCGGAGACGCTCAAGGTGGGCGTCAACAACCTCGGCGGTTTCCGCAACTCGATGACGTTCGTGCTCTGCGGGCTGGACATCGAGGCGAAGGCGGCCCTGGTCCGGGCACAACTGGAGGCGGCGGTCGGCACCGACGGGCTGGAGTTCCAGTTGGCCCGCACCGACCACCCGGACGCGACCGACACCGAGGTGGCGAGCGCGCTGCTGCACGTACACCTGCGCGACGGCGACCGGACGCGGGCCGGACGGGCCTTCTCGGCGGCGGCGGTGGAGTTGGCGCTGGCCTCGTACCCCGGCTGCACGCTGACCACGCTGCCCGGCGACGCCACCCCGTACGGCGTCTTCACCACCGACACCGTTCCGCAGGACGAGGTCACCCACGTCGCCGTACTTCCCGACGGCACCCGCCGCACCATCCCCCCACCCCCGGTGCGGTGTAAGGAGGGGTCCCTTCCTATACACCAGGCGATAGCAGGGGACCCCTCCTTGCATCCGGCGGCGGTGCGGCGGGGGGCGCTCGGGGAGCTGGTCGGGGCGCGCTCGGGCGACAAGGGCGGAGACGCGAACCTCGGCGTGTGGGCGCGTACCGACGCGACCTGGGCGTGGCTGCGCGGCTGGCTCACCGTGGCCCGGCTGGCCGAGCTGCTGCCGGAGACGGCCCCGCTGACCGTGCGACGGTACGAGCTGCCGAACCTGCGCGCGGTCAACTTCGTGATCGAGGGACTGCTCGGGCCCGGGGTGGCCGGATCGACCCGGTTCGACCCACAGGCCAAGGCGCTCGGCGAGCTGCTCCGCGCCCGGGTGGTCGACCTACCAGCGGAGCTGCCCACCGGGCCGGCATCGGCCGACGCGGAGCTGCCCGCCGGACCGGCGGCGGCCGGAGGGCCGCAGGCGTGACCATCGTGGACACGCCGGAGCGGCGTCAGTTGCGCGAGCTGACCCGGGCCTTCGTGACCCGGGAGGTGCTGCCGCACCTGGCCGACTGGGAGAAGGCCGGTGAGGTGCCGCGCGCGCTGCACATCACCGCCGCGCGGACCGGGCTGCTCGGCGTCGGTTTCCCCGAGTCGGTCGGCGGCAGCGGCGGCGACCTGCTCGACTCGATCGTCGTCACCGAGGAGATGATCCGCTCCGGCGGATCGTCGGGGCTGGTCGCGGCCCTGTTCACGCACGGCATCGCGCTGCCGCACATGGTCGCCGCAGCCGGCGGCAGGCTCGGCGGCACGCTCCCGGGCGCGGCCGGCCCGCCGGTGCAGCGCCCGCCGACCGACGACGACCTGGTCGACCGGTACGTCCGGCCGACGCTCGCCGGTACGACGATCGGTGCGCTCGCCGTCACCGAGCCGGAGACCGGTTCCGACGTCGCCGGAATCCGCACCCACGCCCGCCGCGACGGCGAGCACTACGTGGTCAACGGCGCGAAGGCGTACATCACCAGTGGTGTCCGGGCGGACTTCGTGACCACGGCGGTGCGGACCGGCCCACCGGGCGGCGACGAGCTGAGCCTGCTGGTGATCGAGAAGGGCACGCCCGGGTTCACCGTCGGGCGACGGCTGGAGAAGCTCGGCTGGCACTGCTCGGACACCGCCGAACTCTCCTTCGTCGACGTACGCGTCCCGGTGGCGAACCGGATCGGCGAGGAGGGCACCGCATTTCTCGCGATCATGCAGCACTTCGCCGCCGAGCGGCTCTCCCTGGCCACCCAGGCGTACGCGATCGCGCAGCGCTGCGTCGAGCTGTCCGTGCGCTGGTGTCGGGACCGGTCCACGTTCGGTCGCCCGTTGGTCGGGCGGCAGGTGGTCCGGCACCGGCTGGCCGAGATGCACACCCGCGCCGAGGCCGCCCGGGCGTACGTGCACCAGGTGGCTGCCCGGGTCGTCGCCGGGGAGCCGGTGGTGACCGAGGTGGCGATGGCCAAGAACGTGGCCGTGGCGGCCGGTGACTGGGTGGTCGACCAGGCCCTGCAACTGCACGGCGGCTTCGGCTACCTGCGGGACGCCGAGGTGGAGCGGCACTACCGGGACGCCCGGATCCTCGGCATCGGCGGCGGCACCACCGAGATCATGAACGAGATCGTCGCGAAGGGCATCGGCCTATGACCACGTTGCAGAGCACGGTCGACCTCACCTCGCCGACCCACCGGGCCAACCGGGAGGCGTTGCGGGACCGGATCGCCGAGCTGGACGCCGCGCTCGACCAGGCGCGGGCCGGCGGTGGCGAGAAGTACGTGACCCGGCACCACGCGCGTGGCAAGCTGCTCCCGCGCGAGCGCATCGAGTTGCTGCTGGACCGGGACAGCCCGTTCCTGGAGCTGTCCCCGGTGGCCGCGTACGGCACGGACTTCCCGGTCGGGGCCAGCGTGGTGACCGGGATCGGGGTGGTCGAGGGCGTCGAGTGCCTGATCGTGGCGAACGACCCGACGGTACGCGGCGGCGCGGTGAACCCGTGGTCGCTGGCGAAGACCCGGCGGGCCGGGGAGATCGCGCTGGCCAACCGGCTGCCGATGGTGAACCTGGTCGAGTCGGCCGGCGCGGACCTGCCCACCCAGGCGGAGATCTTCATCCCGGGCGGCCGGGTGTTCCGTGACCTGACCCGGCTCTCGGCCGAGAGGATCCCCACGGTCAGCGTGGTCTTCGGCAACGCCACCGCCGGTGGTGCGTACGTGCCCGGGATGTCGGACTTCACCATCATGATCCGGGAGCGCTCGCAGGTCTACCTGGCCGGGCCGCCGCTGGTGAAGATGGCCACCGGCGAGGACGCCGACGACGAGTCGCTGGGTGGTGCGGCGATGCACGCGACCCGCAGCGGTCTGGCCGACTTCCTCGCCGCCGACGAGCGGGACGGCATCCGGCTGGCCCGGCAGTGCGTCCGCCGGCTGAACTGGCGCAAACAGGGGCCGGGTCCGCGTACCCCGCACCCGCGCCCGCCCCGGCACGACCCGGAGGAATTGCTCGGCATCGCCAGCGCCGATCTCAAGGTGCCGTTCGATCCGCGCGAGGTGCTCGCCCGACTGCTCGACGGCAGCGAGTTCGACGAGTTCAAGCCGGCGTACGGCACGGCTCTGGTCACCGGGTGGGGCGAACTGCACGGGTACCCGGTCGGTGTGCTGGCGAACGCCCGGGGGGTGCTGTTCAGCGAGGAGGCACAGAAGGCGACGCAGTTCATCCAGCTCGCCAACGCCGCCGACACGCCGCTGATCTTCCTGCAGAACACCACCGGCTACATGGTCGGCACCGAGTACGAGCAGCGCGGCATCATCAAGCACGGCGCTCTGATGATCAACGCGGTGTCGAACTCGACGGTGCCGCACCTGACGGTCAACCTGGGCGCCTCGTACGGGGCCGGGAACTACGGCATGTGCGGCCGGGCGTACGAGCCGAGGTTCCTGTTCACCTGGCCGAACGCGCGCTCTGCGGTGATGGGTCCGGCCCAGTTGGCCGGGGTGCTCTCCATCGTGGCCCGGCAGGCCGCCGCCGCCCGGGGCCGCGAGTTCGACGAGGACTCCGACGCCGCCATGCGGATGATGGTCGAGCAGCAGATCGAGTCCCAGTCCGGCGCGCTGTTCCTCTCCGGACGGCTCTACGACGACGGGGTGATCGATCCCCGGGACACCCGTACCGTCCTCGGGCTCTGCCTGTCGGCCGTGCACAACGCACCGGTACGCGGTGCCGCCGGCTTCGGCGTCTTCCGGATGTGACATCCCTGAGCGCGAGAAAGGCACTGCTGCCATGATCACCAGGCTTCTGGTCGCCAACCGGGGCGAGATCGCCCGCCGGATCATCGCCACCTGTCGGGTGCTCGGCGTCGAGACGGTCGCGGTGCACTCCGACGCGGACGCCGACGCGCCCTTCGTCGCGGAGGCCGACCGGGCGGTACGCCTGCCGGGGAACACGCCCGCCGAGACGTACCTGCGGATCGACCTGATCCTGGCGGCGGCCCGCCGGTCCGGCGCGGACGCCGTCCACCCGGGCTACGGCTTCCTCGCCGAGAACGCGGACGTCGCGGCGGCGGTGACCGACGCCGGGCTGACCTGGATCGGCCCTTCGGCGAAGGCGATCGCCGCGATGGGTGACAAGTTGGCTGCCAAGGCGCTGCTCGCCGAGGCGGGCGTGCCGATGCTGCCCACCTGGACCGATCCGGGCCAGGTCACCGACTTCCCGGTGCTGGTGAAGGCGTCCGCCGGTGGTGGCGGGCGCGGCATGCGCATCGTCCGGGACGCCGACGGTCTCGCCGAGGCGGTGGCGAGCGCGGGCCGCGAGGCGGCGTCGGCGTTCGGCGACGGCACGGTCTTCATCGAGCGGTACGTCGAGCGGGGCCGCCACGTCGAGGTGCAGATCGTCGGCGACCGGCACGGCAGCGTGCTGGCGCTCGGCGAGCGGGACTGTTCGATCCAGCGCCGGCATCAGAAGATCGTCGAGGAGGCTCCGGCGGTGCTCGCCCCGGAGCTGCGGGAACGGCTGCACGCGGCGGCGGTGGCCGCCGGCCGGGCCGTCGACTACGTCGGCGCGGGCACGGTGGAGTTCCTGCTCGCCCCGGACGGCGACTTCCACTTCCTGGAGATGAACACCCGTCTCCAGGTGGAGCATCCGGTGACCGAGGCGGTCACCGGACTGGACCTGGTCCGGCTGCAACTGCTGGTCGCCGAGGGCGAGCCGCTGCCGCTAACGGTGACGCCGCCGGTCGAGGGCCACGCGATCGAGGTGCGGCTCTGCGCCGAGGACCCGGCCCAGGATTTCCTGCCGGCCACCGGCACCCTGCACCGGTTCGCGGTCCCCGGGGTGGTCGGTGAGTTCGCGCCGACCCGGGGCCTGCGGCTCGACTCCGGGGTGCGGGACGGCTCGGCGGTGCAGGTGCACTACGACTCGATGCTGGCCAAGCTGGTCGCCTGGGCGCCCACCCGTGCCGAGGCCGCCCGTACGCTGGCCACCGCGCTGGCGCGGGCCGAGTTGCACGGCGTGACCACCAACCGGGACCTGTTGGTCCGGGTGCTGCGCAGCCGGGAGTTCGGCGCGCTGGAGGTGGACACCGGGTTCCTGGAACGCCATCCCGAGGTCTTCGCCCCGCTGCTGCCGCCCGACGAGGTACCGCTGGTCGCGCTCGCCGCCGCACTGGCCTCGGCGGCGGCCCGGCGTGCCGCCGCGCCGGTGCTGGCCGGGCTGCCCTCGGGGTGGCGCAACGTGCCCGCCTTCCCGCAGGTCGCCCAGTTCACCGGCCCGGACGGGGAGGTCGAGGTGCGCTACCGGCTGGACCGTGACGGTGCGCTCGCCGAGTGGTCCACGTCATCGGAGGCAGCCGCACCGGCGGTCACCCTGGTCGAGGCGAGCCCGGAGCGGGTGGTGCTCGACGTCGACGGGGTGCGCCGGGCGTACCGGGTGCACCTGGTCGGTGCGGCGGTCTTCGTGGACGGCCCGGACGGGGCGGCGAGCCTGACGGAGCTGCCGCGCTTCCCGGCGCCCGGCGCGGAGCTGGCCGCCGGGTCGCTGCTCGCCCCGCTGCCCGGGGCGGTGGCCCGGGTGCACGTGGAGGTCGGCCGACGGGTCGCCGCCGGTGACCTGCTGCTGACCCTGGAAGCGATGAAGTTGGAACACCCCGTGCTCGCCCCGACCGACGGCGTGGTCACCGAGCTGCCGGTTGCGGCCGGCGGCCAGGTCGACACGGGCGCGGTGCTGGCCGTGGTCACCCCCATCGAGGAGGCATCGTCATGAACGTCGACCTGAGCCCGGAGCAGGAGCAGCTCCGCGACGCGGTCCGGTCGCTGGGCCGGCGGTACGGCCACCGCTACTTCGTGGCGAAGGCCAAGGCCGGCGAGCACACCACCGAGCTGTGGCACGAGGCCGGCCGGCTCGGCTACCTCGGCGTCAACATCCCCACCGAGTACGGCGGCGGGGGCGGCGGCATCACCGACCTGGCCATCGTCTGCGAGGAGTTGGCCGCTGCCGGTTGCCCGTTGCTGCTGCTGGTGGTCTCCCCCGCCATCGCGGCCACCGTCATCGCCCGGCACGGCACCGAGGACCAGCGCAAACGCCACCTGCCCGGCCTGGCCGACGGCTCCCAGAAGATCGTCTTCGCGATCACCGAGCCGGAGGCCGGGTCGAACTTCCACCGCCTCGGCACCGTCGCCCGCCGCGACGGCGACGACTGGGTCCTCTCCGGTCGCAAGTGCTACATCTCGGGTGTCGACGAGGCCGGGCACGTCCTCGTGGTGGCCCGGGCCGGGGACGACACCGCCACGGACGGCGCGGGGCAGCGCCTGAAGCCGGCCCTGTTCATCGTGCCGACCGACGCGCCCGGGTTGACCTGGTCCAAGCTGGACATGGAGATCCTCTCCCCGGAGAACCAGTTCCTGCTCTATCTGGACGAGGTCCGGCTGCCCGCCGACGCGCTGGTCGGCGAGTCGCTCGACGCCGGACTGCCGGCGTTGTTCTCCGGGCTCAACCCGGAACGCATCACCGTCGCCGCGATGGGCGCCGGCACCGGCCGGTACGCCATCGAGCGCGCCTCGGAGTACACCGCCACCCGCAAGGTCTGGGGTGGACGCACGATCGGCACGCACCAGGGCGTGTCCCATCCCCTGGCGCACGCGGCCGTCCAGGTGGAGCTGGCCCGGTTGATGATCCAGAAGGCGGCGGCGCTCTACGATGCGGGCCGCGACCTGGAGGCCGGGATCTCCGCCAACATGGCCAAGTACGCCTCGGGCGAGGCCGCCGCGCTCGCGGTCGACACCGCCGTGCAGGCGCTCGGCGGTGCCGGCATGACCACCGAGTACGGCGTGGCCACGCTGCTCGGGGCGGTACGGGCCGGTCGCATAGCCCCGGTCAGTCGCGAGATGATCCTGAACTTCGTCGCCCAACACGTGCTCGGCCAGGACAAGTCGTACTGAGGCCGGCGGCGCGTGGGCGGCGCTCACCGGCAGGCGGCGTCCACCCGGTGCACCGGGCGTACCCGCCGGCCCAGCCCCTCCAGCAGCGAGTCCTCGACATGGAAGTCGTGGATCCACAGCCGGTAGCGGGGCAGCTCCTCCTCGGAGGGGCAGAGCACCTGTTCGCGTACGAAGTCGACGGGCACGTACCGGACGCCGCCCCGCTCCTGGAGGATCACCGTGTGCACGTCGTCGGTGGTCACCACGTGCCCCCGGATCTCCTCGGTGGCCTGGTCGGTGGCCCCGACGGTGGTCACGGTGAGCGGCAGCACCGGTGTGCTGATCACGGGCAGCGCCGCCCAGACCAGCACCACCAGCACGGCGGCCTGACTCAGTGGGGCGAAGGCCCGCAGCACCACCCGGGGCAGCGGCCCGGCGACGAAGAGCGCCAGCAGCGGCGGCACCACCAGCAGCACGATCGGCAGCGGTTCGGCCTGTTCCCACGCGTCGCGCAAGGTGGGGACGAGCAGCCACAGGTAGCCCGTGTACCCCGCCGTGATCATGAGGACGCGGACCACCGGACGCTCGTGCAGCCGGACCGGCGTGAGCCCGAACGCCGCCGCCAGGGTCGGCAACAGCAGCGGGAGGTACAGCAGCGGCCAGGTGACCAGGGCCATCAGGAAGCTCGCCGCGATGAACCAGCTCGGTGTGACGTCCATCCAGCGGGCGAAGAGCGAGCGGCGGGCGGTGGCTTCCCGGCTGGCCGCGAGCACCCCGCCGAGCGCGAACACCGCGACCAGCGCGGTGCAGAGCAGGCGGGCCGCCGTGGTGAGGAAGCCGGCCAGCATGTTGACCGGTCCCACGTTCGCCACCAGCAGCAGCGTGGTCTGCAACTCGCCGCCGGCCTCGACGCCGAGGCGGAGCACCGAGAAGACCGCCGGTACGCCGACCACCGCTGTCCAGAACGACTGGCTGGCCCGGGCCCGGCGCTCGGTCCGGTCCGCGTCGACGTCCATGCGCCCACTCGACTCGGCGGGACCGTCCGGCTCGGCCGGGTCGTCCGGCTCGGCGGAGCCGTCCACCGGCGGCCGGTCCGGGACGGAGGGCATCACCTGGTACGGCACCGGCCGGTCGGCGTCCGGGGCGTTGCCGGTGGTCGCCGCCGGTGTGCTCATCGCCCCGGCACCTTGTCGTCGAAGTCGACCAGTCGGGGCACGTCGAGCGGTTGTGGTTGCCGCTTCTCCGTCCGCAGCCACGGACCCAGCGTCCGGTTGTACGCGACCTGCCACGGGCTGATCTCCCCGTTGCGTCCCTGCCGGTAGCTCTTGTCGAGGAAGTACGCCACCAGGTCACGCAGCGCGGGGTCGCCGATGGGCACGCCGATGCCGAGCAGTTCGCTGGTGCCGAAGGGCATGTCCACGATCTCGAACTCGGTCGGATACCGGGCCACGAAGCCGGCGAGGATCGTCTCGTCCGAGCTGACCGCGTCGTACCGGCCGTCCAGGATGCCCTCGACGCAGTCGCCGACGTCCTTCACCACCACCGCGCGCACCTGGTGCTGTTCCAGCTCCGCCTCAGTGGTGGAGCCACCGCTGGTGCAGATCTGGAACTTCGGGTTCCGCAGGTCCTCGATGGTCCGGATGGTGTCCCGGTGCCGGCTCGGGACCAGCACCTCCTGCGTGGTCACCAGGTACGGCCCAGCGAAGCTGACCTCCTTCTTGCGCTCCTCGGTGATGGAGAAGCTGGACACCACCAGGTCGACCATGCCGCCCTGGAGGGCGGGGATGCGGTCCTCGGTGGAGACCGACACGAACTCGATCCGCTGGTCGCCCTCGAAGCCGAGCGAGGCGGCGACGTAGCGGGCGATCTCGACGTCGAAGCCGACGTGCCCACCGTCGCGTACGTCGCCCATCAGCGGCTCGTTGGTCGCCACTCCGATCCGCAGCACGTTCTGTTCCCAGATGTGGGACTCGCGGAGCTTTTCCTGCACCGAGGGAAGTTCCGGCTCCTGCTGGCTGTCACAGCCGGCCGCCGCGCCCAGGTACAGCGTCAGGGCGACCGCGAGGGTGGTGGCCACCGAGCGGAACCGGGTGGTGGAGAACCGACTGACCATGGATCACCTCGCTACCTTCCGAAGTTGTCATGACACCGAAAGTAGCGAGCGCCTGCCAGTCGACACCGCGGTGAAACGCACCGGGGTGCGGCGGGCATCCGACTGCCCGCCGCACCCCGGAGGGTGTGTCGCGACCTCAGCGCACCGTCAGCGCGCCGATCCCCGGCATCGGCACGACCACCGGCGGGAGTTGCTTGGGCGCACCGCGGCGCGGCGCACCCTTGGCCGCCAGGTCCTCCTTGGAGGTGTCGACCCGGACGGCTGCCGCCGACTCCGGCAGCTCCTCGAACGGCTGGATGTCGCCGTGGCAGACGGTGCCCCTCTTTGGCAGCGCCTGCCGCAGCAGGTACGCGTCGATGGCGCCGGTCGCGCAGGCCGACGTGCCGTACGCGGTGTGGCCCCAGTTGTCGCTGGACAGCAGTCGGCTGTTGGGCAACAGCTTGGCGGAGGCGACGGCACCGTGGTAGTTGGTCGCCGGATCCCAGTAGTTGCCGACGACCAGGACCGGGTTGACGGTCCGCCGGTTGAACGGGCCGGTGAAGCGGTCCTCGTCCCGCACCGTCCAGGTGTTTCGGGCACAGGGCGCGGTGATCCAGGTCCAGTACCGGCCGAAGTACGGATCGCGCTTGTCGGCCTTCGCGGCCCGGGCCGCCCAGGAGGCGGCGTCCTTCGGGTGGTTCGCGTCGGTGCAGTCCACCCCGAGGAAGGTCTCCAGCCCGTTCTCGTACGGGAAGTCGTAGGCGCGGACTTCCTCCCGCGCCCTCTCGGCCCGCTGGAGCAGCGAGGTGCGTGCCTGCCTACGGGCCGCGCCGGCCGCCGACGGGTCGGTCAGGACCAGCAGCTCCTCGGTGAGGTAGGCGACGTCCATGTAGCCGTACGGGCCGTACAGGGAGCCCGCGATGATGGCGACGAAGTCGGCGTAGGTGAAGGTGTACTCGCCCAGGTCCGGGTCCTCCAGCACCAGTGGCTTGGCCTTGAGCCGCTTCGCCACCAGCTCGAACAGGGCGGCCGGTTCACCGGAGGCCAACGGGCACGCGTCCACACCGGCGGTCTTGCAACGCTTGAGGATCTCGCGGAGCGCCAGGTACGCGCCCTGCGCACTGCGCATCCGGTCCTCCTGGCCCAGGTTGCCGGCGGCGCCGGCACCCAGCCACGCGGTCGGGTCCAGCACACCGTCGATCGCCACGGCGCGCACCCGGTCGGGGAACATGTTCGCGTAGTACTGCCCGAGCACGCTGCCGTAGCTGAAGCCCACGTAGGACAGCAACTTGTCGCCGACCGCCCGTCGCAGCACGTCCATGTCGCGGGCGACCTCGGCGGTCGACATCGCGCCGCTGAGCGGCTTGCCGGTGGTCGAACAGCCCTTGCCGATCCGGATGGCGGCGGCGACGTACGCCTTCTCCTCGGCCTTGGTGTACGGGAAGGCGACGTTCGCCCCCTCGTACGCCCGGGTCTGGTCCTTGACCGACCGGAAGCACCGGAGCTGCTCGCCGGCGCCCACCCCACGCGGGTCGACGCCGACGATGTCGAACCGGTCGAGCACCTCGTCACCGAAGACGTACGGCGCGGCGAGGGCGAAGCTGGTGCTCGAACCGCCCGGGCCGCCCGGGTTCACGAAGAGGCTGCCGATCTTGCGCTTCTGGTCCCGTGCCTTGACCCGCAGCACCGCGATCTCGGTCGTCTCGCCCTTCGGCTGGTCGTAGTCCAGCGGCAGGTCGACGGTGGCGCACTCGGCGTAGTCGTAGCACTTGTACCAGTCCAGCTTGGGCGTGGGCACGCGGTCGACCCGCAGCCGCTCCAGCGGACTGGTGCGGTGGGAGACCGTGGCGATGCCCCCGCCGATCGTGGTGGGCGCGGCGTTGGCGGGTACGACCGCCGCTCCGGCGAGGAGCGCGCCGACGAGCCCTGCGGCGGCGAGGTTCCGGATTGGTCGTGGCATGTGGACGCCTTCCGGTGGGATACGGGACACGTCGAGTCGGACTCGACCCCCGCCACTCTAGAGACGTCGAACGATGAATGCGGTCCGGCGAACAGCAACATGTCCGACAATGCAGGCGTCAAGGTCATGGTTCCCGCATCCCGTAAGCTGGAGTTATCAGGTGTTACGCAGGTGCTCGACCGGCTGCTGTTGACAGATCGGCAATCTCCGACATTCTGGACGCGTGAGACGCATCCCCGGACCTGACGCGCGCACCGTGGCAGTGGTCGCCGCACTCGGATCACTGTGGCTGCTGGTGGCACTGGCCGTCGAGCCACGGCAGGATCTGCTGGGGGTCGCGATGGCCCTGGGCTGCGTCCTGCTCGCCATCGTCACCGGGGTGGCGGTTACCGCCGCCCGGCAGGCCCGTCCGGCCGACCCGCCGCCGCCGACCCCACCGGTCCATCCGATGGCCCAGGCACCCGGCATCGACGCGGACACCCTGGAGACGTTGGGCGACCGGGAGGCCGTCCGGGCGATGCGCGACCGCTACCGCCGCGACGCGAGCCACTGACCTCGCTCAGCCGCCGCCCGTGAGAGTGGGGGACGCCAGCCCGTCCAGACCTCGCCCGGCCAGGCAGCGGTAGGTGGTGTCGGTCTGCGCGTCGGCCGGCGGCAGCACCTCCAGATTCCACCCGGTGGGCTTGTCGATGCCGCTGACCAGGCGGAACGTCTCCGTGTTGCAGATCTTGCGAACGGCCGGATCCGCCACGATCTCGTCGTGGTCGGCGTCGAGCAGCGTGCGGGGCAGCTCCCCCTCGGCGTAGCTCTCCCAGGTGTGCCGGGTATCGCAGGGCACCTGGCTGGCCTCGGCACGCTGGGCGCGTACCTGCACCGGGCCGAAACACTCCAACTCCTCCGCGCACCGGGCGCCCTCTGGCAGCGCCTCGGGCAGGGTGGCGCAGCCCGGACGGTGCACGCCGGTCGTGATCGGCCGGGTCGGACCGGTGGGCTGACCCGACGAAAGTCCTCCGGCGGCCCAGGCGCCCACACCCGCCGAGGCGGCCAGCGCGATCACGCCGGTGGCGCCCAGGAACCAGCGCCGCCCCCGGCCGCGCTCGGTGGAGGTGCCGGTGGCCCCGGCGTCGGGTGGCGTACCCGGGCCCCGGAAGCCGCCGTGGTGTCCGCCGCCGAGCAGGCCGATCGGCGGGCTCGGCGGGCCGGAACCCTCCAGTTGCAGGCCGACCAGCATGTCGTGCAACTGCACGACGGAGGGCCGCTCCGCCGGATCGTTGGCCATTCCGGCGCGGAGCACGTCGACCAGCTCCTCCGGGATGCCGGGGATGCCGGGGATCGGCTGATGGAACATCTCCAGCACGGTGACCAGGCTCGGGTTGCGTTCGGTCTGCCAGCGTGGCGGCCGGCCGTGCATCACCGCGTAGAGCGTGGCGCAGAGCGCGTAGACGTCCACCGCCGGTGAGGGCGGGCTGTGGCTGAACATCTCCGGCGGGGCGTACGCCGGGGTGAGCACCTCCAGGGCGACCGTGGCATCGCGCATCTCGGCGACCACGGCCAGCCCGAAGTCGGCCAGCACCGCGGTGTTGAAGTGCGAATAGAGGATGTTGGCCGGCTTGACGTCGCGGTGCAGCACCCCGGCCGCGTGCGAGTGGGCGAGCGCGTCAGCGATCTTGATGCCGAGGTCCCGCGCCTCGGCGGCGCCCAGCGGCGAGGTACGCATCCGTTCGGCGTACGAACCGTCGCAGAGCTCCATGATCAGGTAGGGGTGCTGGTCGATGGTGACCCCCACGTCGAACAGGTCGACCACGTGCGGGTGCGACGACATCCGACCGGCCGCCCGTGCCTCGCGCAGGAAGCGGGCCTGGTCCCGGTCGCTGGCCAGGGTGCGGTTCTCGACCTTGACCGCGACCTCGCGGTCCACCGAGATCTGGGTGGCCCGGTAGACGGTCGCGTAGCCTCCCCGGGCAAAGACCTGCAAATCAGTCAGACCAGGCACGATGGGCGTCGGCAGGGCGCCGGGCGGGGTGTCGGTCACGGTTCCGAAAATACCCAACTGGACCGGCGGCTCAGTGAACCGCATCGGCGGGCGACCGCTCCGGCGAGGTTTCCGCACTGCGCCGGGAGTCCCACCAGAGGCCGGCGGCGGTGGCCAGAGCGCCCACGCCCTCCCATGCCGCCACGCCGAAGAACCGGCCAGGCGCCACGTCGGCCAGCACCGCGAGGGTGAACACGGTGAACGTGACCAACCGGAACACCACGGTGAAGCGGTAGAACGCCCGCCACTCGGTGGCGGTGGCGAGCAGGTAGTAGACCCCCATGTTGAACGAGGCCATCGACGAGGCGGTCACGAACACGCCCGTGTAGTCGCCGGGCGCCCGGGTGGCCGGGATCTCGAAGCCGAGCATCCCGAGCATCGCCTCCGGCCAGAGCAGCCCGACCGCGCCCATCACCAGCGCCAACACGCCGAATACCGCGATCGTCCAGCCGGCGACCGAGCGCGGCAGCCTCATCTGAGCCCTCCCCCTTGACGGCACGACCGCCCATGTTGACCGCCGCGTGCACCGTGCACGGTAGCGGTCGGTCCCGACAGACGACATCACCGGAACCGACAGAACCGGCCGGACCGCACCATGTCGACAGGCCGTTGGCTCGGCTCAGCGCGCGTCTCGCAACCGGGTGTACAGCGCCTCGGCGTCGGCGCGCTCGCTGCGCTGCTCGGTGGCGTACGACAGGCGGACCGCCTCCTCGGCGCTGGTCAACGCCTCCGCCGGACGGCCGCAGGCGGCCAGCGCCTCGGCGCGCACCCGGGCGGCGACCACCTGGCTGCGGACGTCCTCGGCCGGTGTGTCCGCCGCCCGGCGGGCCCAGTCCAACGCCTGCTCGCACTGCCCGTGTGCGAGCAGCGCCGCGGCGTAACGCGCCATCGACTGCCGACGGGAGAACAGCAGCGACGGCGAGGTGGCGGCGGCGGTGGCCACCGGGGCGAGCAGTCCGACCGCGGTGCCGGAGTCGCCGGCCGCCAGCCGGGCCGTCGCCAGCAGCACCCGGGGCCCCACCTGTGCGGGCGCCTGTGGGTTGTGCGGCTCCACACTGGTCAGCACCGTCCGCGCGTACCGTTCGGCGCCGTCCACGTCGCCCATGTCCAGCGCCACGAAGCCGCGCAGCGTGCCGGCCATGCCGGTGAGCAGCGGATGAGCCGTCCGGCCGGCGTACTCCAGCGCGTCGGTGAGCAGGTCGGCGGCGTGTTCCGGCTCGCCCAGGCCACGCGCCACCACACCCCGGACGACGAGCGCGAAACCCTGCCCCCACTCGTCGGAGGCGGCGGCGAACTCGCGGTACGCCCGCCGGGCCTCCCGGTCCGCGTCCAGCAGCTCGCCCAGCTCCGCGTTGGCGTACGCGTCGACCGCCCGCAGCGTGCCCACCGCCCACGCCTCGCCGACCCGTTCGCCGAACGGCAGGAAGATCCGGGCCAGCCGACGCGCCTCGCTCAGCCGACCGGCGAGCAGCCGGGCGAAGGCGGTGGTGCCCCGCAGCCACGCCCGCCCATACGGGTCCTTGAGCTCGGCGAAGAGTCGGGCGGCCCGGCCGAGCACCGCGTCCGTACCCGCGAAGTCGCCCCGGGTGGTGGTCACCCAGGCCAGGTTCTGCAACGACCACGCCTGACCTCGACGGTCCTGCACCGCCAGGCTGACCTGGTACGCGGCGGCCAACCGGCTGCTCGCCTCGCCAAGTCGGCCGGCCAGGAAGTCGGCCATGCCCAGCCGACGCATCGCCGACGCCCGCAGGCTCGGCAGGTCCGCGTCGGAGGCCACCTGCAACGCCTCCCGCCAGCAGGTCTCGGCCCGCCGCAGGTCACCCATCGCCTGCTGGGCCTGCCCGGCGAGCAGCAGCGCGCTGACCCGGGTGGTCGCCTGGTCCCCGGCGTTGGCGGCGATCTTCTCGGCCGACGCCAGCGCGTCGGCCACCCGGCCGACCTGGAGCAGCGCCCGCGCGTGCACCACCCGGTCGGAAGCCGGTACGCCGTCGACGCGAGCCAGTTCGGCGGCGCGTTCGGCGTACTCGACGGCGAGGGCCGGCTCGCCCTCGTGCAGGGCGCGTCGGGTGGCCCGGCCGAGCGCGGCGACGCCCAGCGGGGCGACCGCCCGGGCCGGCGCGTCCGGACGCAACGTGACCGCGTCGGCCAACGCGGTGGCCCGCTCGACGTGCTGCGCCACGAAGTCGTCCCGGACCGCCTCGGTGAAGCCGCTCGGACCGGCCGTGGTGCCGGTCGCGGCCAGGTCGGGGCCGCCCAGACCGCTGCTGACGCTGGCCGCCGGGCTCGCCCACCGGGCCAGCGCGGCGTGCCGCTCGGCCAGCTCCGCCTTGCTGATCCCGGCGTACGCGGCCTCCCGCATCAGCGGGGTGGCGAAGGCGTACCCGGTGCGGGTGCGGTGCAGCATGCGGCGTTGCAGCAGCTCCTCCACGGCCCGGTCCAGTTCCAGCGCGGCCACTGCGGCCGGTCGGCCATCGCGTCCGGCCCGCTGCTCGCGCAGCGCCTGCAACGCACCGTCGGGCACCGTGTCCCCGACCACCGCGGCGTCCCGCAGCACCGAACGGGCCTCGGCGGGCAGCGCGTCGATCCGGGCCGCGAGCACGGCCGCGAGGTCCCGGGAGAGCAGTCGGCTGCCGAGCGAGCCGGGTGCCAGCCGCCAGTCGTCGCGCGCCCCGGCGGTCAGCGCGCCGCGCTCCATCAGCAGGGTGACCAGCTCGGCCAGATAGAACGGGTTGCCCTGGGCGGTGGCGAGCAGCCGGTCGGCGTCGGCCTGCGTCAGTCGCCCGCCACCGAGGTAGCTGGTGAGCAGGCGGGACGCGTCGGCGCCGCGCAGCGGCGGCAACGGCTGCACCTCGGCGTCCGCGACCCGGGCCAGCGTGCCTGCGGTACGCACCAGCTCGGGCCGCCCGAGCAGCAGCACCAGGACCGGCCCGTCGAGCCGGGACAGGGTGACCTCCAGCGCGCCGATGGTCTCCGCGGTGGCGTCGTGCAGGTCGTCCACCACCACCATCAGCGGCGCCTCCTCGGCCAGCGCGCTGAGCAGGTCGGCCACCGCGTTGGGCACCGCCTCGGCGTCGGGTGGCGGTTGGGTGCCGGTCCACTCGCTCTGGTCGGTGTGGGCGGCGGCGGGCAGTTCGGCGTACCCGAGCAGGGCCAGCAACTGGTCGACGGCGACCGGGGCGGGCGCGGTGCGGGAGCGGCTGAGGCGCTGCCCGAGTCGGCGCAGCCGCTCCTCGACGGCCGCCCGGGTGACCGCGGTGGCCGTGTCGTTGGGCAGGCCGGTGGCGGCGCGTACCAGATCGGCCAGGGGTGCCAGCCGACGGCGCTCGCCGAACGCGGCGCAGCGTACCGAGAGGACCCGGGCGCCGGTGTGCGCCGCGTACCGTCCGGCGCCCACGTCGTAGCCGGCGGCCAGGCGCTCCACCTCGGCGGCGAACCGGGACTTGCCGATGCCCGCCTCGGCGGTCATCAGCAGCACCCGGGGCTCGCCCCGGTCGATCACCTCGGCCAGCCGGCCGGCGACCCGGCCGATCTCGGTCTCCCGGCCCACGAAGGGCGCCTCGTCGCCGAGGCCGGAGCGGGTGCCCGGCGCGTCCAGCAGACCGAGCAGCTCGTACGCCTCGACCGGCTCGCGCTTGCCCTTGAGCCGCAACGGTCGCAGCGCCCGCCAACTGGCGACGTGCCGGGTGGCCGCCGCAGTCCGCGCCCCGGCGTAGACCGCGCCGACGGCGGCGGCGTCGGCCAGTCGCGCGGCGGTGTTCACGGTGTCGCCGATGACGGTGTACTCGATGGCGGCCTGGATGCCGGCGATCACGTCACCGGTGTTCAGGCCGACCCGCAGCCCCAGCGGCGCGCCGCCGCCGCGCTCGTCGTCGAGCACCCGGCGGACCGCCCGCTGCATGGACAGGGCGGCCCGGACGGCGCGTTCGGCGTCGTCCTCGTGCGCGACCGGAGCGCCGAAGACCGCCATGATCCCGTCACCGGTGAGCTTGTCGACGTGCCCGCCGAAGGTCTTCACCGCACCGGCGAGGGCGGCCAGCACCCGGTCGGTGACCGCGCCGACGCGTTCCGGGTCGAGGTCCTCGGACCAGGAGGTGAAGTCGGAGAGGTCGCCGAAGAGCACGGTGACCACCCGACGCTCGGCGGCGGGCAGGGTGGCGGCGGCCGGCAGCGCGGCGCCGCAGTTGTGGCAGAACCGGGCGCCGGGCACCGCGACGGTTCCGCACACCGGGCAGGTCACGGTCGGTCCAACCTCGCGGCGTCACCTTCGGATTCCCGGCCCAGGTATTCGAGTTGGGCGCGCACGGACCACTCCGCCGCCCACCACAGCGACCGGTCCACGTCGGCGTACACCACGGCGACCACCTCGGCCGGGGTCCGTGCCCCGCCGTCGCGCGCCGCCCGGACCTGGTCCAGCCGGGCCCGCCGGTGGGCCAGGTAGAAGTCGGCGGCGGCACCGCAGTCGGCCAGTGCCGGCCCGTGGCCCGGCAACGCCGGAATCCCCCGGTACGTCGCGAGCAGTTCCAGGCTGGCCAGGTAGTCACCGAGGTGGCCGTCCGGGTGGGCGACCACGGTGGTGCCCCGTCCCAGGATGGTGTCGCCGGTCAGCACCACCTGCCGCCCGCCGTGCTCGACCAGGAAACAGACCGAGTCGGCGGTGTGCCCGGGGGTGGGTACGAGCCGGATGTCCAGCCCGTGCCCGTCCACGTCACCGGCGGCGTCGAGCGCCGGTCCGCCGATGCTGTGCGCCGGGTCGGCGGCGCGTACCGGTGCCCCGCCGAGCAGGTCACGCAGGCGCGGCGAGCCCTCGGTGTGGTCCGGATGCCCGTGGGTGATCAGCACCAGGCCGACCGGTCCCCACTCCGCGATCGCGGCCAGGTGTGCCTCGTCGGCCGGTCCCGGATCGACCACCACCCCGAACTCCGCGCCCGGTGCGCGCAGCAGCCAGGTGTTGGTGCCGTCCAGCGTCATCGGCCCCGGGTTGGGTGCCCGCAGCAGCGTCACCCATTCCGGCAGCTCGCTGGCGAGGGCGGTCACCGCCCCCGTCACATGCCCTCCCATGGCTGCGATCGTACGACCCCGGGGACGCACCTCCGCGATCTTGCGGTTCCGCTCCCCGATTCGCCCTCGTTAGGGGCCTTCGTCCGGGCGGAACCGCAAGATCACGGTGGCGTCGGGTCAGGCGACCTCGACGATGACCTCGACCTCGACCGGGGCGTCGAGCGGCAGCTCGGCCACGCCGACGGCCGACCGGGCGTGCCGACCGGCCTCGCCGAACACCGCGCCGAACAGGTCGGACGCGCCGTTGATGACACCGGGCTGACCGGTGAAGCCGGGCGCGCTCGCCACGAAACCGGTCAACTTGACGATCTTGACGACGTTCTCCAGGCCGACCAGCGAGTCGATCGCGGCGAGTGCGTTGAGGGCGCACCGCTCGGCGAGCTGCTTGGCCTGGTCGGCGGAGACACCGGCGCCGACCTTGCCGGTGGCCAGCAGCTTGCCCTCGGCCATCGGGAGCTGCCCGGAGACGTACACGTGCTGGCCGGACTGCACCGCCGGGACGTAGCTCGCCACCGGCGGCACCACCTCCGGCAGCTCCAGCCCGAGTTCCGCCAACTTTGCGTGCGGTCCGTTGCTCACGGCCTCACGCCTTCGGGCGCTTGAGGTAGGCGACGAGCTGCTCCGGGTTCGGCCCGGGTACGACGGAGACCAGTTCCCAGCCGTCCTCACCCCAGTTGTCGAGGATCTGCTTGGTCGCGTGGACCAGCAGCGGGACCGTGGCGTATTCCCACTTCTGCATCGGTGGAGAGCTCCCTCGGTGGCATGGACACTTCGGGGCACAGCCTACGGTCCGCCGGCCGGTCAGGACGCGGGACGCTGCTCCGAGGTCGGCCACTGCTCTGCGGCGGGACGCTGCTCGGGGGCGATCGACACGTCCCCGCAGAGGCCCTTGTGGTCGTACGGCTGGGGGCACCGGCTGCGGTCGGGCAGCAGCAGGTCGCAGAAGACCTGGTGCCGGTTGTTCTGGTCGTCGGCGGTCGACACCTCGGTCTCCCCGGCGTCCAGCTCGGGCAGAAAGTTCAGCGAGGTCGCCACCCGGGCGGCCAGCGCGGTCGCGGCGGCCAGGTCGGCCACCCGGACGGGCAGGTGGATGACGTAGCCGGGAACCTCGTCGTCCCGCCCGCCGGCCGGCTCGACCATGCCGACCGGGTCGGCGGTACGCCGGTACGACCGCTCGTTGACCGGCAGCCGGCCGGCGGATTCGCCGCCGGCCGTCCGGCTGCCCCGCCGGCCCCCGGCGGAGAACTGGGCTCGGGGGGTGTTGTCGATGTCGCGCATGCACTGCCTCCGGGCGTCGTACCTGGTCACGGCGCCGCCGGCCGGTCCGGCACCGCTGCGGCCAGCCCAGTCAGGGCGTGCCGGAGCGACGGTAGGGCCGCCGTGGCGGTCCCATCAACAGGACGCGCACGCCCATCGGCCTTTCGTCACATTTGCGACACCTCACCAGCAGGAAACTGATCGCGCCGCCCGCACAGGTGACACCGGGACCCCCGCACCCCACCGATGGACCGTTACCCTTCCCGTCTGGACGGGCGCCCGGCCCGGCCGCCCCATCCCACGCCCGTCGCCGTCGCGCGGCGGTGCGCCGCACCCGGGGGTACGCGATGACCCAGCCACCCGCCGGCGGCCCGACCGGCCCCACCGACCCGCTGTCGGCCGGCCCACCGGTCGCCCCCTCCTCGCCGGCCGGTCCGGGACCGGCTGCGGCGTCGCCCGGCGGCTATCCGCCGTACCCGCCGCCGACCGCGCCGTCCCGCAGACGGGGTGGTGCCCTGGTGGCCTCGATCGCCCTGGCCGTGGTGCTGCTGCTCTGTGCCGGCGGCGGTGTGGTGGCGTTCCTGACCGTGCGCAACGCCGAGTCCGGCGAGGGCGCCCAGGATCCGTCGGTCGCGGTCGACGACTTCCTCACCGCGGTCTACCAGGAGCGGGACGCGGCCAAGGCGGCCCGGCTGGTCTGCACCGGCGCACGCGACCAGGACAAGATCCGGGCGAAGGTCGCCGAGGTCGAGCAGTACGTGGCGGCCCACCAGAGCCCCCGGTTCCGCTGGGACACCCCGAAGGTGGACAACGAGACCGGGGACCGGGCCACCGTGACCACCACCGTGACGGTGACCACCGCCGACGAGAAGATCGCCGACCAGGACCTGCGCTTCACGGTGATCCGGAAGAGCGGCTGGTGGGTCTGCGAGGTCGCCTGAGCCGGCCGGCTGGATAGGCTCGGCCGGTGGGAGCAGCGCAGCGCCCGGCCGACCGGGCCGGTACGGAGTGGCCCGCCCGCCTGCACGTGGTGACCGGCAAGGGCGGCACGGGCAAGACCAGCGTGGCCGCCGCCCTGGCCCTGGCCCTGGCCGCCGGTGGACGGCGCACGCTGCTGGTCGAGGTGGAGGGGCGTCAGGGCATCGCCCAGCTCTTCGGCACCGACCCGCTGCCATATGCGGAGCGACACCTGGCCGACGCGGCGGACGGCGGCGAGGTGTGGGCACTCGCGGTGGACGCCGAGGAGGCGCTGCTGGAGTACCTGGACATGTTCTACAAGCTGGGCGCCGCCGGGCGGGCGCTACGCAAGCTCGGCGCGATCGACTTCGCCACCACCATCGCCCCCGGCCTGCGCGACGTGCTGCTCACCGGCAAGGTCAAGGAGGCCACCACCCGCCGGGTCGAGCAACGGCGGGTGTACGACGCGGTGGTGCTGGACGCGCCGCCGACCGGCCGGATCGCCCGCTTCCTGAACGTGACCGCGGAGACCGCCCGGCTGGCCAAGGTCGGCCCGATCAAGACCCAGAGCGAGGGGGTCTCGGTGCTGCTGCGGTCGCCGATGACCGCGGTGCACGTGGTGACGCTGTTGGAGGAGATGCCGGTCCAGGAGACCGTCGACGCCATCGCCGAGCTGGCCTCGCTCGGGTTCGGGGTGGGCCGGGTGATCGTCAACGGGACCCGGCCGCCGTTGCCGGCGGGACGCATGGTCACCGAGGCGGAGCTTGCGCGGGGGCTGCGCGCCGCCGGGTTGCCCGCCGACCGGCGGACCATCTCCGGGCTGCGCGACGAGGCACGAGACCAGGCCGTCCGCCGGGAGCTGGAGGACTCGCTCCGCGCCGACCTGGCGGAACTCGACGTGCCCCTGGTGGAGCTGCCGCTGCTGCCCGACGGGGTGGACCGCGACGGCCTGGACGTGCTCGCCGCCGCCCTGGTGCGGGGCGATTGACTCACACCTGACCTCGGCCCGCCGCGCGGACCGGGTCGGGCCGATACGCTCGATTGGTGCCTTCCGACAACGCCGCGCCGCCGCTGGACGTCGACCGGATCCTGGCCGATCCCGGCGTACGGATCGTGGTCTGCTGCGGTGCGGGCGGGGTGGGTAAGACGACCACGGCCGCCGCGCTCGCGCTCCGTGCGGCCGAGCGACACGGTCGCCGTACGGTGGTGCTCACCATCGACCCGGCTCGGCGGCTGGCACAGTCGCTCGGCCTGACCGAGCTGGACAACACGCCCCGGCAGGTCAAGGGGATCGACGTCGAGGACAGCGGCGGCGAGTTGCACGCCATGATGCTCGACATGAAGCGCACCTTCGACGACGTGGTGCTCGCACACACCGACCCGACGAAGGCGTCCGAGATCTTCGCCAACCCCTTCTACCAGGCGATGAGTTCCACCTTTGCCGGTACGCAGGAGTACATGGCGATGGAGAAGCTGGGCCAGTTGCACGCGCGCGGCGACTGGGACCTGATCGTGGTGGACACGCCGCCGTCGCGGTCGGCGCTGGACTTCCTGGACGCGCCGGCACGGCTGTCCCGGTTCCTCGACGGGCGGATGCTGCGCCTGCTGCTGGCCCCGGCACGGACCGGCGGGCGCAGCATGTTCAGCCTCGTCACCGCCTCGTTCGGGATGTTCTCCCGGGTGGTCCAGAAGATCCTCGGCGCGCAGTTGCTGACGGACCTGTCCGGCTTCGTGGCCGCGCTCGACTCGATGTTCGGCGGGTTCCGGCAGCGGGCGGAGCAGACGTACCGCATCCTCCAGGCGAGTGAGACGGCATTCCTGCTGGTCGCGGCCCCGGAGCCGGACGCGGTCCGGGAGGCCGCCTACTTCGCCGGGCGGCTGCGGCAGGAGAACATGCCGCTGGCCGGTCTGGTGCTCAACCGGGTGCACCGTCCGGCCGACACCGGGTTGGACGCGTCGGCCAGCCGGGCCGCCGCCGACCGGCTGGCCTCGACCGGGGGCCACGAGGGCGTCGTCGAGGTGTTGCGCGCCCACGCGGCCCTGGCCGAGCAGGCGGTACGCGAGCAGCGGGTGGCCGCGCGGTTCACCGAGGCGTTCCCGCAGGTGCCGGCCGTCTCGGTGACGGCACAGCCCGCCGACGTGCACGACGTCGACGGGCTGCGGACGATCGGGGCGGCGATCAGCCGCTCCTGACCGCGCCGGTCAGGTGGTGGCGAGAATCTTGTCCTTGCCGGCCTTGTCCTTGGCGTTCTTCTTCATCGCCGCCTCGAACATCTTGCGCCAGCTCGTCACCTGCGGGTGCCGGCGCAGCAACGCCCGGCGTTCGCGTTCGGTCATGCCACCCCAGACGCCGAACTCGATCCGGTTGTCCAGCGCGTCGGCCAGGCACTCGTAGCGGACTGGGCAACTCCGGCAGATCCGTTTGGCCACGTTCTGTTCGGCGCCCTGTACGAACAACGCGTCCGGGTCCCCGTTCTGACACGCCGCCAACGACGGCCAGTCAGTGATCATGCCCATCTGTACTCGTCCCCCCTTGCAGTACTACCGACGCCGTCGCGGGCCAGCAGGCAATTCCCCCCGGTCATCCGGCACGCCTTACCCCAAGGCGGCACAGACGACATGTGGCGCTGTCGCCGCAACCATCATGCTCTGTAGTCACCCGATTACGCAACGTTGTCGGCTAAATCCATCATTCCGGACACTCCCGGCTTCTCGGGCTCGGGACCCCCGCTTACCCGGCCGGAGTCCGCGAAAACGCTGCGCGCCACCCCTCACCCGGAGGAAACTCGGCACGGATCACAGGCAACCAGATCGCCGGTGCCACGCGTCTAGCACAACGAGGACGGCGCGCGCAGGAAATGGGGAAAGATGCCCAAGCGCCCCTCGTTACCTGTTCGCGTACCCTGTCGAGGTGACCTGGATGCGGAAACGTGACCACAACATCCTGACCAACGCCGCATCGCTGCTCATCTGTGGGTTGTTGGCCGGCGTAGTGGTCGCCGCAGCGGCATTCCCCGCAGTGGCGATGTCTGGCCTGGCCGCCAAGGCCGGCGCGGAGACCTTCGGCGCACTGCCGAAGGAGCTGACGGTGTCCCGCGCCCCCCAGATCAGCTACCTGCTGGCGGCCGACAAGAAGACACCACTGGCCACGATGTACGACGAGAACCGGCGCGACATCACGTTCGACGACATCGGCGAGAACATGCGCAACGCGATCATCGCGGCCGAGGACCACGACTTCTACAACCACAACGGAGTCGACCTCAACGGCGTCGCCCGCGCCTTCGTCAACAACAGCTCCGCCAACAACGACCGGCAGGGTGCCTCGACGCTGACCATGCAGTACGTCCGGATGGGCATCGCGTACTCGGCGACGCACCCGGCCGACGTGGTCGCCGCGACGGAGGACACCAGCGCCCGCAAACTGCGCGAGATGAACTACGCGTTGCAGATCGAGAAGACGCTCAGCAAGGACGAGATCCTGACGAGCTACCTCAACCTCGCCGCGTTCGGCAACGGCGCGTACGGCGTCTACGCCGCCAGCCAGGTCTACTTCAACAAGCCGCCGAAGGACCTGACGGTCGACGAGGCCGCCATGCTGGCCGGTCTGGTCAAGGCGCCGACCTCGTTCGACCCGACCACCAAGAGCGGCTACCCGCAGGCGGTCGCACGGCGCGACTACGTGATCGACAACATGGTCAAGACCGGCGCCGTCAGCCAGGAGGACGCCGACAAGGCCAAGGCCGTCAAGCTGGTGGTCAAGGGCAAGCGGGCGCCGAACGGCTGCGTCGCTACCAAGAAGAACGCCTGGGGCTTCTTCTGCGACTACTTCTACCGCTGGTGGATGTCGCAGGAGACGTTCGGCTCGACCACGTACGACCGGGAGCGGCTCCTCAAGAGCGGCGGCTACACGATCGTCACCACGCTCGACACGCAGGCCCAGGACGGCGCCGACAAGGCGGTCCGCAAGGCCAAGTCGGTGAAGTCCAAGGAAGCCGCGATGATCGCGGTGGTCGAGCCCGGCACCGGCCGGGTCCGGGCCCTCTCGGTGAACCGCAACTTCAAGCTGGACAACCCGAACAAGCCCAAGAACCTGCCGCACAGCGAGAAGAAGCAACGCGACAACGGCAAGCGCGGCAACTATCCGAACACGGTCAACCCGCTGCTGACCGGCGGTGACGGGATCACCGGCTACCAGGCCGGCTCGGTCTTCAAGCTCTACACGATCGTGGCCGCCCTGGAGAAGGGCATCCCGCTCGACTACACCATCAACGCCCCGCAGCAGTTCAAGTCCGAGTACATCATCGCCCGTGGCAGCCCGGCCGCCTGCGAGGGCACGCACTTCTACTGCCCGACGAACTCGAACAAACAGCCCGGCGGCGTGAAGAACATGTGGAGCGCCTTCTCCGCCTCGACCAACACGTACTTCGTCCCGCTGCAACAGCAGGTGGGCGCGGCGAACGTGGTGGACGTGGCCAAGCGCCTGGGCATCGAGTTCCGGGAGCGCGAGGACGCGGATCTCGCTCGCACCAAGGAGTCGGCGAACCAGTGGGGCGCCTTCACCCTGGGCGTCTCGCAGGTCACCCCGCTGGAGTTGGCCAACTCCTACGCCACGCTGGCCGCCGACGGCAAGTACTGCGAGCCGATCCCGGTGCAGGAGATCCGCGATCTGGACGGCAACAAGCTGGACGTAGCGAACCCGCGCTGCGAGAAGCGGTTCAGCACGGACGTGGCCCGGGCGGCCGTGGACGCGGCCCGCTGCCCGGTCGGCGACAACTCCCCCACCACCAAGTGTGGTGGCACCCGGACGTCGCCGCAGACCAAGGCCCTCGTCAACGCGCCGGTGGCCGGCAAGTCCGGCACCACCGACGGCGAGAAGACCGCCTCCCTGGTCGCCATGACCAAGCAGTACGCGGTCGCCGGTATCATGGCCGACCCGGACTGGCCGCAGACCAACGTCAAGATGAAGCACAACGCGGCGGACGGCATCAACCCGCCGGTCAACGAGACGCTGCGGGACGCCATGAAGGGCAAGAAGAGGATCAACTTCGACCCGCCGGGCCGGAAGTTGTCCGAGGGCGAGCAGCGCACCATCCCCGGCGTGAAGTGCACCTCCATCGACCAGGCCAGGTCCCGCGTCTCCGGTGCCGGATTCCAGGCGATCGTCTCCAGCGCCCGGGTCACCTCGGAATGCCCGGCCGGCACCGCCGCCGGCACCAGCCCCGAGGGCCGCACCATCAAGAACGGCATCGTGACGATCCTGGTCAGCTCCGGTGGTGGTGGCAGCGACGCCGGCAACGGCGGACCGGGCGGACCGGGCGGACCGCCGAGCAACCCGGGTCGGCCGCCGGACCGACCGGGCGGCTGACCGCCGGCCGAACCGAACCGCACGTGAACGGGCGGGCACCCCTGGAGAGGGATGCCCGCCCGTTCTGTCTGGTCGGCGTGGTCGGCGGCCCGGCGCCGGGCGCGTACCCGTCGGTGCAGGGTCAGAGGCCGAGCTGTCGGCGTACCTCGGCGGCGACCCGACCGCCCTCGGCCTGGCCGGCCACCGCAGCCTGGGCCGCCTTCATGGCCGGGCCCATCTGCGCCTTGCCGGTGAACCCGCCTGCGGCGAGCGCCCCCGTGACCAGCTCGGTCAGCTCGGCGTCGGAGAGCTGCTTCGGCAGGTAACGCTCCAGCACCTCGCCCTCGGCGGTCTCCTTGGCAGCCTGCTCGGCGCGACCCGCGTCGGCGAAGGCGGTGGCGGCCTCGCGGCGCTTCTTGGCCTCCTTGGTCAGCACACCCAGCACCTCGTCGTCGCTGAGCTCACGCTTGGCCTTGCCGGAGACCTCGGCCGTGCCGACGGCGGCCAGGGCCATCCGCAGGGTGGAGGTGGTCAGCTCGTCGCGGGCCTTGAGGGCGGCGCGCATGTCGGCGGTGAGGCGGTCCTTCAGCGTGCTCATGGTCGCCCAAACTACCCTGATCGGCATGCGAAAGCGCACACTATTCCGGCTCGCGACCGCCACCGTCGCGACGGGCGCCGCCGCCCTGGCGTACGCGTCCCTCGTCGAGCGCAACATGTTCACCCTCCGGCGCTTCGACGTCCCGGTGCTGCCGACCGGCACCGAGCCGCTGCGCGTCCTGCACCTCTCCGACCTGCACATGACCCCCAACCAGGTACGCAAGCAGAACTGGGTGGCCTCGCTGGCCGCCCTCGACCCCGACCTGGTCGTGGTCACCGGCGACAACATGGCTCACCCGGGGGCGGTGCCGGGCGTCCTGCGGGCGCTGCAGCCGCTGCTCGACTACCCGGGCGCCTTCGTCTTCGGCTCCAACGACTACACCGGCCCGGTGCTGAAGAACCCGTTCAGCTACTTCCTGCCCGACCGGGAGTACACCGAGGGCGTCGAGCTGCCCTACGAGGAACTGCGCGACGTCTTCACCGGGGCCGGCTGGACCGACCTGAACAACCGACGGGTCACGCTCAAGGCCGGCGGACGGGCGATCGACATGGCCGGTGTGGACGACCCGCACATCGAACGCGACGACTACCCCTCCGTGGCCGGCCCGGTCTCCGCCTCGGCGGACCTCTCCATCGCCCTGACCCACTCCCCCGAACCGGCGCTGCTCGACGAGATGGCCGCCGACGGCTTCGGGTTGCTGCTCGCCGGTCACACCCACGGCGGCCAGGTGTGCGTGCCGGGAGTGGGCGCGCTGGTGACCAACTGCGGGCTGCCCCGGTCGATGGCCAAGGGCCTGCACCGCTGGCCCGGCTCCGACTCCTGGCTGCACGTCTCCGCCGGTCTCGGCACCCACCCGACCGCCCCGGTCCGGTTCGCCTGCCCGCCCGAGGCCAGCCTGCTCACCCTGATCCCCCGCTGAACTCCCGCCCCGGGGGTACCGAGTTTGACCCCCGGGGCGGGTGGGCTAGTATTTGTCCGCACGCCTCGGGGTGTGGCGCAGCTTGGTAGCGCGCTTCGTTCGGGACGAAGAGGTCGTCGGTTCGAATCCGGCCACCCCGACAGATGTGAGGCCCTGACCGGCATTCTCGCCGTTCAGGGCCTCACTCTTGTGAGCGGCGGGTCCGGCGCGTACCGTCGCCCGCCAGCCCACCGGTCGGATAGTGGTGCACATCATTCGGCCGAACGGTCCGCGCGCCGCCGGAGCCACGTCGACCGCGCGTCCCATCCCCCGAGAACGGTGATGGTGCACTACAGTCCGAGGACACCCGAAAGGCCGCCTGACCTCACGCGACACGGCCGCCAGCACAATCGGGGCACCTCGTTTCGAACACAAATACCTACGCGCAAAGTCGCTGAGATCAGTTCAATGTTTGCTGGTTCGGGAATCCTCCACTCAACCCAGGATAAACCAGACAGGCAATAATTCCCGCGGTCGACCCTTTTTCCTCCACCACTGAGCGTGTTACCGTACTCACGCAACAACGGCCGTAGATGGGTTGGGGGCCCCGGCTGATAATTCTCAATGGGGGGAACAGTGCGTTGTCCAAGCTCGGCGCGCTCCGAGTTGACCCCGCAGATGCTTGTTTACGATGATTTCGACCAACGCGGCCAGGCGCGCTGGATGTCCTATGTGATGCATTTTCACCGCGTGGACTACCGCTCCCCGGTCATCAATACGGATCGTCTCGGTTTTCGCCTTTCGCACGGCGCGGACGACCATGCGTCGGCGGGCGGGAAGCCGGCCGACGGTCCGATCCGGCTGTTGGCCGGCAGTTCCATGGCGATGGGCATCGGAGCCACCTGCGATCAGGCGACGCTCGCCTCGCGACTGTGGACCACCCATGCACCGGCACTGCCCTGGTTGAACTTCGCGGGCCGCAGCCATTCCTCCGCCCAGGAGCTGCTGCTCTTCCTCTTCTATCGGCACCTGCTGCCGCCGGTGGAGGAGATCGTCATCGTGTCCGGGCTCAACAACCTGGCCCTGGCGCGCCTGCCCGCCGCCCAGCGCGGCGACGACGGCGCGTTCTTCAACTGTGGCGACTTCTTCGGCCAGATGGACAAGCTCAAGTCCCAGTACCGGACGCATCCCTTCGGCTCCGGCGCCTCGCCGACCGGCGGCGACGAACCGGTTCGCCCGCTGGAGGTCCGCATCGCGGACGCGGCTGCGCTGACCGTGCGGCATCTGGAGTCGTGGCAGCAGCTCGCGGCCGCCACCGACACCAGGATCACGTTCGTGCTCCAGCCGCTGGCCACCTGGGTACGCGAGACGGCCGCACCGCAGGAGAAGCGGCTCTTCGACGAGCTGGACAAGATCTCGAACTTCTGGGAACTGTTCGGTGACATCGCCACCAGGGATTCGGCGCGCAGATATGCGGAGCTGCTGCAACTGGGTTGCGAAAAGATCGACGTCAGGTTCCTGGACATCAATCCCCTCCTCGCGACCAGCGTCAAGGACGACAGCTGGCTGTTTGTCAACCGAGCCCACATGACCGACCACGGGTTAGACCTGGTGGCCCGGATGTTGGCCGAACAGTTGAATTTCTCGTCCTAGGGCCGACGCCGGCCCGTCTCAGGTGAGGGCAAAAGAATGAACGTGGTGCGCAGGATTCTTAACAAGATCTTCGGCCGCAAGAAGAAGCCGAAGAACGACGCCTCGATCTACCCGATGTTCTAGCTTCCCGAGACGACGACACCTTCCCCGTCGCGACAAGTGGCATGTTTGTCGCGCGGACCCTCCGTGCCGTCCAGATTCCGTCCGAACATTCGATTACCACATTGTTTCGGGATAGCAGACACGGATAGAGCCAGGAGCTGGCAGTGTCAACGAAAGAAGTCGTTTCGTCGGGTAGGCATGCGGCCCGACCGCCTGATCAGCAGACCCGGTCCCGCGAGTTGTTCGTCATCGCGGTCGACCCCGAGACCTCCTTCCCGGGCGATCCGTTCGTCGCGCGGCTGCGGTCGGAGATCGGCGACACCGCCGACCGTGAGTCGCTGCCAGCAGCACTGGACGGGCTGCGGGACGAGGCGGTGCGCTGGTCGACCGCCGAGTCTCGCCGGTTCGAGGAGTTGGGCTCCACGGCCACGGCTCCGCCGGCCACGGAGTCCCTGGTCCGCCGCACCGCGCTCGCGGCCGCACCACTCGCGCTGCGGTCCGGGGCCTGGTTGCAGTGGCAGAGTGCGCCGGGCAACGCGGACGACGCGACGACGTTGCGCATCCTGACCCTGTACGCCTCCGACGTCGGTGTCGGCCGGCCGCAGGACTCGCGCGGCAGCGTGTACCTGGCCCTGCTCCGTCACCTGCACCTGTCCGAGCACGCGGTGCCGGTGGCCCGGCTGGTGCACGACCCCCGGGTGGCCGACCACCACTTCTGTCTGCCCGCGACCCTGCTGGCCATGAGCAGGAGACCGGTCGAGTTCCGCCCCGAGATCATCGGCGCCGACCTGTGTCTGCGTACGGTCGGACTGCTGCCCGCTCTGCGGTTGGTGCGGCAGGCGCATCCGCAGCTCGTGGAGTGGAGCGCGATCGATCCGTCCGCTGCCCGGGACGGTGAGACGCGGACCGGGCTGGAGCTGTGCCTGGACGTCGTCGAGCACGGTTTCGACGACGCGGAGCTGGCCCGGGTGACCGACGGTTTCCGGTGGGCGTTCACCGTGCTGAGGCGGTGGAGCACGGGTCTTCTCGCCGAGTTGGAGGAGGCCCTCGACCCGGCGTACGAAATGGCCGAGCTGCTCCGCCACCGGGCGCGGGAAGGCGCCGTCTACCACCGGGACTTCACCGTGGCGGACCGTCCGCTGTCGAGCTGGTTGGAGGAAGCTCGGACGGATCCGCGCGGGTTGCTGGCCGAGCTGGCCGCCAGCCGCCTGGTCAAACCGGGCCGCTCCGCGCAGAGTCCGCTGGTCAACGGCCTCGTCGGGGAACGCGGCCCGATGTTCCGGGTGTTCTCCCCGGCCGACCTGGTCGTCATCCGTCGCTGGATCGACTCGCTCCCCACCGGGCAGCCGGAGCGGGCTCGCCCCGGGCCGGTCCACGAGGGGCAGACGGTCTCCCCGGAACTGCTGGCCTCGGTCACGGTCGTCGCGGTCGGTCCGGTCGCGGGCGACCGGGAGCCGGCTGACATCCGGGAGGCGTACCACCTGCTCCAGCAGCGGACGGACACCCCGGCCGTCCGTCGGTTCGCGGTCGACTACGTGCGGGGCTGGCTGGCGCGATCCCGGCACAACATGGCGACGGACCCGCAGCGGCTGCCCGACGTGTGGGGCCGGGAGGGACTGCGTCCCTGGCTCGTCGAGCAGCACGACCGGCAGGGGCGTGACTTCGAGGAGTCGGCCGGCGCGCCGATGCCGACGCGGGAGGATCTCGTCGACTCCACCGTGCAGTTGGCCCCGTTGACGTTGATCGACGGCGCCTGGCTCCAGGGATTCACCGACTACGAACACGCGGCGTCGGAGCAGGGCTACTTCCTGTTCGAGACCTACTGGGACGAGCTAGGCAACGGCGTACCACGGATGAACCACCCGTTGATCTATCGGGAGGTGCTCGCCGAGATGGACGTCCAGGTGCCACCGACGGCGTCGCGGGAGTTCGCCGAGTGGGACGGGTTCCGGGACGAGTCCTTCGAGCTCCCGGTGTACTGGCTCAGCATCGGGCGCTTCCCGCGTACGTTCATGCCGGAGATCCTCGGGCTGAACCTGGCCATGGAGCTGTCCGGCGTCGGCGGGACGTACCGCCGGGCCCGCCAGGCGCTGAAGAGGTACGGGTTCTCCACGAAGTTCGTGGACATCCACAACACGATCGACAACGTCGCCACCGGGCATTCCGCCTGGGCCGCCGACGCCGTCGACACCTATCTCGCCTCGCTGCCGGTGTCACACGGCGCGCAGGCGGTCACCGAGGTCTGGGACCGGGTACGCACCGGGTTCCGCTCGCTCAACCCACCGACCGGTCTGCTGGCACGACGGGCGTTTCGCCGCGCGCGCAAGGCCAGCAGGTCACTTGCCGCCATCTGACCGTCCACCCACCCACACCCACGATCGAGGGGAACGCCAGTGGGAAAGCTGGTTCTGGGGTTGTCCGCCTATTACCACGACAGCGCGGCGGTGCTGGTGCGGGACGGCACGCCCATCGCGGCCGCCCAGGAGGAGCGGTTCACCCGCAAGCGCCACGACCCGGCCTTCCCGGCCGAGGCCGTCAGGTACTGCCTGGCCGAGGGCGGCGTCACGCTGCGCGACGTGGACGCGGTCGCCTACTACGAGGACCCGGAGCTGAAGTTCGGCCGGGTGCTGACGAGCTTCGCCGGCTCGGCACCGTTCTCGCTGGAGGCGTTCACCAGGGTCCTGCCCGAGTGGATGTCCTGGAAGCGCGACACCATCGGAGAGGTACGCCGGTCGTTGGCGTCGCTGGGGTCGGCCGAGGTCCCGGAGATCAGCGTACGACGGCACCACGAGTCACACGCGGCCTCCGCGTTCCTGCCCAGCCCGTACGAGTCGGCGGCGGTGCTCTGCATCGACGGCGTCGGCGAGTGGGCGACCACCACGCTGTGGCACGGGCGGGGCAGCGAGCTGCGCCAGGTGGCGGAGATCCGGTACCCGCACTCGTTGGGCATGCTCTACTCGGCCTTCACCTACTTCTGCGGGTTCAAGGTCGACTCCGGCGAGTACAAGCTCATGGGACTGGCCCCGTACGGTGTGCCGCGCTACGCGGACGTGATCCGGCAGCACCTGATCGACGTCAAGGACGACGGTTCGTTCCGGCTGAACATGCGCAACTTCGAGTTCCTGCGCGGTCGCGTGATGACCGGCCGTGGGTTCGAGCGGTTGTTCGGTGGCCCCCGGCGCGAGCCGGAGAGCCCGCTGACCGAGCGCGAGTTCGACCTGGCCGCCTCCGTGCAACTGGTGACCGAGGAGGTGGTGACCCGGCTGGCGCGGACCGCCCGCGAGCTGACCGGGGAGACCAACCTGTGTCTGGCCGGCGGCGTGGCGTTGAACTGCGTGGCCAACGGCAAGGTCGTCCGGGAGCGACTCTTCGACTCGGTGTGGGTGCAGCCGGCCGCCGGTGACGCCGGGGGCGCGTTGGGTGCCGCCCTGATGGTCGCGGCGGAGTCGGGTGCGCCCCGCGCGCACCTCGCCGAGGGCGGCGACGGGATGTCCTCCGCCCTGCTCGGTCCCGCGTTCGACGACGAGGAGATCGCCCGTTTCCTGGACGACCTGGGTGTGCCGTACACCCGGCTGGCCGAGGACGCCATCGCCAAACATGTGGCGGAGGAGTTGGCCACCGGCAAGATCGTCGGCTGGTTCCAGGGGCGGATGGAGTTCGGGCCCCGGGCTCTGGGCGCCAGGTCGATCATCGGTGACCCGCGTGACGTCGACATGCAGTCGACGATGAACTTGAAGATCAAGTTCCGGGAGTCGTTCCGACCGTTCGCGCCCTCGGTCCTGGCCGAGGACGTCGAGGAGTACTTCGACCTGGCCCAGGAGAGCCCGTACATGCTGATCGTGGCGCCGGTCGCCGGCCGGCAACGCCGGGAGGTGTCGGAGTCGGCGACGGCCACCGGGCTGGACCGGCTCAAGGTGCACCGGTCGACGATTCCGGCAGTGACCCACGTTGACCATTCGGCGCGGGTGCAGACGGTCACGGCCCGGTCCAATCCGGCCTATCACCGGCTGTTGACCTCGTTCAAGCAGATCACCGGCTGCCCGGTGTTGGTGAACACCTCGTTCAACGTCCGGGGTGAGCCGATCGTGGCCACTCCGCACGACGCCTACCAGTGCTTCATGCGCACCAACATCGACCTGCTCGCGATGGGCAACTTCCTCCTGCACAAGGCCGACCAGCCCGCATGGCGGGAGCAGGGCGACTGGCGCGACGAGATCGCCCTGGACTGACCGACCGCTTCCGCACCGACGAGGGTTGATCATGAAACTTCTGTGGATCCTGGCCTATCTTCTGATATTCGTTCCGGTTGGTATATTCTTCCGGGTGTTTCGCGATCCGCTGCGCAGAAAGCTGCAGCCGGAGCTGAACACGTACTGGGATTTCCACGAACGGCCGCTGTGATTTCGGCTGCCCATTATCCGAAGCAGGAGAAAAGACGTGATCGACGTCAACGCAGGGCTGGGCATCGCTGCCGTCGCCCTGGCAATGGTGCTCACCCCCGGGCCGAACATGATCTATCTGGTGTCCCGGTCGATCACCCAGGGCCGCCCGGCCGGCCTGGTCTCCCTGCTCGGGGTCGCCGTCGGCTTCTTCGTCTATCTGCTTGCCGCGGTGACCGGCGTCTCGGCGGTGTTCGCGCTGGTGCCCGCGCTCTACACGACGATCAAGATCGCGGGTGCGTGCTACCTGCTGTGGCTGGCGTGGAACGCCCTCAAGCCCGGCGGCCAGTCCGCGTTCGCACCCAAGGACCTGCCCGTCGACGGACCCCGGAAGCTGTTCACGATGGGCCTGATGACCAATCTGCTCAACCCCAAGATCGCAGTGCTGTACGTGTCGCTCCTCCCGCAGTTCGTCGACCCGGCCAAGGGCGACATCGCGGCGCAGAGCCTTTCCCTGGGGCTGATCCAGATCACGGTGGCACTGACCGTCAACTGCCTCATCGTGCTCACCGCGGGTTCGGTCGCCGCCTTCCTCGCCCGGAAGCCGGCCTGGCTGCGGGCACAGCGCTACATGATGGGCACCGTTCTGATCGGCCTCGCGGCGAGCATGGCATTCGACCGGACGGAGGCATCGGTACCGCAATAGTCGATTCCGGCAACGTCGGGCAATTACTGCGTGCCGCCGAGCGACTTCCTGACTACGTGAACGGTGGCGAACTCGCCGCCTATTCGAATCGTGGGATCGACGGAAAGGCGAGGAGCACGCTCCGATGAAGCCGCACATTCTGATCATTCACCGTTGGCGCGATCACTATGCGGGGTACGCGGAATACCTCGATCACGACCTGCACCACGTCACGTACGTCTGCACCGAACTGGCCACGGCCGCCGTACCCGCGTCGGCTGCGGCCGTGGCGCTCGTCGCCGCCACCGACCGCATGGACCTGGTGAGCGCCGCCGCCGACGGACTGATCGCGCGATTCGGCGTCCCGGAACGGATCGTCGCCCTCAACGAGGGCGATCTGGACACGGCGGCCGAACTGCGGGCCCGCCTGGCGGTGGCCGGTGACCGGCCCGACCGGCTGGCCCGCTTCCGCGACAAGCTGGTGATGGCGCAGACCGTCGTGCGCGGCGGCGTCGCCATCCCGGCGTTCGCCGACGCACCGGACACGCAGGCCGTCGTGCGGTTCGCGGACTCCCACGGCTGGCCGTTGATCGTCAAACCGCGCCGGGGCACGGCCAGCCGTGACGTGCTGCGGCTGAACTCGGTCGACGACCTGGCCGCGCTCGACCGGCTGCCGCCCGAACCCCGGATGGTGCAGACCTTCTGCCCGGACCAGGTCTTCCACATCGACGGCCTGTGGACCGGCACCGAGCTGGGTCCCTGGCGGGCGTCGCGCTACGTGAACACCTGCATGGAGTTCGCCGCCGGGGACGTGCTCGGTTCGGTGGAGGTGGACGACGCCGACCTGCTCGGTCCGCTCGGTGGGTTCCTCGCCGACGCCTGCGCCGCCTTCGGTGACGCACCGTGGGTGTTCCACATGGAGGCGTTCGTCGGCACCGAGGCCGACGGCACCGTCCGGATCAACTTCCTGGAAGCGGGCTCCCGGGTGGGTGGCGCCGAGATCCCGTTCGTCTGGCGCGAGGTGCACGGCGTCGACCTGATGGAAGCGGCGATCCACATCCAGCTCGGCCGCAGCCCGATCGTGCGGCAGATCAGCGACCAGCGGGTCGGCGGATGGCTGCTGGTGCCGACGCCGGTGCCCGCGCCCTGCCGGATCACCGTCGCGGAACTCGACCTGCCGGAGGCCGAATGGCCGTACGCCCGGGTGATCCCGGCCGTCGGCACCGAGATCCCGAAGGCCGGCGGCTACGAGCACGTCGGCGCGCGGTTCCGGTTCTCCGGGGCAGCCACCGACGACGTGGAGAAGGCGATCCGGCGTACGGCAGGCCAGCTCTGGTTGGAGTGCGTGCCCAGCCGGTCGGACCTGCCGTCGGCACGCTGACGCCACGATGAGCACCTCCGTGTCCTGCGTCCACCAGCAGCGTGGCCCGCTCAGCAGCGCCGAGTCCGCCGCGTACGAACACGCGGTGCTGGGCAGTCGGCTGCACGCCGACCGTCCGCCGCCGGAGATCGGCATCAGCCGGGGCGAGTGGGCACACGCCTGCGAGAACCTGGTCCGGCGCCGCCTGCTCTCCCGTGCCGAGGACGGCGGCCTGACCGCGGTGCATCCCGACGTCGCGTTGAGCATCCTCAACGCGCCGCTCACCGACGAGATCCGCCAGCGGGAACAGGCGATGGCCGCCAACAGCCGGGTGCTCCAGTCGATCGGCCAGCGGCTGGCCGAGTACGGCCGGCAGCACGACGGCGTACGGGTCGTCCAGGGCGAGAAGGCGATCCGCGACGAGATCGACTCGGCGATCCTGCGCTGCGCCACCGAGATCCTCTCGCTGCGTCCGGGAGGTCCCCGGTCGACGGACCAGTTCAGCGCCTCCGAGGCGTCGGTGACCTCGATCTTCGTACGTGGGCTGCGGTGCCAGTTCGTGTACCACCACACCGCCCGCGCGAATCCGGGCCTCGCGGCCCGGGCCAAGGCGGTGGCGGCGTACGGCGGGGGCATCCGCACCACGGCGGCGAGTTTCGAACGTCTGATCATCTTCGACCGCCGGGTGGCATTCGTGCCCGTCGACGCACCGGGGACGGCGGATCACGCGGCCGCCGTGATCTCCGACGACGTGGTGGTGGAGTACCTGCACCGCACGTTCACGCACCTCTGGGCCAACGCGATCCCGCTCGAACTCGCCGAGGACCAGATGGACGAGGTGTCGCTCGGCACCCGGATGGCCATCCTCCGGCTGATGGCCGCCGGGCTCAAGGACGAGGCCATCGCCAACCGGCTGGGCATGGCGCTGCGCACCTGTCGACGGCACATCTCCTCGATCCTCAAGGGCCTCAACGTGTCGAGCCGTTTCCAGGCCGGCATCAGGATCGCCCAGCTCGGGATCCTCGCCGACGAGGTGGCCGACTCCGACCAGTCCGGCCGGACAGACATCAGTCCGCTCTGGTGACCCCCTGCACCTCTGCCCTCCCCCTTCCGACAAGGAGAACCGACGACGTGAAACTCCACCGCGAGATCCTGACGCCGCAGATGGTGCAGTACGACGACTTCTCGTCCCGTGGGGAGACCCAGTACCTGCCGTACCTGATGTACTTCAACCGGCCGGACTACCGGTCGGAGGCGATCAACACCGACCGGCTGGGCTTCCGCATCTCGCACGGCGTCGACGAGCAGGCCTCGGTCGGCAGCACCCTGCCCGACGGGCCGGTCCGCCTGCTGGTCGGCGGTTCCGTCCCGCTCGGGTACGGCTCCACCAGCGACGCGACCACGATGGCGTCGCGGTTGTGGACGAAGCACGCCTCGTCCCGTCCGTGGCTCACCTATGCCGGCCACTGTTACAACTCCACCCAGGAACTGCTGCTGTTCCTGCTTTACCGGCACCTGCTGCCGCCGGTCGAGGAGGTCGTCATCCTCAGCGGCTTCAACACCCTGGTGATGTCCCGGCTGGTCGAGATGCACCGCGCCGACCAGGGGCCGTTCTATTTCTGCGGCGAGTTCTTCGAGCAGATGGAGGAGGTACGGGCCCGGCACCGCAAGACGTCACGCGGTTTCGGTCGCCGGGCCAAGCCGGCCGTACCCTCCTGGCCGTCGCCGGACGAGGTCCGTCCCGAACTCGACGACGCGATCGCCAGCGCGGTCGACCTGGTCGGCCGGCACCTCGCGAGCTGGCAGGTGCTCGCCGCCGCCACCGGTGCCCGGGTCTCCTTCGTGTTGCAGCCGATGGCCACCTGGCTGCGGGCCGAGCCGGCGCCCGAGGAGAAGCTGATCTTCGACGAGCTGGACCGGATCTCCAAGCTGGGCACCTGGGAAGCCCTCTACGGCGACGTCTCCTCGGTGGCGGCCGGGCAGCGCTACGCCGACGCTCTCGCACCGGCCTGCGAGCGGCAGGGCGTCCGCTTCGTGAACCTCAACCCGGTCCTGCGCGCGGCGGTGACCGACAAGTCCTGGCTGTACGTCGACCGGGCCCACCTGACCGACGAGGGCAACGACATCGTCGCCGCGCTGCTCGCCGATCAGCTCGGCCTGTCCTGAGCCGGCAGCGATGGCCGGGCAACCCCTCAACCCCACGAGAAGGTGCGGAACGCAATGTTCAGAGTAGCCGTGATCGGAGGCCGTCCCGCCCCGATCAAGGGAGCCCGTGACCTGGGCGTCGACGTCGTCCTGGTGCACCAGCCGGGGCAGTACGAGGAGTCGATCCGTCCGCACTGCGAGCGGATCGTGCACGCCCCGCTGGCCGACGGCGAGGCGATGCTCGACGTGCTGCGCCCGCTGCACTCCGAGCGCCCCTTCGACCGGGTGCTGACCGTCTCCGAGCCGTGGGGTGTGCCCACCGGACACGTGGTGGACGGCCTGGGCCTGCCCGGCACCTCGGAGAAGACGGCCCGCCTGCTCAAGGACAAGGCGCTGATGCGCGAGCGGCTCGCCAAGTACGACCTGAGCCCGGTCCGCTACCGGGTGGTGCGGACCGAACGCGAGGCGCGCGACTTCCTCGCGGAGGTCGGCGGCCCGGTCGTCCTCAAGCCGGTCGACGGCGCCGCCAGCCGGAACATCCTGCGGGTGGCGGACGCCACCGAGCTCGGCCACGCCTGGCGTGTGCACACCGAGGCCGGCAACACCTCGGTGCTCGCCGAGGAGTTCCTCTCCGGCCCGGTGGTGAGCGTGGAGTCGTTCTCCTTCGGCGGTCGGCACCTGCCCGTCGGCTACTCCGAGTACCTGGTCAACTCGTACCACGTGGAGTGGCAGGTCAGCGTGCCGAGCCGGCTCGTCGAGCCGTACCTGCCGGAGCTTCGGGACCTCACCGTGCGCCTGCTGGACGCGGTCGAACTCACCGAGGGCCCCTCACACAGCGAGTTCGTCCTGACCGAGCGGGGTCCCCGCGTGCTGGAGTCGCACGCCCGGATGGGTGGCCACGCCATCCCGGAGCTGGTCCGCCGGGCCTACGGCCTGGACCTGGCCCGGATGTGGCTGACCGTGCCGCTCGGCATCGACGCGTTGCCCGCCGAGTCTCCGCAGCCCACGGCGGGTGCCGCCATCCGCTTCCTGCGGCCCGAGCCCGGTGAGATCCGCGCCGTCACGGTCGCCGAGGACATCCCGGCGGTGGTCAAGCGGGTACCGCCCGGCGAGTTGGCCGACGTGTACCTCCCGCTGCTCGGTGAGCTGGTCGACGTCCCGGTCGGCGCGGTCGTGCACAAGAACCCCGGCGACGTGATCACCCCGATCCAGACGCTCGCCGACTGCAGCTCCGGCTACGTGCTCGCCACCGGCGCGGACGCCGAGTCGGCGGTCGCCACCTGTGTCCTGGTCGACCAGCAGATCCAGTTCCACACGTGACGCTCCTTCGGCACCACGACTTCCGGCTGCTGTGGGTCACGCAGACGCTGGGGCAGTTCGGCGCGCACTTCAGCCGGGTCGGACTGCCCCTGGTGGCGATCCTGGCCCTGGACGCGACCGCGTTCGAGGCCGGGCTGCTGGCGACGTTCCAGACCGTGGCCTTCCTCGTGGTCGGCCTGCCCGCCGGGGCGTGGGTGGATCGGCGGCGCAAGCGTCCCGTCATGATCGTGGCGAACCTCGGGCGCGGTCTGCTGTTGGCGTGGGTGCCGGTGGCGGCCTACCTGGACGTGCTGTCCCTGACCCAGTTGTACGTGGTCGCGCTGGGCGTGAGCGTGGGGACGCTGCTGTTCGAGACCGCATACGTGAGCTACCTGCCGCTGCTGCTCGAACGCGGGCAGTTGGTCGAGGGCAACGCGAAGTTGGAGAGCACCCGGTCCGTCGCGCAGGTCGGCGGTCCCACGCTCGGCGGCTACCTGGTCCAGTGGTTGGGGGCGCCGCTCGCGGTGCTCACCGTCGCGGGCGGCTATCTGGCCTCGGCGGTGGTTCTCTGCGGGATCCGGATGCGGGAGGCGGTTCCGGCGCGTGGCACCGACCGCCACCTGGTCCGGGAGATCCGGCAGGGGCTGTCGTTCGTCTTCGGACACCGGTCCCTGCGCGCCCTCGCCGTCTCGGGTGCCCTGTTCAACCTCGGGGTCTTCGTCACCGGGACGGTGGTGGTGGTCCTGCTCGCCCAACAGTTGCGCATCGCGCCGGGAACGGTGGGACTGTGGTTCGCCGTCGGCGGGATCGGCGGGCTGGTCGGGGCGTTCGTCGTCCGGCGGGTCAGCGCCCGGATCGGGCCGGGGCCGGCGGTCTGGGTCGGCATGGCGGTGGCCGGCGTCTCCGGTCTGGTCGTGCCGCTCGCCGACGCCGACTGGCGACTCTGGCTCGCCGGGGCGGGCAACGCGTTGGTCTCCACCGGCCTGGTGATCAACAACGTGAACAGCATGGCGATCCGCCAGCAACTGTGTCCGCAGGAGTTGCAGGGCCGGATGAACGCCACCATCCGGTTCCTGATCTTCGGGGCCATGCCGATCGGCTCGTTCCTCGGCGGTTTCCTCGGCGAACGCATCGGGCTCCGGGAGGCACTCTGGGTGGGGGCCGCACTCAGCCTGGTAGCCGTCCTGCCGGTCTACTTCTCGCCGCTGCGGACCATGCGTGGCCACCCGGGCGACGACGATCCGGGTACGCCTCGGGACAGTGCCCCACCCGGACGCCGGGCGCGTCCACGCGACCCGGACGGCGTGGGTTCTCGATGAGCCGGGCTTCCGTCCGGCCCGCCGGGTGTGTCATCCTGACTCCAACAGTTCTAGAACAGTTGGAGTCCACGTGACCGACCTGACCGTGCTGCCCAACGGCAGCGTCATGGCCGATCCCGGCGAGCGCGGCAGATTCGGCGGGCACGGGGGTCGCTTCGTCCCCGAGTCGCTGATTCCCGCCTGCACCGAGCTGGAGGCGGCGTTCCGGGAGGCGTGGGCGGACCAACGCTTCCGCCGCGACCTCGACCGACTGCTCGCGGTGCACGCCGGACGCCCGACCGCGCTCACGCCGGCTTGGCGGCTCTCCGAGGAACTCGGCATCAACGTGCTGCTGAAACGGGAGGACCTCGCCCACACCGGCTCGCACAAAATCAACAATGTGCTCGGCCAGGCCCTGCTGGCCCGCCGGATGGGCAAGACACGGCTGATCGCCGAGACCGGCGCCGGCCAGCACGGCGTCGCCACGGCCACCGCCGCCGCGCTGCTCGGCCTGGAGGCGACCGTCTACATGGGGGCCAAGGACGTCGAGCGCCAGGCGCTGAACGTGTTCCGGATGGAGTTGCTCGGCGCCGAGGTCGTCCCGGTCACCGGCGGCAGCCGCACCCTGAAGGACGCCACCAGCGAGGCGCTGCGGCAGTGGGTCACCCGGGTCGACGACACCCACTACTGCATCGGCTCGGTGATGGGCCCGCACCCGTACCCGTGGATCGTGCGGGAGTTGCAGCGGGTCATCGGCGAGGAGGCGCGCGCACAGTGCGCCGCCGAGCTGCGCACCGGCGTGCCCGACTACGTGGTGGCCTGCATCGGTGGCGGCTCGAACGCCGCCGGCACCTTCGCCGGCTTCGTCGACACCCCGGCCCGGCTCGTCGGCGTGGAGGCCGAGGGTGGGGCGGCGGTGGCGTTCGGCCGGGTCGGCGTGCTGCACGGGTTCCGCTCGTACGTCCTCCAGGACGAGCACGGCCAGGTCAGCGAGGCGCACTCGATCGCGGCCGGGCTCGACTACCCGGGCGTGGGTCCGGAGCACGCCTTCCTCAACGACTCCGGCCGGGCACGGTACGTCACCGTCAACGACTCCGAGGTCATCCCGGCGGTCCGGCGGCTGGCCCGCACCGAGGGGATCCTGCCCGCCCTGGAGTCGGCCCACGCCATCGCCTGGGTGATCCGCGCCGCGGAGAGCGGCGAGCTGCCGCCGTTCAGCACCGTGCTGGTCGCGCTCTCCGGCCGTGGCGACAAGGACATCCACACCATCCGGGAGAGCGCATGAGCGGCAAGCTGCTGGTCCCGTACGTGACCGGGGGCATCCGACCCGACTGGACCGGGTACGTCGAGGCGTACGCGCACAGCGGCGCGGACATGATCGAGATCGGGCTCCCGTTCTCCGACCCGATCCTCGACGGGCCGACGATCCAACAGGCGTCCTACCGCGCCCTGCAACAGGGGGCCACGGTCCGGTCGATCCTCGACGATCTCGCCGAGGTGCACGTCGACGTACCGCTGATCGCCATGACGTACTACAACCTGGTGATGCACGACCCGTCGTTCTGCGCGGACCTCGCCGCGGCCGGGGTCAGCGGGCTGATCGTGCCCGACGTGCCGATCGACGAGGTGGACGACCTGGCGGCCAGTGCCACGGCGGCCGGGGTCGACCTGGTCCTGCTCGCCGCTCCCACCACCCCCGGCCCTCGGCTGGCCGCCATCGCACGACGCAGTCGCCGCTTCGTCTACGCCGTCTCGGTGATGGGCACCACCGGTGAGCGCGACCGGCTCGCCGACGACGCCGTCCGGCTCGCCCGCGACCTGCGGGCCCTGACCGACCTGCCGGTGCTGCTCGGCTTCGGCATCTCGCGGCCTGCGCACGCAGTGGAGGCGGCCGAGGCCGCCGACGGTGTGGTGGTCGCCTCGGCACTGATGCGGATGGTTCTCGACGGCGCGGACCCCGCAGAGGTCGGGGCCGTGGTCGCGGAGTTCCGCGCGGCGTTGGACGAGGTGGGCGCGCCAGTTCCCGGGTGACCGCGAGCCGGGCGGGTGCCCGGTGCGGCCGGTCGCCGACCGTGGGCCACACTGGGCACCGGCACGGCCGCAGGGACGGGAGACACCCATGGGTGAGGCGACGGCGGGTGGGCGACCGACCGCGCGCTACCGGCAGATCGCGGCCGACCTGGCAGCCCGGATCCGGCAGGGCGAGTACGAGCCCGGCGAGGCGCTGCCGGCGCAGCGGGACCTGAGCACCCACTACGGCGTCACGCTGATGACGCTGCGCCAGGCCCTTCAGGAGCTGTCCGAGCAGGGACTCATCGTCCAGCAGGCCGGGCGGGGCACCTACGTCACACCGGTCCAGGCCGCGTACCGCGTGGACACGCTGCGCAGTTTCACCGAGGACCTTCGCGAGCAGGGCCACGACGTGGTCACCCAGGTGTTGTCCGGTGCGATGCGCCGACCGCCGGCCTGGGTGGTCGATCGGTTCGGCGACGGTGGCGGCGAGCGTGCCCTGCGGCTGGAACGGCTGCGCCTGCTCAACGGCCGTCCCGCCATCCACCAGGTCTCCTGGGTCCGCCCGCCGTACGCAGCGGCGATCCGGGACCGCGACTTCGTCCGGACGTCGCTCTACGCCGCGCTGGCCGACGCCGGGGTCGCCATCCTGCGCGCCTCGGAACGGATCGTCCCGTCCCTGCTCGCCGCGCCGGCCGCCGGGCACCTGCGCCAACCGCCCGGCAGTCCCGTCTTCGTCAGCGAACGGACGACGATCGCCCTGGACGGGACCGCCGTGGTGGTCGACCGGGCGGTGGTCGTCGGCGACGCCATGGAGATCCGTGCCGAGCGTGCGGCGACGCGGTTGTCGGTCCGGTGGGGCGCGGTGCGCTCCCCGGCCGCGCCGGGCGACGGCACCCCGTAGGACCTGCCACCTCCTGCCGGTGAGCAGAGACGGCAGCAAGGTGCCTGGCCACTTCTGGCCTCCGTGACGGCGTTGTTACCCGCTGTCGCCGTGCGGCATCGTGAGGTCTCGGGTGTACGACGACTGGGCGTGGCACCTGATCCGACCGCGAGTTGGTGATTCGCGGCGACCCCTCATGATCGGAGCCGATGATGACCCGTGCACTCCGGGTGGCCCGTCACCATCTCAACGACCGGACCCGTGACCTGCTCGACAAGGAGCTCACGGCCGCCGTCTGCGACATCGAACTGGATTCGGACGCCCACGAGGCGATCCTCGCCGGCATCGGTGCACACGCCCTGCAGACCCACCTGCCCGGCGAGATCCTCCAGGCACTGACGTTCTACCCGGCCACCGGCTCGCACGTCCTGACCATCGGCAACCTGCCGCAGCAGGAGTTCCCGGCCACGCCGCGCGACGGCTTCACCGACGAACCCGCGATGGCCGTGACCAACGCCCTGCACTTCGGTCTGCTGCAACTGCTCTCGCTGACGCCGTTCGCGGTCGACTATGAGAACACCGGCCGGTACATCCGCAACGTGGCCCCGAACCCGGCGGCGGCGGGCACCACCAGTTCCTGGGGGGCGGATTCCGAGTTCTCCTGGCACACCGACAACCCGCACCTCCCCTTCGGTGGCAAGGGCGTCGACCCGCGCCGGTACGTCCCGCGCTATCTCAGCTTCTATGCGGTCCGCAACGACGAGCAGGTGCCCACCGAGGTCCTCGCCATCGAGGAGGCCGTGGCCGCGCTGGACGAGAACACCGTGCAGGAGTTGCAGTCGGCCCAGTTCACCGTCGGCCCGCCCGCCTCCACCGACGAGACGGCGCCGCTGCGGGACACCGCGCTGCTGGAGCAGAGCTACGAGGGAACGCGGGCGCGGTTCGACCGGGGCACGGTCGCACCGAACACGCCGGCGGCGACCGCCGCCCTCGACCGGTGGGTACGAGCCCTCGACCAGGCGCGGTCCGAGGCGTTCGTGCTGCGGCCCGGCGACTTCCTGATCTTCGACAACTACCGGGTGCTGCACCGCCGTCGGGCGTTCCGGCCCGGTCCGGCGGACACCGCCCGCTGGCTGCGCCGCTGCTATGCAAGCTGACCCGGACACCAGGAGGACGATCATGGGTGAATATCGCGTCGCCGTCATCGGTGGTATGCCCGCGCCGATCCACGGCGCCAAGGAACTCGGCATCGACGTCGTGCTGGTGCACGAGGAGGGCAAGTACGAGCCGTCCATCCTGGCGCACACCGAGCGGGTCGTACACGCTCCGCTGGACGACGGGCCGGCCATCCACGCCGCGCTCAGCCCGCTGCACGCTGAGCGCCCGTTCGACCGCGTGATGACCACGACCGAGGTCGCCGCGATCTCGTCCGGCTACGTCGTGGACATGTTCGGCCTGCCCGGCGTCACCGAGTTCACCGCCCGCGCCCTCAAGGACAAGTCCCTCACCCGGGAGTGCCTGGCCAAGGCCGACGTGGAGAACGTCCGTTACCAGGTGGTCAACTCCGTGGAGGAGGCGGTCGCGTTCCTGGAGCAGGTCGGCGGGAAGATCGTCCTCAAGCCGATCGACGGTGCGGCGAGCCTGCACATCAAGGAGGTCGGGACCCCGGAGCAGGTGGCCGAGGCCATGTCGGAGCTGGCCGCCGCCGGCATCACCGCCCCGATGGCCGAGGAGTTCCTCTCCGGCCCGGTGGTGAGCGTCGACTCGTTCTCCTTCGAGGGCCGGCACCTCACCATCGGCTACTCGGAATACCGGATGAACGACCGGTTCGTCGAGTGGGAGGTCAGCACGCCGAGCCGGGTCGCCGTGCCCCACCTCGCGGAACTCCGGGAACTCACCGCGAAGCTCCTGGACGCGGTCGGTGTCACCGAGGGGCCGTCACACAGCGAGTTCGTCCTCACCCCGAACGGTCCCCGGGTGCTCGAATCCCACGCGCGCCTGGCCGGTAGCGGCGCGCCGGAACTGGTGCGGCGTGCCTTCGGTCTGGACCTGAACCGCATGTTTCTGACGGTGCCGCTGGGCATCGACGAACTGCCGCTCGAATCGCCCGCACCGATCGGGGGCGCGGTCGCCCTGTTCCTGACCCCGAAGCCGGGACCGATCACGTCGATCACCGTCAGCGAGGACATCCCGGCGACGGTACGCCGGATCCCGCCCGGCGACTCGGCCCGGGTCTTCATGCCGTACCTGTTCGAGCTGGGCGCCGAGGAGACCGCCGTGGTCATCACCAAGAACCCCGGCGACGAGGTCGCACCGCTGTTGACGGTCGCGGACTGCAGCAACGGCTACATCCTGGCCTCCGGCACGGACGCGCTCGACGCCATCGCCAAGGCCGAGGCGATCAACGCGCAGATAGACTTCGTCACCGGTTGATGAAGGAGAACACCATGAAGCGCACCGCAGTGGTGACGGGTGCCAGCAGCGGGATCGGCGCGGCCACGGCGCGTCGGCTGGCCAAGGACGGGTTCTTCGTCGTGGTGGCGGCCCGCCGGTGGGACCGACTCCAGGCTCTGGCGGCCGAGATCGGCGGGCAGGCCGTCGCACTCGACGTCACCGACCAGGCGTCCGTGCAGGCCCTCGCCGCCGGGCTGGACCGCTGCGACCTGCTGGTCAACAACGCGGGCGGGGCGGTGGGCGCCGACCCGCTGGCCACCACCTCGCCCGCCGACCTCATGCGGAGCTTCGAGATCAACGTCCTGGGCATGCTGTACGTGACCCAGGCGCTGCTGCCGCTGCTGCGCGCCTCCGACGCGCCCACCATCGTGACCGTGACCTCGACGGCCGCACACGTGACCTACGAGTCCGGCGGCACCTACACCGCCGCCAAGCACGCGGAACACGCGCTGGTGGAGACGCTCCGGCTGGAACTCTGCGGCGAACCGGTGCGGGTCATCGAGATCGCACCGGGCATGGTCCGCACGGACGAGTTCGCGGTCAACCGGTTCGCCGGCGACACGGACAAGGCCGCCGCCGTGTACGCGGGCGTGGACCGACCGCTGGTGGCCGAGGACGTCGCCGAGTGCATCGCCCTGACGGTGGCACTGCCCAGCCACGTCAACGTGGACCGTCTCGTCGTCCGCCCGGTCGCCCAGGCCGCTCAGCACAAGGTGCACCGTCAGCCAATCTTCGGCGGCTGACGGACGGGACGTCGTGCTGAGTCGCGCCGCGAGCGGTGCGGCTCAGCCCAGGTCCTCGGGTTTCACCTTCCCCTGGGCGACAAGACTCTTCGCGAGACGAACCCGCCCCAGCATGACCGCCTGCACGTAGCCGAGCACGACCAGCACGGCGGCGAAGATCTCGCCGCGCTCGGCCAGAATCCAGGTGGGAATGATCGCGAAGAGGACCACCGGCACCGCGAAGACCCACAGCGGGTAGCGCAGGTGGTTGCTGAGTGTGGCGTCGAAGAACTTGGGCACGAGATCATTAGATCTCACCCGGCGCGAGGACTCCTTGCTCGCTTGCATGCGCGCCCGCAGGGCATCACTGAAAGGTGATGTTCGGTGTACGGTCCGAAGTGTCGACCCGCCGAGGAATGCGCGGGCGACGGGCTGGCCCTGGTCGACCGAATCGCGCCGGCCGAGATCCGCCACAGACCGGCAGGCCGGCACCTCCTTACGCAGGTCGCACGTGATCCCGCCGCCCCAACGGTGCTCGTCCACCACGCCGCGACCTTTGGCGTCGGTTGACCTGTCGGTACCAACGCGGAGGGCACGTCCCGTGGCGGGATGTGCCCTCCGATGTACGTGGTCACCACCACTTGGGGTAGTGCCGGAGTACCCGATCCGCCGGTTCCGGTGACTTCGACCTGCGTTCCCGCCACTCCTGAACAAGGCCCGGGCCGTGCACGAGGGCGCCTGCGACCAGCAGAAGCAGTGACCCATACCGGCCCGACCACCCGAACCACAGGCCGAGTGCGGCCACCAGCCAGAGCAGGAAGCCAAGGCCGAACAGTATCGATCGGAGGCGTGGGCGGCGCACGACTCTCAGGATACGGCTCGCGCTGCCGACACGAGAGGTGCTACCAGAGTACGCTGACGGTATGACCACGGTGAAGAAGCTGTCGATCTCCGTCCCTCAGGATGTAGCTGAGACGTTGGAGCAGCAGGGCCCGGGCAAGGCGAGCGCCTACGTGACCGGGGCCGTGCGCGCCCAGAGGGCGTGGGAGCAGTTCCGTGACGAGCAGGCTCGCCGCGGGGTGGCACTGACCTCGGAGGGCATGGCCGCCGCCCGCGCGCGCCGGTACTCGGTGCAGGCCGAGTGGCCTGCGGAGCGATTCGCGGCGGTCCGCGAGCGGGTCCGCCAGCACATGGAGCAGGAGCAGGCCGGCGGGGACCAGTCGGCGTCGGCGGCGTGATCCCCGAGGACGAACTACCCCCGGTCACGCTCGTGCTGGACCGCTCGGCGCTGCTGGCGTACGTAGCGGGATCGATCCACGCCGTGGAGCCAGTCGGCGAGGTCATCACCGATCGGCAGCGTTTCGGTGTCACCGCCGTCACCGTGGCTGAGGCATTGAAGCTGGTGACCGACTCGAAGGACCGGAAAGACCTCCACACACTGCTGGCGATGGATGCCTGCGCGGTGCTGCCCACGTGGGGCGAGGACTGGTGGGAGCTGTCGTACTGGCTGGGGGTGACCAGTCGGGTCGACCTGGCAACGACGGTGCTGGCGTCGCTGGAGCACGGGGCGCAGATTCTGACCGGGGAGGGTCATCGCTACGGCGAGGGCTTGCCGATCAACTACATGCCGGATCAGTGACCGGGGCGCCAACTCCGAGGCCTCACGTAGGCACTCAACCGAGGGGACCGGGCCGGACGGGAACTTGATCTCACCGAGAACCGCGACGCCTCGGTGAGATCAAGCCCGTGCGAGAGACTCCCCTCGGCGCGCCCCATCGCTTGCGCGCCGATCAACGGTTACCCGTTCAGCAGGCGGTGTATCCCTTGCCCTTCTTCGACCAGGCGCACTTGTCGATCAGCTTGCCGCTGGCGTTGCGCAGGTACGCGGTGTCGCCGTCGTTGTTCCAGACGTAGTTGCCCGAGCCCCAGTAGCGGTTCTTGGCGGTGTTCTTGCCCTTGCCGGTGCGGATGACCACGCTCTTGCCCTTGGCGAGCTTGACGTCCCCGCTGAAGGTGTAGACGTGGTTGGCCTTGTCGCGCAGCGTCCAGTTCTTCAGGTTGATGGTGCGGGCGCGCCGGTTGGTCAGCTTCACGTACTCGGCGTTCAGGCTGGCGTTCGAGCGGTTGTCCGTACCCGGCGAGTCGTAGTAGACCTTCGTGATCTCGATCGCCGGGGTGGCGGCCTGCGCCGGAGCGCCGACGGCCAGCGAACCACCGAGCGCCACGGCGAGCGCGGACACCAGCCCGATGAACCTTCTCGACATGCGTGTTACCCCCCACGGGAAGCGCCGAATTGTGGCGCGAACATGTCACGCCGACGCGTGACGGAGCGAGGTTAACGACGAGTTGCGGCAACGTGAGGTACTCACGCACCGCGCGCCACTGATTACGGCCGGGCGGCTGTCGATCGACAGCCAGCCGGGTCGTCTCCGCCGACCGCTCCGCACCCCACCGTGCGGCGAGGGGCGGACCACATGCCGGCCGATCGGCGACCCGATCCGATGCGTTTGACGACCACTGTGGACCTTCGGGCGGGAACCTCCCGTGCAACCGAGTCGGCGTTCCCGACGTCCCATCGTCAGGCCGAGGGAACGAGGGGACCATGCGCCGATACCTGATCGGCACCATCGCCGCGACCGCGATGGTGCTCACCGGATGTGCACAGCACGACACCACGTCGACCGGACCGGATCCGGTCACGATCGACGCCGCCTCGGCGGCACAGCAGGAACCGACCGCGCTGATCGGATCGTGGACGGCGGCGGGTACCGACGTGGGGTCAGGCACCGTCGTCCAGTTCACCGACCACTCCCTCCGGGTCTTCGACGGTTGCGGGGTACGGCACGGAAGCTGGGGCGCCGACCAGAGCGGCCTTCTCATCGCCGACATGCACACCGTTCCCACCAGAGACGGTGGAGGCTGCACCGCCGCGCCGGACGCAGGACTGGGCTGGCTGCTCCGGGCCGACGGGTTCCGCGTCGACGGTGACACCCGCGTCCTCCTGGACGACGCCGGTGCGGACCTGGCCCGGCTGCGCCCCGGTGGGCAACCGGGCAGCGAACCGGACATGGATCCGTCCTGGCTCCAGCCGCCGACGGTGACCGACGAGACGCGACGCTGGCTGGCCGCACCCCCGGCGCTACCCGCCAACCTCGCCGGCCCCAAGCCGGAGGAGTTGGTCGGCCGCTGGGTGCCGGCGGGCGCGGCGGCGAACTCAGCAGGCCGAGGGCCGAAGCCCGCCTCCGTCGAGTTCGTCGCCGACGGCACCTGGACCGGCTCAGACGGCTGCAACAGCTATTCGCCCGGACGCTGGGCGACCGGCGGTGACGGCGCGTTCCTGGCGACCGGGGGTGTCTCCACCGCGATCGGCTGCGACAACGTGCCGACCGGTCGCTGGCTCATCACCGCCCGGCAGGCGGGCCTGGACGGCGACGTGCTGGTGTTGCGGGACGCGCAGGGTGCGGATACCGGCCGCCTGGTTCGCGGCTAATCCGCCGACCCGGGGCGCTTGCCGCCACGCTGTCGCCGCAGGCGTCCGCGCGTGGTCCACAGCCTGCATCCACAGCCTGTGGATAGCACATGTGTACGAGTCCAGCTCGTTCCCAGTTTCCGGTGAGTACGCTTGGCCATCCTCCCGGTGCCGCCGGGAGGCGTACCCGACCTGGAACGACGTGCGAGTGGATCAGCAGCAAGTCCTCCGCGACGTGACGGTCCGCCTGCCGATGGCGTCGACCGTCGCCGAGGTGTGCCAGGCCACCGTCGATTCGCTGGCCCGCCACACCCCCGCCACCATCGCCGTCCTGCTGCACGTGCACGACCGGCTCCGGTGTGTCGCCGCCACCGGCTCCTGGCAGGTCTTCGCCACCGTCGCGCCGGACGCCGGGATCGTCGGCCGGGTCTACACCGGCGGCGCAGCGGTCGTCGTCCCGGACGTGACGACCGATCCCGATCACATCCCGGTACGCCCCGACGTCACCGCCGAGGTGTGCGTACCGGTGCCGGACCCGGCCGGGCGGGTCGTCGGCGTACTCGACGTGCAGTGGACCGGCCCGGCCGACCTCGCCGCGTGGCGGGCCACCGCCGAGCGGGTCGCCGCCCGCCTCGGCGCGCGGATCGTCGCGCTCGGCGGGCCGACGGAGAGCCGCAGCGAGAAGCTGCTCCGGCACGCCGCCGCGATGACCGCCGCCGGCACCGAGTGGGACCTGATGACCGCCGCGATCGGGGCGGCCCGGGACGTCTCCACACTCGGCGCGGCCGTCCTGGTGCTCGGCGGCCGGGGTGGCGTACGGCTGGGTGCTCCGACGGTGGCGCCCGGCGAGCTGGAGAGTCGGATGCGGGCCGAGCTGACCGAGGCGGGCCCGGAGGTGCTACGCGGCATCATCGACCGGGCGCACCGCTACGGGGCCGGGTACACGCTCGGCGAGGCGGGCCACCCGCCCACCGTGGAGCACGAGCCGCTGGTCCGCGCGGGTGTCCGGACGCTGGTCACGGTGCCGGTGGGCCCGGCCCGGCGCGGCGGGGTGCTGCTGGTGGCCGACGACCGGCTGCTGCGTCCCGACCCCACCACGGTCAACCTGATAGAGCTGCTGGCCGGTCAGGCGTGGAGCTGCCTGGACCGGTTGCGCACCCTGGACCGGCTGCGCGAGCAGGCCAGCTCCGACCCGTTGACCGGGCTGCGACACACCGGTCCGTTCGAGGAAAGGATCGCCACCGCGACGCCGGGGCGGACGGCGCTGCTCGCGATCGACGTGGACGGCTTCAAGACGATCAACGACACGTACGGGCACCAGGCCGGTGACCGGGTGCTGGTCGGCCTGGCCCGGGCGTTGGAGGGCGCGCTGCGCCAGGGCGACGAGCTGTATCGGACCGGCGGCGACGAGTTCGTCGCGGTGATCGAGGTGAGCCGTCCCGAGGAGGCCGTCCGGGTGGCCGAACGGCTCACCGAGGCGGCCCGCCGGATCGGCCGCACGATCAGCGTCGGTGTCGCCCTGCCCCGGCCGGGCGAGTCGCCCGAGGTGACGCTGCGCCGCGCCGACCAGGCGCTCTACGCGGTGAAACGGCAGGGTCGCGACGGCGTACGCCTCGCCGCCGCCTGAGTACGACGCTCAGCGCTGGGTGAGTTCCTTGGCCAGGAGTTCGGCGATCTGGGCGGTGTTCAGGGCGGCGCCCTTGCGGAGGTTGTCGCCGGTGACGAAGAAGTTCAGCGCGCGGGGGTCGTCGAGGGCACGACGGATCCGACCGACCCAGGACGGGTCGGTCCCGACCGCGTCGATCGGCATCGGGAACTCCCCGGCGGCCGGGTCGTCGACGACGATCACACCGGGAGCGTTGCGCAGCACGCCACGGGCCCCCTCGGCATTGATCTCGGTGCCGAAGACGGCGTGTACGGCCACCGAGTGACCGGTGAGCACCGGCACCCGTACGCAGGTGGCGGTGACCTTCAGGTGCGGCGTACCGAGGATCTTGCGCGACTCGTCGCGCATCTTCATCTCCTCGGAGGACCAGCCGTCGTCGGCCAGTGAACCGGCCCACGGCACCACGTTGAGCGCCATCGGTGCGGGGAACGGGCCGAGGTCGTCACCGACCGCCTGCCGCACGTCACCGGTACGCGAGCCGAGCAGCCGGTCGCCCGCCACCTTGGCCAACTGGTCGTGCAGCGTGTCCGCGCCGCGCTGACCCGCCCCGGAGACCGACTGGTACGAGGCGAGCACCAGCTCGCGCAGGCCGTACTCGCGGTGCAGCGGGGCAACCGCGACGATCATCGCCAGGGTGGTGCAGTTCGCGTTGGCGACGATGCCCCGAGGCCGCTCGTGGACCTGCTCGGGGTTGATCTCCGGCACCACCAGCGGGACGTCCGGCGCCATCCGGAAGGCGCCCGAGTTGTCCACCACGATCGCGCCCCGGCGTACGGCGATCGGCGCCCAGTGCGCGGCGACCTCGTCCGGTACGTCGAACATCGCCACGTCGACGCCGTCGAACGCCTCCGCGGTCAGCGCCTGGACGGTCAACTCCTCGCCCCGACAGCGGACCTTGCGCCCGACCGACCGCTCGGAGGCGAGCAGGCGGATCTCACCCCAGACGTTGCGACGCCCGGTGAGCAACTCACACATCACGGTGCCGATAGCGCCCGTCGCCCCGACCACGGCCAGGGTGGGCAGCCCGGCCATCCGCGCTACCGTCCCGTTCCCGCGTACACCACGGCTTCGGTGTCGCCGCCCAGGTCGAAGGCCTCGTGGATGGCCCGGACGGCCGCGTCGAGGTCGGTGTCCCGGCAGACCACCGAGACCCGGATCTCCGAGGTGGAGATCATCTCGATGTTCACGCCGGCCTGGCCGAGCGCGGCGAAGAAGCCGGCCGCGACGCCCGGGTGGGAACGCATCCCGGCACCGATCAGGGAGACCTTGCCGACGTGGTCGTCATAGAGCAGGCCCTTGAAGTTGACCGACTCCTGGATCTTGCTGAGCGCGGCCATCGCGGTCGGGCCGTCGGTCTTGGGCAGGGTGAAGGAGATGTCCGTGCGCCCGGTCCCCTCGGTGGAGACGTTCTGCACGATCATGTCGATGTTGATCTCGGCACCCGCGACGGTGTCGAAGATCCGCGCGGCGGCGCCCGGCTCGTCGGGCACCCCGACGATGGTGATCTTGGCCTCGCTGCGATCGTGGGCGACGCCGGTGATCAGTGCCTGCTCCACAGGAAGCTCCTCCGTCGATCCGATGACCATGGTGCCGGTGTTGGTCGAGTATGACGAGCGGACGTGGATCGGCAGTCCCGCCCGACGGGCGTACTCCACGCTGCGCAGGTGCAACACCTTCGCGCCGCAGGCGGCCAGCTCCAGCATCTCCTCGTAGGTGATCTGCTTGATGTGCCGGGCGTTGGGGACGATCCGCGGGTCGGCGGTGAAGATGCCGTCCACGTCGGTGTAAATCTCGCACACGTCCGCGTGCAGCGCGGCGGCCAGCGCCACGGCGGTGGTGTCCGAGCCGCCCCGGCCCAGGGTCGTCACGTCCTTGGTGTCCTGCGAGACACCCTGGAACCCGGCGACGATGACCACGGCGCCCTCGTCGAGCGCGCCCTTGAGCCGTCCCGGCGTGACGTCGATGATCCGCGCCCGGCCGTGCACCGAGGTGGTGATGACACCCGCCTGCGAACCGGTGAACGAGCGGGCTTCGTACCCCAGGTTGTGGATCGCCATGGCGAGCAGCGCCATCGAGATCCGCTCCCCGGCAGTGAGCAGCATGTCCAACTCGCGCCCGGGCGGCAGCGGACTGACCTGGTTGGCCAGGTCGAGCAACTCGTCGGTGGTGTCGCCCATCGCCGAGACGACCACGACGACGTCGTCGCCGGCCTTGCGGGCGGCCACGATCCGTTCGGCCACCCGCTTGATCCGCTCGGCGTTGGCGACGGAGGACCCGCCGTACTTCTGCACCACGAGTGCCACGACGGCGCACTCCCTCCCGGTTGCCCTGAGCGTGCCGACGCCGCCGGCACCGGGGCCGGCGGCGCGGGTCGGACGACCTCAGGGTATCGGGCCGCTCTGACCGCCGGGTCAGGTGATCCCACGATCCGGCCCGGCGCGGCGCGGGAGGTGGTGTGCGACACGCCAGAAAGGCCGACCTTTCCGGGGGTGTCCGCAAGCGCACCCAACGCCGAGAATGGCCGGGTGTACGCCGCCCACCGTCCCGCCGTCCGCCTGACCGCCCCGATCGCGTTCGCCCTGCCCGTCCTGCTCGCCGGCTGCTCCTCGGACCCGCCGGACGATCCGCCGCCACCGCCGAGCGCCGCGCCACGGCCGGCGGGCCAGGACGCGGCCCGCGACGAACTGGCCGCGCTCGCCGCCGCCGCGCAGGATCGGCACATGGTCGCCCGGTACACCCTGCGGGTGGCCGACACTCCCGACCGCTCGGTCGTGGTGACCAGCGCCAACGACGGCAGTTGGCGGGTGGACGTACCCGGTGGCGCGCTCGGCGGCACGGCGGACGTCTCGCTCGCGGCCACCGCCGACGGGCTGTTCCAGTGCGCGTTGCCCTCGGCGACCCGGCCCGAGCCGGCGAGCTGCGTACGCGTCGGCGAGCGCGACGACACGCTGCCCCGCCGACTCGACCCCCGCGTGCAGCACCCGTTCACCGACTGGCTGGACGTGCTGACCGACCGGCGCGCCCCGCTGTCGGTCTCCCCCGCGATGGCACCGCCCGAGGCCACCGGCACCTGCTACTCGGTGGAGACCACCGCCGCCTCGATCAACCCGCCGCTGGACGTGGGGATCTACTGCTTCGACGCGGACGGCACCCCGACCGCGGTCCGCGCGGCGTTCGGCACCCTGACGCTGGCCGGCCCGCCCGAGCCGGCGCCGGCCACCGTGCAGCTCGCCGGCCCGGTGGTCGACGGCGAGCCACTGGGCATGGAAGCACCGCCACCACCGCCGTCCACGCCGTCCGACCTCGATCCGGGCGGCACCGATCCGAGCGGCACTGCTCCGGGTGACCCCGGAGCCGGTGACGCCGGACCGGGAGGTACCGAGCCGACCGGCGGCGGGTAGGCCCGGGCGGTCTCCAGATCCGGGCCACCGCTCCGGGCCTGGTGCTTGGTCCGGCGGCGGGTCGGGGCGGGCCCAACCCGCAACGTCCGGCCGGTCGTCGCGTTACGGGTGTCGTTTCCCACATTCGGCGGCCCCGACATCACCGTCAAATGCCCCATACAGGACGCTTCTCCGCATGACCGACCTCACCCCCGTGCTGGCCTTCCGCTGGAGCCCTCGGTCCTTCGACCCGGTCGCGGAACTGCCCCGGGCCGAGGCGGCCGCGCTGCTGGAAGCCGCCCGGTGGGCGCCGTCGGTGGACAACCGGCAGCCGTGGCGGTTCGCCCTCGGGCGCCGCGACGACCAGACCTTCAAGCGGATCCTGGTCAACCTGGCACCGACCGAGCAGCGGTGGGCCGGACGTGCCGCCGCCCTGGTGCTCGGCGCGTACCGGCGGACCGAGCAGGCGTACGCCGCGTACGACCTGGGGCAGGCGGTGGCCCACCTGAGCGTGCAGGCCACCGCGCTGGGACTGCACGTCCGCCAGGTGACCGAATTCGACCGCGCCGGGCTGATCGCCGACCTGGACCTCCCCGGCGAGGTGCGACCGTACGTGGTGGTCGCGGTCGGCCAACTCGGCGATCCGTTGAGCCTTCCGGCCGATCTGCTGGCCGATGAGACCGCCCTACGCCACCGCCGCCCGCTCTCCGAACTCGTCCTGAGCTGCGGCGAGGCTGTCGACTGAGTCGTTGGGCGCAATTTCCATCCCATACTCCGGACGGGCCTTTCCCACACCACGTCCCATCACGTAGGGTCACCCTGTCATGTGGCAGGCGTACCTTCTCCTTGGTCGCCGCGACGAGGCCTGACGGCCGGCACCTCGTCGCGGAGTCGAACCGCGCCGCCAGCACAGTCCCGGATCTTTCGCTCGGCATCCCTGCCGACTCCCGTCGCTGACGACACATGACCCCAGGAGAAATCCGCCATGGCTCACCCAGCCGGCACCACCGACGTTGATTCCGATGCCATCGCGCGGCAGCGTCCCAGCCAGATGCCGTACCGCCGCTACCAGCCCTACCAGCAGCAGTTCCGCATCGACCTGCCGGACCGCACCTGGCCGACCCGGCACGTCGAGGCCGCACCGCGCTGGTGCGCGGTCGACCTGCGCGACGGCAACCAGGCGCTGATCGACCCGATGTCGCCGGAGCGCAAGCGCCGGATGTTCCAGCTCCTGGTGCAGATGGGCTACAAGGAGATCGAGGTCGGGTTCCCGTCGGCCAGCCAGACCGACTACGAGTTCGTCCGGCAGCTCATCGAGCAGGACATGATCCCCGCCGACGTCACGATCCAGGTGCTGACGCAGTGCCGGGAGCACCTGATCGACCGGACCTTCGAGGCGCTGCGCGGCGCGCGCCGGGCGATCGTGCACTTCTACAACTCCACCTCCACGCTGCAGCGACGGGTGGTCTTCGGGCTCGACCGCGACGGCATCGCCGACATCGCCACCACCGGCGCCCGGCTCTGCCAGAAGTACGCGGAGATCCACACGCCGGACACGGAGATCCACTACGAGTACTCGCCGGAGTCGTACACCGGCACCGAGCTGGAGTACGCGCTGGAGGTCTGCGCCAAGGTCATCGAGGTCGTCGACCCCACGCCGGACCGCAAGCTGATCGTCAACCTGCCGGCCACGGTCGAGATGGCCATGCCGAACGTGTACGCCGACTCGATCGAGTGGATGCACCGGCACCTGCCCCGGCGCGAGAGCCTGGTACTCAGCCTGCACCCGCACAACGACCGGGGCACCGGCGTCGCCGCTGCCGAGCTGGGCCTGCTGGCCGGCGCGGACCGGATCGAGGGGTGCCTGTTCGGCAACGGCGAGCGCACCGGCAACGTAGACCTGGTGACGCTGGGCCTAAACCTCTTCTCCCAGGGCATCGATCCGATGATCGACTTCTCCGACATCGACGAGGTCAAGCGGGCCGTCGAGTACTGCAACCAACTGCCCGTGCACGAGCGCCACCCGTACGCCGGTGACCTGGTCTACACCGCCTTCTCCGGCTCCCACCAGGACGCCATCAACAAGGGCTTCGCCGCGCTGAACGCCGACGCGGCGGCGGCCGGCGTACCGGTCGACGACTTCACCTGGGCGGTGCCGTACCTGCCGATCGACCCGAAGGACCTGGGCCGCAGCTACGAGGCGGTGATCCGGGTCAACTCGCAGTCCGGCAAGGGCGGCGTCGCGTACATCATGAAGACCGAGCACCAACTGGACCTGCCCCGACGGCTCCAGATCGAGTTCTCCGGCGTGGTGCAGCAGGTCACCGACCACGACGGTGGCGAGGTCGGCCCGGACACCATGTGGCAGATCTTCGCCACGCAGTACCTGCTCGACCACCAGGCCGACCCGGCGGTGACGCTGACCGAGTACGCCATCGGCAGCGCCGACGGCAAGGTCGAGATCACCGCACAGGTCGGTGTGGACGGCCAGGCCCGCTCGGTGACCGCGATCGGCAACGGCCCGATCGACGCTTACGTCAACGCGCTCGGCTCGGCCGGGGTGAGCGTACGGGTGCTCGACTACCACGAGCATGCGCTCTCCTCCGGCGGTGACGCACAGGCGGCCGCGTACGTGGAGTGCGAGGTGGACGGGCGGACGGTCTGGGGCGTCGGCATGGACGCGAACATCGTCACCGCCTCCGTCAAGGCGGTCACCAGCGCCGTCAACCGCGCCCGTCGCTGACCGCCGGCCTGGATGTAAGGAGGGGTCCCCTGCTATCGCATTTTGCATAGCAGGGGACCCCTCCTTTCACCTGTCCCGGGCGGCCGAGTCGTCCGGGGTGGAGACGGGCATGGAGTGGCAGGGTTGTGCGGGCGGTGGTCGGCGGGTCGGACGGCGTACCAGCAGGGCGGCGATGACCGCCCCGGCCACCAGCAGACCGGCGCACCAGAGCAGCGCGCCCCGGTAGGCGGCAGTGAGTTCGGCGGGCTGCTCGTAGCCCGTGCCGCTGAGCCCGACCAGCAGCGGCAACGCGGCCACCGCCAGCAGACCGCCCACCCTGGATGCGGCGTTGTTGAAGCCGCTGGCCACCCCGGCGAATCGGTCCGCCACGGCGGCCAGCACGGACGCGGTCAGCGGTGCCACCACCAGGGTCAGCCCGGCACCGAACAGCACCACCCCGGGCAGTACCTGCCGCCAGTACGACGCACCCGCGTCGACCTCCCGCAGCACCAGCAGCCCGACGGCGGCCAGCACCGGGCCGACGGTCAGCGGCAGCCTCGGCCCGATCTTCGCCGACAGCGCCCCGGCCTTCGGCGAACCGATCAGCAGCAGCACCGTCATCGGCAGCAGGGCCAGGCCGGTGAGCAGCGCCGACCAGCCGACCACGTTCTGCAGATAGACGGCGAAGAAGAAGGTGAACCCGCCGAGTGCGGCGTACACCAGCACGGTGAAGACGTTCAGCACCGAGAAGAGTCGGCTGCCGAACAGGCCGGTGGGCAGCATCGCGGTCTCGCCGCGACGCCGTTCCAGGAGGACGAACGCCAGCGCGGCCAGCACCGCGACCAGCGCCGCCACCAGCACGGCGGGTGAGCGGATTCCGCGCCCCGGCGCGTCCACGAGCGCGTACGTGACCCCGGCCAGCGCCAGCGCGCCGAGCAGCGCGCCGGCCACGTCGAAGCGTCGGCCGGTTCCCCGGCTACGCGAGGCGCTCTCGTCCCGGCTCTCCGGCACCCAGCGCAGCGCGGCCAGCACCACCAGCACGGCCAGCGGCAGGTTCAGGAAGAAGATCCATCGCCAGGAGAGCGCGTCGATCAGCCATCCGCCGATGAACGGGCCGAGCGCGGTGGAGACACCGGAGAGCCCGGACCACGCCCCGATCACCTTGCCCCGGTCGTCCGGGTGGAAGCTGGCCTGGAGCAGCGACAGCGAGCCGGGGGTCAGCAGCGCGCCGCCGGCACCCTGGAGGAACCGTGCGGCCACCAACCAGTCGGTACGCAGTGCCAGCCCGCACAGCACCGAGGCGGCGGTGAACCAGACCACGCCCAGCAGGAAGATCCGCCGTCGCCCGAAGCGGTCGCCGAGCGCCCCGCCGAGCAGCACGAACGCGGCCAACGTGAGCAAATAGCCGTTGACCGTCCACTGTAGTCCCGCCACCGAGGCGCCCAGCTCGGCGCCGAGTCGGGGCAGGGCCACGTTGACCACGGTGGTGTCCAGGAAGACCATGCCGGAGGCGAGGACGGCGGCGGCCAGCGTGCCTCGGCCGGCGTGCGACTTCAGCCGGAGTGCGGGCGCGTTTTCGGGCATGACTACCAATGTGCCGTGCGCCATACGTGAGACACCACGAATCGCCGAAACTGGGCCCGGGTACTGTGCGGGATCGCCGAAAGCCCGCAAGCTGGAGAGGTGTCGTCTGTGCGTACCAGATCAGGACCTCGCGCCCTGGGGGCGCTCGCGCTCGTCGCGGCGCTGACCCTAGGCGCGGCCGGTTGCGTCGAGTTGGTGGAGCCGGAGGTGTCGCCCACCAGTGGTGACGGCGGCACCGCCACCCAGATGCTCTCCGAACTGACCGTCGCCGAAGCCAACCCGATGCGCGGCTACAGCCGCAACCGTTTCTCGCACTGGCGCAAGACCGGCCAGAACTGCGACGTCCGGGACACCGTGCTGGAACGCGACGGCAAGGACATCCAGCACTCCGGGTGCAACGTGGTGGGTGGCAACTGGGAGAGCGTGTACGACGGGCGGACCTTCACCGACCCGTCCAGCGTGGACATCGACCACATGGTCCCGCTCGCCAACGCGTGGCGCTCCGGCGCGGACGAGTGGGACGACTCGAAGCGTAGTGATTTCGCGAACGACCTCGACCGGCCGCAGCTCTTCGCGGTTTCGGCCTCCTCCAACCGGGCAAAGGGTGATCAGGATCCGTCCCAGTGGAAACCGCCAAACCGGTCATACTGGTGCCAGTATGCCGGCGACTGGGTGGCGGTGAAGCACCACTGGAAGCTCACGATCACCAGTGCTGAGAAGGCCGCGCTGGCCGACATGTTGGAGGGCTGCACATGGGAGAGCAAGCCGTAACCGGAGCCGGCGGCACCCCGGCACCCGAACGGACGCCTGACGCGGGCGGAGACGACGCCGCGGCGGCCGGCGGCAGCCCCGGCCCGGCCACCGCCGGGATGACCGCCGACGGCGCGGCTGCGGGTGAGGTGGAGGTGCCCGGTGCCGGGATGACCGCCGACGCCGGTGGCGCCACCGGTCCGCAGAGCCGGAGCACGGACATCGTGCCCGGACCGGGCGGGGTGATGACCGACGAGGTCGGCGTGGTCACCGGGGATTTGACCCTGCGAACCGACCTCGCCGACGGCCGGGTCACCCTCCACGTGCAGTACAAGGACGCCGACGAGTGGTACGCGGTCACCGGCGGCAGCGCGGCGCTGGCCGACGCGGCCGGGCTGGACGCGGTGCACAGCATCGCGGTCGGCCTGCTGAACCGCCCCGAGGGCTGATTCTGGTTGCACCCGGATGTTAGGAGGGGTCCCTTTCTAACGCCTGCGGCATAGAAAGGGACCCCTCCTAACATCTCGGCTAGACGAACGTGCCCGGCTCGCTGGGCGCGGAGACCACGCCAGGCTCCTCGCCCTCGCCCTCCGGACGGACGATCTCCGCACTCACCTTGTGCGGCCGCAGCTCGCCGCTGGCGATCTGCTCGGCGAAGTGACAGGCGACCCGACTCCCGCCGATCTCCCGCAGCACCGGCCGCTCGTCGGCGCACCGGGTCGGCTGCGCCCACGGGCACCGGGTGTGGAAGCGGCAACCCGACGGCGGGTTGGCCGGCGACGGCAGGTCACCGGAGAGCAGGATCCGCTCCCGGCGGTCCTCGACGTCCGGGTCCGGCACCGGCACCGCCGACATCAGCGCCCGGGTGTACGGGTGCAGCGGCTCGGTGTAGAGCCGGTCGCTGGGTGCCTCCTCGACCAGGCCGCCCAGGTACATCACACCGACGGTGTCGGAGATGTGCCGCACCACCGCCAGGTCGTGCGCGATTACCAGATAGGTGAGGCCGAGGCTGTCCTGCAACTCGTCGAGCAGGTTGATCACCTGCGCCTGGATCGACACGTCCAGGGCGGAGACCGGCTCGTCGGCGACGATCAGCTCCGGCCCGAGCACCAGCGCGCGGGCGATGCCGATGCGCTGTCGCTGACCGCCGGAGAACTCGTGCGGATAGCGGGACAACGCCCAACGGGGCAGGCCCACCTTGTCCAGCGTCTCGCCGATGATCTTCCGGCGGCCGTCCCGGTCGCCACCGATGCCGTGCGTCTGCAGGCCCTCGGTGAGGATGGACTCGACGTTCTGCCTCGGGTCGAGGCTGGACATCGGGTCCTGGAAGATCATCTGCATCCGCCGCCGCATGGTCCGCAGCCTGCGCGGCGCCAGCGTGGTCAACTCCACCCCGTCGAAGCGCACCTCGCCTGCGGTGGGCGGGTTGAGTTGGAGCAGCGCCCGGCCGAGCGTGGACTTGCCGCAGCCCGACTCACCGACCAGGCCGTACGTCTTGCCGCGCGAGATGCTCAGGTCGACGCCGTCGACCGCCTTGACGTGGCCGACCGTCCGGTCGAACAGCACCCCCCGCTTGATCGGGAAATGCACCTTGAGGTCCCGTACCTCGACGAGGACGTCGCTCTCGGTCATGACTTCTCCTCCTCGCGCGGCGCGGGCACCTGGCCGGTACCCGACGCCTCGACGGGCGCGGCCCCCTCAGCGACCGACGGTGCCTCGGCGACCGCCGCAGTCCCGGCAGATGCCCCGGCTTCGGCAGACGGCTCGCCCTCGACGAACGACGGCCCCTCAGCAGACGGCTCGCCCTCGACGGACGACGGCCCCTCAGCAGACGACGATGCCTCGGCGGACGACGATGCGGCTTCGGTGGACGGCGTAGCCGGCGTGGGGCCCGGCAACGGGGCCGGGTTGACGCAACGGTAGCTGCGGCCGGCGTGGGTGAGCACCAGCTCCGGCGGCTGGCCGACGCAGGCGTCCACCCGCCGGGTGCAGCGCGGCGCGAAGGCGCAGCCCTCGGGCCAGGGCAGCAGGTCACGCACCGAGCCGGGGATCGGGGTGAGCCGCTCGCCGCGCCCGGCGTCCAGGCGCGGCACGGACCCGAGCAACCCCACCGTGTACGGGTGCCGGGGCTCGCGGAACAGCGGACGCCGTCGGGCGGTCTCCACCACCCGGCCGCCGTACAGCACGTTGATCGTGTCGCACATGCCGGCGACCACGCCCAGGTCGTGCGTGATCATCACCAGTGCGGTGTCGGAGTCCCGGACCAGGTCCTTGAGCAGTTCCAGGATCTGGGCCTGGATGGTGACGTCGAGCGCCGTGGTGGGCTCGTCGGCGATCAGCAGCCGGGGCTGGCAGGCCACCGCCATCGCGATCAAGGCGCGCTGCCGCATCCCACCGGAGAGCTGGTGCGGGTACTCCTTGAGCCGCCGGGTGGGGTCGGGGATGCCGACCCGGTCCAGCAGTGCGGCAGCCTCCTTCGCCGCAGCGGCGCCCTTCATCCCCCGATGCCGGGTCAGCACCTCGGTGACCTGGAGTCCGATCGGTACGACCGGGTTCAGTGAGGACAGCGGGTCCTGGAAGATCATCGCGACGTCGCGGCCCCGGATGTCCCGCCGCGACCGGTCGTCGAGCTGGAGCAGGTCCGTGCCGTCGAACACCGCCTTGCCGCCGACCCGCAGGCCGGGTTGCTTGGGCAGCAGGCCCATGATGGCCAGCGAGGTCACCGACTTGCCGCAGCCGGACTCACCGACCAGGCCGACCACCTGACCGGCGTCGACCGAGAAGGACACCCCGTCGACGGCGTGCACGGCGCGCTGACCGCGCCGGGCGAAGGTGACGGAGAGGTCGTCCACTTCGAGTAGTGCCATTACGAACCCTCCTACTTCCGCAGCTTCGGATCGAGGGCCTCGCGCATCGCCTCACCGAGCAGGGTGAAGCCCAGCGCGGTGATGATGATGGCGACCGCCGGATAGATGGCCAGCTCCGGCCGTACCCCGAGGTACTGCTGCGCGTCGGCCAGCATGACGCCCCACTCGGGAGTGGCCGAGTCGGGGTTGCCGAGCCCGAGGAAGGAGAGCGCGGCGGCCTCGATGATCGCGGTGGCCAGGGTCAGCGTCGCCTGGACGATGACCGGGGCGAGCGAGTTGGGGAGTACGTGGGTCAGCGCGATCTTCGACTTGCGTACGCCGAGCGAGGTGGCGGCGAGGACGTAGTCACTGTTCGACTGCACGATCATCGAGCCACGTAGCAGCCGGGCGAAGACCGGCACCGAGACCATGCCGACCGCGATCATCACGGTGGTCAGGCTCCGGCCGAGCAGGGCGGCGATGCTGACCGCGAGCAGCAGGCTGGGCAGCGCCAGCAGCATGTCGATGAACCGCATCAGGACGCTGTCGATCCAGCGCCCCCAGCGGCCACCCAGGCCGGCGGCAGCACCCGCCACGCCACCGATCAGCGCGCCGACGGCCAGACCGATGAGGGTGGCCACCACGCCGACCAGCAGGGTCTGCCGGGCGCCCACCACCATCCGGCTGAACACGTCCCGACCCTGGTGGTCGTAGCCGAACCAGTGCTCGCTGGACGGGCCGGGGATGGTGCCCGGCCGGATCACGCCTTCGCGGATGCCCATCGTGTCCGTCGGGCCGTACGGCACCAGGAACGGGCCGATCAGCGCCACCAGCACGAAGATGGCCAGGATGACCGCGCCGATGATGGCCGCCGGGTTGCGCCGCAGCCGCCGGAAGGCGTCCTGCCACAGGCTGACGCCCCGCTCCTCCTCGCGCGCGGCGAGTTCGGCGAGCCGGTCGATCTTCTCGCGCTTCTTGCCACTGATGATCGTCATCGGACCCTCACCCTCGGGTCGATCAGGCTGTACGAGAGGTCCACGATCAGGTTCACCAGCACGTACACCACCGCAATGATCATGATGAAGCCCATCAGGACCGGATAGTCGCGCTGGTTGATGGCCTCGGCGAGGAAGGCGCCGATCCCGCTGAACGCGAAGACGGTCTCGGTGAGCACCGCGCCGGAGAGCAGACCGCCGGTGAGCAGACCGATCGAGGTCACCACCGGGAGCATGGCGTTACGCAGCACATGCCGGCGGCGTACGACGTTCTCGGTCAGGCCCTTGGCCTCGGCGGTGCGGACGAAGTCCTCGTTGAGCACCTCCAGCACGCTGGCCCGGGTGATCCGGACGATGATCGCCAGCGGGATGCTGGCCAGCGCGAGCCCGGGCAGGACCAGATGCCACAGCGCGTCGGCGGCGGCGTCCCACTCCCGGGTCATCAGCCCGTCCAGCACGAAGAAGTTGGTGATCCGGGTGGCGCCGATCGTCGGGTCCTGCCGTCCGCTGGAGGGGAACCAGCCGAGGTTCTCCGAGAAGATCGCCTTCAGCACGTACGCCAGGAAGAAGACCGGGATGCAGATGCCGATCAGCGACCCGCCGACGGAGGCGTGGTCGAGGAAGCGGCCGCGTCGGCGGGCGGCCAGATAGCCCAGCGGGATACCGATGCCGATCGCGATCACCATCGCGGTGACGGTCAGCTCGACGGTGCCGGGGAAGCGCTGGAGGAACTCGGTGGTGACCTCGCGCTTGGTGGAGATCGACGTACCCAGGTCCAGGCGGACCATCCGCCGCACGAACCGGCCGTACTGGATCAGGATCGGCTCGTCGAGGCCGAGATTGCGGCGGATCGCGGCGCGCATCTCGGGTGTGCCCCGCTCGCCGAGGATGGCGGTCTCGGGGCCACCGGGCAACCGCCGGAGCCAGATGAACAACAGGATGGAGAGCCCGAACAGCGTGGGTATCAGCTGCAGGAGGCGTCTGACGATGAACCGGAACACGGCGGCCTCGAAGGGTGTGCTGAGGGTAGCGGGCGGGCGCTGTGGTACAGCGCCCGCCCGCGTTCTATATGCGTCAGATCAGGACTTGAACTCGGCGGTGGAGAACCGCTCGTCGGTGAGCGGGCTCGCCTTGACCCCGGTCACGTCCTTGCCGAACACGATGGCCGGCGGTGCGTGCGAGATCGGCACACCGGGCAGGAAGTTCATGATGTCGGCGTTGATCTCCTTGTAGAGCGCCACCTTGGCCGCCTGGTCCGCGGTGGTGTCCGCCTGCTTGAACTTCTCGAACAGCGCGGGGTTGTTGAAGCCCCACTCGTCCTTCTGCCGGTCGAAGAACGTGCCGATGAAGTTGTAACCGTCGCCGTAGTCACCGGTCCAGCCGAGGAAGTGCAGGTCGTGCGCGGAGCCGGAGGTGGTGGCGTTGAGGTAGTCCGGGCTCCACTTCAGCGGGATCGGCTCGATCTTGATGCCGGCCGCCTGGAGGTCCGCCGAGACCAGCTCGAACAGGTCCTTCGGGTTCGGCATGTAGGGCCGGGTCACCTCGGTCGGGTAGTGGAACCGCAGGGTCAGGTCCGACGCGCCGGCCTCGGCCAGCAGCGACTTGGCCTTGTCGACGTCGTAGTCGTACTTGGTGACGTCGCCGTTCCAGCCCTCGACGGTCTCGGGGAAGAAGTTCACCGCGACCTGGGCGCCCGGGGGCAGCTTCGAGTCGACCAGCGCCTGGCGGTTGATCGCGTGCGCCAGCGCCTGCCGGACCTTGAGGTCGGCCAGCTTCGGGTTCCCCTTCTGGTTGATCGCCAGGTAGAGGATGTTGAAGGCCGGGCGGGTCAGGACGTTGAAGCCCTCGCCCTTGAGCGGCTCGACGTCGGCCGGTCCAACCAGGTCGTAGCCCTGGATGTCACCGGAACGCAGCGCCTGCTTACGCGCGTTCTCGTCCGAGATGGTGCGGAAGATCAGGCTCTTGAGCTTGGCCTTCTCGCCCCAGTAGTCCTCGTTGCGCTCCAGGGTCAGCGTCTTGTTCGGGACGTCCCAGGACTTGAACTTGAACGGACCGGTACCGGTCGGGTGCTCGGTCGCGTACGCCGGGTACTTGATGTCGTCCGCGCTGCCCGTGACGTTGCTGGCGTCGTGCTCCTGCAGCGCCTTCGGGCTGTGGATCGAGAAGGACGGCAGCATCAGGGCGGCCGGGATCTTGCTGGAGACCCGGGTGAAGGCCAGGCTGACCGTGGTCGCGTCGGTGGCGGTGCAGGACTTGAAGAGGCTCTCCGGGAGAGTGTCGTCCTCGTTGGCGGCGAAGCCGCCCATGATGTCCTGCCAGTACGCCGTCACGTCCGGGCTCTGCATGAGGCCCTTGGCGTTGTACCACCGGTCGAAGTTCGTGCAGACGGCCTCGGCGTTGAAGTCGGTGCCGTCGTGGAACTTCACGCCGGAACGCAGCTTGAACGTCCACGTCGTACCCGTCGCGTCGGGCTCCCAGGACTCGGCGAGGCCGGGGCTGACCTTGGTGCCGCCCTCCTCGGGGCGGACCAGCGTCTCGAAGACCTGACGCGCCACACGCAGCGACTCACCGTCGCTGGCGAAGCTGGGGTCGAGCACCTTCGGGTCTCCGGCGACGCCGAAGACGAGGGTCTCGTTGCTACTACCGCTGGAACCTTCGCGATCGCTTTCGGCACAGCCTGCTACCGCGAGGGCCGCGGCCGCCACGGCCGCGATAGCGACCTTCGGCCTGGATGCACGCATGGGTGCTTCACCTCGTCCTTGGGGTTACGGACAACGTGGTGACAGGGTCACCGATGGCGGTGACCATAGCTCCCACTTCGACCGCCGGGAAACGGCGCGCGAAGCTCTTGGTACCGGATCGTGTCCTTAGTGACCGGCCACCAGCAGACACGCTCAGAGGCTATGCGACAAAAGGGGCCAATCCCCCCATACAATCGATATCAATCTGTTACGTGCTCGGGTGAGCCGCCGCCACCGGTGTCACACCCACCCGCCCTCGGTCAGACCGCGCGGCGGCCCTCGAAAGCACGGCCCAAGGTGATCTCGTCGGCGTACTCCAGGTCGCCGCCGACCGGGAGGCCACTGGCCAACCTGGTCACCGAGATCCCCATCGGCTTGACCATGAGGGCGAGGTACGTCGCGGTCGCCTCGCCCTCGGTGTTCGGGTCAGTGGCCAGGATCAACTCGCGGACCTCACCGCCGCTCAGCCGAGCCAGCAGCTCCCGGATACGCAGGTTGTCCGGCCCGATGCCCTCCAGCGGATTGATCGCCCCGCCGAGCACGTGGTACCGCCCCCGGAACTCACCGGTCCGCTCGATCGCGACGACGTCCTTCGGCTCCTCGACCACACAGATCACCTCGTTGCCGCGACGCGGATCACGGCAGATCCGGCACTGCTCCGACTCGGCGACGTTGTAGCAACTGGTGCAGAAGCGCACCAGGTCCTTGACCTTGCGCAGCGCTCCGGCCAGCCGGTTCACGTCGGCCGGATCCGCCGACAGGACGTGGAAGGCGATCCGCTGGGCGCTCTTCGGGCCCACGCCCGGCAAGCGCCCCAGCTCGTCGATCAGATCCTGGATGGCACCCTCGTACATCGGGTGGCTCAGAACCCGGGCAGGCCGAGGCCGCCCATCCCACCCGCGACCGGGCCCATCTTCTGGTCGGTCAGCTCACGGGCCGCCGCGGTGGCGTTGTGCAGCGCCGCAAGGACCAGATCCTCCAGGGTCTCCACGTCCTCCGGGTCGACCGCCTTCGGGTCGATCTTGATGCTCTTGATCTCACCGGCGCCGGACACGGTCGCGGTGACCAGACCGCCGCCGGCGGTGCCGGTCACCTCGGCCTCGGCCAACTCGGCCTGCGCCTTGGCGATCTGCTGCTGCATCTTCTGCGCCTGCTTCAGCATCTGCTGCATGTTCGGCTGTCCACCAGGCCGCACGATCGCTCCCTCGACTCGTCTACAAGACCACGCCCACCCTAACCATGCCCACCGACCACACCCCGGCGGCCACACCCCGGCTGCCGCACCCCGCCCATCGGGCGCGGCGCGTGGGTCAGCGGGTCGGCACCTCGTCGATCTTCTCGGCGCCGAACGCCTCCCGCAGCAGACGTACCGCCTGCGCCTCGCCGGACTCCCGGGCGGTCTTCTCGTCGATGACCTCGTCCCCCGGCTCGTCGCCCGGGTCGAAACCCTCGTAGACCGGCGCCGTGGCCGGCGGGCCACCGCCGGGACGCCCGCCACCGCGCCCCGGACCGTCGAAGTCCGGATCGTACGGCGGCTCACCGGCAAACTCGGCGTCCGCGGTCCGCCGGCCCGCCGCAGCGGTACGTGTGCCCGCCCCAGCGGTACGCGTACCCCGCCCGGCCGCCGCCGCCCGGGCCGCCGCGATCGCGCTGCTGACCGGTGCGCCACCCGCACCACCGTCGCCGTTGCCCACCGGAGCCTGCCGGGGCGGGGCCGCCGCACCGGACCGGCCTGCCGCAGCCTCCACGGCGTGACCGCCCGACGCCGGGGCGGACCGGCCGTTCGCGACCGCGGCCTGCGCTGCCGGGGCGACGGTCGACGCGGACGCACCGCCCGGTCGGGCCGCCTCCGGCCAGCCCTCATCCGACCCGCCCGACCCGCTTGACCCGCCCGACTCGGCGGGCGGCGTCGAGCCACCGGGACGCGCCGGTTCCGGCCAGCCCTCGTCGTCGTCCTCGCCCGACACGGCTGGCGAACCGCTACCAGCCCGTCCCTGCGGTCGTCCGGCAGCACCGAGGTGCGCAGAACCGGGCGCACCCGTGTAGGCCGCACCACCGGAGCGTGCGCTACCAGTCGCGCCACCGGGGCTCCCACCGGCCGTGCCCCCGGTACGGCCTGCGTCAGCAGCACCGGGGCCAGCGTTCGCACCACCGCCAGTGCCCGCGTCGACGCCGCCGGGTCGACCGGCCGCTGCCGCACCGGCGGGACCCGCAGCAGCGGCACCTCCGGGAGCGCGGCCAGCGGAGCCCGGGTGGGCCGTGCCGTCAGACGAACCGCTGTCGACCGGAGTCCCCGCACCAGCGGGACGACCCGAACCCTCGGCGGCGGGACGGCCGGGCCCCTCAGCGGCGGGGCGGCTCGGAGTCTCGGCGGCGGGCGTCGGACGGGCGGGAGCCGAGCCGGCGGCACGCGGGTTGCCGGGCGACATGCCGCCCCGCTCGCCGGCCACCTCGCACCGGATCTGCCAGCGCCCGCCCAGCTCCTCGTAGAGCGCGTCGGTGAGCACCCGGGCGTGGTCGGTCATCATCTTGGCCAGCACGCTCGACTTCACGGTGACCACGAGCGTGTCGCCGTCGAGGTCGCGCACCACCGCGTCCCGCATCAGCGCGGCGATCCGCTTGTTGCTCCGGTTGACCTTGCCGACCACCTCGGGCCAGACCCGGCGCACCGCCACCGCGTCCAGCTCGCCGGGCGCCGCCGCACCGGGGCGGGGCGGCTCCGGGGTCGTCGGATCGGGCATGACGGCCGATGGCGGCACCTGACGACGCGGCGCGACCGGCTCGGCCTGACCCGCATCGCCGCCGGAGCCACCTGCGGCACCTCCGCCCGTTCGGGCGGTGCCGTCAGCGGTGGCGTCGTAGTCGTATCCCGAGGAAGGGGCACTCCCGGCCGGGGCGGCACCGGCCGAGGTGGGGGCGGCAGCCGGCGTGCCGGTCCCGGCCCGGTGCGCGGCGGCAGCCGCGGGCGAGGCGGGAGGCGCTGAGCGTACGGCGGCGGGCTCGGTCGCGGGTGCGGAGCCGACGGCGGCCGACGGTGCGTCCGTGCCGGCGAGCGTGAGCCGACGTTCCATGCGTTCCAGGCGCTGGAGCAGGCCGCCGGTGGAATCGTCGACGCCGGGCAGGAGCATCCGGGCGCAGATCAACTCCAGCAGCAGCCGGGGCGCGGTGGTACCCCGCATCTCCACCAGGCCGTCGTGCACGATGTCGGCGCACCGGGACAGCGTGCCCGGCCCGAGCTGCTGGGCCTGGGCGGCCATCCGCTCGATCTGGTCGTCCGGCCCGTCGATGAGCCCCTTGGTGGCGGCGTCCGGCACCTGCTGGAGCACGATCAGGTCGCGCAGACGTTCCAGCAGGTCTGAGGCGAACCGGCGCGGGTCGTGCCCGGCCTCGGCCACCCGGTCGACGGTCGCGTACGCCGCCGCGCCGTCCCCGGCCGCCAGCGCGTCGCACATCTCGTCGATCAACGCCGCGTCGGTGACGCCGAGCAGCGCGGCGGCCCGGGCATAGCTGACCCCGTCCGGGCCGGCACCGGCGATGAGCTGGTCGAGCACCGAGAGGCTGTCCCGGGCGCTGCCCCCACCGGCGCGCACGACCAGCGGGAACACCGCCGGCTCGACCTGCACGCCCTCGGCCTCGGTGAGCTGCTCCAGGTATGGCCGGAGGGTCTTCGGCGGGATGAGCCGGAACGGGTAGTGGTGGGTCCGCGACTTGATCGTGCCGAGGACCTTCTCCGGCTCGGTGGTGGCGAAGATGAACTTGACGTACTCCGGGGGCTCCTCGACCAGCTTGAGCAGGGCGTTGAAGCCGGCCGACGAGACCATGTGCGCCTCGTCGATGACATAGATCTTGAAGCGACTGTTGGCCGGCGCGAAGAACGCCTTCTCCCGCAGCTCACGGGCATCGTCCACACCACCGTGGCTGGCCGCGTCGATCTCGATGACGTCGATCGAGCCGGCCCCGTCGCCGCTCAGCGAGCGACACGAGTCACAGGTGCCGCAGGGCTCCGGGGTGGGACCGTGCTCGCAGTTGAGCGACCGGGCCAGGATGCGGGCGCTGGAGGTCTTGCCGCAGCCACGCGGCCCGGAGAAGAGGTACGCGTGGTTGAGCCGCCCGCTGCGCAGCGCCTGCGACAACGGCTCGGTGACGTGCTCCTGCCCGATGACCTCGGCGAAGGTACGCGGCCGGTACTTGCGGTAGAGCGCCAGTGCCACGGCGTCCCGCCTCCTCTCGACCGCGCCATTCTCGCCCCGCGCACACCCCACTGACCACCCACCCCGCTGAACCGGGTGCTCCGGGATGCAAGGAAGGGCACCTTATTAACGCCTCCGGTAGAGGAAGGGCCCCTTGTTAACACCGACAGCTCGGTGCCTGACCACGCTGGGTGGGAGGGGAGGCACGGTGCCGGAGACAGAAAGGCCTCCCGTGCACCCGGCAGAGCTCGCTTATCCTTGCTGCCTTCCGGCCCTGGGGAGGTTCACGAGATACCGCCGCACGGGAGGTAGCTCCAGCCTACCCGACCCGTCCCCGATCTTCAGGGGGTGGTGGGGTGGGCGGGTCGGCAGGGACCTGTACTCTGTTCGACGGAGGATTCGCCTAGAGGCCTAGGGCGCACGCTTGGAAAGCGTGTTGGGTTTACACCCTCACGAGTTCGAATCTCGTATCCTCCGCTCGCTTGAGCAGCACGAACGACAGGGCCGGCCCCACGGGGACCGGCCCTGATTCGTTACGCGATGTCTGCTAGGGCCACTCGCCCTCCTCCGGTTGCCGGCTTTCGAACCAACCAGCAGGTACGGCGGCTGGCTATCCTCGTCGTGCAGTGTGGCCGAGCGGCGTCGGGCCGGCGAACAACTGCGGATGCTCATGCAGGCGGAAGACCGGTGGTGAGACCGGCGGGTGTTCGTGCCTGGCCATACTCATGGAGAGCTTCACGCGCCTTCCACAACGCAGCGAGCAATGTCGAACTCCCGCGCTGCCCGTAGCCGCTCCATGAGGAGGGCTGACGGGCCGTACGCCGGGTTGACTCGGCGACCGATGATGACCGCCGCCACGGCTACCGCTCCGGCCGCCTTGAGGGCAAAAGCCAGCGACTGGACACGACTGCCCGTCGTCCATGTGTCATCGAGAAGAAGGACCCTTCCGCCAGAGGCGCTGCTCGGCGGCAGTTGGAAACGATCGTGATGGAAGCTCCGGTCGTCACCACTGTAGGCAGGGCTCGAGACTGGACGAAGGACAGGGAGAGGTAGACGCCTGGCCACGATGGTCTCGAGCGGGTGAACGCCCTGCCGGCCTCGCGTGGAGGGAACAGTGACGACGTGGGTGAAAGGACCGCCAAGCACGTCCGCAAAGCAGTCCCAGTGAAACGCGAGGTAGAGGACCGTCAGCGAGGAGAGGTTTCCCATCGCGACCGCCGACGGCTGAGCCGACTTATAAACAATCAGGTTGTGATCGTGCTGCTCTCGCGCCACCGAGTAGGCGATCGGGGCGACGACGTCTGCCTGAATACCGCCGGATGCAGAACGGTGCTGGCCGCACTGGTAGCACAGCTCGAATCCGCTCCCCGCAGTGCTGCGGCAGACGACACAGATGCCGTCACCCGGCGGCAATGGGCTGCGCAGGTAGTTGCGCTGTCGCTCAACCACCTGCATCTCGTCATGCTGGGCGGTCGCTCATTGTCTATAGGTCGACAAGACGCGGTAGACCTTCAAGTGCCTGAGGGGAATGGGGCATCTGGTGCACGATGAGGTCGACCGTAGCAACGAGCTCGTTAGCTGTCGATACGACATGCACGCCCGGCCGGTCGGCGTACTCGCGCGCCCAGTCGTGCTGCAGGAGCGAGTCGGTCAGGACCACTGGTCGGCCGTGCTGCAGCGCGAGGCGAGCCTGCATCCGAGCTCCGCTACGGTATGCCGCTTCCACCACGATCGTCGCCGCAGCGTAGCCACTCATGACGGCGTTTCGCATCGGGAAGGTGTACTTGGCAGGTGGCGTGTCTGGCCAAAACTGACTGAGCACTAGGCCATCTCTGATGATCTGATCTTGTAGCTGCCTGTTTGCTGCGGGATAGGACTTATTCACCCCGGTGCCGATGACCGCCACCGTGCGACCACCTGCGCGCAAAGCTGCGGTATGCGCCGCCGTGTCGATTCCGGCAGCTAGACCGGAGACAACCGTGAAACCCGACTCCGCCAGAGCAGTGGCACAGGTCTCGGCGATGCCCACGCCGTGCTCCGTGGGCCTACGGGTTCCGACTACGGCAACCGCCCGTCGATCCTCGGCGAGCGCCCCCCGTGTGAACACAATTGGGGGCATCTGGTGAATGTCACGCAGGCGTGTGGGGTAGGCGTCATCAAAGAACGAGTACACCCCGATGCCATCCGCCGCCCAGGCCTGCAACTCGGTCCGCGCAGCGCTCAACGCATCCTGCACCGGGTCATCGCCGAACAGCGTCTCTCCCACCCCGATCTGCCGGTGCAAGACGGCAAGCGCACTGCCTTCGGCAAGCACCTCTGCGGCTATCTCAGTCCAGCGAGCGCCAGGCTGGCGCAGCAGCGCGACGAGGGCCGCCACCTGCACCTGATGGCCTTCTGGCATGGCACTGATCCTAGAAGTGGTGTGTACCGGCGGCAGCGACACGGGACTCGTTGCCGCTCCTTCCCTCGACTCGCCCACGACCCTAAGCCTCGTACAGCCGTACGACTGTTCCGCTCGGTCACGGTAGCGCCATTGTCCAGCTTCGCGGCCCAGCAGTGCATCTGGCCGCACCGGCGAACACGCTGCGCACCGCCGGGCCGAACCGCACTGCCCACAGGCTGGCGGACAGCATGAACGGTTGACGGCATATAACGGTGACCGTAGTATTGGCGGCCATGCAGGAACCCACATTTCTGATCCTCACCGCGCTGGCCGCGCAGCCGTTGCACGGTTACGGCGTGATCCGGGCCGTCGAGGAACTCTCCGCCGGTGAGGTCAAACTGCGACCGGGCACCCTCTACGGCGCTCTCGACCGGCTGACCGAGCAGGGCCTGCTCGTCGTCGACCGGGAGGAGGCCGTCGAGGGCCGGCTGCGCCGCTACTACCGGCTCAGCGACACCGGCGCCGCCGCCCTTCAGGAGCAGATCGCGCGGTTACGCCGCCACGCCACCGCAGCGGAGAGCCAGCTCGGCAAGCGCTTCGGCGGGGCACCGGGCTTAGGGACGGTGACCGCGTGACCACCGTCTGGCCGGAGGCCGACCACAGTTTGGAGCGCAGCTACCGGACGCTGCTGCTCGCCTATCCGCGACGGCACCGGCGTCGGCACGGCACCGAGCTGGTGACCACGCTATTGGAGATGGCGGCACCGGGTCAGCGCCGTCCCCGCGCCGGGGACGCGGTGCACCTGATCGCCAGCGGTCTGCGGCTGCGGCTCCGGCTACCCGCCGGCCGTCCGCTCCTGGCCGTCGTGGCGGTCCTCACCGCGTTGACCATGGGTGGCTTCGGTGCCGCCGCCGGTTCATGGCTGGGCGCGCAGACGTTCGCCGACCTGCCCGACGTCGCCGAGATGACCCGGCTCACCGCACAAGCCACCGGGACGAGCGACGAAGCTCTCCAGTCGCGCGTGGCGACGCCATGGCAGACCGACACGGCCGGGAGCACCACGTTCGTCCTCCAGCCTCGACCAATGCCCTGGCGTGCCGACAGTCCCGGAACCGTCACGTTCTCCGCCAGCACCTGGAACCCCGATCAAGCCCGTCAGCGGTTCGCCGCAGACGGCTGGTCGGTCTCCTCGCTGACACCGCTGAACGGGAAGCATCTCAGCGCCGAGGACGACGGAACCTTCACCGAGACCTCGGTACGCGGCGCGCGGTTCAGCGCCCAGTCGAACGGTCTGATCATCCACGTGAGCGGTTACACGACAGACGGAAGCGTCGTCTCGGTCCAGGCCGCACCAGCGCGTACCGCTGCGTTCCTGCCGATGATCGTGGGCGGGACGGGCGTCGGGCTGCTTGTCGGCTGGCTGGTCGCGGCTTCCGTCGCTTACCGGATGGTGGCGGCGTCGCCCGGACGGCGCTGGAGCGCCGCAGGGCTCTGGTCTGCTGCGCTGCTGGTGCTGGCTCTGCCGGCGGGCGCGTTGTACGGCAACGTCATGCGGGTCTTCCGGGACGGCGATGCCGATTCCTTCCCGGTCATGACCGTGCACAGTGCCTTCACGCCGGGTGAGTACTACCCGTTCGGGCCGCCCTGGCTGATCCTCGGGCTCACCGTGGCCGGGGCTCTGGTCGCCGTCGCCGCGATCCTGGTCGCCCGGCCCGGCGAACAGCCACCGCAGCAGCCCGCCCTGGCCGGCTGAGGACGTACCGCAACGGGGGCAGGGGCCGTCCGGACCGGGCGGCCTCTGGCGGTACGACCGGCCGACGACGGCAGCCGGAAGTCGCCGTTACCGCGATACTGACCGGATGGAGCCGAGCGCTGCCCGACGACGGCGAGCACGCCCGACCACCGTCGCACACATGTTCTATCCACAGGCTGTGGACATTCGGTGAGCTACCAGCTCAGCGCGATCGTGGCGGACGCCGACCTGCTGCGCGAGGAGACCCGGGACCTGGATCACGCGGTGCTCGGCGAGTTGCGGCAGGACTTCGCCCTGCTGCCGGTGACGCCGCAGTTGGTCGAGGAGTTGACCGGCACCCCACCCGACTATGCGGCCGACGAGCCGAGCGCGGGGGAACCGTTCGCGCTGGTGCTCTCCCCCACGCTGGTCGAGGTGCTGGCCCGCTGGTCGCGGCGGGGGCCGGTGGCGTACGTCGAGGCGGAGTTCGCCGGTGGGGTCGGGTGCCAGGCGGCGGCGGTCTGGTTGGGCGGCATCCTGTCCTGGGGGCCGCGCTTCGACGCGGCGTTCGACGGGCCACGTCCAGAGTGGCCGATCAACGCGGCGTTGACCGAGTTGGGCGCGGAGCCGGGGCGGTGGATCGATCCCTTCGCCGAACTGGGACTGCACGTGGAGCGGAGCACCGAGGGCTGGCTCACGCACGGCCGGCGCGGGCTGAGCGCCGACTACTGGGACGAATTGGCCGACGAATGGGAGGCGCGGCAATAACCTCTTCGCTCCCGTCACGTTGGGGACTGGGGGATTCCATGAAATTGCGACAATTCGGCTTCATCGCCACACTGCTGCTTGCTGCCGCGATCTCGGGCAGCGGACCCATGCCGCCGGACACCATCGCCGTCCGCGAGCCGGTCGCCGCGGCCAGCGTCGTCGACCTCGACGGACTGTCCGATGTCGACTTCGGCGACACGGAGGACGATCTGGCCCGGCGCGGCATACTCCGCACCGACGTCGACGCCTGCGGTCCGACGCTGGCCGGGCACGACATGATCAGCCCGGTCTTCATCGACGACCGGCTGGTCCTGCTCTGGGCCGGCGACCCGGTCCGCACCCCGGAGGGGATCGCGGCCGGGTCACCGATCGCCGAGGTCAGGACCAGTTATCCCGAGGTACGCGCGCTGCACGCACCGCCGGGAACGCACCGCTTCGACGGCCTGCTCGCCCGTGACGGCGACCGCGCCTACCTGTTCCTGCACGACGGCCACACGGTCCAGAAGATCATCGCCGGGTACGCGGACTGGGCGCACCGCCTCTTCGTCGAGGGCCACGGCCCCTGCTGAGCACTAGATCGTGGTACGAATCCGCCCTCCGAGGGGCACTTTCGTACCAAGATCTCGTGTCGGTCGGGGCGACCACGAGAACGCCCGGTGCGATCCGTTGGGATCGTGCCGGGCGTTCTCGGTGTTCACGAGCGGTGGCGGCGGGATTTGAACCCGCGGAGGGCGTAAACCCTCACACGCTTTCGAGGCGTGCTCCTTAGGCCACTCGGACACGCCACCGCCGACGAGGGTACAGGACTGTCGGTTCCGACGCCGAACCGGTCCCGGGCAGGTGGGCCTGGCAGGATCTCTGCCATGAGTACGCACATCGGCGCGAAGCCGGGCGAGATCGCCGAGCGGGTCCTGATGCCGGGTGACCCCCTGCGGGCCAAGTGGATCGCGGAGACCTACCTCGAGGGCGCGACCTGCTACTCGACGGTTCGGGGGATGTTGGGCTTCACCGGGCGCTGGAACGGTGTCGAGGTTTCCGTGCAGGGCTCGGGGATGGGCATGCCGTCGGCCTCGATCTATGCGCACGAACTGGTCAACGAGTACGGCGTGACGTCGCTGATCCGGGTCGGCTCCTGTGGTGCCCTCACCGAGGACCTGAAGCTGCGTGACGTGATCGCGGCGATCGGGTCGTCGACCGACTCGAACATGAACCGGATGCGGTTCGACGGGCTGATCGACTACGCCCCGGTCGCCGACTTCGGGCTGCTGCGTACCTCGGTGGAGGTGGCCGAGCGGCGCGGCGTGGCGATGCGGGTGGGGCCGATCCTGGCGGCGGACGCCTTCTACACCGACCGGCCGGACCTCTACGACAGCCTGGCGCAGTACGGCGTGCTGGCGGTGGAGATGGAGTCGGCCGCGCTGTACACGATCGCCGCGCGGTTCAAGGCGCGGGCGTTGACGCTGTTGACGGTCAGCGACCACATCAAGACCGGCGAGAAGACCACCTCGCAGGAGCGTGAGCAGACGTTCAGCCAGATGGTCGAGATCGCGCTGGACACGATCATCGCCTGAACACCGCGCCGCCGCATCCAACGCCGCCGCCCTAGCGCCGCTGCCGTCAGCACCGCGCCGCCGCCAGCGCCGCCACTGCGGCAGCCGCATCGACCGTCCCGTCACCGCCTCGCGGTGGCGGGACGCGGCACGTCAGGGCCGGTGACGATGGTCACCGCGTAAATAAATACGACCGGTCGGTCTTCTTTAGTAGGGTCGCCGTATGACCGTCGACGGCCGGCTCGCCCGTGGTGAGCGCACCCGCACCGCAGTGCTGGACGCCGCCGTCAGCCTGGCCTCCGCCAACGGGCTCGACGGCCTCTCCCTCGGGCACCTCGCCGACTCCCTCGGCGTGAGCAAGTCCGGCCTCTTCGCCCACTGGCGGTCCAAGGAGGCCCTGCAGCTCGCCACCATCGATCGGGCGGTCGCGCAGTGGCAGGAACGGATCGTCGCGCCGGCCCTGCGCGCACCCCGGGGCGTACGCCGCATCCGGGCGCTGCACGAGGCACGGATCGACTTCTACGTCGCGCGGGTGCTGCCCGGCGGCTGCTTCTTCGCCACCACCGAGTTCGAGTTCAACGCCCGCCCGGGGCCGGTCCGGGATCGCCTCGCCGAGGTCTTCGCCGACTGGACGGCGTTCCTGGAACGGCTCGTCCGGGAGGCCGTCGAGCTGGGCGAACTCCCCGCCGACCTGGACGTCGCGTTGCTGGCGTACGAGATCGACGCGTACGGGATCGCGGCGGCGATGCGCTCGCGGCTGCTCGACCCGGACACCACCTATCGACACGCCCGCCGGGGCGTACTGGCCCGTCTGCGGGCGCTGTGCCCCGATCCCACCCTGCTACCGGAAGGCCCCTGATGACACACGCCCTCGCCGACCAGTCCGCCGTCACGTACGGCCACGTCGGGCAGGCCATGGTGCACTTCGACGACCTCGACGCGCTCGGTCTGCTGCACAACGCCCGGTACGCGTTGCTGCTGGAGCGGGCGATTACCGCGTACTGGTCGGATCGGGGGGTGGCCTACCGCGCCGGGCGGGCCACCACACCGGACGTGTTCCACGCGGTCCGCGAGTTCAGCATCACCTACCGCGCGCCGGTCACCGGCACCGGCCCGATCGCCGTGCACTTCTGGCTGGAGCACTTCGGCACCAGCAGCGCCGTGTACGCCTTCCGGTTCCACTCCCTGGACGACGACACCACTACGTACGCCCAGGGGCGGCGGGTCATCGTCCGGTTGGACCCGGCGACCATGCGCCCGACACCGTGGACGGAGGCGGCCCGGGCGGTGGCCGACACGCTGCTCCGCCCGACCCCGGCCTGACGCCTCGGACGGCACCGCCCGACGGCGATCAGCGGCGACACGCAGCGCACGACCGGACCGCGACACGCGGCAGCGCACGACCGGACCGCGACACGTGGCAGCGCACGACCGGGCTGCGACACGCGGCAGCGTCAGCGGAAGAAGGCGCGCAGGACGGCGGCGTTCTCCGCCTCCAGCACGCCGCCGTAGACCTCGGGGCGGTGGTTGAGTCGGCGGTCGCGCAGCACGTCCCAGAGCGAGCCGGCGGCCCCGGTCTTCGGCTCCCACGCGCCGAAGACCACGGTCGAGACCCGGGCCAGCACCAACGCGCCCGCGCACATGGTGCAGGGCTCCAGGGTCACCACCAGCGTGCAGCCGTCCAGCCGCCACCGGCCCAGCCGCTGGGCGGCCCGGCGCAGCGCCAGCACCTCGGCGTGCGCGGTCGGGTCACCGGTCAGCTCCCGCTCGTTGCGGCCGATCGCCAGCTCGGCGCCGTCGGGCCCGTAGAGCACCGCGCCCACCGGCACGTCGTCGATCGGTGCGGCCGCATCGGCGTCGACCGGTACGGCCGCGTCGGCCTCATCCGCATCGGCGTCGACCGGTACGGGTGCGACGCCGGCAGCCGGAACGGCAGAACCGGTCACCGCGATCTCCAGCGCCCGACGCATCCAGAGTTCGTGCCGCTGTCGTCGGCCGGTGCCGGTCAGATCGGCGAGCGCCTCGTGCGCTCCCGGCCCCACCCGGCCGACCGCGCCGGGAGTGGGTTGGCCCGGCCGGACCGTCTCCAGTGCCGGGTCGGTCGCGTCGACCGGTCCACCGTCGCCGGACCCCGGCGCGCCCTCGACGGGCTCAGACCTCACGCAGCTCCTCGACGTCGTCCACGCAGCCGAGCACCTGGCACACCTCGGCGGTGACGTCGGCCGGCATCATGCCCTCGTGGGCGCAGAGCGCGAGCAGCCGCTGCGCGGGGATGCCCAGGTCGGTGAGGAGGTCCGCCTCGCCGACCGGGTCCGCCTCCGGGTCGACGGCGGGTTGCTCGTTGTCGTCGCCACCGCTGGTCGCCGCCGGGCGTACCTCCTCGGTGTCGTCCAGCCCGGTGACCGACGTCTTGAGGTCGCCGACCAGCAGGCCGCCCAGCCGGGACTCCTCGGCGTACGCCGAGTCGGAGCCGAAGACCCGCAGGTCCTCGCCCTCGTCCAGGCGAAGGATGACCAGGTAGGTGTCGTCCGCCTCGACGAACAACAGCGACAGGTCCGCGTCGGGGGCGAGGTCACGGAGACGCTCGGCCACCTCGTCGACGTCGGCGGCCCCCCGCAGACTCAGCTCGGCGGCCGTCCAGCCGCCCTTCTCGCGCACGACGGCCGCAGCGAAGTACGACACGGTTCCCCCAAGTAGCCTCGGCACAGCACACGCCGACCCGTTACGCGTGCACGTTAGCCGGTCGGGTCGGCAGGCGACCGGTCAACGCCCCGAAGGGCCGGTCATTCCTGGGGAAAGTGACGGGCGCCGGTCAGCCGGTCAGGCGACGGCGGGTGGCGATCAGCTGGCGGAGCCGATCGGTGCGTGCCCGCTGTGGCCGCTCGCGTTCGCGCACCGAGCGGGCGTCCGCCAACTGCGCCAGGAGCTGCATGCGGCGACGGCTGCGATCCGGATCGAGCCGCGGAGTGGTCCAGGCCATACCGGGAGCGTGCCGAGTCACGGCGGCCGAGTCAAGACGGGTTTCGGTGCCTGCACAACAACGCAGCGCAGTCACCGCCGGTGGCGGCCGTCGCCGCTGCTCGACACCGTCGCGCCGGGTCCGGCGTCCGCGCTACCAGAGCGGCCAGTCGCCGCTGGCCGCCCAGCGGGTGACCACCGCGACGGTGGCGATGCTCCAGCCTCCGGCGGTGACGATCGCGATGCCGGCGGCCGCTCCCCGGTCGCCGAAGCGGACCAGCACCAGGGCGGCGAGCCAGGCCACGCCACCGGCGAGCAGGGTCCACCAGGCGTACCCGGCGAGGCTGCGTCCGAGCAGGGCGAACAGGCCCAGCCAGGCGAGCGCGCCGACGGCTCCCGACGCGACACCGGCGCCGCTGACCGGGTGCGGCTCGCGATAGGTGGGGCGCGGCGGGCGTCCGGACGGGAAGAGGCCCGAGGGGCTGTACGGCATCATCCCTGCCACTCCTCCCACGCGTGGACGTCGTCCACCCACCGTAGGCGATACCTGTCAGGATGGCCGGATGGTCTCGCTGACGATCGGACGCCGTCGCGCGTACGCCGCGCTGCTGCTCGTGCCGATGCTCGCCGCCGCCGGCTGCGGGACGCCCCCTCCCCCGCGCGTGGTGCCGCCGACCGGCTCGCCCGCGCCGCCGATCATCGGCGAGGCGGCACCGCCGCAGGACGCGCCGGGACCGACCGGCGCGACGCCGGACACCGCGGACCAGCCGGCGGCGACCGCGAGTCCGACCCGCGCCGGGCTCCGGCACGTCTTTCCGGTACGCGCGACGAAGGTGGCCTACCATCCGACCCACTCGGCGTACCCGGGGACCGACATCTTCGCCGACTGCGGCGAACCCGTCGTGGCGGTCACCGACGGCACGATCGGCGAGGTCAGCCGCCGGGACCGGTACGACAAGCAGGGGCCGCAGGGGCCGTACAACGGTGGCCTGTCGGTGTCGGTGCTCGGTGACGACGGTGTGCGCTACTACGGCTCACACCTGACCGAGATCGCCGACGACATCGCGCCGGGCGTGCGGGTACGCGCCGGGCAGCAGCTCGGCACCGTGGGCCGGACCGGGAACGCCAACAACGTCTGCCACCTGCACTTCGGCATCTCCCCGCCGTGCCTGGGCGAGGACGGCTGGTGGATCCGCCGGGGCGTGATCTGGCCGGCGCCGTACCTCGACTCGTGGCGCGAGGGCGGCAACCGCGAGCCGGCGGCGAAGGTGGCGGCGTGGCACCGCAAGAACGGCTGCCCGGAGCGACCGCCGGCGCGCTGAGCCGGAGACGTCCGGTCCGGCGTCATCCGCATTTCATAAGTCCGACACATTGACGCAGGTCGTGCCGGTGAACTACCGTCGCGTAACAACGAGAGAGCGCTCTCTCATGGAACCAACCCCCCAAACGACGACGAAACGCGCCGTCGACCGGCGCGCCATGGAGGAAAGATGCGACCTCCCGTCCCACGCCGTACCCGTCATCGGCTGCTGGCCGCCACCGCCGCCGCAGCTCTCGTCCTCGGCGGGCTGGCCGTCACCGCCACCTCCCCCGCGCAGGCCGCGCCCGTCGGCGCCGGCAGTTACACCACCACCCCTGTCGGCCCGCTGCCCAGCGGCTGCGGCGACATGACCACCAACCCTCGGCAGTTCGCCACCGCCGACGCGCCGCCGGGCCCGATCCCCACCAACGACTGGTGGTCCTCGCTGCTGTGGAAGCGGCTCAACTGTTCGTTCAGCGAGCCGCTGCACGCCCACCCGGCCTCCTACCGGCCGGTCACCGACGGGCTCGGCTTCTCCGCCGAGTCGGTGGCCGCCATCAGCGGCACCGCGACCGGCGTCGGCGAGTACAAGTACCCCTACGTCGAGGACATCCGGGTCGGCGTGGCCGGCCTCGCCGCACCGCTCGTCCGGGTCGCCGACTGGACGGACTGGACGGTCACCCCGTACTGGAGCGACGGCACCCGCACCCTGCGCGCCACCATCGGTCACGGCCTGCCGTTCGCGTACTTCCGCACCACCGGCGGCGACGCGGTGATCAACGCGAATGGCGGCGGCTTCACGGTCTTCTCCAACAGCGCCGGCCGGATCAGCTTCAGCGTCCGGGGCCACGACTACGTCGCGTACGCGCCGTCCGGCGCCACCTGGACCGTGAGCGGCACCCGGATCAGCTCCAACCTCGCCGGACGCGGCTACTTCTCGGTCGCTTTGCTCCCGGCCACCACCGACGCCACGGCCCGCGCCCAGCTCGCCACCACCTACGGCCAGTACGCGCACGCCCACGTCACCGGCACCCGGGTCGGCTACACCTACAACCAGTCGACCAGCCGGGTGGAGACCCGCTACACCTTCACCACCACCCCGCGCGAGGGCACCGAGACGCGGACCGTGGTGAGTCTCTATCCGCACCAGTGGAAGTCGCTGACCGGCGCCACCCCGATCGCACCGACCTACCCGTCGGCGCGCGGCCGGATGAAGGTGCTCACCGGTGTCGGTGAGTTCCGCACCTCGATGCGGTTCCACGGCGTACTGCCCGAGCTGCCGGCGGTCGCCACCGGCGCCGGTGCCGACCTGACCACGCTGCGGCAGCACCTCGCGGCGGTCCGGAGCAACCCGATGGACCAGCGCGGCGGCGACACCTACTGGACCGGCAAGGGCCTCGGCCGGGCCGCCCGGATCGCCGAGATCTCCGACCTGGTCGGCGACACCGAGACCCGCACCTCGGCGCTGAACGCCATCCGGTCCACGCTCAACGACTGGCTCACCGCCTCACCCGGCGAGACCGAGCGCCTCTTCTACTACGACCAGCGGTGGGGCACCCTGATCGGCTACCCCGCCTCGTACGGCTCCGACCAGGAGCTCAACGACCACCACTTCCACTACGGCTACTACATCGCCGCCGCCGCGACGCTGGCCAAGTTCGACCCGTCCTGGGCCCGACAGGACCAGTACGGCGGCATGATCGACCTGCTGATCCGGGACGCCAACAACTACGACCGGAACGACACCCGCTTCCCGTACCTGCGGGACTTCGACATCTACGCCGGGCACGACTGGGCCTCCGGGCACGGCTCGTTCGCCAGCGGCAACAACCAGGAGTCGTCGTCCGAGGGGATGAACTTCGCCAACGCCCTGATCCAGTGGGGGCAGGCCACCGGCAACACCGCGGTTCGGGACGCCGGCATCTTCATCTACACCACCCAGGCGGCGGCGATCCACGAGTACTGGTTCGACGTCAACGACGAGAACTTCCCGGCCGGGTTCGGGCACTCGAACGTGGGCATGGTCTGGGGCGACGGCGGTGCGTACGCCACCTGGTTCAGCGCCGAGCCGGAGATGATCCAGGGCATCAACCTGCTGCCGATCACCGGCGGCCACCTGTACCTGGGCTACCACCCGAACTACAACTCCATCAAGTACCAGGAGCTGGTCCGCAACAACGGCGGCGAACCCACCGTGTGGCAGGACATCCACTGGCAGTTCCTCGCCCTCGGTGACGCCGATTCGGCGCTGGCGAAACTGCGCGCCAACCCCGGTTACACGCCGGAGGAGGGCGAGAGCCGGGCTCACACCTTCCACTGGATCCGCAACCTCGCCGGGCTGGGCCGGGTCGACACCGGGATCACCGCCGACCACCCGCTGGCCGCCGTCTTCAACCGCAACGGCGCCCGCACCTACGTGGCCAGCAACATCTCCGCGACCCCGCTGACCGTACGGTTCTCCGACGGTACGCAGCTCACGGTTGCCGCCGGACGTACCGCCACCAGTGGCGCGCACACCTGGACCGGCGGCAGCGCCGGCGGGGGCGTACCGCCGGGCCCGACGCCCACCCCGACGCCGACCCCCACGCCCACCCCGACTCCGACGCCCACCCCGACGCCGACCCCGACGAACCCGCCGGGCTCGGGTCAGCCGACCCGCTACCTGCTCGCCGGCGGCGGACTGGCGGCGGCCGGCACCGCCGGGACCACGACCGTGGCCAGTGCCGGCGGCACCAACCGGGACGGCACGCCGACCAACCCGGCGGTGTTCACCGCGACCGGGCTCAACCTCAACCACACCGGCGGACAGACCGCGTTCGACCTCTTCCTCGACGCCGGCAACGCGGTCGGCAACGGGGTGCAGGTACGCGTCTCGTACGACCTGACCGGTAACGGGAGCTGGGAACGGGTGGAGACGTACCGCTACTTCGCCACCGACCCGGTACCCGGCTGGGAGACCTACACCCAGGCGGCCGGACTGCACTCCAGCACCGGCAGCCTCGGCAACCTGCGCGGCGGCACGGTCCGGGTGGAGGTCTGGTCCGCGATCGGCAACAACCCCAGCACCCTGGGCGTCGGCAACCGCTCGGTGGTACGCCTGCCGTACTCCTGATCCGCTGACACCCGCACTCCGCGCCGCCGGTCACACCCCGACCGGCGGCGCGGACGCGTAGCTTGCAGTACATGCGTGACGCTGTTGCTGATCTGCGCCGGATCGCGTTCCTGTTGGAGCGCGCCAACGAGGCCACCTACCGGGTCCGGGCCTTCCGGTCGGCGGCGAACGCACTGGCCGCGCTGCCCGCCGCCGAGCTGGCCGAGCGGGCCCGCAGCGGCACGCTCACCGAGCTGGCCGGGGTCGGCGACGTCACCGCCCGGTGCGTCACCGAGTCGCTGGCCGGTGAGGAACCGGTCTACCTGCGTCGGCTGGTCGCCACCGAGGGCACCGACCTGGACGCCGAGGCCGCCGCGTTGCGCAGCGCGCTGCGCGGTGACTGCCACACCCACTCGGACTGGTCCGACGGCGGGTCACCGATCGAGGAGATGGCGCTGGCGGCGGTCGAGCTGGGTCACGAGTATCTGGTGCTGACCGACCACTCGCCCCGGTTGAAGGTGGCCCGGGGACTGACCGCGGATCGGCTGCGCCGCCAGCTCGACCACGTGGCGCAGCTCAACGAGGCGCTGCCGGAGGGCTTCCGGATCCTCACCGGCATCGAGGTCGACATCCTCGCCGACGGCTCGCTCGACCAGGAGGAGGAGTTGCTGGCCCGGCTGGACGTGGTGGTCGGCTCGGTGCACAGCGGCCTCAACGACGACCGGGCGAAGATGACCCGCCGGATGGTGGCCGCCGTCGCCAACCCGCACCTGGACATCCTCGGCCACTGCACCGGGCGCATGGTGTCGTCGCGTCCGGCGGGGGTGACCGGACCCGGTGACCGGGGGCATCGGGCCCGTACCCGGGCGGAGAGCGACTTCGACGCCGATGCCGTCTTCGCCGCCTGTGTGGAGCACCGCACCGCAGTGGAGATCAACTCTCGGCCGGAGCGGCAGGATCCGCCGAAGCGGTTGATCCGGCGGGCCCTGGAGGCCGGCTGCCTGTTCGCGATCAACACCGACGCGCACGCGCCGGGGCAACTCGACTGGCAGCGTTTCGGCTGCGAGCGGGCGGCCCGCTGCGGCGTACCCGTCGACCGGGTGGTCAACGGCTGGTCGGCGGACGACCTGATCGCCTGGACCCACGGCTGAGCCGGTCGGACACGGCGAGCAGGGCCGACATCACAGACGTACGGGTCACGTAGGGTTCGCTGCGTGGGACGAATCGATGACCTCGCGAACCGGTACGTCGCCGACTGGGCGGCGCTGAGTCCGGCCGGCGCGACCATGGTCGGCATCTCCGGGCACGACGACCAGCTCGACGACCTGTCACCCGACGGGTACGCCGCCCGCGCCGACCTGAGCCGGCGCACCCTGACCGAACTCGACGCCGTCGAGCCGCAGTCGGAGGCCGAACGCACCGCCCAGGAGGCGATGCAGGAGCGGCTCGGCCTGGACCTCGCGCGCTACGACAGCGGCGAGACGAGCAGCGAGGTCAGCGTCATCACCTCCGGGCTGCACGAGATCCGGATGGTCTTCGACCTGATGCCGCAGGAGGGCGAGCAGGCGCAGGCCGACATCGCCGCCCGGCTGAACCTCTTCGCCGGCGCGTTGGAGTCCTACAAGACCACGCTGCGCGAGGCGGCCGCCGCCGGACACGTCAGCTCGCGGGTGCAGTTGCTCGAGGTGGCCAAGCAGTGCGACACCTGGGTGGACCCGGACGGCGACAACGTCTTCCACGGGCTCGTCGAGCGGCTGGGTGCCGACGGTGCCCTCGACGCGGAGTTGCGCCGGGGCGCGGCGGCGGCCACCGCGGCGACCGCCGAGTTCGGGCACTTCCTGCGCGCCGAGCTGGCCCCGCACGGCCGGGAGAAGCAGGCCGCCGGGCGGGACCGCTACGAGCTGGCCTCGCAGTACTTCCTCGGCGCCCGGGTCGACCTGGACGAGACGTACGCCTGGGGGTTCGCGGAACTGGCCCGCCTGGAAGCCGAGATGCGGACGGTGGCGGCGCAGATCGCCGGGCCGGGTGCCACGATCGACGAGGCGGTGGCCAAGCTGGACGCCGACCCGGCCCGCACGATCCGGGGCAAGGAGGCGTTCCGCGACTGGATGCAGGGGCTGGCCGAGCAGGCGATCAGCGACCTGAACGGCACCCACTTCGACATCCCGGAGCAGGTCCGGCGGATCGAGTGCATGATCGCGCCGACCAGTGACGGCGCGATCTACTACACCGGTCCGAGCGAGGACTTCAGCCGACCGGGCCGGATGTGGTGGGCGGTACCGCAGGACCTGACCGAGTTCTCCACCTGGCGGGAGGTGACCACGGTCTACCACGAGGGGGTGCCCGGCCATCACCTCCAGGTGGGGCAGACCGCCGTCCGCGCGGAGCTGCTCAACCGCTGGCAGCGGCTGCTCTGCTGGGTCTCCGGCCACGGCGAGGGCTGGGCCCTGTACGCCGAGAACCTGATGGACGAGCTGGGCTACCTGGCGGACCCGGGCGACAAGCTCGGCATGTTGGACGGCCAGGCGTTCCGGGCCGCCCGGGTGATCGTCGACATCGGCATGCACCTCGAACTGGAGATCCCGGCGGACAACCCGTTCGACTTCCACCCCGGCGAGCGCTGGACGCCGCAACTGGGGTGGGAGTTCCTGCGGGCGCACTGCCGGGTGCCGGACGAGATGCTGCGCTTCGAGCTCAACCGCTACCTGGGCTGGCCGGGGCAGGCGCCCTCGTACAAGGTGGGCGAACGGATCTGGCTCCAGGCCCGGGAGGACGCCAAGGTCCGCAAGGGCGCCGACTTCGACCTGCGGGAGTTCCACCGCCAGGCGCTCGACCTGGGCGCTCTCGGGCTCGATCCGCTGCGCCGGGCGCTGGACCGGCTCTGAGCGACGAACACGGGACGAGGGTCGCCCCTCGTCCCGTGTTCGTTCCGGCGTACGGGGATCAGTTCTTGTCGGAGTCGCTGCGCGCGGAGCGTTGCCCCGGCGCGGTGGGCTCGTCGGATTTCCAGTTGGTCGACGCCGGTGGGATCTCGTCGGACAACGGGCCGCTCTGCCGCTGGTCGTCGCGGACCGCCGGCTGGTCGACCCGGGTCGGCGTCGAGGTCGCGGCATGCCGACCGGTCGGGCCACTCCGGCCCCGGTCGCGGGAGACCAGGAGTCCGACCAGGATCATCGCCACACCGAGTACGGCGAGCCCGAGGGGCGCGTACACGCCGAGGATGGTGAGCTGGCCCCGGCTCTCCTTGGCGCGCTCCACCGAGGCCGCCACGGTCTCGTCGTTGTAGGCGAAGTCGGCGTCGAGCAGCGTCACCTGGGCACCGGTGTTCGGCACCAGCACCTTCTTCTGCTGCTCGCGCACCTTGAGGTAGGAGCCGGTCACCGGGTCGACCCAGACCGTACGGATGTTGCTGTAGACGACGTCGCCGGAGGTCGACCCGGGGGCGAGCGCACCGAGCAGCAGGCCGACCCGGTCCGCCGGCAGCGGCAGCTTCTCGTCGGTGATGACCTGCTCGTACCGGTACGCCTCAAGCCCGTCGATGTCCTCGGTGCCCTTGAACTCGGCCACCCGGGTCTGCCGCAGATCCCGGTCGAAGACCTCGTAGTCGGTCTGGGCGGAGTTGAACGGGAACTTGTAGATCTGCCCCGCGTACGGGACCTTCTCCTGGGTGCCGCTGTCGTCGAGGTAGCCCTCGCTCCACTCGACGGCGGCGCCGGAGACCCGGTCCAACGCCAGCTCGGCACCGTACGCGCTGACCAGCTCCTTGGTGTCGGTCCGGTCGACGGTCTGACCGACTCGCCAGACCACCGTGTCACCGGCCAGGTCGCCGCTGAGCGCCGCCGTCTTGTCCCGCTCGGGGGTGACCAGGATGGTCGACTTGAGATCGGCCTGGTTGATGGCCGCCGCGCCGTTGGTGATCTGCAGGAAGGTGGCGTTCTTGGCCTCGGCGACCGACGTCGAGGAGTCCAGGTCGTAGGGCAGCTTGGTCATCGCGGGTTTGACGACGAACACCAGCCCGGCGGCGAGCGCCAGGAGCAGTACGCCGCCGCCGAACAGCACAGCACCCACGGCGCGGTGCTTCATGTTTCCTCCCCGAGGAGCTAATTTTCGTCGGCATCGATTAGTGTGGCCGCGAGGTTACTACCAAGTCACATAGCAACGCGACCCCCGGTCAGCCCCGATTTCGCCACCTCGTCGGATCGTCTGCCAGCGGACCGTCGCAGGACGAGCACGAAGTTCCACGCCGCCACCTCGCGAAGGCCCGGCACCCGGATCACCCACCGCGCCCACCAGGGGTGGTAGCGGGGCAACGCGTCGACCACGTCGACGTCGCCGTTACCGCGCGCCCATCGCAGCGTGTCCGAGATGGAGACCGGGAAGAGCGTCTCCTGGAAGCGGTTCTTCGGCGGTCGCCCGTGGCGTCGTTCGTAACGGCGACGCGCCCGGTGCCCGCCGAGCCAGTGCCACGGCGCGGTCTCGTGCCCGCCCCACGGCGACAGCCAGGGCGTGTACGACACGAAGATCAGCCCGCCCGGTCTGGTCACCCGTACCATCTCGTCGAGCATCGACGGGGGATCCGCGACGTGTTCCACCACGTTGGACGAGAACGTCACGTCCACGCTGCCGGTCCGCACCGGCAGCGCCGTGCCGCTGCCCCGCAGCATCCCCGACACCGTCTCGCCGCCGGCCGAGAAGTCACCCACGTCCGGGTCCAACCCGACGTACCACGCCCCGGCGGCACGGAAACTGGTCGCGAAGTACCCCGGTCCGCCTCCCACGTCGAGCACCGTCCGCCCGGCCAACTCCGTGTAGCCGGAGACCTGGCGTACCGAGTCGGCGGCGAGCAGTCCGTAGAAGTGGTCGGGATCGGTCTGCTCGACCAGGAAGGCCCGGAACAGCGTCACCGAGCGCCGCAGGGTCGCGAAGCGGCGCAGCGCCGCCCGCCGCGTATGGTCGTCCAGCGCAGTCACCGTGTCACCGTCCCGTTCTCGCCCTCGCTGCCGACATCGCTCACGCCGGGCGACGCGGTCGCTGTGTCCGGCGTCGCATCATCCGGTACGGGTGGCGCGGCACGCATCCCGGGGACCGGCACCACTGCGGCGACCACCGCGCCGATCGCGACCAGCATCGCCGCCTGCACCCACGTGCCGTAGGCCCAGTCCTGTCCGTGGCCCTGCAACCGGCCGGTCACCGCGACCGCCGTGGCCACGGTCAATCCGCCCAGCACCACCACCGGCAGGGCACGCGGGGCCAGTTGGCGGAGCACCATCGCGGCCAGCACGATGGCCACCGGCAACACCCCGCCCAGGAAGACGAGCAGCGCCAGCAGCAGCGCTCCGATCGCCCAGGCAGACGTCTCGGCGGGTACGCCGCGCGGCACGTCGGCGTCGGGCACGGGCCTGCGGCGTACCGGCCACCCGGCCAGGACCAGCACGCCGGCCGCCGTCAGCGCGCCCGCGCCCAGACCGGCGCGGTACGGCTGGTCGGGCGCGAAGACGAGTCGGACCTCTCCGCCGGAGCCGGCCGGCAGCACCCACGCCTGTTGCCAGCCGTCGACGCGGGTGGTGGTCAGCCGTTCACCGTCCAGCGTGGCCGTCCAGCCGGGGTTCGCGTTCTCCGGCACCACCAGCAGCGCCTGCTCGCCCGCCGCGACCCGGACCGTGCGGTCGGTCGGCGCCCAGTCGACCACCTCGACCTCGCGGTGCCGTGGCGCGACGGCCACGTCGCCCTCCGGCCGCAGCGTCGCGTCCTGCACGACGAACCCGGCCGACGGCGAGGTCACCAGCCGGTGGCCGCCTGCGGGCAGGTCCAGGACCGCACCGTCCTCGCCGCAGATCCGCACCGGCACCGGCCGCCCGGCCCGTATGTCGGCCAGGCTGGCGGTCACCGAGGTGCGGTAGCGGAAGCCGTCCATCTCGACGGTCGGACCGTCGCCGCAGCCCTCGACCACCAGGGCGTCGGCGGTGATCGGCGTGAGCAGGTCGGTCAGTGCCGGGATCTCCACCTCCGCGATGCCTGCGGTGGCGGGCCAGCCGTTCACGCGCTCGTCCGCGACGCGGTGTTCGGTCTCCAGCACGACGATCTCGATCCGGTCGGTGCGGACCGCCGGGAAGCGGACCACACCGTCCGTGTCGACCGGCACCGTGACCTCGCGTTCCGGGGTGCGGATCTCGACGCGTCGCGGTAGCGAGCCCACCGGCAGGTCGGCGGCGCGCAGCCGCACCTCGTCGATCCGGCGCTGCCCCGCCCACCCCAGCCGCAGGGTGGGGCGCAGGTCGTCGGTACCGGCGAGCCAGGCCGTGCCCGGGTCACCGTCGACCGCCGCGTACGCCGCTACCGCCGCGTCGCCGCCGAGCTGTGACGAGGAGGTGGCGGTCAGCGCGCTGTCCGGCAACTCGAACTCGCCGCCCGGCCGGGGCACGGCCCGCAACTGGATCCGGTAGGTGCCCGCCGTCGGGTTCCGGAACACCCGGTCCAGGCCGGACGGCTCCTCACCGGCCCTGGCCAGGAACCGGTCGCAGCGGATCACGCGGTCGCCCGCCATCGGATCCGCGCCGTCGGCCGGGCTCGGATGACACGCGGGCCGGTGGGTCGTGCCCCGACTGAACGCCCACCTGACCGGCGTGGACGTCGTGTCCGGCAGGTCGGTCGGCGCACGCAGACCACGTCGCGGCTCGGTGTCCGGAATGGTCATCTCCTGGATGCCCACACCACCGTCGAGCCGACCCTCGGCCACCTGCAACACCGTCACCCGCACCCGACTCGTCGAGCCGGGGAGGGTGTAATACGAGTGGGCACCCAGGGTCTGGGCCACCTCGTGGTCCACCGAGCCCCGGTCGGTGGTGAGGCGGAACCGGGTCACCGGCCACCCCACCGCGAGATCGCTGACGAACGCGAGACGTACGTTGTCCACCGGACGCGGTGTGTCCAGGTCCACCTGGAGCCACTGACCGATCGGGCCGCCCAGCGGTGCCGAGTGCCAGGCGGTGCCGGGATCACCGTCCAGGGCCGCGAACGGCAGGCGCGAGGGGTCGGCCGGGCCGAAGGAGTCCGCGAAACTCACCGCCGAGGAGGCGCTGACCTCGCGTACGCCCTGGTAGGTGGCGGTCGTCTGGTGCCGGTCGGCGGCGAAGGGCAGCAGGTCGAGGGCGACCCGCCCAAGCCGCCCCTCCTCGTTCGCGGCCAACGTCTGGGAGAGGTTGTCCCGCACCCGGCCGATGTCCCGTTCGCGGCGCCGCAACCCGTCCGTGACGATCCAGGAGTCACCGGTGGCGTCGGGATACTGCTCCCGGTCACCGGCGAGCACCACCGGCCGGTCCCGTTCCACCATCCGCTGCTCCAACAGGGGCAGCAGCGATTCGGGGCCGCCGCTGACCGTGGGCACGTCGGCGGTGAGCACCGCCGAGGCGGCGGAGACCGGCCGCTGCACCTCGTACACCTCGACCGCCGGCAGGGTGCCGGCCGGATCGTCGACGGGGCTGCTCCAGGTGCGGGCCAGCACGTCGGCGGTGCCGAAGCTCGCCACCCGGGCGATGCCCGGTGACTCGGCAAGAGCCCGGCGCAGCACCGCGACCGGTGGCGCGTCGACCTGGGGGCGGTCGATGTCGTTGCGCAGCAGCAGGTGCCGGAAACCGGAGCGGGCGAGCAGGTCGGCCAGCCCGGCCGAGCCTCGACCGCTGGCCAGGGCCTCCTCGACGGTGTCCATCATCCGGGTGTTGCCGGCCGAACCGAGCGGGACCTGGTGGCGTACCGCCCACGGCGCCCCGGCCAACGCCTGCAACGGCTCGTCGACCGTGCGTCCCCACTGGTACTGCCCGAAGCTGGTGCCCGGCACCACGAGTGTCCGGGCCATCGCGTCGCGGTCGGCGAGCCAGGTCGCCGCCGAACGCCAGTGCGGTGGCAGGTCGGACCAGCCGGGACCGGGCCGCAGCAGGCCCAGCCAGGCGGGCGCGGCGGCCCCGAGCACGAGCAGCAGCACCGGGGCGAAGACCAGCGGCCGGAGCCGGAGCCCGGGCCGACGCCGGGCCAGCGCGTGGTGCAGTCGGGTGGCCGCTGCGGCGACCCCGTGCGCGAAACCGAGCATCAGCGGCAGCCGCAACACCGGGTCGAGTTTGTGGACGTTCCGCAACGGTGCCAGCGGACCGTCCAGCAGGCCGCGCACCTGCTCGGAGATCGGGCTGTCGAGCGCGCCGACGTAGCCGACGGTGAGCAGGGTCAGCCCGGCCAGGAAGCCGGCCACCAGGAACCGCCGCTCGGGCAGCAGGTTGCCGGCCAACCCGGCCAGGCCGATCAGCGCCATCACCGCGGTGAGCGTCATCAGCACGGGATGGTCGATCAGCAACCATCCGGCGGGCCACCAGGGCTCGCCCTGCACGATGTACGCCACCCACTGGTTGGTGCCGCGCACCGCCTGGAACAGCGAGACGACCGCCGTGGTCGTGGTCGACGACTCGATGTGGTCGAGGAACGGGAGGCTGTACTGGCCGAGCAGCAGCAGCGGCACGATCCACCACAGGCAGACCCCGAGCACGCAGACGCACCACCAGACGACCAGGCGTCGATGTGCGGCGTCCCAGCGGCGGGTGAGCAGCCACATTCCGGGGAGGAGCAGTGCCAGCAGCACCACGGCCGCGTTGATCCCGCCCATCCCGAGCACCGCCAGCGCGGAGAGGGCGGCGGCCCGCCGTGGCGAGCCGATCCGGTGGACGGTGACCAGCGGCAGCAGCACCCAGGGCAGCATCGAGGCGGCGAGCGTCTCCGAGGAGAGCGCCCCGACCTCGGTCAGGATGCGGGGGGCGAGTGCGTAGCCGAGTGCCGCCGCGTACCGGGTCGGTTCGCTGCCGATCCCCAACGCGCGGGCCAGCCGCAGCAACCCGTAGAACGCGGCGACCAGCAGCAGCGCCGTCCACAGCCGCTGGGTGATCCACGGTGGCACCGACAGCAGTTGCCCGACGGCGAAGAACGGTCCCATCGGGAAGAGGTAGCCGTACGCCTGGTTCTGCAGTTCTCCTGAGGTGGCCTCCGGATTCCACAGGTGCAACGCACGGGCCATGAAGTGGATCGGGTTGGCGGCGAGGTCGAGCTTGGTGTCGAAGGTGACCTGGCCGGGCCGTTGCACGAAGGCGATCACGGTGAGCAGCAGCATCGACAGCGTGGTGCCGGGCGAGCGGCGCAGCACCGACAGCATCCGGCTCACCTACGGCACTCCGGGGGCTGGCAGCCCAGGTCGGCCAGGGCCGAGAAGAAGATGCGGCGTATCCCGCCGTGCTGCCTGGTCACGAACACCCGTCCCCCGGTCGCCTCCGCGATCGCCCTCAGCTCCGCGGGGTCGACGTCCTCACCGAGTCCGATGAAGATGATCGGCAGCGGTTGGCGCGGCTCCTGCAACCGCCTCAGCTGCGTGAGGAGCTCCGCCCGGCTGATGCTGTCGTCGTCCTCGTTGCGACCGTCGGTCATCACCAGCACCAGGTTGATGCGGCCGGGTGTCCAGTTGCGGCGGGCGTCCCGGTACGCGGCCAGCGTGCTGTCGTACAGTCCGGTCCCGCCCTGCGGCTCGACCCGGACGGCGGCCAACCGTTCGGCGAGCAGTCGCCGCTGCGGACCCAGCGGGCCCACCGGCAGGATCTCCCGGTAGTCGCGGTCGCCGTCGAGCTTGGTGGAGAAGGTCCAGATGCCGAGTTCGCTGTTGTCGAGCAGCAGCGCGGCCCCCTCCTCGGCGGCCCGGACGGTGGCCTCCAGCCGGCTGCCCTCACCGGGCACCTGCGCCGCCATCGAGCCGGAGATGTCCAGCAGGGTGAGGATCCGGCCGCTGCGCTGCACGCCGCTCCAGCCGGTCAGCACCTCGGTGACCGTTTCCTCGGCGGGCAGCGGGACCGGCCGCCGCTCCTCCCCCAGCAACCGGCCGTCGTCCGGCACCGCCGGCGGGAAACCCGCTGCGGTGCGGAACCCGTAGCCGGTGAACACCTGCTGTGCCGTCGGGGTGAGCAGACCGGTGAGGAATCCGGCGGCGGCGTCCCGCGCCCGTCCCTGGGTGGCGGGCAGCACCACGTACGGCAGGTCGAGCCAGGGGACGGCGATCTCCGGGTACGCCGCGACCAGCTTGTCGGTGCCGGCCAACGCGTTGTGCTCGCGGACGGCCCGTTCGCTCGCCACGACGGCGTCGACGCCACCGGGCAGCCGTCGGTCCGGGGTGAGCGAGCCGTCCGGCGACTCCGGGCTGAACGTCCGCTTCGCGAGGGCGCGCAGGGTGGCGGTCGTGGTCGCGGCCGAGTCCCGGTTCTCGTCGGCCAGCACCCGTACGCCGAGCAGGGCGGCGGACCCGACCGGGTCGACCGCCGGGTCCGGCACACCCACCTGGACCTCGCGTGCCGTGGACCCGATCAACGCCGCCCAGGTGGGCCGATCGTCCGGCCAACCCGAGCGGCGGGCGAGCCGATCGGGCACCGCGAGCACCACCGGAGTGCTCGCGATGGAGGTGCCCTGTCCGGCGACCTCGAAGGCACCCGCCGCCCGTGCCCGGCGCAGCCAGAAGGTCGACTCGGGCACCCAGACCTCGGCCACCTCCGCGCCGTCGGCGAGGTCGCGGGCGACGACGGCCGACTCCGAGGTGCGTACCTCGACGGAGACGCACGGCTGGCTGCCGGCCCTCACCCGCGCCACCCGGTCGAGCGCGGGAGCGATCAGCGGAGCGGCCGCCACGCGCAGCCGGACCTGTTCGACGCAGGTCGGTGTGCCCCGGTCGGCACGCACGTGGGCCACCGCCGCCCAACCGGCCAGCACCACCGCCAGTGCGGCGCTGAGCAGCACCACCGGCGAGCGGCGGAACGGGGCCCGCGTCGGCGCGGGACGGTCGGCCACCACCGCGGCCTCACCTCCTCGTCAGCCCTGCGCCCACCCTTCGACGCAGGTCGCAACGCCACCACGAGCGAAGGACTCGGCGATCGCGGGCGGTTGCGCTGCACACCCTGCCAAGGTTTCCGTCCGTCGGCAAACCCCCGATCGATGGACGGGCATGGGCCGTCACGGCCGGAACTGCCCATTGCGCACTCGGGCCGAGCGGTCCTAGGGTGGCGCGATCGTGCTCAGTTACTCACCAGTAGGAGCAGCGTGGACACCATCGGCATCCCCTCCCGCCACGTTCTGTTCCTCAACTGGCGCGACACCACCAACCCGGAAGGTGGCGGGTCGGAGGTCTACATCGAGCGCATCGCCGCCGAACTGGTCGCCGTGGGTCACCGGGTGACCCTGTTCTGCGCCGCCCACGGTGCCGCCGCCGCGTCCGGCACCACCGAATCGGGGGTCCGCGTGCTGCGCCGGGGCACCCGGATGACCGTCTACCTTCGCGCGGCGCTGACCTGCATCGCCGGCCGGTTCGGGCTGGGGCCGCTGAGCCGTCGTCGGCTGGGTCGGCCGGACCTGGTCGTCGACGTGTGCAACGGGGTGCCCTTCTTCGCCCCGCTCTACGCCGGACGGCCGGTCATCGCGCTGGTGCACCACGTGCACCGGGAGCAGTGGCCGGTGGTGTTCGGCCCGTGGATGGCCCGGCTGGGCTGGTGGATCGAGTCCTGGTTGGCGGTGCGGCTCTATCGGGGCTGCCGGTACGTCACCGTCTCGGAGGCCAGCCGGGCCGAGCTGACCACGCTGGGCGTGACCGCGGAGCGGATCGACGTGGTGCCCAACGGCACGCCGCCGGTGATCGGCCCGGCGTGGCCGCGTACGCCGCACCCCTCGCTCCTGGTGCTCGGCCGCCTGGTCCCGCACAAGCGGGTGGAGATCGCCCTGCGTACGGTCGCCGAACTCGCCCGGGAGCTGCCCGAACTCGAACTGGTGGTGGCCGGGCAGGGCTGGTGGGAGGAGCCGTTGCGGGAGCTGTGTGCCCTGCTCGGCATCACCGACCAGGTGCGGTTCGCCGGGTTCGTCAGCGAGGAGGAGAAGCACGCGCTGCTCTGCTCGGCCTGGCTCGCCCTCGCCCCCTCGCTCAAGGAGGGGTGGGGGCTGACCATCGTGGAGGCGGCGGCGCGCAGCACACCGACGGTGGCGTTCCGCTATGCCGGTGGCGTCGCCGAGGCGATGGTCGACACCCGGACCGGCCTGCTGGTCGACGACGAAGAGGAGTTCACCGCAGTGGTCCGCGAACTCCTCGGCGACGATGTCCGGCGCAAGGCGATGGGCGAGGCCGCACTGGTGCACGCCGCCCGCTTCACCTGGGCCGCGACCGGGGCGCGGTTCGCGCGGCTGGTGGCGCGGGCGACCGCTGCCACCGGTTGAGAAGCCGGGCACGGTGACGGGGTGCCCGCAGACGCGGACACCCCGGCGGACGTTCTCAGGTCAGCGGGTGCCGTAGAGGGGAGCCTCGGTCTGCTCGCTCACCGTGGAGTTCGCGGCCTCCTTGGCGGACGGACTGAGCACGTTCGTCAGACCGACGCTGCCGAGCATGCCGAGCACGATTCCGAGTACCCCGACGGCGATGAACGCAGGCAGGTTCTTCATCCACCTTCTCCTTCCGCGGGACTCGCGTGCCGGGACGTTACCACGCGGTAGCACCATTGCGCAGTGCCCGAAAGACCGACGGCCAGCAGCGCCGTCGCGGCCAGCAGATGGGCCAGGCCGACCGGCCCCGGCCGGGCCGGTTCGGGCGGAGCGGTCCACATCGGATTCTCGTACAGGGTGATCTCGGTCCCGGCGAACCGCTGGCGCAGGCCGTCCAGCGTGACCGGGTCCGGCGGCGGCCCGGCCGCCCGCTGCACCAGCACCCAACGAGGGTTGGTCGACGCCACCGGCTGCCCGGCCGCCAGGACCTCGCGCAGCCGCGCCGCCCGGGAGTCCTCACCGGCGACCGAGGTGGGGCCCACCCGTAGCGTGTCGTCGATCAGCACCGGCACACCGAGATAGCGGGGCGCCGGATCGATCACCACCTGACCGTCGTTCCAGGCATAGATCTGGTACTGCTGGAACGGCAACGAGACGACCTCACCCGGACGCTCGGCGACCAACCGGCTCACCGTCGTCCAGTCGGCCGGCCAACTCACCGGACGAAGTCGACCGGCAGCACCGAACGCCAGGTCGGGCAGGACCGCCACCGGCAGCAACGCCGCACCGACCAGGAACACCCGCCCGGTGGCGGCGTCGAACCGGGCAGTCAGGTGCCCGGCGGCCCGCTCCGCCCCCAACGCCACGGCGAGGGCCAACGCCAGGACGTACGGCACCAGCAGCTTCTGCCCGTCCCGGACCAGGCCGGCGCCGGGTACCTCGGCCACCGCCCACCGCAGCAGCGCCGCCCCGCCGGGCAGCACGCCGAGCGCCGCGACCAGCCACGACCCCACGGCCAGCACACCGAGACGCGCGACGATCGGGGTGGCCCACCGACGCCGCAGCAGGGGTACGCCGTACCCGGCGACCGCCAGCACCAGCACGGTGGCCAGCGGCACCAGCCAACTCGCCCGGGACGCCGGAGTGGCATCGGCGCTCCAGATACCGCCCGTGCCGGCCAGCGCCGCCCACGGGCCGGCCCAGTTCTCGCCCCGCGCGGCGAAGGCGGCGACCCCGGCCGGATCGGAGCGCGCGTCGCCCGCCCCGGCCACCCCCGCCACCAGCCACGGCGCGTTCAGCAGCACCGCCACGCCCAGCCCGGTCGACGCCGCCCGGATCGCCCCCGGATACCGCCCCACCAGCAACACCGCCGACACGACCAGCGCGAGCAGCCCACCGGTCGGCGTGATCGCCGAGGCCGCCACGCACAGCAGCAGGCGATGCAGGGCGTACCGCTCACCCGCCCGCACCCCGATCGCCGCCCGCAACAGCCACGGCAGCACCGCGTACGCGACCAGCAACCCCCACTGTCCGATCAGCAACCGCTCGGCCAGGAACGGGGTCCAGGCGTACCCGAGTGCGGCTACCGCCCGTACCGCCACCCGCTCGGTCGGGACGAGCCGCGCGGCACCCAGCGCGGCCAGATAGAGGATCGCCACCAGGACCAGCCGTTGCAGCAACCATCCCGGGGCCAGCTGACTAGCCAACGCCACCAGCGCGTCCTGCGGGACGGCCCGGGGCAACGCGGTGGCCGGAGCGATCAGCTCCCAACTCGACGTCTGCCGAGGCACGAACACCATATCGTACCGCAACACGTAGCCGGGCCGGGCGAGCGGCGCGAGCACCACCGCCACGACGGAGGCCGCCACCGCGTGCGGCACCAGCCGTTCCCGCATCCGTCGACCCCATCACAGCCGGGCGCGGCATCGGCCACGCTGGTGGCGGCCACTGTACGCGGCCCGTCGCAGCAGCGGCCGTCGAACCATCCGTTGGCCTGATGGGGGCGACATACCCGGTGTGGCAATCTTCCCGCCATGACATCGACGGGGGCGGACGTGACGGCGGCGCCTGGCCGGACGGCCGGATGGTGGAACGGCGACCCGATCCGGGCGACCGCGCTGGCCATGATCACGCTCAGCGTGCTCTGGCGAACCCACGTGGCGTTCCGCGGCTTCCTGGCGGCCGACGACTACGTGCTCATCACCCAGGCCGCGGAGTCCGACCTGACCGTCGCGCACCTGTTCGCGCTCTACAACAACCACCTCATGCCCGGCGGGCGACTGATCATCTGGCTGGTCACCGAGTACGTCGGCCTGGACTACTGGCCGTACGTGCTGCTCATGGCGCTCGGTCAGGCGATCCTCGGCGTCGTCTTCCTCCAGTTGCTGCGCCGCCTGCTCCAGCCGTCGTGGCTGATTCTCCTGCCGCTCGGTCTGCTGCTGTTCAGCCCGTTGACGCTGGAGGCGACGTCCTGGTGGGCGGTCGGCGTCAACATGCTGCCGATGCAGATCGCCATGGTGCTCGCGATCCGCGCGCAGGTCGACTACGTACGGACCCGACGGCCCCGGCACCTGGTGGCCCTGGCGCTCTCCGTCCTGTTCGGGCTCTTCTTCTTCGAGAAGGCGATCCTGGTCGTGGCGCTGGTCTTCCTGCTGACAGCCACCCTCTACGCCGACGGTGGCCCGCTGCGCACCGTCTGGACCACGATCCGTCGCTGGTGGCCGTCATGGTTGCTGCTGACGGTGCTTTCGCTCGTCTTCATGGCCGCGTACCTGACACGGTCGGAGTCCTCCCTGCGCCGCCCGGACTCCCCCGACGAGGTCTTCTCGTTCCTGACCCAGATGCTCAACTCGACCGTGGTGCCGGGCCTGGTGGGCGGGCCGTGGCAGTGGCTCGGGGCCGGCGACGGCGCCCCGGTCACCGCGCCGCCGGAGATCGGCACCTGGGCGAGCTGGGTGATCGTCGTCGCCCTGGTCGTGGGGACGGTCCGCCGTCGTCCGCGCGCCGGACGGGCCTGGCTGCTGCTCGTCGCGTACCTGGTCATGGTGGCCGCGATGCTGGCCGCCACGCGGCTCGGGTCGGCCTTCAGCGGCGTGGCGGGCGGGGTGCCCCGATACGTCAGCGACGTGGTCGTGGTCGCCGCGATCTGCCTCGGAGTAGCCGTGGTCGGGCCGGCCCGGCCGCCCGCCACCGCACCGTCCGACGCCGCACCGCCCGACGCGGAACCGGCCATGCCGGACCCGGCGTCGCCCGGATCACCGCCACCGGGACTGTCCGGCCCGCTGCCGGAGCGCTACCGGGAGCCGGTGGCCATCACGCTCGCCCTGGTCCTGGTGGCCGTCTGCCTCGGCACCGCCTGGACCATGTCCCGGTACGGCGACGAGTGGGCGGCGAAGTCCGGGCGGTCGTACATCGACACGGTGCGGATCGAGTTGGCCAGTGCACCACCCGACACCGTCTTCTTCGACTCCCCGGTCCCGGACAACGTCGTACCGCGCCTCTCGGAGCCGTACAACCTCCAGTCCCGGTTCTTCCACGCGCTCGGTGCCCGTCCCACCTACGTCGACGAGGCCGAGCACCCGTCGGTGCTCGACGGACTGGGCCGGGTCAAGGTGGCCACGGTCGTGGGCAGCACGATCCAGCCCGGCCCCCGCGAGGGCTGCGGTTACCTGGTGGCCGGCGGCGAGACGATCCGGATACCGCTGAACGAGCCGCGCTTCTCATGGCACTGGGTGGTACGCGTCGGCTACCTGAGCTCGGCCGACGGCACGGCCACGCTGCGACTGGGCAGCGGCGAGGCGGTCTTCCCGATCAGGAAGGGGCTTAACCAGCGCTTCTTCCGGATCGTGGGCGGCGGGGACAGTGTGGAGCTGACCGTGACCGGCACGGACATGACGCTCTGCACCAACGAGATCGCGATCGGCGATCCGGCACCCGAGCCGGAGGGGTAGCCCGTCGGCTTCTCGTCCGGCGGACCCTCACTCGGGACGGAACAGCACCGAGTTGACGTAGCGCGGACGCGGCCAGAGCACCCGTCGGGCGAAGCTCTGGCCGACCCGCGCGATGGACTCCCGCTGGTGCCCGCCGAGGTCGAAGTCGGCAAGCGGAATCCACTGCCGGTCGGGCAGCACGTATCCCCGGTACCCCCAGCCGGTCAGCAGGTCCAGCAGCGGCTCGACCGGCTGGATCCGCTCCTCGACCTCGATCAGCAGCACCGGACGGTCACGCCGGACGGTCTCCGCCGCGCCCCGCAGCGCCGGCAGTTCGTGGCCCTCGATGTCGAGCTTGACGAACCGCACGTCGGTAAGGCCGAGCGAGTCGAGCGTGATCCGCCGGACGGACACCGGGTGGCCCTGCGTCTCGTCCTCCAACGACGAGGTGCCGACGATCGCCCCGCCCTCGGGGAGATAGAGCGTCGCGGTGCCCTCGTGGTCGGAGACGGCAGCCTCGACCACCTCGACGGTCGGGAACGCCACCCGGAGCTGACCGGCCAGGGCGCTGGTCGGCTCCACCGCGACCACCCGGTCGGCACGCCGTACGAGTCGCGCCGTCCACGGCCCGTACCAGGCACCCACGTCGACGGCGGTGCCACCGGCCGGCACGAAGTCGGTCAGCCGCGCCAGTTCCGGCTCCACCCGGGGATAGACCCGGCGGATCGCCCCGGCGAGCAACCGCTGCGGGAGGATCGCCGCCACACCGGAGGTCGCTGCCGGTGACCGCTTCGTCGATGCCATGGGGCAGCACACTAGACGCTCACCGACCGTTGAGGCAGGGGCTGTCGGAGACATCTACCGGCCGGTAGGGTCTTGCCGGTCGGGCCATCTCCCGACTCGAATCCGCCCGGGCCGGACCCGAGCGGGTCCGCCGGCCGCCGGCACGACGCGGAGTGGCATGACACGGACCAGGGGCAAGGACGCCGCGAGGGTACGGTTCGGCGCGGCCGGTGCCGCCGTCACCGTCGCCACCCTGGCGACCAACGCACTGGCGTACGTCGTACCCGTGCTGGGCGCACGCCGACTGAACGCCGCCGATCTGGGCGCACTGGCCACGGTCCTCGCCTTGGCGGCGATCGCCGCGGTCCCCGGCTTCGGTCTGCAGATCGCGGTCGCGGCGCACCGGGCCCGTCGCCAGAGCGGTGGCGAGGCCGGGCTGGCTCTGCGCACCGCCGCGTTCACCGCAGCGGCCACCCTCGCGGCCACACCCGTGCTCTCCGTGGCCCTGCGGCTGCCGGTGGCCCTGGCGCTGCTGCTCGCGGCGACCACGTTCGCCACCGTGCTCAGCGGCCGCTGGCTCGGTGAACTTCAGGGGGACCAGCGGTTCCTGCGGCTCGCCGCCGCGATGACCGTGCTGGCCGTCGGCCGCTACGGCGGACTGGTCGTCGGCCTCCTGGCAGGTCGGGGACCGGTGACCTGCCTGCTGTTGGGTACGCTCACCGGCCTGCTCGCCATCCCGATCCTGGCTCGCCTCGCGGCACCGTCCGTCGCCGTGACGCCCCCGCCGGCTTCCGCAGACGCCGCCGCGTCCCGGCCACTCGGTGGACGCCAGGTGACGACCGCGTGCGTGGCGACGCTGGCGATGCTCACCATCTCGTACGCCGATCTGCTCCTCGCCCGCCAACTGCTGCCGGCGGCCGACTCCGGCGCGTACGCCGTCGGCGCGGTCCTCACCAAGGGCGCGCTGTGGGCACCTCAGGTGGTCACCCTGCTGGTGCTGCCTCGGCTGGCCCAGGGCGACCGTCGGGCCCGTCTGGTGGCGTTGGGGCTGATCCTGGCCTGCGGCGCGGTCCTGGTCGCGGCGGCCGCCATCGGCGGGGAGATGGCGTTCCAGCTCGTCGGCGGCACCGACTACCGACATCTCGCCGGTTCCGCGCCGCTGTTCGCCGCCACCGGCGCCCTCTACGCGGTGGTGTTCATGCTCGTCAACGATCGGGTGGCGACCGCCGCCCGGTGGCCGGCCCTACCGCTGTGGGTGGCGTCGGCCGTGCTGGCGGTGGCGGCCACCCTGATCGCGCCGCGCACCGTCACCGGTGTGTTGTCCTGTGCCCTGGCCACCGCTGCCGGAACCGCGCTGGTGATGGGCTGGTTGGTCTTCCGTCGCAGCGCCGCTGACCCGCCGACGAATGAACGGTCACCAGGAGTGACCGTGAGAGCCGTTCCGACCTGCCGGACGGGCTCTCCGGACGACTGACGGGTCACTCGGACTCCCCGCCGGCCGCACCGTTGGTTACCGTAGTTGTCTTCCGGGTGGGTCCCATCCCCCTGCGGTAGTTCCCCAAAGAGGTAGCTGTGACGTTGTACGGCGAGAAGAAACCCCCCGCCGACGATCGGCCCACCGTGGAAGTGACCGCGGTCAACTGGCCGAACGATCGGCCGGAGCCCGAGGCGAGCGCCGCCCCGCCGGGTACACCGGCCCGGCCGCGCCGGTTCCGCCTGCTCCTCGCCTCCGGGGTGGCCACCGCCGTGCTCGCCTCGGTGGGCGCGGTCACCGTCTGGGCGTACGCCGGTGACGTGCCCCGAGGCACCAGCGTGATGGGCACCGAGCTCGGCGGGCGCAGCCGGACCGACGCGGCACGTGAGTTGCGGGCACAGCTCGACCGTCGCGCCGCCGAACTCGCCGCCCCGATCCAGGTACGCATCGGCGAGCGGACGGCCGAGATCAACCCGGCCGAGGTCGGGCTCACCGTCGACGTGGACGCCACGGTGGCTGCTGCGGCCTCCACCGACGCGCACGCGGTGGACCGGCTGGTCGGCTCGCGGCAGGTCGAACCGGTGGTCTCCGTCGACGTGCCGAAGCTGGAAGCCGAGCTGAAGAAGCTCGTCGGCGACCAGGGCCGCAAGATGACCATGCCGGCGATCACGTTCACCGGCACGAAGCCGAAGGTGCGTCACCCCAAGCCGAGCCTCGCCGTCGACCCGGAGCACTCCGCCGACGTGGTCAAGGCGGGCTGGTTGAGCGGCCAGCCGGTGACGGTGCCGCTGGTGGAGAACCACCCGGCCACCTCCGCCGAGGAGGTGGACCGTCTGGTGCGCGAGCTGGCCGAGCCGGCGGTCGCCGCACCGGTGAAGCTGACCACGGACCGGGGTTCGGTGAACATCCCGGCAGCGGCTATCGCGAAGGGCCTCCGCTTCAAGGCCGACAAGACGGGCAAGCTCACTGCCAGCATCGACATGAAGCGGCTGCGGGACGCCCTGGGGAACCGGCTGAACGAGGTCGAGGTGGCACCCAAGGACGCCACGATGACCATTTCCGGCGGCAAGCCGAAGGTCGTCGAGGGGCGCGCCGGCCAGCAGGTGGACACCGACGGCCTGGGCGACGAGCTGATGGCCGTCCTGCCCCGCACCGACGACCGTACGATCACCGCGAAGCTGACGGAGAAGAAGCCGAAGCTCACCGCGGAGAAGCTGGGCGGCCTCGGCATCAAGGAGAAGGTCTCCTCCTTCACCACCAACTTCACCGGCGGCCTCTCCTCGGCGCGCAGCCAGAACATCGTGACGATCGCCAAGAAGGTGGACGGCACCGTGGTGCTGCCCGGCGAGACGTTCTCGCTCAACGGGCACACCGGTGAGCGCGGCTACGCCCAGGGCTACCGCGACGCGCCAGTGATCATGGACGGCAAGCTGGTGCCGGGCGTCGGCGGCGGCACCTCGCAGTTCACCACCACGCTGTTCAACGCCACGTACTACGCCGGCCTCGAAGACGTCGAACACAAGCCGCACTCGTACTACTTCAGCCGCTACCCGTCGGTCATCGAGTCGACCATCTTCTGGCCCAACCTCGACTTCAAGTTCCGCAACAACACCGACCACGGCGTCCTGATCGACACCTCGTACACGGGCAGCTCGATCACCGTGTCGATCTGGAGCACGAAGATCTGGGACAGCGTCAAGACCGAGTACAGCCCGCGACGCAACATCACGTCGTCCAAGACGGTCTACCTGGAGCCGGGCCCGACCTGTATCCCCGCCAGCGGCAGCCAGGGCTTCACCCAGGACGCCTTCCGGGTCATCAAGAAGGACGGCAAGGTGGTCAAGCGGGAGAAGTTCACCTGGACGTACAGCGCCGAGCCGCGCTTCATCTGCGCCAAGGAGCCCGGCGCCTGACGTCCGTCCTCCACCAGCTCCATCACGGCCCCGCCGGCCCCACGCCGGCGGGGCTTTCCGTGTAAGGAAGGGTCCCCTGTTAACGCCTCGTGCATAGCAGGGGTCCCCTGTTAACACCCTTCCTCGCCCGGCCATCAGCGGCGCAGGCGGGCGGTGTGGCGGGCCATGCCGATCCCGGGCGCGACACACGGTCGAGTCCCGAGCGGAACCCTTGCGGGTATGACCGTCGTCCAGGGGCCTGCACCAATCTCGGTTCGGCGCCTCCGCCGGACTGCTGCTGCCCACCGCCGCAGGCTGTGATGCCGCAGCGCCCCCCTTATCGCTCCCATCCAGGCCGCTAGGGGCAGGGTCGGCGGCGCAGCGGCTCCAGCTACGCCCAGCGAGGGTGAGCCAGCCACTCTCTTCTTGCCTTGTCTACGGCGGTGCCACGACTCGCGAAAGCCACGCTGGGCCGCGCTAAGGGAGCCCAAATGCGTTTAGGGCCACCCCCAGATGGGGGTGGCCCTAAATCGAAAAGATGTCCGGCGGTGTCCTACTCTCCCACACCCTCCCGGGTGCAGTACCATCGGCGCTGGAGGGCTTAGCTTCCGGGTTCGGAATGTTGCCGGGCGTTTCC